>NZ_JBIVYI010000003.1:0-552119 GCF_044769665.1 Rhizobium sp. NPDC090279 | reverse complement strand
TGGATGATCGCATCCGAATCCAGATGCTTCGGCAGCGGCAGCTGCACCAGAATGCCGTGGATTAAGGGATCGTCGTTCAGCGACTGCACCAGACCGGCAAGCGCCTCCTGCGTGGTCTCGGCCGGCAGCGTGTGCTGGACCGACTTGAAGCCGCATTCCTTGGCCATCTTGCTCTTGGAGTTCACATAGGCGTGGCTGGCCGGATCATCGCCGACGATGACGACCGCAAGCCCGGTCTTCACACCGCTCTCCGTCTCAAGCCCTGCAGCCGCAACCTTCACAGCCTCGATCACCGATGCCGCTGCTTGTCTCCCGTCGATCACTGTCGTCACGCTCGTCTCCCGATCATGAATTCGGTGGCAATCTACAGGCCATCCACCGCACGGAATTGCCTGCAAACGCCCTATGGTGTCTGAAAGCGGTAATTGCAAGGGAAAACGATGAGGCGGTCAGCCGCGGTCCTGATGCCGGCGCACCGCGTAGGTTTCGACCTTGGCGCGCAAGGACGCGAGCTCCTGCTGGATGCGGACCCACTCATCCGCGACATCGAGCTGATCCGTATCCTTCGAAACGAGAGCAGCCGGCGGCTCAACTGCGATCTCGAGAAATGACGGGAGAGCGGCATCATCATGGTGCAAATCGAGGCCTGCCGACATGATGTTTTCGTCGACCGTGTGGTCTTCTGCGGGCTCGACGCCCGCCAGCCATTTGCGCAGGAACACGGCACAAAGGGCCAGGCCGAGGCCTGCAAGGAAGCCGGCCGCCTGATTACTCGCGAGATGATCGTCCAGCGGCGCAACGGACGCGACAGCCTGGGATAGCACCGTCAGCGGCGGCCTGGCTTCGGACACCGTCATGGCAGCATTCTGTTGCTCGGCCTCATAGCGGTTCTGTGCTGTCGTGACAGCATCCTGCAGCTGCGCGAGATGGGTAAGATCGACATCGCTGCCCGTCTGGCTGGCGGCAGTCATCTGCGCCGAGAGAGCCGCCTGCTTTTCAACAGCCGCTTTAACCGCCGCTTCGCTGCTGACGGCCAGCTGCTGCAGCTGGCTGCGCATGTTGGCGGCAAGATCGTCGACGGTTGCCTGCTGCGCCAGCAGACGCGGATGGCGCGGGCCGAGCTGCACGGAAAGCTGCGTCAGCTGCGTCTTAGCGGCGTTGTAGCGGCTGCGCAGATCATCAAGGCCCGCGGAGGAAAGATCGCCCGACAACGCGCCGCTCAGCACGGATGCCGGCGTGGCCGACTTGACCGCTGTGAGGCGGGCCTTGGCGGTACGCACGGCCAGATCGGCTGCCCTAATCTGCAGGTCCAGCTGCTGACGCTGCCGCTGAAGCGTCTCCGCCGCCATGATCTTGTCTTCGCCATAGCGCGCCTTGAATTCGGCAAGAGCGGCGGAAGCGCGATCGAGGTCCTTGCGGCTGCGATCGGCCGCCGTCTCGACCCCGAGCGACGTGCCAGCCGCGTTTGCGACCGCGGCATCATAGAGAGTGGCGATAACAAGCCTATTGGCAATATCGGCCGATCTTGCGGGATCGCCCGACGTAACGATCAAACGCAGCAGACCTGCCTGACCGTCGATATCGACGGCAACGCCTTTGCGCAGCACTGCCTGCGCGCGCGATGGCGCATCGGACGCGTTGCCGCTGCCGGAGAGCAGTTCGACCACAACACCGAGGGCGCCGGCGCGACTGCCGGTAAACTCCGGATCGCGATCAAGCTTCATCCTGGCAACGACGTCGGACAATACGGACGGCGCGACGACACGCTTCGCCGCAACATCCAACAAGGCCTGACGTCCGCGACCCTCGCCTTCCGCATGGAGAACGGCCTGCGAAACATAACGCGGCGGCGGCGCAAGCAGGGTGGGAATTGCCGCTCCCGCCAAGGCTGTTGCGAAAACGAAACCGAGGGCCGGGATGCTGAAAGACCAGCGTCCGGCACGAGATACATGTTCAGCGACAACAGGCACGGCGGCAGCCTGCCGCGGAAGCTCCGTTACGCCGTCAAGCAGATCAGGCACGAATTCCAAAAGATCAGGGACCTGCTCCTGTAACTGTCGGCGTTTCGCGTCGAGGGCGTCTCGAATACGTTCAGCCTGATCGGCGGCCGGTCCGGTCTCCAGCGATCGTCTGTGGCCCGACACCGGAAAGGGATCGCCATTCAACCGTCTGCGCAGGATGGCGCGCAATTGCGCATCGCGCGGGTCGTCGGCGTTGGCGGCACGCAGACCGGCGACGCTACCCAGGTCGTCATCGTCGCCGTGGGGAGAAACATGCCGGCCGGATCGCCGCGAAACCTCTGAGGTTTCCGCATCGTCGGGGTGTAATCCGGTCCTGGCTTTGCTTTCAAACATAGCGGGCTATCTCGCGCACATGGTCCAGGACCAATGCAAATGGTTAACCCACTCTAAAATTTCATGCCAAAGAAAGAGTTAACGCCGAGCCCGCAAATACTAACTTGCTAATTTATCTGGCGGAGCGATGCGCCGCTGCGGCAGGGGATGCGGCTCTGCGCGAAGGACGCGCTCCTTGCGGCCGAACTGATGCCTGACAACCTGATAGAAGAACTGCGGTATGCCCAGCATGTAACGCCGCCATAGCCGGTTCGGCTCCAATGCCAGACGGAACAACCACTCGCTGCGCATCGCCCGCACGAGCCTCGGCGCCCGTGGCACCGTCTCGGAAATGAAATCGAACAAGGCACCGACGGTCAGGACGAGACGCGCATGTTGCGGCCCGACATGTTCGGCGACCCATTTTTCCTGCAGCGGCGTGCCCATGCCGACGATCAGCATATCGATCTTCTGGCGGCGGATTTCCGCCGTCACGGCATTGCTTCGCGCCGGATCGAAGAAACCGTCCGATACGACGATGAACTGATGCCAAGGTGCATGCTGGCGGAGTTTCTCCGCTGCCTTTTCCACGACGGAGCGCTTGCCGCCCAAGAGGCCGATCCGCCGCGGCCGCTCCATGAAAGTCAGCAGCGCGGGCACGAAATCCGTACCATTCAGATTGGCGGGGAAAGGTTCGCCGTGAGCGACGCGCGACGCGATGTCGAGGCCGATGCCGTCAGGGAGAACCAGATTGCGCTCGAGGACATTGCGGTAGTTGTCGTCGCGCAGCATGACCAGCATGTTGTGGGCATTGACGAAGGAGATGGAGGTCTGTCCGACCGGCAGGGAGGCAAGCTCGTTGACGAAGGTCAGCGCATCATCCCAGTCAAGATCGCACACCGGCAGATCGAAGATCATGCGGCGTGATGCAACGACGGCAAAATCGGCTACCTGGTTCAATCCCATAACCTCCTGCCCGGCATCGCAAACGCGCATGATGCCGGTACTCACAAGCTCATGCCCCTCGCCGTTCATCGGCGCGGCGACTGCGAGGCATCGCTGGGACGTACTTATAGCAAGACAAATCCAACTTTCCGTTAGGAAGGAAGCTTGGATTTGCCGGAAGACATCAGGGATCTGTTAAGCATGCCCGTTAATAGTAAGTAATTACTTATATAAACATGTGAAGCAGCTAACTTATGGCTGGCGCACGATTATTCGCCGGGCGCCTTGTCCTTGGCTGCATCCTGCACGATCTTGACGGGCTTGACCGTTCTCTTGCCGATGCTTTCCCCGCCATGGGTCTCTTCCTTGGAGAGATAGTCGAGCTGTTCGATCAGCACGTCGGCGACATAGTCCCCGCCGAGCCGCTCGTTCATGCGTTTCTTCAAATCGCTGCGGAAGGCGGCAACGTCGAAACTCTGCGTGTGCGCAATATCGATCGCCTTGTTGCCGATCAGCAGCGAAAAGAGTTCGTCTGTCGTCAGCTCCGGCAAGGGTATCTGGAGGGCATTGGCCTTGCCCTTCTCCATCATGAAGGAGATGCGCGTCAGGAAATAGCCGGTCACCTGGCCGTTGGCGATAACGGGAACGTTGATCGATTCGCCCTTGACCAGCTCCTGCTGTGCCTTCTTGGCATCGTCAGGGCTGATCGCGGGCGCCGTCGCCACCTGCACCGAAAAATAGACCGAGGCCAATGTTACGGCGCAGACCCACAGGCCGGTGATGACGAGCTTGATCATCCGGCCTCACGGACGCGGAATTGCTCCTGCGAATAGGTGCCGTCCGCATCGGCGTTCTGCACGGCATTCTTCAAGATCTCGGCGACGGCCCGCACCGCCTCGAGATGCGCCTCGACGCGGCGAGCATTCAGAACCAGCTTCTTCTTCAGATCATGCAGCTGCTCGATATGGGTGGCGGCGAGATCTGCCGGATCGGTATCGCGAAACAGCATCGACAATTCGTAAAGGCAGCGGCTCTTGTGCGCGTTCGATACCTTGAGATCGAATTCCGGGTCGGTGCCGATCCGGTTGTTCTCATTGTCGATAATCATCTCCAGGCGGCCAAGGACAGACTTGATCCGATAGTCCTGCGACATCATTTCCATGTTTGTTACCTCGCTCATGCTTTCTGGGACGTCAACGAATTCTGGTTGGTGATGCTGTTGTTGCCGTCGTTATCGGCATCAGCGGCGGCCAGCGTCTTGCGCTGAAAATCAGTGATCGCGCTGAGCGCCATCTTCTTGTCGTTCTCATCGGTCGCGGTATGGATGGCGCCGGTGTTGCGCATCTTGTCGACCTGTTCCTTGTACATTTTTTCAGCGATGCCCACGCCGCCGTTCTTGGAGATCGTGTCGCCCAACTGCTCGGCCATCATGCCCTTCCAGATCTCGCCGGCCGAGCCCTTGCCGTAGAGCGTCTCGCTGCTCGGCAACATGTTCTTCACGAAGTTCTGCAGCACCATCGACTCGAACTTGCGATAGGCCTGCGGAACCTTCGTCCCGGCCACATGGGTATTGGCATTGGCGAGACCGGCCTGGGTTGCGGCGCTGTTGAGCGCGTCCACCGACGCGCCGAAGCCGTTGCCATTCTCGGCCAGGCTGGTCGCCGCAAAGGCAGCTTTGTTGGCGGCGAGCTTGGCTTGCGCTGCCTCGACATCGGCGGGATTGGCCGCCTTGACGACATCGAGGACCAAGTCACTCGGAGGCGAAATAGCCACGTCACGTCTCCTTCTATTCTCGCATACCAGAAAATGCGCGGCTCAGCGCTCATCTCAGGGCATATCGAATCAAACTGTCAGAGCAGGCCGGCAACCCAACGATGCGAATCCTGCCCCATGATCGCGATGATTATGGTTTTTGAACCTTGCTGGAGGCTGGCGTTGCGCCAGCGAAGCGCTGATCGATGATGTCGTAGACGGCGTTGTCGTCCGCCTCCCGCGTTTCTAGCTCGCGGGCATCCTTCATATGCTCTTCCAGCCTATCGGCCTTGGTACGCTCCTGCTGGACCTTCATCTGAATGAGCTTCTGGATGCTTTCCAGCTGCTGGTCGCGGATCATCAGGCGGCCGTAGCGTTCGGCGTAATGGATCGAGAAGGCCATATGCACGGGATCGACCGAGCCGATGGCAACCATGACCCGCTCCATCGATTCGGTCACTTCCGAGCGCTGGCGGGTCGTGTCAGCAAGTTCGTTTTCTGCTATCCGCTCCAAATGCCGCTGCACCGCGACCAGGCGCTTCAATTTCTCTGAACGGTTTTTCTCCGCCATCGCCACCTACCCGCCGGTTGCCTTACTCCGGCTACGCTCGCATCGGACCACGTCCTCTTTCCGTTCGCGGGCTAATGCCCATTGAAGACGGTAAGGAACGCACTGGAAAATTGACTGACCAAAGCCGCGATGGTGAGATAGAGCATGAACAGCCCTCCCATCAGCAGATATGGCGTGGAGATGAAGTAGATCGGGATCTGCGGCGCCAGCTTGTTGATGAAGCCGATCGAAATCTGAAACATCAAGCCGTAAAGCACAAAGGGGCTCGCCAGCCGCAGCATGATGAAGAAGGTCGTCTCCAGCGTATCCGTGATCGAGATCAGCGCGGCGCGCGGCTCGATGTGACCGCCGAAAGGAATGACGGAATAGGAATCGACCAGCGCCTGCAAGACATAATGGTGGAAATCCAGAATGAAGAGAATCATCAGCCCGCAAAAGCTGACGAGGCTGGTGAGCGACGTTTCGTTCGATTCCTCGATGATATCGGCGCCGCCAGGCGCATTGAAGCCGATCATCATCGATATGACCGTGCCGGTGAATTGCAGGCCCAGCGTATAGATCCTGGCCATCATCCCATACATCAATCCGATGACGGTTTCGGTGAAGATGAGGCCGATATAATTCGCATCGCCTTTCGACACCTGCGGATAGATCGTGTTCCAGAGCAACGGCAGGATCGCCATCGTCAGGGCCACGGAAAGCAGCAGCCTGATCTGCGGGGGGACACGGCCAGAGGAAAATCCCGGGAGAACCATCATGCAGCCGCCGATGCGGCAGAAGGCGACGAACAGCGCCAGAATGGTCCCCTGGGGGTCGGTTATCATGAAATCGAACCTAGAATCTTGATCTCGATCCCCTTGGCCAATTCCACATGCGACAGGACCGGAAGGGTCGCGAACAGGCGTTCGATGATCATGCGCACATAGGAGCGCGTTTCCGGCGACGTGACAAGAACGAAGGGCATGCCGCGATCCATGTATTCACGGATAACTTTGCCTGCCTGCTCGCTGAACTCTTCGAGGCTGCGCGGATCGATGTCGAATTCGACGATCTCGCCCTTCTGGTCGCGCTTCAGCGCCTGATGGAAGATGAGATCCCATTTGCTGCCGAGGCGCAGCACACGCAACACGCCGTTGTCGGCCAGATCGCCGCAGAGCTGTTGCGCCATGCGCACGCGTACATGCTCGACGATCTGCTCGGTCTTGCGGACATGCGGCGCGAGTTCGGCAACCGCTTCAAGAATGAGATGCAGGTTGCGGATGGAAACACGCTCGGCGAGCAGCAGCTTCAGCACCGCCTGCAAGCCGGAATAGGACATGTGCGACGAGCAGATCTCGTCGGCGAGCTTCTTGTATTCCGGGTCGAGGCGCTCGATCAGGATCTTGACGTCCTTATACGACAAGAGCGCCGGCAGATTGTTGCGGATGACTTCGCTCATGTGGGTGAGGACGACGGAGACGTTGTCGATCGGCTGGAAGCCTTCGCGCTTCAGATCCTCGGTGAAGGCCTCGAGCACGGAGACAGCCGGCATGCCGAAAGCGGGTTCGCGAATCTCGTCGCCAGGAACGGTCGGCTTGCGGCCGGAGCCGGTGACGACGAGCACTTCGCCGACGCGGAGCATGTTGGAGGCGATCGTCGTGCCGTGGATGCGGATCTGATACGACTTGTCGGCAATCGCCATGTCGTCGATCACCTTGATTTCCGGCACGACGAAGCCGTATTGCGTCGCGAACTTCTTGCGCATCTTGCCGACGCGGAAAGCCAGTTCCTGATGGGCCCCGAGCAGGCGGGTCGAGACGATCTTGCCGAGCGCCAGCTCGATCTCGGCGGTCTTCAGAACCGACTTGACCGAATCCTTTTCCATTTCCTTCGTCTGCATCACCTTCTGCTCTTCGGCATCACGGCGAAGCTTGTTCTCGGCCTCGATCTGGCGCGGAATGAACCAGGCGCCGGTCGCCATCAGGCCACCGAGGAGGATGAAGGGAAAGAAGGGCATGCCGGGCATGATGGCCAGGATGCCCATAAGCACTGCCGAGACGGCAAGCGCGCGCGGATAGCCGCTCAGCTGATTGATGACCGCCTGGTCGGTGGAGCCGGACGTGCCACCGCGCGAAACAAGAAGACCGGCGGCGAGAGACACGATCAGCGCCGGCATCTGCGAAACCAGACCGTCGCCGACTGAGAGCTTGACGAAGACGTCGGCGGCCTGGCCGATCGGCATGCCGTGACGGAAATAGCCGATGATGATGCCGCCGAAGATATTGATGCAGGTGATGAGAAGGCCGGCGACCGCGTCGCCGCGCACGAACTTGGACGCACCGTCCATCGCGCCGAAGAACGAGCTTTCTTCCTCCAACTCGCGGCGACGGCGCTGCGCTTCCTTCTCATCGATCAGGCCGGCCGAAAGATCGGCGTCGATCGCCATCTGCTTGCCGGGAATGGCGTCCAGGGTGAAGCGCGCGCCGACTTCCGCGATACGCGTCGCGCCTTTGGTGATGACGATGAAATTGATGGTGATGAGGATCAGGAAGACGATCAGACCGATGACGAAATCGCCCGACATCACCAGGCTGGCAAAGCCGGCGATGACACCGCCTGCAGCATCATGGCCTTCATAGCCATGTGAGAGGATGACGCGGGTCGTCGCAATGTTTAGCGCCAGACGCGTCATCGTAGCGATGAGCAGGATCGTCGGGAAGGACGAGAATTCCAGCGGCTTCTTGATCCAGAGCGCCACCATGAGGATCAGCACCGAGAAAGCGATCGAGAAAGCCAACCCAAGGTCGATCAGAAACGGCGGGATCGGCAGGAACAGCACGCACAGGATGACCATGATACCGAGGGCGAACCCGATATCGCGAATGCTGGGATTGGCTTTTGGAAGTGCTATTGCGGGTGGTTGTGCCATCGACCGGTTCCGTCTCTTCATGAGAGGAGGCAAACGGCTGACCCGCGTGCCCTAGTGGAACCGACCTCTAAAGATCGAAGCTTGCGCGAGCATGGCCGATGCCATCGGCGCGCATGATCCGCCGGCCGGGAACGGCCTTCGGATCTAACTCAGAAGCCCGATTGGATGCGGGAGAAGACGAGATTGGTGAAGATCGAAATCTGCGAGCCGACGAACGGCGCCGAGATGCCGATCGTGACCATGACGGCGACGATCTTCGGCACGAAGGTCAAAGTCGCCTCCTGCACCTGGGTCAGCGCCTGGATCAGGGCGATGACCAGACCGACAACCATGGCGGCGATAACCGCTGGACCGGAAGCCACCAGCACCGTCCAGATCGCCGCCTGGAAAATATCCAATGCATCGGCTTCATTCATGGCATGTCCACTCCCGGTTCAGCGGCACATCATGTGCCGCTGGTCTGATCCGTGCTCGATGAATCGGACGAATCACTGCTGCTACTATCGCTCGACGACGTCGGCTGATCAATGGTGGTGCCCGCCGGAGCAATCGTCACGCCGGCCTGGATCAGAATCTTGTCGCCGGCATCGGTCTGGGCGATGATACCGTCCGTATAGACGGTCACTTCCTTGATCGTGCCTGTCGTCTTGCCGTCGGCGCTCATGATCTGCTTGCCGATGTAGTCAGAGGCCTGCGAGATCCACTGGTTCTGCAAAACCGTTTCCAGATGCGAGTTCGTCTGGATCTGCTGCTCGACCTGGGAGAAGCTCGCCAGCTGCGAAATCTGCTGGCTGGCGTCCATCGGGTCGGTCGGGTCCTGGTTCTGCATCTGCGCGATGAGGAGCTGCAGGAAGTCGTTGTAATTCAGGCTGGCGCTCGCCGACGCGGCGGCGGCGCTGCTCGAGGAACTGCTGGAAGAGCTGCTGCTGGCGCTGTTGACGGCGTCTACCGCTGCCATGGAGCGATCTCCCGACGAATGTGCTCGATCGTCGCCGCCGGCATTTCCTGGTTGTGCAGAATATTATCCTCGACCGGGTAAAGGCCGCGGATCGCCTTCAGCGCGTCGAAGGCGCGGCCGGTGGCAACGAGGCCGTCGATGCGCTTCAGCTCGGCCAGCACTTCGTCATTGTGGAAGCACGACAAGAGCATGACGATCGACTTGCGGAACATCGCCGTCGACTGTTCCTTGCCCTCCGGATTGATGAGGATCATCTGCGCGATGAAATAGAGCTGACGCAATGGCGTCGTCGCGTCCTCTGGCTGGAGGACATGGTTCTCGAGCAGGAATGTCACATCATTCAGGAATTCCAGAGCAACCTTGCGATCGACGCGCAGGACGGCTCCGTTGATAAAGATCTTTTCCCCGGCTTTAAGCGATATGCGAAGCGTACTTTTCATTTAAGTCCATCCCTGATGATGGTGGTGACATCGATGATGCCTTGATAGTTTTCCGACTGGCGCCGCCTGATCCGTTCGCATTCCTTCAATATCCAGATGGCGATCGAAATTAGGTTGGCGCGCAGTTCGACGTTGAGCTGGTTCTCCGGACTTTTCAGGTCCTCGACGAAGCTCACCCACAAGCGTCGCGTGTAGAAGAGAGCTTCGATCGCTTCGCGGCCGTATTTCCCCGCATCACGGGCCGCAGAGAGAAGGGCTACCGACCGGTCCAGAACTTGTCGTTCTCGTTCCTTGGCGTCGGCCACAGCATCCTGCAGGACTTCCGCATATGAGAACTGATACATTCATGCATCCTTCCTGGTCATTACTTCCCTTTGATCATCAAAGGTAATTTACAAGGCTTAGCTGCTGGATCTTGGAAACAATAGTGTAAGCCGTTTCGAGCTGGGTCTCGAGACTGTTGACCTTGGTCGACGCTTCATAGGGATCGACCCCGGTCAGATCACCGATACTGGTGTTGAGAATGGTCTTCTGGGCGTTCAGTGTCGTGTTCGCATCCGACAGGCGCGACTGAGAGAGGCCGAGCTGACTTGCCTGGCTGTTCAATCCGTCAATCGACTGGCGCGTATAACTGATGGCCTGCTGCGTGACGGCATTCACCGCGCTTTGGTTGAGACCAGGCGGCGTTCCCATCAGCGCATTGGTCACGCTGGTCGCAAGCGCCAGATACCGCATGCCAGAGGAATTGGAATTCGTCGAGGTTTCCACGACTTCCGAATTATTGATGCGGCTCGTCATATTCTGATCGGACGCGCTCGACCAATTGGCCCAGCCGGTGTCGGACGTGAACATCGGCGCTACGGTATTGGTGATGAAATCGTTTATCTGCGCGGCAGATATGGTCGATGCGGTTACCGCCGGAGACTGGCTGCTCATGTAAGCCGTCAGTTGCGACTGAATACTCGCGTTCGCCGTCGACGAATAATCCGTCATCGGCTGGACGTCGGTATTGGTTCCGGCAAAGAGATACTCGCCATTGACCATCGTATTAGCGGACGCGATGACGCCCGACAAAGTCGACGTCGCGGCCTGCTGCGCCAGGGCGACGCTGCTGCCGTCGGTATTGCCGCTCAGCGCCACGAGCTGGTCCATCAGGTTCTGCGCCTGCGTGCCCATGCCAGTCAAGGCGGTTTGCGATGTCGTCATGCGCTGGTTCGCAACGGAGTTGCTGCTGAGGATGGAGTCGATGCGCGACACTTCCCTCGTCAGGTTCACGTTGAGCGAAGTGCTGCTACCGAGCGCAACTCCGATATCGGCGTAGACGCCCGTGGTTGCCTCCGTCGAAGCGCTCGTCATCTCATTCTGCGCCTGACGGATCGTCTGGCGCATCGCGTTCTGAATGGCATTGCTCGAAATGAAAGATAGTTTCATGGCTTAGCTCGCAATATCCAGTACCGATTGAAGCATCTCGTTGACTGCGTTCAATATCTTCGTTCCAGCCTTGTAGGACTGCTCGATATCCATCATCAGCGTCAGCTCTTCGTCGAGGTTGACGCCGGTCGCATTCGAATAGGCGCTCGAGGAGCGCGAAAGAGCTGCAGACGTATTTTCCGCCGCTGTCGTTGCCGTGCTGCGCTGGCCCTCGAGCCAGCCGATGGAGCTCGATGAATAATCCATGAGCGTCGCATTGGTGCTGGAGCCCGCATTGCCATCGAAGCTCGCCTTGGTATTCATGGCGGTAATATAGGCGTCCAACTGCGTGGAGTAGCCGCTGTCACCACTGGTATTCTTCGTGTAACTAGTGTCGGTAGTGGTATTGTTAATACCGCCATCACGCACCAGGTTCGGGTTAGCAACCGCGGCGGCACTGAGCTTGATGGAACCGGCCAGACCGGTAATGACCGTCGCACTGCTCGGTCCTGTACCGCTTGTCCACGTGGTCGCGCCGGAGTAGGTGAACAGACCGGTCGCCATGACCGGGCTGCTCGGATTTGTGTTGCTCGTTTCCGCAAACGTCGTCACCAGGCCGCGCGCGATCTCATCGAGCTGCTTCTGGTAGGTCGGCGCAACATCATCACGGATCTGCAGCGCCGCCTGAAGAGTGCCCTGCGCCGTTGTGCTCGCGCCTTGGCCCGGGGTCAACGCAACGCCGTCGATATAGACGCTGTTGCCCGGGACGGGACTATCGGGTGTGTAGGTATCCGTCGACTTGAACGTCACGGTGCGCGGAATGGTCTCGAAGAGGGTCGTCCCGCTCGTGGTGTAGAGCGCCATGTCGTTGTTGCCGCGCGTCACCGTCGTCACACCGACAATCTTCGAGATCTGGCCCAGGATCGAATCGCGCTGATCCAGCGCATCGGCAAGGGCGCTCGACGTTGGACCGGCCGTGGCCGTGGCGGATTTTACCGCGTCGTTTGCCGTCTGGAACTGCGTCAGCAGGCTGTTCAGCGTACTGACGTCGGAGCTGATCTGCTTGTCGGCGTCGCTGCGGGCGGTCTGCACCGCCGTCGTGGCATTGTTGAGCGATGTGACAAGGCTCTGTGCGGCATTGATGGCAGATTGCGCCGCCGTGGAATTGGACGGCGACCCCGCATAGTTCTGCATCGCGTCCTGAAATGCCGACAGATAGGTCGCCGGCGCGATCTCGTTGTCGTTGCCGCCGAGCGTCGCCGACTGGAGATTGCTATAGGCGTTCAACAGCAGCTGCTGCGCCGAATCCGATGACGACGAACCAAGATAGGCCTTCTGCAGAGATGGCTCGCTGCTGCGGGCGATCTGCACCACCTGAGCACCGGCCATATCGGTGGTCACCACCGCCTGCCGACGCGAATAGTTCGTGTTGTTGGCGTTGGCGATATTGTTCGACACGACGCTGCTCTGCGTGCCGGTATTGTTGAATATTGCCTGCGCGTTGTTGAGAGCTGTTGTGAGCGACATGACTTACTCGATACCCTATTCGTTTTAGCGCGGCAGATTGGCCGAAGTGTCGGGATAGCCTGTCAGAGCAAGGCCGGCGAAATAGACCAGATAGTCGTTGGTGACGGACGGATGACCAGCCGAGTGAACCGGCATCGCACTGGCAGAGCGGCGACGTGCGGTGCCCAGGCCAGCTGCCCGTGCTCCCACTTCCGCAAATGCAGTCTTCATGCTGCCCAAATTCCTCATCTGGAATCCTCGTTATCCTTCATACGACTAAGAGTAGGTGGCGGGCCTTGCGTGAAGCTGTCTGAGAGGACGAAAAGCCGATCATCGCGAAAAGCCTCGCCGTGAGCGCCGCACACTGGGCTCGTCCTCGGCCATTCTGCGCCGAAACCGTAAGGAAGAACGCACCTTCCAGCGTCACAGCCATCCGGCAGGCCGCAAAAGAATAAGCCCGAGAATCAAATGATTCTCGGGCTTATTCATGGGTTTGAAGTCCGTGATAGGCGACTTGCCGTATCAGCTCCAGTCGATGCAGTAGCCGAGGAAGCGCTTGGAATCGACCGGGTCGAAGCCGAGCTTCTTGCGCAGCTTCTTGCGCAGCTTGGAAATATGGCTTTCGACGACGTTCTCTTCGACTTCCTCGTCGAAGATGCCGTAGATGGCGTTGAAGATCTGCGTCTTCGTCACGCGGCGCCCGCGATTTGCTATCAGATATTCGAGGATGCGGCGCTCGCGGCGCGGCAAGGCAAATACGGAACCGTTGATCTCCGGATCACGACCGTCTGCGAAGACGCGAATCGGACCGATATCGGTATAGTTGTTGATCGCCTTCAACCGGCGGCGGATCGCCGCGGCCCTGGCAAGGATTTCGCGAGGATGCACCGGCTTGCGCACGACATCGTCCACGCCACAATCGAAAAGTGCAAGGGTGGCTTCCAGCGAGGGCTGGTCGCTGACCGCGATGACAGGTGCCGTCGTGCGGTCACGAATCGCTCTGGGGAGCTCGTGCACCTGCTGGCCCTGCCCGATCAGAAAGGCTTCGACCGCAGCGATATCGCCCTCTGCCGCCGTCGTAACCCATTCGCCGAATTCGCGTGGGTCAAACCCAGTGGACGGGATGCCTTCCCGTCCAAACAGTGATGTATATCCGTCCTTAACGAGCTCTCGCTCATCAACCACTACGATCATTCGTCCGCCTCCGAATCAGTGTGGTGTTTCGATGAACTATGGGTACGAATCGGGCGAATCACGAACAACTGTCGGAAATGAGTGGCGGAAATTAATAATTGATTAACTTTGTAGGTGCGATTTGCACTAGATGTAGTGGGTGGCTTGCGTTTTACACCGATAAAAAAGTTGTTAGTGAGCGTATTATTAACACGCGCATTTTGGGCAAATCCACGGCAGTCAACTGCTTCGATTGGGTTAGTGTCGGCTAACCGGAAAGGGCATGCAACCTATAGGTTGTCTAATTCCGGCAGAACGTCGCCGCGTTGGGCGTCCATTTTCCGTAACCGGTTGCAACCAGATTGGCAATCACGCGGCAGACATAGATCTTTTGGGCGGGGTCATTGTTCGGGCCTGCGTGGTATCTAGCTACCGCCATTGTCCAGGTCTCATGCCTGTCGTGGAGATTGCGGAGAAACTTTGCGGCATACTCGACATTACTACGCGGATCGAACATGGCGTCGACAGATGCAAAGTTTTCGCCATGAAAATACTGATTGATCTGCATGCACCCGACATCGATAAGCTTTGCCCCATTTTGCCGTGCCGCGGCGAATACCTGCAGCGCGGCGCCCTCCGACGGCGGAAAGATGGGCCGTCCCTCAACATTGAGGGCGTAGGGGTAGAGCGATCCCTTGCGCCCCGTCTCCGTCAGACCGACCGAGTAAAGAATCCCTTCCGGTATTCCATATTTCGCGGCGGCTGACTGGATTTCGCGTTCGCAAAGGCCCGCGGCGCCATTGTCGGGCGGCGCCGGATTGCCCGATGCGTATGCCTCAGAGGTAAACCGCCCCAGAGCGAGAACGCTGCACGCCAGCAGCAGCGCCGTCCTCAACACCGCGCTCACCCGAACTGCGATTGCCATCGTTTCCATTTGCCTGCTGTCCCGAATAGTTCTGGCCTCTGGGACGCGCGTCGCCCCCCTGCCCCTGGTTCTGGTTCAGCAGAGACTGCTGCTGCGGCTGGTTCGATCCGGAATTGCGGCCACTATCGGACTGCTGGTCCGCATTGGACGCCAGGGTGACGGTGATATTGTCAACCTGATAGCCCTGCGCGCGCAGCGCATCGACCATGCGGCTCTGATCGGCATGAAGCTGTCTGTAGGCTTCGCCCGTCTGGACTTTCAGGTCAACGCTCAGCTGGTCTCCGGAAAGCCGCATGGTTGCCGTGACATCGCCGAGATTGTCGGGGCGCAGCTGGATCTTCAGCGTGTTGACGACCTTGCCAGTGCTCGTCAGGTTCGCAGCGTTGGAAAGCGCCGAGCCGGGCTGCATCGCAGCCGACCATTCATGGTCGCCCGCCAGGGTTCCGGCAACGAGTGCCGAGTTGGAGCTGGTGGCAAGTCCTAGATAGCGGCGCGAATCCAACACGGTAACGGTTGGCATGTCGCCGCCTGCCGAGGCTTCGGCCTTGATGTCGGCCGTCTCGTCTCCGCTCTTGCTGATCGAAAGATCGAGCGCGCTGCCGCGGCCGTCCACCCGCGTCAAGCGGAAGGTCTGGGACGCATCCGATCCATTGCCATCGTTCGGCAGCGTCACGGTCGTATCCGATACGTTGTCAACAAGTGCCGCCTTGCCGAGCGGCATTGCCTGAACCTTCGTATCTTCGACCGTCTGACCCGCCTGTGCCGTGCCGGCCTGCGCCGCCGCGACGGACTGCGGAAGGTTCAGGAGCGACAGGGTATCGAAGATCGGATTGGTCGTCTGACCTGCCTGCGTCGTTGTTGACTTACCATCATCCGTCGTGGGTTGCGCGTCCTTCCCACCTTTCACGACGGACGCTTTGTCGTCGCCTTTCACCGGCGTCGCCTGGCCAGTGGTCGTTGCGACATCGGCCAGCTGCTGCGCGATCTCGGCAAGCTGATCAAGCGCAGCCGACTGCGCCGGCACCTTGCTCGGGTCGGTCGCCGGCATGGCCGGGTCCGTGGCTACGGCAGGCTGATCGCCCTCAACGGGAGCCGCGTCACCTTGGGCGGCCGCTGGTGCTGTCTTCTGCAACTCTATCAATGATTTGGAGAGCGTCGCAACGCCGGCGCCCTGGGAAGCTTTTGCACCCTTGGTCAGGCCGGCGAGGTTGGCGAGATTGGCCCCGGACGTATCGATCATTCCAACTCCGGCCTTGGCGCTGTCATCAATGGAGAGAGCTATCGCCGCGGAATTACCCGCGATTGTCTTTGCCGCGCTCGTATCTTCATCGGCGTCACCGCTGGCAGTCGTGTTCGCATTGGCTGACGTATCCGTGCCGGCATTCGGGCTTGACGATTTGCGGCCGTTGCCGAGTGAACTGGTCAGCGCATCGATAAAGCCCTTGCCGTCGTCCTGCTTTGTGGAGCGGGCACCTTTGGCAACAGCAAGAATATCAGCCCCGGATGAGGCGCCGGACACACCGATGTCGTTCATATCAATGACTTTCCTGCTTCAACAGGCCGTCGATTGCATCCAGCTTCGAGCGGCTCGTCGTGACGAATGCGTTGAACGAAGAGTCGGCCTCCTGCCGCCCTCCCTCCGGGGCGGGAGCCGCGTTTGCCGGGGCTCCCTGCTCAACACCCGCCGTGCCGGGAGATTGGCCTCCCGTTTGATTCGTCACAGCAGCATCGTGTTCAGTCTTCTGTTGGTTTGGCAGGTTAGGAACATTGCCTTGCCCGAGGCTTGCAGCGTCAGGCGTGCGCAGTATCTCTTCCGCGACAGCCTTTGCCGCCGCACGGAGCGCGCGGTCCCGCTCATCCAGTTCGCCAGCCGGCATCTGGTTCACATCGTTGATCGCCGACTTCAATTCGGGCGTCGATATGCCTGCCACACCGCCATAGAAGCTTGCGAGCGCACCGAAGGCATCGCTGCCATCGTTAGAGATCGCCTGGGCTCGGTTGGCCGCCAGCGCGGCAAGATCGGCCTTGCCGGCGATCGCGGCCCGGCGTGCCATGCGCAGATAGATCTCGCGCTGCCTGGGCGGGTCCATGAAGGACAGGATGTCGATGATGTCCTGTTGTTTGACGTCGGTGTCGTGATCCACGACCAGCTGCACGAAGAGATCGGCAAACTGGCTTGCATAGGGCGAATGCAGGAAGCGCCGTGTGTAGCGTTGCGCATATTCGAGCCCTTGCGGCACCATTCCCGCATCGGCGCACAGAGCCAGCGAACGGCGCAGCGCCGATTCCTCAACGATCGTGCCCGGCGCCATCAACCGCGCCCAGTCGTAGAGCTGCAAGGCGGTCCTGGCATTCTTGCCCGACATGACGTTGCCGGCAACCAGCGAAAGATAGGAGCCGATCGGCTTGTCGCGATACTCCTTGGAGATATCGACGAGCGTATTGACGACGAGCAGCCCCTTGCCGTTCAGATATTTCCTGAGGACATCGGCGACGCGATTGTCGAAATTGCCGTTGACGTCGCGCGACATCAGATATTCGAGCGTTTCGGGGTTGCCGCCGCTCATGGCGTAGATCAACGCCGCATCGACATTACGGCTGTCTTCGAAAACGGACTTGTCGGCATTGCGCAGGCGCTCGTCTATGGTGGCGAGCAGAAAGCGCTGCATCTCTCCGGCGGAACTGTCGCCCGCGACAACGGAATCCTGAACGAACTCGAGCGAGCGCAGCATCTTGTAGAGCGGCAGGCTATCCTGCCCCTCGGCACTCGCAACCCCCGGCACCAACATGCCGAGGGTGAGCGTGAGCGCAAGGCGATGACGATGCTGTTTGCGCGCCATGAACTATCCCTGCTTGCCTTGGCTGGACTTGCCCTTGCCCGAAGCGGGCTTGGCGGGCGTCTGAGCTCCCGGAGCCGCCGGGTCCGTCGCCGCCTGGCTGGAGGGGCTCGCGATCAGGATCTCGATGCGGCGGTTGGCATCGTTGAAAGGATCGTCCGGCAGCTTCAGGCGACGGTCGGCAAAGCCGGAGACCTGGACGATCCGCTTTTCGTCCAGCCCGCCGCTGGTCAGCATGTAATAGGCGCTCTGGGCGCGATCGAGCGACAGGCGCCAGTTGTCGTTGCGGCCGCCGACCATGTAGGGACGTCCGTCGGTGTGGCCGCGGATCAGGATCGATCCCTGGTGTTCCGCCAGGATCTTGCCGATCTTTTCCATCGCCAGCACCATCTCGCGCCGGGGAACCGCCGAGCCGATGTTGAACATCGGGTCGTTCGTCTGATCGGAGATCGTGACGAGCACACCGCCTTCCGCAGCACTCACCTGCAGACCCTCGGCCAGTTGACCGGCAACACCCTTGATCTCGGCCTGGATCGCCTGCTGCAGATCCTTGGCCTCCTGCTGCTGCGCCTTGGTCGGCGTGACATCCTTGCTCTGGGGCAAGGCGGCATTGTCTTCAGGCGTCGAGGCGTCGCTTTGCGCGGAGGCCTTGGCGAGCTGCTGTGCCTGCGTCTGCTTGTCCTGTTGTTTGCCGGTCGCCTGCTGCCCGCTTATTGTCGGCTGCTGCTCGGGCGTTTGCGGCTGATCGGCCGGCTGACCGGTATCGGCCGCCGTTGCCTTCGACAAAGCGATGACTTCGCCCTTGGCCGATTGATCCGACTTGGCGGACTGTTCCTCATTCGCCTTCTTCGAAGCGCTGGAAACCTGAACCTGCTTGGTCCAGAAATCCGGATCGAACGGATCGCGATAGGCCTGGCCGCCATCGGCGCCTGTCGCCGGACCCGACTGGGCGGCACCGCCATCGCCCTTGGCGCTGACATTGGCCTGCTGGCCGACTTCCTGTGCGATCTCGGCCAGGACCGAATAGGGGTTTTCGAAGAAATCGGCCTCGGAATAGTTCGTCTGGTCGCCGGAGGTCGACGTCAGGTCCTCGCCGGTCTTGGCCGACTTGCCGTCATTCGGCTTTTCCTGCGGCTTGTCGGACTTCTGCTGGTTCTTTTCGCCCTGAGCCTGATCGACGGGCTTCTTGAGGCCCTTCTCGGTCGGCTTCTCGTCGGCGAGCTTGATCGGATTGAAATAGGAGGCGACCGAAGCCTTCGTCTCCTCGTTGGCGGCATTCACCAGCCACATCACCAGGAAGAAGGCCATCATCGCCGTCATGAAGTCGGCATAGGCGATCTTCCATGCGCCGCCATGGCCGCCTTCATGTTCGCCGCCGCGGCGCTTGACGATGATGATCTCGTGCTTGCCGTGATTTTGATCGCCGTCGCTCATTTCAAAATCTCTTTCAGGCTAGCGGCCCAGGCAGACATTCGGGTCACAAGAACGCTCTCGCCGATCGTGACGGTGAGATCGACGTCCTGCGCTTCGACATGGCGCAAGAGAGCGCCGTCATCGCCGAGATGGCTATGAAGAGCCTCGAAGAGGTGGCGCGGGCCGCTGACGGAGATCGGTCCGGCACTGCCGTCGAGGATCGCGGCCCTGACCAGCTCGGCGAGATCTGCGACGGCCTTGGTCGTCAGCGTCTCGGTCATGATCGGCGCGAGGATGGCGGCGGCCTCCGTGCTGATTGCCTGCCCGAGCATCGTGGCGATGCGGCTCATATCTGCCGCGATCTTCTCCGCCGCCTGCTCTTCGTAGCGTATCCGCAACGCATCCATTTCGGCCCGGAACGACTCGTTCACGGCATCGAGCTCTGCCTGATGCGTCTGCGACAATTCCTGGGTTGCTGCCTCGTGTCCTTGCGCATAGGCGGCGCGACGCTCCGCCTCGACATCGACGGGCGGCTCCATCGGGCCGTCGACAAACTCCGCCGGCTCCGCAAAGGCCATATCCTCGACATGGGGAGGCGAAACCTGTTCGGCGCTGAAATCCTTGAGATATCGGGACAGTGTCAGGCTCACGCGCGCATCTCCCTCTGCGCGTCGCAAAGACGCTGCAAGTCGATGCCAACAGAGGGCCGATCCATTCCCATTCTCAAAACGTCGATCATCACGCTTCCGGTTTCCGTCCTCGGGCCGCGCCTTCCGGGACCAATGTCACCGGCACATTGCGCAGCCAAGCCACTGCGAAGGACCGTAGGCAGTCAAACTTGTGCGAAGATGAATGCGATGCTGTATTGCCGATCCGACGGAGCCGCCCGACGATCATTTTCCCTGGAGGATAATCAACACCTTGCTCGCCATGCTGTTGGCGATCGACAGTGACTGCACACCCATCTGCTGGGCCGTTTGCAGGGCACTCTGACGCACCGCGGCCTCTTCCATGTTCGTGTCGACGAGGTCACCGACGCTGCTCTTGATGGCGTCGCTGAGCTTCGAAATATAGTCCGACTGGCTCTCTATATTCGACTTCATCAGACCCAGCGTCGAATCCGCTGAGGTCGCCGACTTCAGAAGCGAGTTGGTGACATTGATCATATCGGTCAGTTCGTCATCGGTCGTGCTGCTCGACAGCGCGATCTCGGTCCCGCCCGCCGGCGTCGAGCCGCCGCTGGCGGCGAGGAGATAATAGTTGCGGGCGGGAGTGGTGGTGGTGCTCGAAGTATCGAATGTGCTTGCATTAACATTCTTCGTCAGCAGCCCATTGCCGGGATTTGCGGTATCGATCATCAGAGTTTGTGAGCTGTCGTAATTGATCGTCGTGAAGCTGACCTGCCCGCTTGTACCGCGCGTGAAGTTGCTGATCACGGATTGCTGCGTGGTTGGCTGCTGTGCACTGTTGTAGAGCCAGTTCTCGCCGGAGAAGGATGCCGACTGGCTAACGGTTTGCAGCTGATTCTTGAGCTGCTGAATATCGGCGTTGATAGCGTCCTTGTCGGTGCCCGGCTCCTTTGCCGAAACCAGCTTGGACTGGATCTGGGTCAGCAGGCTGACGACCGTATCCATGGCTGTGGATGCCGTGTCGACCTTCGAGGCGCCGAGACCCAGCGCATCCGTGATCGTGGACAGGCTGCTCTGGTCCGAGCGCATGGTGGTCGCCATCGACCAATAGGTGGGATCGTCGCTCGCCGTCTGGATGCGATAGCCGGACGAGACCTGCTGCTGCACGACACCGAGATCTTTGTTCACTCCGCGCAACACGGTCAGCGCCGCCGACGCGGCAGGATTCGTCGTCACATTGCTCATCTGAAAATCCGTAGTTCCATTGGGACTGGCAAGCCGGACCGATCCGGCAGCAACGATTGGCCTCATGCCCACCAGCGGGAGATATCCCAGCGCGGCCCGTCGCTAACGCGCGAGCCGGCAACCGCTCAAAAGACGAACGAAAACCGGACCTGCGCAAAGACTGCAAATCAATTGGCGGCAACGTTAACAAAAGCTTATGTGCGGCGACAAGAGAGAAATGCCGCCGCGCCATTTCAACGCAAGCTCCAGTCAAGGCTCACTTGAAGAGAGCCAGAACATTCTGCGCGCTGGTGTTGGCAATCTGCAGCGACTGGATCGCCAGCTGCTGCTGGGTCTGCAGCGCCGACAGTCTGCTCGACTCCTCTTCCATATCCGCGTCGACGAGCTTGCCGACGCCCGAATCGATCGTGTCACGCAGGGTAGAAACGAAGCTCGTCTGCAGATCGATGCGCGTCGAGAGAGAACCGAGCTGCGACGCCGTGCTGTTCAGGGCGTTGAGGGCGCCCTGCACCAGGTTCATCGCCTTGCCGATGTCGCCGCCCGTCATGTTGGTGATATCGAGACTGAAGACGGAATAGGCTTTGCCGCTGATGGTCAGCTTGCTGCCGAGAATGCCCGAGCTCGTATCGATCGTTCCGCTGCTGTTGGCGCCGAACAGAACGTTGCCCTGCGAGCTGGTATCGAAGGCGTAGCTGGTGCTGTTGACGGAAACCGTGCCGTTATTGTTGCGCACGAAGGAGGAGACGACGGAGGCTGAAGCGCCGTTAGCCGCATACATCCAATTCTGCCCGGAGAAGGATGCGGACTGGGCAATGCTCTCCAGCTGCTGCTGAAGCTGCGTGACCTCTTCCTGGACGTCGGCCTTCGACACGCTGTTTTCGGTTGCCGCGACCAGCTTGTCCTTGATCTGCTGAACGACGGTGATGGCGTTGTCCATCGCCGTATATGCCGTATCGACCTTCGCGGCGCCCAGGCCCAATGCGTCCGATACGGCGGAAAGCGCGCTATTGTCGGAACGCATGGTGGTCGCGATCGACCAATAGGCGGCATTGTCGGCGGCCTTGGCGACCTTGTAGCCCGAGGAAACGCGGCTTTGCGTTTCCTGCAGGTTCGTGTTGATGCTGCGCAGGGTTTGGAGAGCGGACATCGCCGCGTCGTTGGTGAGGATGCTTGTCATTGGGGTGCCCCTTGTGGCTGAATTTGAAAGGGACATTCCGGTCTTCGGCCGGGAACGGCAATCAGCCTCATGCTTGTTAACCGCCTCTTAGGAGAGGTTAACCAACCGTTGCGCTAGCTGCAACTGACAGGAATAGGGTTAATAAAAGGTTAACGCCGCCTGCAAAAGTTAACGGAATCACTCGTTTCGCCGACCGGCCGATTCAACATCGCGCCGTCGGCTGTGCCACCCTTCATTGAACCTGAAACGGCGATATCCGCCCAACGTGCGCTGACATGCCGCTTTCCGCCCCAACATCGCCATCTGACGCGCGCCAAGGGCCTCAAGTCAGCCTCGCGCCACCTTCGGCGTCGTAGATAGCGGCTATCCGTCCAATGGCGGGCGAAGGCGGCCGACATCTTTAGCGGCGTTCCGGCGATGGTGTCGGCACCGGCGGCCATATGCGAGGTTGAGATGTTCAGTTTGCAGGACGCCGGACGGGCGGCGGTTGATCGCCATGAGCGAGCAAGCCTCGACCCCGACGACTGGCAGGCTCTGCGCAGGCAGGGTCACCGGATGCTTGACGACATGTTCGATCATCTCGAGACGCTCGGCACGAAGCCTGTCTGGCAACATGCCCCCTCCTCCACCCGTGCCCTTTTCGATGCGCCTTTGCCCATCGAAGCCAATGATCTTGCTGAAGTCCACGCCATCTTTCGGGAAAACATCCTCCCCTATGGCAGCGGCAACATTCATCCCGGCTTCATGGGCTGGGTCCAGGGCGGCGGCACGGTTACCGGCATGCTCGCAGAAATGCTCGCCGGCGGGCTGAACGCCAATCTCGGCGGACGCGACCACATGCCGATCGAGGTCGAACGCCAGATTATCCGCTGGACGCGCGAGATCTTCTCCTTTCCGGAAACGGCGGGCGGCATTTTCCTGACCGGCGCTTCGCAGGCCAATTTCGTTGCGGTGCAGATCGCCAGATGCCGCAAGCTCGGTCGCGATGTGCGTGCAGCCGGCCTGTCCGACGAATCCCGGCTTGTCGCCTATGCCTCGAGCGAGGTGCATGGCTGCGTTCCCCGCGCCTTCGAAATGTCGGGCATCGGCAGCGATCAGCTGCGGCGCGTTGCGGTCAACGCCCGCGGCCAGATCGACATCGACGCGCTCGAGCAGGCGATCCTTCGCGACAGGCAGGAAGGCTTCGTGCCGTTTCTCGTCATCGGCAGCGCGGGAACGGTCAACACCGGCGCCGTCGATGACCTTGCCGCCTTGCGGCATATCGCCGACAGCAATGATCTCCATTTTCACGTCGACGGCGCGCTGGGCGCCCTCGGCGTCTTGAGCCCTGACCTTGCGCACCTGTTCGCGGGCATCGGCAGCTGCGATTCGCTCGCCTTCGATTTCCACAAATGGGGTCAGGTGCCCTACGATGCCGGCTTCCTGCTCGTGCGGGACAGCGAATGGCAGCGGCAAACCTTTGCTTCGGATGCCGCCTATCTCAGCCGCGCCGCCACCGGGCTTGCAGGCGGAGACTGGTGGCCCTGCGACTATGGTCCGGATCTGTCGCGCGGCTTCAGGGCGCTGAAGACCTGGTTCACGCTGAAAACCTATGGCGTCAAAGCGTTGGGGGACGCGATGAGCGCCAACTGCCTGCTGGCCCGCAGGCTGGCCGAGCGCATCGAAGGGGAACCCGCCCTGAAATTGCTTGCGCCGGTCGCGCTCAATATCGTCTGCTTCGCCTATGTCGGCGCGGAGGGAACGATACCTGCGTCCATCAATTCCGATATCGTCGAACGGCTGCATGCCGAGGGCCGTGTCGCTCCATCCCTGACCCATCTGAACGGGCAGCCGGCCATCCGCGCCGCGATCGTGAACCACCGCACGCGGCAGCAGGACATCGACCAGCTCGTTCATAGCGTTTTGACAATCGGCTCCCGACAGGATCTCCCCCAATGCTGATGACCAAAGCCCCGACTATCGACCCGGCCTTGCCCAACACGCCGGATGCTTCCAGAATTCTCGGCATGCAGAGGATCGTCTCGCTCGTCTATGCCGGCCGCGACGTGACGCTACTATGGAACGAGCTCATGCAGCGCGTGACGGCCGATCCGACCGATGCGGCCGCATTTATGGACCTCGCCATCATCCTGCAAACGCTCGGCCGCACCGAAGAGGCCCGTCAGATCCTGAAGAACGCCGTGCAGCTGCGCCGCGACTTCCGTGTTGTTCACGGCTATGGAACCGGTCCGCATATCCTGGCCTTCGTTACCGAAGGCGACTTCATGGCCAACACGCCGCTGGATTTTCTGCTGGCGGGCAGCGATTGTGTCCTGTGGCTGCGCTATGTCGACCTGAAGACCGCTGTTCTCGCCGATCTGCCGGATCACGACGTCGCCTTCATGGCGATCGGAGAGTCGACCGAAAACGCGCCTCTGCTCGCCCACATGCAGCGGCTGCTTGCCGGGTTCGACGGTCTGGTGATGAACCGCAATCCGGGCCTGATCGCAGGGCTCACGCGCGACGGCGTGAGCGGAATGCTGGCAGATGAGCCATCCATCCTGTCGCCCGCCACCCATCGCTTATCGCGCGACGATCTCGCAGCCATCGGCGCCGGCGCCAAACAGCTGAAAGACTGCGCCTTGGGCCTGGCATTCCCGCTCGTCGTGCGCCCGATCAGCACACATGCCGGCCACGGAATGGAGCTCATCACCGATCCGACCGAACTTGCGGCCTTTCTGGCGGCGCAGTCGGCGCCCGAGCTTTACGTGGCGCCCTTCATCGATTTCCGCGGAGCCGACGGCTACTACAACAAGCAGCGTATCGTATTCATCGACGGCAAGGCCTTCGCCAGCCACATGGCGCTTTCCGACCACTGGATCGTGCACTATCTGAGCGCGGGCATGGGCGAGAGCCCGGCAAAGCGAGCGGTCGAGCAGGCGTGGATGGAGACTTTCGACGAGGATTTCGCAGTTCGTCACAAAGAGAGTTTTGCAGCCCTTTGCCGTCATATCGGGCTCGATTATTTCGGCATCGATTGCGCGGAGCTTCCCGACGGCCGTCTGCTGGTGTTCGAACTCGACGTGGCGATGGTGGTCCACAATATGGATGACCCGATCGTCTACCCCTACAAGCAGGTCGCGATGCGCAAGCTCTTCGATGGCTTCGTCGATGCCATCAGGCGAAAGGCGAGCGCCGCGCTTTAGGCATCAAGACCGCATCACGGCGTCGCACCGAAACGAAAACCGCGCCTTCCGGGGAAGGCGCGGCAAGATAGTTTTGCGGTAAGATCGGCCAACGCGCTGCGTTGGCGCTTCCTATTAACGGAAGAGGGTCAGGATCTGCTGGGTCGACGAGTTGGCGATCGACAGCGACTGAACGGCCAGCTGCTGCTGCGTCTGCAGAGCGGACAGCTTGCTCGATTCTTCTTCCATGTCGGCGTCAACCAGCTTGCCAACACCCGACTGGATCGAGTCCGAGAGCGAGGAAGCGAAGCTCGTCTGCAGGTCGATACGGCTGGAGATGGAGCCGAGCTTCGAACCCAGGCTGGTCATGGAGTTCAGAGCGGTCTGAACCATGTTGAGCGCGCTGGAGATCTGGCCGCCCGTCATGTTGGTGATGTCGAGGCTGAATACCGAAGCGCCGACCGTGGTGTTCTTCGTGCCGAGGATGCCCGAAGCGGTGTCGATCGTGCCGGCTGCATTCGCACCGAACAGAACGTTGCCGGTTGCGCCGGCGTCGAAGGCATAGGCGGTCGAGCTGACCGAAACGGTGCCGTTGGTGCCGCGGATGAAGGACGATACGACCGAGGCGGAATCGCCGGTCTTGGCCATGACCCAGTTTTCGCCGTTGAACGAAGCCGACTGGGCAACGCTCTGCAGCTGCTGCTGGAGCTGCGAAATTTCTTCCTGAACCGACTTCTTGTCGACCGACGGTTCCATGGCGGTTGCAAGCTTGTCCTTGATCTGGCCGACGATGTCGATGGCGCTGGTGACAGCGGTGGTTGCCGTATCAACCTTGGCGGCGCCGAGGCCGAGAGCGTCGGAAACGGCGCCGATGGCGCTGTTGTCGGACTTCATGCTGGTGGCGATCGACCAGTAGGCGGCGTTGTCGGAAGCCTTGGAGATGCGCAGGCCGGAAGAAACGGCGTTCTGCGTGTCCTGCAGGTTCGAGCCGATGGTGCGCAGCGTCTGGAGAGCAGCCATTGCGGCGTTGTTGGTAAGAATGCTCGTCATGATATTTGCCCCTTTGGCAGTTGTTGAATAAGGGACATTCCGGACCTAAAACCGGTAACGGCATTCAGCATCATGCCTATTAACCAAATTCGTTAAGGTTAACTCGCCGCTTCGATGGTCCTAAGAAACAGCAATATAGTTAAGAAAAGCTGAACCGCCCTCGGCCGGAAAAGATAAAAAAAACCGCGCCTTAGATAGGCGCGGTTAACTTGTTGTTTAGGATTTTCGACCAACGCGCTGCGTTGGCGCTTCCTATTAACGGAAGAGCGACAGGATCGACTGGGTCGAGGAGTTGGCGATCGACAGCGACTGGATGGCCAGCTGCTGCTGCGTCTGCAGAGCGGACAGCTTGCTCGATTCCTGTTCCATGTCGGCGTCAACCAGCTTGCCAACACCCGACTGGATCGAGTCCGAGAGCGAGGAAGCGAAGCTCGTCTGCAGGTCGATACGGCTGGAGATGGAGCCGAGCTTCGAACCCAGGCTGGTCATGGAGTTCAGAGCGGTCTGAACCATGTTGAGCGCGCTGGAGATCTGGCCGGAAGTCATCTTGCTGATGTCGAGGCTGAAGACCGAAGCGCCGACCGTGGTGTTCTTCGTGCCGAGAATGCCCGAAGCGGTGTCGATCGTGCCGGCTGCATTCGCACCGAACAGGACGTTGCCGGTTGCGCCGGTGTTGAAGGCGTAGGAGGTCGTGCTGACCGAAACGGTACCGTTGCTGCCGCGGATGAAGGACGATACGACCGAAGCGGAGCCGTTGTTCGCAGCCATGACCCAGTTTTCGCCGTTGAACGAAGCCGACTGGGCAACGCTCTGCAGCTGCTGCTGGAGCTGGCCGATTTCTTCCTGAACAGAACCCTTGTCAACCGAGCCTTCCATGGCGGTTGCAAGCTTGTCCTTGATCTGGCCGACGATGTCGATGGCGCTGGTGACAGCGGTCGATGCGGTGTCAACCTTGGCGGCGCCGAGGCCGAGAGCGTCGGAAACGGCGCCGATGGCGCTGTTGTCGGACTTCATGCTGGTGGCGATCGACCAGTAAGCGGCGTTGTCGGAAGCCTTGGAGATGCGCAGGCCGGAAGAAACAGCCTGCTGCGTGTCCTGCAAGTTGCCGCTGATGTTCTGCAGCGTCTGCAGGGCGGCCATTGCGGAATTGTTGGTGATAATGCTGGTCATAGGTGTCCCCTGGAAACTGGATACGAAAGGAGGACATACCGGACTGGAGATACCGGCGATGACGGAGCAGCTTCATGCCCCTCGATCCATTTTTCCTGGAGGACCAAACCCGTCATGTCGCAAGAAACTTCGCATCCATTGCTTGCCAATTTCTTAAATCCGGGGCCGTCGGAAGCCGCCTCTCGGGAACGTGGCTAAGAATCCGTAAAGGCATTTCCAACCGATGCTTCGGTTTCAGGCAAGCTCCGTGAGGGATCATGAAGCGAATCCATGATGCCGGCCCTCGACCTTCGGCGGGAGCCAGTCAACATATCGCTCGGAGTTCTCGCTCGTGAATACGAAAAATGCCTTTGTGACAGCGTCCAGCTTCTACCAAAAGGGGCAATATACGCGCGCACTCGAAACGCTGAACGAGCTGCTGAACGTCGACAGATCGCCCAAGACCTATGCGCTCCTGGCAAAGACGCTGCTCAAGCTCGGTTTCCGATCGGATGCGGCGAGCGCCTACGAGCTGGCCGGCCGGCAAAAACCGCAGCGTGACGACTATCTTCGGGAAGCCCTGCTGCTGCACGGCGATTGCGGCAACGACGACCAGGCTCTGGCCATCGGAAGCCTGATCCTGCCTTTGGCATTCAAGGACCCGGACCTGGCCTTCGTCCTCAGCCGCATTTTCCTTGGCCGCCAGCAAAAGGAATTGCTGACCGGCTTCAAGACCGTGCTCGTCGAGGGGCCGGAACTCAAGCATCGCCAGATGGCGGCAAGGCTGCTGACCGACGATCTCTATGACGAAAGCAACCGGCACATCGTCGCGACATTGTTCAAGAAGCACCCGGACAACGTCATCTTCCGTGCGCTCTATCTCATCTTCGCGCGCGAAGTGTCGGATCTGGCGGCCGTCGAAAGGCATATGGCCCCCGTAACGGCATCGCTGGCCCAGGGCAAGCTCGAGCATATCATTCCCGACAATCCCTTCTTCCATCTCCACTGGTGCGGCGACGAGGCGATCAACAAGCTGGCGATCCACGACACAGACCCGCTGCCCGCGGGCCATGCGGAGGCGCGCCGCAGGCTGCCGCATACCTGGGCCAGCAAGATCCGCATCGGCTACCTCTCCTCCGACTTCTGGCCGGGCCATGCGACGATGAAGCTGATGCATCGCGTTCTCGAGCTGCACGACAAGGACCGGTTCGAAATCACTCTTTTCGACCACGCAGAATCGTCTCACCAGAAAGAGGAGGCGTTCGACTACTCGGCACTCGGGACGACGGTCGACATTCGCGGCCTGTCCAATCAGGCGGCGGCAGAAGCCATCCGCGCCCGCGGGATCGACATTCTCGTCGATCTCAAGGGGCATACCAAGGGAAGCCGCGCCTACATCCTCAATCACATGCCGGCTCCGGTCCAGGTCGCTTGGCTCGGCTTTCCCGGTACGACCGTCAACATCGACCTCGACTACATCATCGGCGATCATTACGTGCTGCCGGATCATTCGAAGGCGCATTTCCACGAGAAGTACTGCCGCCTGCCCGAATGCTATCAGCCGAACGACCCCTTTAACCGCCCGAAGCCGCGGCCGACGACGCGCGCGCAGCACGGGCTGCCGGAGGATGCCTTCGTCTACGCCTCCTTCAACGGCAACCGCAAGATCACGCCGCAGATGGTCGACATCTGGTGCAACATCCTCAAACGCAGCAAGAACAGCGTGCTCTGGCTGCTCTGCAACGGCCCGCGGGCGGAGGCCAATATCTGGTCGCGCCTGGAAGCCCGCGGCATCAGCCGCAAGCGGGTCGTCTTTACCACCCGCATTCGCTACGAGGACCACATCGACCGCCAGCAGCTTGCCGATCTCGGCCTAGACACCTTCCCGGTCAACGGCCATACGACAACGTCGGAGCAGCTCTGGGGCGGCCTGCCGGTCCTGACCATCAAGGGCACCAACTTCGCTTCCCGCGTCAGCGAAAGCCTGCTGAACGCCATCGGCCTGCCCGAACTGGTGGCCGACGACATCAAGGCCTATGAAGACATGGCGGTGCAGCTCGCCGGCCAGCCGGAGAGGATTGCGCAGTTCAAGCAAACACTGGCCGCCAACCGCTATATCAAACCGCTCTTCGATGCGGAACGCTTCATACACCATCTTGAAACGGCCTTCGAGATGATGGCGGCGCGGGCCAAGCAAGGCCTCGCCCCCGACCACATGGACGTGTCGGCGCTGCCGGTGCGCACGGAACCGTTCATGGAAGACGACCACAACTCGGCGGCAATCGCCGCCGAGTAAGGACCAGCAAGCATCGGGGCGGCAGCCCCGATGATTACCCTCTGCTCATCGTATCAGTGGAAAGAGCGGACCAGGCTGCCGACCAAAAGGTTCCAGCCATCGATCAGCACGAAAAAGAGGATCTTGAACGGCAGAGAGATCGAAGTCGGCGGCAGCATCATCATGCCCATCGCCATGACGATGGTCGACACGATCAGGTCGATGACGAGGAACGGCAGGACCACCAGAAAGCCGATCTCGAAGCCTCGGCGGATTTCCGAGATCATGAAGGCCGGGATCAGGACGCGGTAATCGATCTTGTTGTCGACGACGGTCGTCTGGCCGCGCTCCTGCGCCAGATCGACGAAGAGCTTCAGGTCCTTGTCACGCGTATTGTTGGACATGAAGGTGCGGAAAGGCTCGGCAATGCGCTGGACGGCCTCCCCTTCCGAAATCTGATTGGCGAGAAGCGGCTGCACACCGTCCTTCCATGCCTGATCGAAGGTCGGCGACATGACGTAGAAGGTCATGAACAGCGCTAGGCTGAGCAGGATCATGTTCGACGGCGTCGTCGCGAGGCCCATGCCGGTGCGCAGGATCGAAAAGGCGATGATGAAGCGCGGAAAGCTTGTCACCATGATCAGGATGCCCGGCGCGATCGACAGGATCGTCAGGAGCCCGAAGGTACGGATGATCCAGGCGGCAACCGAGCCGTTGACCGGTGCGTTCAGGAGATCGGTGGGAAGCTGTTGCGACAATTGCTGCGCCACCGCCAGTTCAGGCGACAATGCAACAATGACTAATATAGACAGGGCTAGTGCTAACCGACTCATTCGATCACGAAAGTTCTGAACATAACTTTCGATACTCGCCCTTCCGAGCGCAGGTCAACACGCTCCTGAATGTCATCCCGAAGATATTGCAGGCCCCGCGCACCTTCGATCTGCTGCAGGGAAACCGTGCGGATGTAACTGAGGATATCCTGATGGATCGCCTGGGCGAGTTGGGCATCCGGCGGCCCCTTGAATACAAGTGCAAGCTCCAGCCTGATCCAGCTCTGTGAGGGGTAGGCGAGATTGGTGGTGATCGGATCGAGCGCGATGATGCCGTTTGCCTGAGCGGCAGCCGCAGCCTGCTTGCTGTCGCTGCCGGGTTTTGCGGTTGCCTGGACCGCAGCGGTGGCCGCCTTGATCCGCGGCGCCACCATCGTTCCCAGCACCCAGCCGCCGCCGCCGCCAAGCACGGTCAGCACCAGTAGGCCGACGATCATCATGATCAGCGGCGATCCCTTGCCTTTTGCCGGTTCGTCTGCGGCTGCTGCCATATCCCTATCCGTCCACTGTCAAATCAGAGCGGCGAGAGCAGGTCGACGGCCTGCTGTCCCCTCGGCGGCTGCTGTATTTCCGTCAGGCGGCCACGGCCGCCATAGGAGATGCGCGCCTCGGCAATCTTGTCGTAGGAAATGGTATTGTCGGCGGTCACGTCCTGCGGCCGGACGATGCCGGCGACGTTGAGAATACGGATTTCCTGGTTCATGCGGACTTCCTGCGAGCCGCTGATCATCAGGTTGCCGTTTTCGAGAATGCCTGTCACGACAGCTGCGACCAAAAGGTTGATCTGCTCGGAGCGCTGCATCTTGCCCTTGCTGTCGGTGCTGGTGTCGGAACCCGAGGTCGCATCGGCATTGGTGCTGGGCTGCCAGCCGAAGATCTTGGCGGTGATGTTCCAGTTCATATCGCTCTTGTTCGTGCGATTGCGATTGGTCTCGTTGTCCCAGTTCGCCTTGTCGTTGATCTGGATCGTGACGGTCAGGATGTCGCCGACATTGAGCGCGCGCGCATCCTTGAAGAGGGCTGCCTGCGAATCGTTCCAGAGCGAATAGCCCTGTGCGACCTGGTGAGGCCGCTTGGGGTACTGCGACATCTGCGGCGTCTGCGCATATTGCAGGCCGCTGCCGATCGGACTCATGGCAGGCGCCCTGCCGATTTCCTTGAGGGCCTGCGACTGGCAGCCGGCGAGAAAGACGACGATTGCGCAGGCGGCCGTAAGACGCGTGTTCATGAGGGGTCCTTCGACTTCGATGTATTCGGGTCGGATGCGCTGGCGATGATATTGGTGATGACGGCCGCCTTCTTCGCATCCATTTCCGCGAGGATGAGGCTCGACTGACGCGGCGAAAGCTTCATGATGATGGCTGCCGCCACGACCGTCCTGACATCGTTGAGGCTCGCAGCGGCCGCATCCGGTTTCATATTCTTATAGATATCGACCAGACCGAGATCCGCCGTCTTGAGGAAGTCGTCGCGGCGTTTCAGCCAGTCCTCGTATTCGGCCTTGCGCTTGTCCATGGTGGCTATGCGCTGATCGACGTCGGCCTGCAGCTTTTCCAGCTCCTGCTTCTGCAGCAGGTAGCGCTGATCGCGGGCCGGATCGGCGATGTTGGTGCAGAATTGCCGGATCTCGTCCTGGCTGGATGCCGGATCGACGACCGGCTTCGGCGCTTGCTGCGCCACGCTGACGCCGAGCGACAACAGCAGGATGCCCGCTGCCGCGATGGCCGAGAAACCGCACGAGATCAGCATTTTTCTGGAGCTGATGATCGATATCATTGCAATACGAGCTCCGCTTGCAGGGCGCCGGCCGACTTGATGCCTTGCAGGATGGCGATGATGCCGTCCGGCTTGACGCCGATATTGTTGAGACCGGCGACCAGCGTCTTCAGATCCGGCCCTTCCAGCACGGCCACACGGCCGCCGCTCTTGGTGGCGGTGATGTCGGTCTGGTCCTGGATGGCCGTCTGGCCGTCGGAGAAGGGTTCTGGCTGGATGACCTGCGGGTTTTCGCTGACCTGCACGGTCAGCGTTCCATAGCTGACGGCGACCGGCGAGACGCGGACATCTGCGCCGATGACGATGGTTCCGGTGCGCTCGTTGATGACGACCTTGGCCGGCGTGTCGGTCTGGACGTTGAGATTTTCTAGGTCGGCCATCAGGCGCGTCAGATCGGCCATCTTCGGCTTGGCGATCGTCACTTCCTGCGAATCCTTGGCTTCCGCGATCGGTGCGCCGTAACGCGAGGTTGCCCAGGTATTGACGGTATCGGCAATGCGGATCGAGGTGGAGAAGTCCGGATTGCGCAGCTGCAGGACCAGATTGACCGAATCCTTGAAGCGCGACGGCAGCTCGCGTTCGATGATGGCGCCGCCCGGCACGCGGCCGGCCGTCGTGACACCCTCGGTCACCGTGGCAGCAGCACCCTGCGCCTGGAACCCTGATACGATGACGGAGCCCTGCGCCACGGCATAGATCTGTCCGTCAGCGCCGCTGAGCGACGTCATGATCAGCGTGCCGCCGCGCAGCGACGTCGCATCGCCGAGCGAGCTGACCGTCACGTCGATGCGGCTGCCGGGGCTTGCAAAGGGCGGCAGGTTCGCCGTCACCATGACGGCAGCGGTATTCTTGGCCGCGGACTGGCCGCCCTGCGTCGAGATGCCGAGGTTCTGCAGCATCGCGCGCATGGACTGCTCGGTAAACGGCGAGGAACGCAGGCCGTCGCCGGTTCCCTGGAGGCCGACGATCAGGCCGTAGCCGATCAGCTGGTTGTCGCGGCCGGATTGCAGCGACGCTATATCCTTGATGCGCGATTGCATCGCGAGAGCCGGATCGGCGACGATCAGGCTCGGCAATGCGAACAGGACTGCTAGAAGTTGACGAAGCCGTTTCATTTTGCGACCACGCGGATCGTACCGTTCTGGAGGACCGTGCCGTTGACGATGATGCCCGAGTCCATGTTGCGAGCGCGGACATTGTCGCCGACGGCGCCGTCATCCAACGGTGTACCGGCTGCCGTGATCGTCATACTGCCCATGCTCATCACCAGACGGACATTGGAGCCGCGCGTCACCGCATAGGGCTGGCGCAGCGCGGAGATGGAGATGGTGCGGCCGGGAAGAAGCGTCCGCTTCGATACCAGGCCGGTGACGTCGCGGAGCCGCTTGGCATAATCACCGCTGAGGTTGGGGTTGGTGACCTCGACCTCCTCGAGCTGGCCGCTGTTGATGATGTCGCCCGGATAGATCGTCTCCGTCGGCACGACTGCGGTTCCGAGGCTTGTTCCATCGGCGCTCATGGCGGCGACGGGCGCGGCCGAAACGAACACGACGGACAGGCTCGCTGCGGCGAACCAGGCCATTGCTAAGCTTTTCATCCGGCGAAACCTCATGTTCGGCCCGTCCCTCTCGCTACTTCAGGTTCTTGCTGACGATCTGCGCCATTTCGTCGGCCGTGGTGATGACCTTGGAATTCATCTCGTAGGCGCGCTGCGCGGTGATCAGATCGGTAATTTCCTTGACCGGATCGACATTCGACGATTCCAGGTAGTTTTGCTTCAGATAGGCGAAGCCGTTCTGGTTCGGATCGGAGACGACGGGATCGCCCGACGCCGGCGTCTGCGTGAAGAGGTTGCTGCCCATCGGCTGCAGGCCGGCTTCATTGACGAAATTGGCGATCTGCAGCTGTCCGAGCACCGTCGGCGTGGTCGCCGTGCCGATGATCGCCGACACCTGGCCGGACTGGCTGATGGCGAGGCTGCTGGCATTGTTCGGGATCGTGATGCCCGGCTCCAGCACATTGCCATCCGGCGTAACGATCTGGCCGGTGTCGCTCTTGTTGAAAGAACCGGCGCGGGTGTAGGCGGTCGTGCCGTCGGGCATCTGGATCTGGAACCAGCCGCGGCCGACGAGCGCGACGTCGAGTTCGTTCTGCGTCTGCGACAGTTCGCCCTGCACCTGGATGTTGCGCACAGCCACGGTCTGCACGCCGAGACCGATATTGGCGCCTTCCGGCACGACTGCCTGGTTCGGCCTGTTGGCGATGCCCTTGGCGCGCTCGGTCTGGTAGAGAAGGTCGGAGAACTCGGCGCGCGAGCGCTTGTAACCCGTCGTATTGATGTTCGCGATGTTGTTCGCGATCACTTCGAGATTGGTCTGCTGGGCGTCCATGCCCGTCGCGGCAATTGCGAGCGCTCTCATGCTTTCGTCCTTCGAGCCAGGGCGAGACCTTCGAAACCGCCAAGCGGCCTGCGAACAACTCTCGCCAAATCAAGTAATTAGAGCGGGAAGCCCCGCGCTAGATCTGCATCTTGGTAATATCGAGAAAGGCCGAGACGACCTTGTCGCGCAACGCGATCGTGGTCTGCAGGGTCTGATCGGCCTGCATGACCTTGTCGACAACTTCGCGGGTGCTCATCGTGCCCTTCATGCCGGCGAAGGAAGCGTTTTCGGCGTCCTTCAGCGAATTGATGGAATCCTTCGCGACATTCGACATGACCGACGCAAAGCTCATTCCGGCGTCCGCGCCCACGGCAACCGCCGGCGAGGCGTTCATTGCGCTGGAAGCGGCGGAGGTCAGATCCGTGGCGATGCTGCCGAGGCCGCGGGTCGCCGAGAGGGAGGCTACATTCTTAACCGAGTCGATCATTGGTTCTTCAGCAAATCAATAGTGGAGGAGATGAGATCACGGGCCTGCCTGACGGTCTGCAGATTGGCCTCGTAAGAACGGTTGGCTTCACGCATGTCGGCCATCTCGACGAGAATGTTGACGTTGGGCATCTTGACGTAGCCCTTCTGATCCGCCGCGGGATTACCGGGGTCGTATTCTTCGACGAACTTGCCTGTGTCTTCGCCGAGCTTCTTGACGCCGACCGTCGTGAGGCCGTTGGCGCGATCCATTTCGGCGCCGAACGTCACGGTCTTGCGCCGATAGGGATCGGCGCCGGGCGTGTCGCCCGTCGAACGGGCATTGGCGATATTTTCGGAAACGACACGCAGACGAGTCGATTGAGCCTCCAGGCCGGAGCCTGCAATTTTCAATGCAGCTGATAAAGGGTCCATGACATCTTCACTTCATCTATTGTTTTACGGTCATCAACATCATGCGATGAAAGGAGCCCACGAGCGCGGTGTTCAAGCTGTACTGACGCTTGATTTCACCGGCCTTGGCGAGCTCGTCTTCCAGGCCGACGGTGTTACCCGACTCCTGGACGCCAATTTCTTGGGCGAGCGGCGCTTCCTCAACGTTGACGTTGCCGCTCGTGCTGAATTCGCTGCCCGAAAGATGCGCTGGATTGGTCCGGACCATGCTGGCATTCTGGCTATCCAGAACGGCCTGGAACGGCGTCACATCCTTGGCGCGAAACTTCGGCGTATTGGCATTGGCGATATTGCCGGCAACAACCTCCTGACGCACCTGGAGCCACTCGGCTTGCCGCGAGGCCAGGTCAAAGAGCTGAATGGGTTGCATGGGCTTCTCTCCGTTCTTACACTGGGAATCTAGCGGGATAATCTTGCGTGGGACTTGCGAGAAATGCGTTCCTGTAAACTCTTCGAAGTGCCTGAAATTCAGGCGATTCCGGGTTCTCTTCAATTGTTGCCGTAGACATCGCCCGACGAGGTGACGATGACCCATTTTCCGTCTCGTTGTTCGATCGAAGCCAGCCGGCTGTTGTCGGGCAGAAGCGATCCGACGCGCACGACATACATGCCGGTATCGTCCTCGATCAGCGCGCGGCCATTGGCGACATGCAGCAACTGGAAGGCGGACTTGCCCGGGAACGGCTGCTGATCGGCCGGCGGCCCCTTGTCGTCCTCGCGGCCGGCGTTGCTGACCGTCGCCGTCGTCAAGGGATCGGGAATGAAATCCTTCGGCTCGGCGGGATTCTTGTTGACCATGGCGAGCGGCGATACGCTGACGATCGTGCGGCCAGGCCAGCTCGGCAGATCGCGGCTGCGATCGCCTTCGGCCACCTGAATGCCGAACTTGTCCGGGTTCAGAAAAACGTACCAGGGGAAAAAGGCGGAGGCACCGGCAAGCGCCAACCCCGTAAAGGCCAGCGCCTTGTCCGCAACGGTTCGCCTTCTTGCCGATTTCGGCGCGGCGACCGGTTCGTCTGCGTCGGATTCTCTCACTTCTGGCCCCTTTTTCGGCATGACATACGGCAGTATCCGGCAGGCTGCGGACAAGAAAAAATCGAGGTAGCGCTGCGGGCGGCCATCACTTGCCTCTGGCGGGGACACCGCCCGAAGCGTTTCTGAGGGCCGTCGCGAGATCGGTGAAAGCATCCGCCGACGGTTCTTCGCCGGGGGTCTGCTTCAGCATGTCGTAGATGATGGGCACCTGGCGCACGGCGATATCGAGATCGGCATCGCTGCCCTGGCGATAGCCGCCGATCAGACGCAGGTCGCGGGTTTCTTCGTAACGATGCACCAGCGCTTTCAGGCGCGAGACCAGCTTTTCCTGATCCGAGGTCCAGGCCTTTCGCGCCAGACGCGAGACGGATGCGAGCGGATCGATCGGCGGATAGCGCCCTTCCTCGGCGAGGCTGCGCTGAAGCACGATGTGACCGTCAAGGATGCCGCGGGTGGAATCGGCGATAGGGTCGTTGTGATTGTCGCCATCGACGAGGATGGAGATGATGGCTGTAATCGTGCCGGTACCTTCCGGTCCCGGACCGGCGCGCTCGAGAAGGCGCGGCAGCTCGGTGAAGACGGAAGCCGGATATCCGCGCGCGATCGGCGGCTCGCCGGAAGCCGTCGCCACTTCGCGGATGGCATGGGCAAAACGGGTGACGCTGTCGACGATCAGCAGGACGTTATCGCCCCTATCGCGGAAATGCTCGGCGATGGTGATGGCCGAAAGCGGCGCCATCTTGCGCAGCATCGGGCTCTCGTCGCTCGTCGCAACGACGGCCACCGATTTCTGCATGTGGGAACCGAGCGTATCCTCGATGAATTCGCGCACTTCGCGGCCGCGTTCACCGACAAGCGCGATCACCACCTTGTCGAAAGCGTCGGCCCGCGCCAGCATCGACAGCAACGTCGATTTGCCGACGCCGGAGCCGGCGAAGATGCCGAGGCGCTGACCGAGGCAGAGCGGCGAGAAGATATCGATGGCGCGCACGCCGGTCTTGAATCCGGTTTCGACGCGCTTTCTCGTCATCGACGGCGGGGCCGTATTGGAAATCGAGCGGGCTTCCAGACCCGATGTCAGCGGCCCGAGCCCGTCGATCGGTTCGCCGAGCGAATTGATCGTGCGGCCGCACCAACTGTCATCGGGCGCGATGCGGAAGGCACCCTTGCGGATGATGGTGTCCTGGATGCCGATCGGCTCGCCCGGCTCGATCGGACAGACATAGGTCAGCTCCGGCTCGACGCGGACGACCTCGCCGAGGTGAACACCGGTCTGCGACCGATGCGCGACGAATTCGCCGAGACGCACCTGCCGGGAAAGGCCGGCGACGGTATAGTGTCCGGCGGCGATGGTGCGCACATGGCCGCCATGGGCCACGGCATTCTCCGCCATCGCATATTGGCCCGAAAGAACGGCCATATGCGAAAGTTTCGGCGATATCACGCCTTCAGGCAACCGATCCTCGATCATGACAAGCTTCTCTACTGGCTGCCGCCGAGGGTCTTGATGGCGTCGGTGAGCGTGCCTTCACTGCTGCTCGTGAGCGTGCTGATATTGTCGAAGGCGCGGCTGACCTCGATCAGATTGGTCATTTCCCGCATGCCGTTCACGTTGGAATTTTCGAGATAACCCTGGGCGATGCCGATATTCGAGCGGTCGATCACCGCCTGCGGCGTATCGGTCGGCAGGATGCCGCTGTTCTGGTAGCGCAGGAAGCCCTTGCCGACATCGGCGCTATAGAGGCCGATCTGGCCCATGCTGCGGCCGTTCTGCGTGATCGTCCCGTTCGACGCGACGCTCGGCGCACCACCGGCGGGATCGAGCTGGATCGGCGCGCCACCCGGATCGAGCACGGGGAAGCCGCGCGTGGAGACCAACGCGCCGCTGTCGGTCATGGTAAAGCGGCCATCGCGGCTCAGCACCAGGCCAGCCGGCGTGTTCATGCCGAAATAGGCGTCGCCCTTGACGGCGAAATCGAAGAGATTGCCGGTGTTCTGAAGTTCGCCGTTGTCCGTGGAGAGGTAGTCGTTGCCCTGCGAGACGAAGGCGACCTTGGCGTTGAGTTTGTTTTGGGTATTGCTGAGGACCTGATCGAACTTGACCTCGGTGCCGCGGAAACCCGTGGTGTTCACGTTGGCCAGATTGTCGGCGATCGTGGTCAAACGCCGCTCAAGCGCCATCTGGGACGACAGCGCCACATAGATACCAGACTGCATTTTCAACGCCCTCCGGACATTGGAGAATAACGGGAAAGGAAACGCCGCCAGCGCTCCTACATTTCGTTAGCGGGGCATGGATGCCCTTACCCGCCATCCTGAAGGGCTTGGCTTGTGCGAAGCTGACAAGGCAAAAAGGACGTTCAGAGGCCCATCGAACAGCCTCACGCAAGGCAGGTCCCCTAGTTCATCATATGAAGCAACGTTCAGGTGTGGACCGACGATGAATATTATTATCGGATTTGTAGTGACCTGCGGCTGCATCATAGGCAGCTTCATGGCTATGGGCGGAGACGTAGGCGCGCTGTTCCAGCCCTTCGAATTTGTCATTATCGCAGGCGCCGGTCTCGGCGGCTTCATCATGGCCAATCCGATGAAGGTCGTGAAGGATTCTGGCAAGGCGCTCGGAGAAGCCTTCAGCCACAAGGTGCCGAAGGAGCGCGACTATCTCGATACGCTCGGCGTGCTCTACGCCCTGATGCGCGACCTGCGCACCAAGTCGCGCAACGAGATCGAAGCCCATATCGACAATCCCGATGAATCGACGATCTTCAAGGCCGCTCCGACGGTTCTGAAGAACAAGGACCTGACGGCCTTCATCTGCGACTATGTCCGCCTCATCATCATCGGCAACGCCCGCTCGCACGAGATCGAGGCGCTGATGGACGAAGAGCTCGAGACGATGCAGCACGACAAGATGAAGCCTTATCATGCGATCACGATCATGGGCGATTCCTTCCCCGCCATCGGTATCGTCGCCGCCGTCCTCGGCGTCATCAAGGCGATGAGCCACATCAACGAATCGCCCGAAGTGCTCGGCCATCTCATCGGCTCGGCGCTGGTCGGCACCTTCCTCGGCATCATCCTCTCCTACTCCGTCTGCGCGCCGCTGGTTTCCCAGATCAAGGTCGTGCGCAACAAGCAGCACCGCCTCTACGTCATCGTGAAGCAGACGCTGCTCGCCTACATGAACGGATCGGTGCCGCAGGTCGCACTCGAATATGGCCGCAAGACCATCTCCTCCTACGAGCGCCCGTCGATCGACGCCGTCGAGCAGGAAATGATGAACCCCGGCGGTGAAAGCAAGGCAGCCTGACGATCATGAGCCAGCAATCCGCGCACAGGGCAGAGACGATGGACCGCACCCTTTTTGCCAAGCTCACAGGCAATCTCGGCGATCAGGCGACGCTTGCGAAGCTCGGCACCGCCTTCGCCCAGGTCTATGCCGAATTCCTGCCCGACATCATCAAGACCGAGACGGGGCTCGACATCAGCATCGCCTATGCCGGCTGTCAGTCCGGCCCGATGAACGAACTGATCGCCGGGCTCGGCGGCGGTCATGCCCTGGTCAACGGTTCGCTGCGCAACTGGGCGCCGAACTTCATCCTCGGCTGCGGCGCAGGCTTCATGATGACGCTGATGGAGCATATGCTGGGCGCGCGCCCGGAGGACATGGAGGCAGCCGTGGCGCGGCCGCTTTCGGTGATCGAACTCGATCTCTCGGTCATGGTGTTCGAAAAGATCGCCAAGGTGCTTCGCTCGGCGGTCAATGCGTCCGGCGGCTTCGAACCCTATCTCGACCCGCCCTACAACATCGAGAACCGCCCGGCGGCGCTCGGCGACGAGGGTAACGATTTCGCCGCCGCAATCACGATGACGATCTCGCTCGGCAAATCGCTTTCGCAGATCGTCATCATCGCGCCGCAGCGCGACCTGCTGCGTACCGTCGTCAGCGCCCCGCGCGCCAAGAATACGACCGCAGCCTCCCAGGCATGGTCGGAGCAGCTCAGCGAGCAGGTGCGGCGCTCGCAGGTGACGCTCGAAGCGCGAATCCGGCTCGAATCGCTGACGCTCGACACCATTTCCAAGCTCGCCGTCGGCGATGTCATTCCCTTCATGGATACTGGCGATGTCCGGGTCGAAGTCAGCGCCAACAGCAAGGATCTCTATATCTGCGAATTCGGCCGCTCTGGCGAAAATTATACCGTGCGCGTCAAGGACAATGTCAATTCCGACGACGAGCTTCTTCGACACTTGATGAATTGACCGGCTGGTGCGTGAGCCCGCTCACGGCAGCTTGAGGCAAGTTTCAACTGGAATAGTGATTTCATGGCTACGAAGACGACACAGCAAAGCAGCGAGGAATCGCTGGAAATTCCAAACAGCGACGCCGCCTTGGACGAGGCCATCGACGGTCTGCGCGGCGTCCTGAAGAAAGACAACGAGGGCGGCCTGCCTGAATTCGACACCGATGCATTCGGCGCGGAAGCAGGCACGGATCTTTCCACCTTCGGCGATTTCGGCGACGACGATGCCGGAACGGCCTTCGATGGAGGCGATTTCGGCAGTGCCTCCGCAGCACCTGCGGCTCCCGGCAGCGCGCTGACCGCCAACCTGGACCTGATCATGGATATCCCGATCGATGTCCAGATCGTGCTCGGCAGCAGCCGCATGCAGGTGTCCGGCCTGATGAACCTGACAGAGGGCGCGATCATCGCGCTCGACAAGAAGATCGGCGAACCGGTCGAGATTACCGTGAACGGCCGCAAGATCGGCCGGGGCGAGATTACCGTTCTGGAACATGACGAAACCAGATTCGGCATCAAGCTCACTGAAATTTACAACGCGAAGAAAAGCTGAAGCCGGCTCAGGATGAGCCCACTCCCCCTTGCGGGACGGAGACGAAGACCATGATGGACTTTGACGATTTCAGCGGCGCAATCGCCGAGAAACCGTTATCTCAGACTGAAAAAGCAGCCGCCGTCCTCCTCGCCATGGGAAAACAAGTGGCAGGACGGCTGCTGAAATACTTCACGCAGAACGAGCTGCAGATGATCATCGCATCGGCGCAATCGTTGCGGCTCATCCCGCCGGACGAACTTGCGCAGCTCGTGGCGGAATTCGAAGACCTCTTCACCGAGGGCGCTGGCCTCATGGATAACGCCAAGGCCATCGAGAGCATTCTCGAGGAGGGCCTGACGCCGGATGAGGTCGACAGCCTGCTCGGCCGCCGCACCGCCTTCCAGGCTTACGAGACCTCGATCTGGGATCGCCTGGGCGAAGCCGATCCGGTCTTCGTCGCCAAATTCTTCCTGCGCGAGCATCCGCAGACCATCGCCTATGTCCTGTCCATGATGCCTTCGGCCTTCGGCGCGAAGATCCTGCTGCAGCTTCCCGAAGCCCAGCGCGCCGACATCATGAACCGCACCGTCAACATCAAGGATGTGAGCCCGAAGGCCGCCCAGATCATCGAGAACCGTGTGCTCGGGCTGATGGCGGAAATCGATGCCGAACGCAGCGCCTCCGGCTCCACGAAGGTCGCCGACCTGATGAACGAACTCGACAAGCCGGTCGTCGATACCCTGTTGAGCTCGCTCGAGACGATCAACAAGGAATCGGTCGAGAAGGTACGCCCGAAGATCTTCCTCTTCGACGATCTCACGCGCATGCCGCAGCCGAGCCGCGTCCTGCTGCTCAACGACATCGCCGCCGACATCCTGACGATGGCGCTTCGGGGATCTGGCAACGACATCCGCGAGATCGTTCTGTCCTCGATCAGCCCGCGTCAGCGCCGCATGATCGAATCGGATCTGCAGATGGGCAATGCCGGCATCAACCCGCGCGAAATCGCGATTGCCCGGCGCGCCATCGCCCAGGAGGCCATCCGTCTGGCCAACTCCGGCCAGATCGAGCTCAAGCCCAAGGAAAATACGCCTGTGGAAGAAGCGGCGTAGGCGCGGCGCGACTCAGCGAAAACGTCGTAGACTGATGAGCCATGGGCCGCGCATGATGCGCGGCCTCTTTCCGTTTCGCAAAAGGCGGCTGCTTTGGCTGACGAAGACAAGGACAGTAAAACAGAGAAACCGACGGAGAAAAAACTCCGCGACACGGTCGAGAAGGGCAATGTCCCTCACTCCAGAGAAGCAACGCTCTTTGCTTCCATGCTCGCGACTGTCATCTACGTCACCTTCTTTCTGCCCGAGCGCATGGGCCGCATGGGCGAGGTTCTGCGCGATCTCTTCGAAAAGCCGGATCAATGGCAGCTGGAGACAGGCCCCGACGCCATCGCGCTGTTTATGCGCATAGGCTGGGAAGTCGGCAACATGGTGCTGCCGGCGGTGGTGCTCTTCTTCGTCTTCGGCATCGGCGCCTCGATGTTCCAGAACCTGCCGACCCCAGTACTTGAGCGTATCCGGCCGCAGTTTTCGCGCATATCGCCGGTGTCGGGTTTCAAACGCATCTTCAGTACGACCGGCCTTGTGGAATTCGGCAAATCCCTCGCAAAGATCGTGCTTGTCGGCATCGTCATGTTTTTCGTGCTGCGCAGCCAGTACTTCCACGCGATGGATTCGCTCGTATCCGACCCGCAGACGATCTTCGTGCGCCTGTCGACGATCGTTCAGCGCATCCTGATCATCGTGCTGATGGCGACCATCGTCGTCGGCGTCGCCGACCTGCTGTGGAGCCGGCACCACTGGTTCGACCAATTGAAGATGACGAAGCAGGAGATCAAGGACGAACACAAGCAGTCGCAGGGCGATCCGATCGTCAAGTCGCGCCAGCGCTCGATCGCACGCGACCGCGCGCGCCGCCGCATGATGAAGCAGGTGCCGCGCGCTACCTTGGTCATCGCCAACCCGACTCACTTCGCTGTCGCACTTCGCTACGTGCGCGAGGAAGGTGACGCGCCGGTCGTCGTCGCCAAGGGTCAGGATCTCATTGCGTTGAAGATCAGGGAGATAGCCGAGGCGAACAATATTCCCGTTTTCGAGGACCCGCCCCTCGCGCGCTCCATGTTTGCGCAAGTCTCGGTTGATAGCGTCATACCGTCAGTATTTTACAAGGCTGTCGCAGAACTCATCCATCGGATCTATGCCGCGCAGTCGAATAGAAAACGGGTACGATAAACGATATGAAAAAATGCCCCCACTCTGCCCAACGTGAACAGATACTTGCCGAAGCCATCAGCCCTGTCGCCAGCGAGTTGCGTCTCCTTGATGCCGCCGACCTGATCTCGCTGCTGCGTTTCGAACGATACGGCAACCTCGCCGACCTCGTCGCCTCGGCGGCCGAACTCTATTTTCTTCCCGGCGTGGTCAATTTCGGCCTTGGCGGCGACTATAAGCTCGATTGGGGCGGACCGGCGGAAGTTACGCTCGATCTGGAGATCAAACCGCGCGGCGTCACCATCTATGCCAAGCTTTCGCTGGCGGAACATCATGCGGGCATCGAGATCAACCACATCGCCTTCGACAGGGCCTCGACCGATCCGGACGAGAATACGGCCCTGCTCGCACGCAGCCTGCGGGATGCGCGTTACCTTGTCCGCGGTGAAGCGGCACACGCAATCTGACAAGATCCAATAGTCCAAGACTCGCTGGAGCGTTTCCGCTTTTCCTCGAATCGCGAAAACGCTCCATTCTTTAGGTTTACGCAATTCCCGATGGAAAACCGCTATGCACTTTCCCTGGAATTGCCCCAGGGCAAGATGCCGCGACGTCAGCTTATGTAGCCGAAGCGGATGGCCTTTGCGATTGCCTGGATGCGGTTGACGCTATCGAGCTTGATCGTCGCCGATCCGAGATAGGCGTTGACCGTGTGAACGGACAATCCCAGCTTCTCGGCAATTTCCTCGCTGATGCGCCCATCACCGGCAAGCTGCAGACAGGCAATCTCGCGCTCGCTCAGCGCTTCGGCAGCCTGCGAGCGGCGCTCGTCCAGCGACAGAAGCTCCATCATGAGTTGGCAACTGCGACCGTGCAGCTCAACGATCATATCGCTGGCGAGGTCCATGAACTTGGCCGTGAAGACGGTATAACCATTGCCGACCGCGCCGAGGCGCACTGGAAAGGCCACGCCGGCAAAGGGCAGAAGATGCGGCTTCAGGCGCTGCGTGAAGGCGGCAAAATCCGGCGTCTCGGCCGTGCTGTCGCTGTCGCGTCCGTTCCACATCAGCGGCAGCAGCGATTTGTCGATATGCTCGATCAGCGCTTCGCCATAGGCCTCCACGAAGGATTTGCCGACAACCGAGTTGGCAGAGCCCCAATTGTCGAGCTCGCAGACGAGGCGCTGCTTGTGCGGCAGGCCGGAACCATGCAGGCGATAAACGGCGAAATGCTGCGCGTCGATCAGCTTCTGCATCGATACGAGCTTCGGAAACAGATCGGAGCGACCAGAAATTCGCCCGGAACGGGTAAGCCGCGCCTCGCTCGGCGTATCCGTCGTCCTGCCTGGCTGGTAGCGCATCCGGTCGGCCTTCAAACGAGATTGTTGCGCACGGCGAAGGCGATCGCCTCCGAGCGGGTCTTGGTGGCGGTCTTGCGCATGACGCTGGTGATGTAGTTGTTGATGGTGTTGCGCGAGATCCCGAGGATCATGGCGATCTCGTCGCTCGTCTTGCCTTCGGCGATCCAGAACAGGCATTCCAGCTCGCGTTCGGTCAGGTCGAAGTCACGCTCAAGCTTGCCCTCGAAGCAGCGGGTGGAGCTGGCAAGATAGCCGGCCAGCAGGCCGACATCCCGCAGCCGCTCGGGCGAAAGCATCACCGCTTCACCCGCCAGCAACAGCAGGGAGAAGCGCGTACGCCCGACATTGAAGGACAAGGCATGGTACTGGCGGCCCACACCGACAGGCAGCGAGGCATCATCGGGCATCATTGCGATGCTCGACTGAAACAAGGCCATGCATTTTTCCAGCTCGCCAATGCGGCCGTAACTGCTGGTCAGTTCCGTCGCCAGGCGCCGGACGAGATCAAAAGGCCAATCCGAGGAAACCACGAAGTCCAGGCCGCTTTCCTGAATGAGATCCGACCGGACAAGAAGATAGTGCGTGGCACCGGCATAGCTCGTCAGGGCGTGAAGGCCGGCTTGCAGATAGGCCGCGCCTGAAATGGCATTCAGCTGCAAAATAAGGTGCTCGCGCGACATCGCGCCGGCGGACACGATCGATCGCGCGTCCCTATCGCCTTTGCTGATCTGCGATATCTGCATGTCCATACTTGCATTTCCTGCCGCTGTTGGACGATCGGTCGTCAACGAGAGCATTGTTCCGACGAAACCCGGCGCATCACCCCAGAAAACCAAAAGGGATTCCGATGAGGCTTCAGAGCCGGATCTTTCTCCCCGCGACACAAACACACCCCGGCGGAAGCGGGCAGATGAGCGTACTCATCCCTGAATTCGACATCCGCAATCATGCTGGCATGCGACGCCGCAAACACGACCTACGAACCATGAACTGATTTTTCCGCGCTCCTGGACCTGCAAACTTAAAACATGCGAGACGCGGAAAACGAGGGCCTATTCGCTCCCAATACACGGCTAATACGTAATAGGCACAGTATTTGTAAGTCGATTCTTCATACCCAGCAACCGTATATCCAGTGAAATTCCATCTTACGAACACGTCAATTTCTTTGGCAGCGACTAATTGATCACAGGTGACATCGACAAAGCCACAAGATCAAATGCCATCACCCGGACAACAAAAAAGGACCGGGAGATCTCCCGGTCCTCTTGTCAGGCCGCCTTGTCGACAGCCCATTTTCTGAGGATCTTTGCAGCGCGCTCTTCGCTGATTTCCACCATACGGGACAGACGGCGCTCCGGCCCTTCCTTGACGCGGCGGTTGAAGGTGCCGCCATCGTCGCCCATCGTCAGCAGGTCGTCGGTGCTGTCGAAGCCGAAATCGGAACCGAAGCCGTCCATCAGCGCCGCACCGGGGCCGCCCACGGCCGGGGCAAAGTCCGGCAATTCGAGGCCAGCTGCTTCCGGCAGCGCCGTGCCGCCGTTTGCACCACCCAGCGAGCGGATCAGCGGGCGGAACCCCATCCAGACGATCAGGAAGGCGACGGCGACGAAGGCCAGCGAGTTGATGATGCCGGCCATGTTGCGGCTCAGCATATCGGTGATGCTGAAGCCGGAAGATGTATCCTCAAGCAGCTGGGTGTCGAGGAAATCCATCGCATTGACGGTGACGACGTCACCGCGAGCCGGATCGACGCCTGCGGCCGTCGCGACGATCTTCTGCATCTCCGCGACATAGGCGTCGATCTTGGCCTGGTCGGCGCCCTGGCCGACCATCTGTGCAATGCGGCCCTTGTTGACCACCACCGCGACGGACAGCTTTTCGACCTTGTAGCTGTTACGGGTCGTCGCCGTCGTCTTGCTGTTGATTTCGTAGTTGGTCTGCTCTTCTCGCTTGTCGGTCTGATCGTTCGACGTCGGCGTGTTGCCGCCGGACTGCGGAGCCGCCTGCGGAATATTCTGCTCCACGGTCGCAGCACTATCGGGCTGGCTCTGCTGTGACTTCTGCGCTTCCTTCACGGTGCGGACGGAGCGCTCGACCTTCGAGTCCGGATCGTAGGTGGTTTCCTGCACCTGCTGGCTGTCCGTATTGAGCTGCGCCGTCACGCTGGAGCGGAAGTTATCCATGCCAAGGAAGGGCGCCAGAGCCTTGTCGATGTTGGATTCGACTTCGTTCTGAACATTCTGCACGATACCGAGATTGCGGCTGAGGGCACCATTACCCGGATCATCGCCCGATGCGAGCAGCTGACCCGTCGAGTCGAGGATCGTGACGTCATCGACCTCCAGGCCGGGAACGGCGGAGGCGACGAGGTGGCGGATGGCCGGAGCCGATTTGCGGGCGGCTTCCGCACTTGCGCGGATCATGACGGATGCCGTCGGCTTCTGGTCCGCCTTGCGGAAGTTGCCGACGTCCTGCATGACGATATGGACGCGTGCAGCGCTGATGCCGGCAATCGAGGTGATGGTGCGGCTGATTTCGCCTTCGAGAGCACGGACGCGGGTGACTTCCTGCATGAAGGAGGTCAAACCGAGCGAACCGACATTGTCGAACAGCTCGTAACCTGCCTTGCCGCTGCTAGGCAGGCCGCGCTCGGCGAGAAGCGCGCGGGCCTTGCCCGTCATGCCTGCCGGAACGGTCAGGCTGGTGCCATCCGTGCCGACCTGGAAATTGATCTTGGCTTCTGCGAGCGCGATGCTGATCTGGTTGAGATCGGTCGCATCAAGGCCGACATACAGTGTCTCCTGTGCGGGCTTATTGACGTAGAGGGCCGCAAAAAGGATCAGCATCATGGAGACAACGCCGACACCCCCCAGGATCATCAGCCGCGTTCTCCCGAGATTCTGAAGATTCCGAAACAGGGGAACTAATTGATTTAACAGATTCATTCTGTTCTCGCACGATTCGTCAAAGACCTGATGGCTTTGTGCTCTGCAGCGAAAATAGAAATCGAAACTTGTGCGAACGTTTCGTCCGGCCCGAAAAACCCAGGAAAAAGTCTGGAAAAACGTAAGGGATTACATAAGAAAAACAGTATCTATGGCCGGCGGTGCAATCAGAAGAAATCGAAATCGCCTGCAGCCTTGGCCATGGGTTGGGAATGCGCATGGAAACCGCCGCCGCCAAGCGCCCTTTGCATCTCCGTCAGCTTGACCAGACTCAGCGCCGTTGCAAGATCCACGGTCCAGCCCTCGGGCATGGTGCCGGCAATCGTGTCGATGAATTCGGCGATGCCGCGCGTCTTCTGCACGGCAAGATCGATGCCCTGGACGACCTTCATCGCCTCGGGCGAGGCCAGTATGTCGGCATCGCTGATGTCAAGCAGCTGCGGCTCGATACGTTCGATCAGATAGGCGACATCATGCAATTCGGAAACGATGCGCAGAAGGATGGCCGGAAGCGTCTCCTCGGTAGCGGTCGTTTCAATGCGCTGGAAGGGGGTCATGCCATAGCCTCGTTGATCAGAAAAATTCGATCGTGTTGTCGACCGGCTTGGGAGCTATGACCGGACGCTGCTCCAGCGCCACGGTCTTCTGCGTCTCGGCGCCGGTCAGCGGGTATTGCCTGGCCCTTCCGGAGATCGGCCAATATTCGATCTTGCGCCCATGTTCGCCGCCCGTGCTGGAGCTGACGACCGGGATGCCTTCATCCTTCAGGAACTGCATGGCGAAGACCGCATTCTGCTCGCCGACATTGGAGAAGGTCGCGATCGTCTTGGCGCCGCCGAAGATCTTTGCCTCCAGCCGGTCACGCCTCGCGCCCTTCTTCAAAAGACCGTTGATCAGAAGTTCCATGAGGTGCACGCCATAGCGTGTCGCATCGCCGCCGCTCATCGGCGAATTCGCCATTCCCGGGAGGAGGAAATGGTTCATGCCGCCGACGCCGGCGATCGGGTCGCGCAGGCAGGCCGCAACGCATGAGCCGAGAATGGTCGCCAGGACCACGTCCGGATCGCTGACGACCTTGTATTCGCCCTGAATGATATGCACGCGACGGGCCGCACCCTCGGTGATCATTTTAACGCTCCGAAGACGGCCTCGATGGCAGCTTTCATCTTTTCAATGGTGAAGGGCTTGGCCAGCACGTTGTTGGCGCCGAGTTGAGCTGCCTTCTGAACCAGCGCGCGGTCGCCCTGCGCCGTCAGGATGATGAAGGCCGCCTTCTTGGTCGCCGGGTTGGTGCGCACCGCCTGCAGGAGGCCGAGCCCATCCATCTTCGGCATGTTGAAGTCGGAGATGACGAGATGATGCGGCTGCTGCTGCATGATCTTCATCCCCTGCTCGCCATCGCCGGCAGCCGTGATCTGCTTGAATCCGAGCTGCGTCAGCGCGTCGCTCAGCAAGAGCCGGCTGGTGACCTGATCGTCGACGATCAGAACTTTGATTTTCTCCGCTAGAGACATTATTCGCTCCCTTCCTTTCGGGCGGCTGTTATCTTCAAAATTTCCTCGCCAATGGCGTTCAGCGGAAACTGTTGTTCGACGGCGCCAAGCTCGTGGGCGACCCTCGGCATACCGTAGACCACGCAGGTCTTTTCGTTCTGGCCGATGGTGCGCGCACCCGCGTGGCGCATCTTGAGGAGACCGGCGGCGCCGTCGCGGCCCATACCGGTCAGGATTACGCCGACGGCATTGCGGCCTGCCAGTTCGGCAACCGAATCAAAGAGCACGTCGACGGAAGGGCGATGGCCGTTCACCGGCCCGCCGTCTGTAAGACGGCAATGAGGTGCCGAGGCGTTGGCAACCCGCAGGTGCCGTTCGCCGCCGGGCGCCAGGTAGATCTTGCCGATTGCCAGCCGCGCACCGTCGGTCGCTTCTTCGACAACAGGCGCGCAGAGACGGTTCAACCGCTCGGCAAAGCTGCGCGTAAACGTCGGCGGCATATGCTGGGTGATGACGGTCGGCGGACAATTGGCCGGAAATTTCTGCAGGACGTTGATCAAAGCCTCGACGCCGCCGGTGGAGGAGCCGATGGCGACGATCTTGCGGCCGACACGGAAGTCGGCGACGGCCGGTGCCGCGGGCGCGCGTTGGGCACCGGGCTTGGCATATTGCCGTTGCGAACGGGCTGCCGCCTTGACCTTCTCGGCAAGATCGCCAAAGGGGTGCGGTTCGCCCGGAGACGGCTTTCCCACACAATCGAACGCACCGATTTCCAGAGCCGCGAGCGTTGCATCGGCACCGCGATGCGTCATCGTGGAGACCATGATGACGGGCATAGGCCTCAGCGTCATGATCTTTTCCAGGAATTCGAGGCCGTTCATGTTCGGCATCTCGATATCGAGGGTGACGACATCGGGATTGAGCGCCTTGATCGCGGCACGCGCTTCAAGGGCATCACCGGCCTGGCCGATGACGTCAACCTCGGGGTCCGAGCGCAATACGGCTGTAATCAGGCCACGCATGGTCGGGGAATCATCGACCACGAGAACACGGGCAGCGGCGCTCATGGTTTCCTCCCCGCGTTCTTGCCGAGATAGCGATAGGTCGTGATGCCGATATTGTCGAAGACATGCTTCGCATCGCCTGCAACCCGTTCGGAATGGCCGATATAGAGGTGGCCATTGTCCTGAAGCTGGCCGGCAAAGCGCCCCCAGATCTTCGTCTGCGTCGGCTCGTCGAAATAGATGACGACGTTGCGGCAGAAGATGACGTCGAACATGCCCTTGAAGGGCCACTGCCCAAGCAGGTTCAGCTCATTGAAGGTGATAAGCCGCTTGACGCGATCATCGATCTGGAACTTGCGTCTGCCCTGCAGGTTGACCTCCTGGAACCATTGCTTGCGCATGGCGGGTGAAATGGTTTCAAGCGACGCTTCGTCGTAGGCACCCGCGCGGGCGAGACCCAGGATCTTGGGATCGATATCCGTCGCCAGGATCTTGAAATCGAAATCCGCGACATTCGGCATCAAGCCCAGCACGGTCAGTGCGATCGAATAGGGCTCCTGCCCATCGGAGCAGGCCGCCGACCAGATGCGCACCCGACCACCGGCCTTGGCGCGCGCCAGGAGGCCCGGCAGAACCTCGTCACGCAGATGATCGAAATGGTGGTTCTCGCGGAAGAAGCGCGTGAAATTCGTCGTCAGATGCGACAGCATCTCGCGACGCGCGGCGCTTCCCGCCGGGGAAGAAACCAGCGTGCAGTAATCGCGGAAGCCGGCAAGGCCCAGCGCGCGGATATGCTTCGACAGCCTGGAATAGACCAGCGACGCCTTGCTTTCGTTCAACGAGATACCCGCATCCGCATAGATCATCGCGGCAATTTCGGAGAGGTCGCGGCGCGTCAGCGGATATTCGCCGCTTGCCAGGATCTCGTCCGGAGACGCCTTGAAATCTATCGCTCCCATCACGCTCATGCAGCCTCGCTTTCAGCTTCAGGGAACAGGGCTTCCAGTTCGATCAGGCAGATCATGCGGCGGTCGATCGCGACGATGCCGCGCGCGAACTGCCGTTCATGGTCCGAAGAGACTTCCGGTGTCGGCTGGACGCTGTCGTCGGTGATCGTGAGAATGTCCGAAACAGCATCGACCAGGAGACCGACCACCTTGCGCTTGACCTGCGCCACGATGATCACGTGCCGCGCGGTCGGCTCCACCTGTTTCATGCCAAGGCGGGCGGAGAGATCGACGACCGGCAGCACGGCACCGCGCAGATTGATGACGCCGAGCATGTAGCCGGGCGCGTGCGGCATCGCGGTTGCCGGCGTCCAGCCGCGAATTTCGCGAACCGACATGATATCGACGCAGAACTCCTGGTCACCGATGCGGAAGGCAATCAGCTCGCGGACACCCTGGGTCATGTTCTTGACGGCGTAGGACATCAACTCACCCCGCCGCCGCGTAAGACATTTCTGCCTTCAGCGACTGGCCGCGGGATGCGCCGACCACCGCATCGACATCGAGGATCAGTGCGACGCGGCCATCGCCGAGGATGGTTGCAGCCGCAATGCCAGGTACGTGCGTGTAGTTGGCCTCGAGGCTCTTGATGACGACCTGGCGCTGGCCTTGGATCGCATCGACCATGAGGGCGCGCTGACCGCCGCCTTCCGATTCCACCAGCAGCGCGACGCCTTCGACCGGATTGGCCTGGGTGGCGCGGAAGTTCAGGATGCGACCGACATCGACCAGCGGGCAGAAGCTGTTGCGGATCGAGATCAGGCGATGGTTCGCGCCGAAGGAATGGATGGCGGCAGCTTCCGGCTGCAACGTCTCGACGATCGCCGTCAGCGGTACGACCAGCGTCTGGCCGGCGACCGTGACCACCATGCCGTCGAGGACGGCGAGCGTCAGCGGCAGGCTCATGGTGAAGACGGAGCCCTGCCCCGGTCTGGAGCTGATATTGATGCGGCCGCCGAGCGCCTGGATCGAGCGCTTCACCACGTCCATGCCAACGCCGCGGCCGGAAATGTCGGAGATCTTGTCGGCGGTCGAGAAGCCCGGCAGGAAGATCAGGTTGTCGACCTCCTCATCCGAGAGATTGGCGTCGGCCGGGATCAGGTCGTTGTCGATCGCCTTCTGGCGCACCTTTTCGCGGTTGATGCCGGCGCCGTCATCGGCAAGCTCGATCAGGATGCGGCCCGAGCGGTGCTTTGCCGTCAGGCGAACGGTGCCTTCCGGGTTCTTGCCGAGCGTCGCGCGCTTTTCCGGGGTTTCGATGCCGTGGTCGACGGCGTTGCGGATCATGTGGGTCAGCGGTTCGGCAAGCTTGTCGATGACCGTCTTGTCGACTTCGGTATTCTCGCCCTCGGTGATCAGGCGGATCGACTTGCCGGTCATGTCGGCGATTTCGCGAACGATGCGCGACATGCGCTGGAAGACAGGCTTCACCGGCTGGGCGCGGATGGCCATGACGCTGTCCTGGATCTCGCGGGTGAGCTGCTGCAGCTCTTCGAGACCCATGTTGATCGAGGACGCACCGTTATTGTCGTTCTCGATGACGCTCTGGGAGAGCATCGCCTGGTTGATGACAAGCTCGCCGACGAGGTTGATCAGGCGATCGACACGATCAAGGTCGACGCGGATGGTCTGTCCGGCGGCGGCAGCGGCCGCATTGTTCTGCGCGGCGGCCGCATTCGAGGCGGCAGCGGCGGCAAGGGCAGCCTCCTTCTTCTCGACGCGCGCGGAAGCGGAGGCGAGCTGGGTGACGTTGCTTGCGGTTTCCGCAGCCGCGACGGCGGCGGCGACGTCACTTCTCGGCGCCGGTGCCTCTTCCGCAATTTCGGCAGCCGGTGCTGCGCCGCCATCGTCGAGGATCGAAAGATCGAAAGGCACGGGCACCATCGGCAATTCTTCGCTAGCCGAACCGGTATCGCCTCCCGCCTGCCTGACATCGAGATCGCAATCCCACTCGGCAAATTCGAAGACGGTGCGAATGGCGTCTTCGCCCTTGTCCGTCTTGAGCGAGATCGCCCATTTGAAATAGGCGCTTTCAGGATCGAGGTCGAGAAGACCCGGCAACGCATCCATGTCGCAGAAGATGTTCATTTCGCCGAGCCGCGCGAGGTCGCGCAGGAGCAGCGTGGCGTCGTTGCCCTTGGCATAGAGATCGGAGCGCGGCTTGAAGTTGACTTCATATTCCGGCACGCCGTCGCCCGCCGGCTCATCGCCGCCGAAATCGTCGTCGAAGCTGAAGGGGATGGGCTGGAAACCGCTATCGTCCGTCGGCGCAGGCGCGGCCGCGACGGGCTTCGGTGCAGCCTCGACGGCAATGGCGGCAGTCGGCGCGGGAGCGTCGCCATTTGCCAGCGCTTCCAGTTCCTTGACCAGGCCGCGGCTGCGTGCCTGATCGACGCTGCCGCCGTCGCGGGCGGCATTGGTGAGATCCGCCAAAACATCGGCCGCCTTGAGCATGACCTTCAGGACATCCTGGGTCGGCTCCAGCTTGTTGGACCGAACGCAATCGAGTGTGGTCTCGAAGACATGGGCGAATGCGACCAGGTCGTCCAGACCGAAGGCACCTGCCCCACCCTTGATGGAATGAACGGCGCGGAATACGGCATTGACGGTTTCCGGATCGCGGTCGCCATCATTCATTTTCAGGAGACCGGATTCCAGTTCTGCGAGCTGCTCTTCGCACTCCTGGAAGAAAATCTCTTTGATTTCGTTCATGTCCATGAGGGGTGGGTCCTGTCTAGGCGGTTACGCGCTCGATGGCATCGATCAGCTTGGCGGGATCGAACGGCTTGACGATCCAGCCGGTCGCACCGGCCTGGCGGGCACGGTTCTTCTTTTCCGCATCGCTTTCGGTCGTCAGCACGAGGATCGGAACGGCGCGGTACTTGTCGTTGCGGCGCACGCCCTCGATGAAGCCGAAACCGTCAAGGCGCGGCATGTTGATATCCGTGACGATGACGTCCGGATTGGCTTCTTCCAGAATTTCCAGGCCCTCGACGCCGTCTTCGGCCTGAATGGTCTCGAAGCCCGCATTGTTGAGGGTGACGAGAAGCATGTTTCGAATGGTCCGTGAATCATCCACGGTCAGGATTTTTTTCTTCATTGCCGGATCTCCTTGGCAAGCAGATGGGAGATATCCACCCCGATCACCTGCATCGTTTTTTGAAATGCGTCCGACACCTTGGAGAAGGTGAAGGAGAGCTTGTCTTCATCCCAGGTCTTGGCGGCGGCCATGATGACCTGAACGCACAGGGTCCCGATCCTTTCGACGCTTGATGCATCGATCGCGACATTGCTGCCGCGCAATCCCATCAACGTGCCGCGAAGGGCGGAAGCCTCGTTGAGGTCCAGCACCGCGGCCAGACTGATTGTCTTTTCGCCTTTCCTGCTCGGCATCGCTTCATTCCTTGTTGTCTGAAATCGGGCCTGTTGGCCCGCATGTGTATGAAACTGAAAGATCAAAGGGCATTGCGTTCGCCCCCGGTTGCAGCTCTGCGAAGCGGGAAGCCGAGATCAGGCATGTCTTCTTCATCGCGCGTGACGCTCAACTCGTCGCGCGCAGAAATCTGCCGCTGTTCGTCGGCTCGCACCCTTGCCGCGGGCGCGGCATGGCGGCGCTCGCGCTCGATGCGGAACTCGCGAATGGTCCGACCAAGCTCGACGACGACGCTATGCAGATTATCAGCGCCTTCCTCGGAGCGGTTTGCCTGACTTTCGCCAACCGCCGCGCGCTCGCTGTAGCCGCCGATATCGGTGGTCAGCGTCTTGAGGCCCGCGAGCTGTTCATCGCTGGCCGCCGCAATTCCGGAAATGGCTTCGTTGATATCCGTCACCTGGCGCACGATGCTGCCGATCGCATCCTGGGTGCGGCCGACCATCTGGACGCCGGCGTCGACCTGCGCCTTGGTGCCCGTCACCAGAACCTTGATTTCGCGCGCCGCATCGGCGGAACGCTGCGCAAGGGCGCGAACCTCCTGCGCGACGACGGCAAAGCCGCGACCGCTGTCGCCGGCGCGAGCGGCCTCAATGCCGGCATTGAGCGCAAGAAGGTTGGTCTGGAAGGCGATCTCGTCGATGACGCCGATAATCTGGCCGATCTTTTCGGCTGAGGTCTCGATATCGGCCATGGCTGAGATCGCCTGGCCGACAATCCGGCCGCTGTCTTCCGCCGCCACGCGGGTCGATGCCGTGACGCGCTCGGCCGAGCGTGTGTCGGCTGCGTTACCACGCACCTGCTCGGCAAGCTCCGCCAGCTGCCGTGCGGAAGCCGCTAGCCCTCGCGACTGTTCGGACGAATTTTCCGCCAGGGACTTCGAGGCGCGGGAAATGGCGTCGCTTGTCGCCTCGGCCGCCTGTACGCCGCCGGACAGCGCCGAAAATTGCTGCTGGATGTCAGCCAATGCCGCATTCAGGGCTTCCGCCGCCTCGACGTAAGCCTCGGGACAATCGGTTGATATCCGGGTCGTGAGGTCTCGATCGGCAAGACCATTGGCGAGTTCAGCGATAAAGGACGCCGCCTCGGCGCGATCGGCGGTCCGCTGCTCGACCAACGCGCGCTGATGGCCGACCCGCAACTCGTTGAAACGCAGCGATGCGGCAATCTCGACATCGACCATGACGAGACGCACGACTGCGGTGACGAGCTCGCCGAGTTCACGGGCGCGACGCTTGGCTCCTGGCAGAATGGCGCGGCCGCCCATTTCCTCGAGAAGGCCGGACAGAAGATGCTCCAGCATCACGCCATGGCCCGCGATATGCCAGCGCGGATCAAGGCCCATCTTGCTTTCGCTGTCGGAAAGAACCTTGACACGCTCGGCATAGAGGCTGTCGAAGCGCGCATCCGTCAGCACATCCCAGTGCGAGGATTGCAGATCCTGGAGCCGTTCGAGCTGGTTTTCGCTGCTGAAATTGCGGGCAGCGTCCGGAAAGGCCTGGAAGCGGTGGAAGAGATCGCGCAGCCCCGCTTTCAGATGCGCCTCGAGCATCGGCCGGTTGCGGCGCAGCGTCTCGCATTGCCCGGCGTCGAGACCAGCAAAACGCAAGCGGTCGCGAAGGCTGCCAGCCTGCGCCCTGCCTGCCTGATCTGACGGCGTATCCTGCGCCAAAATCGCCCCTGCCGAACTGCCGCACGCCCAAGCGTCGGCGAAACCGCTGATGATCCGCGCCAGGCGCAATGAGGAGGCGAGAAAAGGCAGCCGTCGCCATCGATCAGTTGATCGAGGCACCGAAGCTCGCTCGTTCATCAAAGTCTGTTGCGGACCTGTTTGATGAAATGGATACCGGATCTGACCCGGTACGACGGGGCGGCTTCATGCCTGGTGAGAACGAGTCACAATTTTCCCATTCCGACGTCTAGGCTCAATATTTATGGTTAATTCCTTGCCCGAAGGTTAATGACGGAAGAGAGAGCGTCTCGTACTGATCTATACTAAATTAGAAATTACTTGCGGATATAGTTTATCGCCTGGCAAGAACACGGATCTCGCAAGTCACGGGCAAGCTTCATGCCTTACTGCACAGGGGATAGACAGCTTCGATGTCGCTACGGAGAGAGCAATGATTGTTCTTGGTTTGACCGCTTCGCTGATGGCCGGCCTGACGCTTGTGGCCTTCATGCTTCTGTGCCGCATCGAAGGGGCGCGCGGCAAGACAGCTCCGCGCATCCTCTAAGCCCGCTGTAACAAACGTCTCGGACCCAAAATCGCGTGTATGGCGCGTCTACGGACATGAAGCGGGCATTGCCGTCTTTCCAGATGGCCCGGAGCTAGCTTTGGCCTCAATAGTTCCGTATTAAGCCTCACGATCCGGCACCGAGACCCATCCTTTAATGCTCGACACGACCCATTCCCGAACAGACGCCCAGAAACTTTCGCTGGGGCTCGCCCTTGCGATCATCTTCGGAGTGACGCTCTGGCGCGTGCTCATGCTGCTCCTCAACAGGACGGATCTCTTCGTCGATGAGGCGCAATATTGGTTCTGGGGCCAGAATCTGGATTTCGGCTATTATTCCAAGCCGCCGATGATTGCCTGGGTCATCCGCCTCTTCAACACGATCTCGGGCTCGGACTCGACCTTCTGGGTGCGCATATCGGCGCCGCTCTTCCACCTCGCCACAGCCCTGATGCTGATGTGTACCACGCGGCGGCTGATCGACGACGACACCGGGCGCGAGATCGCGCCCTGGGTCGGCGTCATCTTCATCACCTTGCCAGCCGCCTCGCTTTCCGCCGTGCTCGTCTCGACCGACACGATCCAGATCCTGTTCGTGACGATCGCCATCTGGGCCTTTATTGGCCTGACCAGGCGCTCCTCGGTGCTGGAAGCTGTCATCCTCGGCGCCAGCCTCGGCATCGCCTTCCTGACGAAATATTCGGTGCTCTTCCTGCTCCCCGGTGTCGGCATCGCCATGCTGACGATGCGTTCGGCGCGCATCGCCTGGCGGGATGTGGCCATTGCCGCAATCGTCGGCGCCATCGTCGTCTCCCCCAATCTCTGGTGGAACCTCACCCATGACGCGGCGACCATAAAGCACACCGAAAGTATCGCCCAATGGAGCAAGGGTGGCAGCGGTAACGGCCTGCTGAAGCACATACTCAGTGGGCTCAGCTTCTTCGGCGCACAGTTCGGCGTCGTCGGCCCGGTCGTCTTCTATGCGCTTTTGTGGGCGACGTGGCGGCTGATCCGCGGGCAGAGCGACGACAGGGAAAAACTGCTGTTCTGGCTGTCGGTGCCGGTGGTGGCCCTTATCACGCTACAAGCGCTGTTCGCCAAGGCCTATGCCAACTGGGCCGTGACAGCCTATGCCGCCGGCACCATTCTCGCCGTCTTGGTGCTCTATCGCCTGACGAAGAAGGGGCTGAGCACCTCGCTGATCATCGGCGCCGTCGTCGCCTTCGTGATCCCGGTGCTAACGGTCTTTGCCTATGACATCAAGCTGCCGAACGGCGATCTCGTCATGAAGCGTTACGTCGGCCGCAGCGTTATCAGCGACGAAATCGCCAATATCGCCACGGAGGCGAAGCTGACTGAAATCGTCGCGCAGGATCGCGATATCCTTGCCGATCTCTACTATACATTGAAGGGCAAGCCGTTCCGCATCTATGCCCGCCATTTCGGCGGCTTCCCCGCAAACTATTACGAGCAGGATTTCTCCCTGCCGGCCAGCGTGACCGGTCCGGTCCTGTTCGTCGACAACGATCCGATCGAGTGCCCCGAAGGCCAGGCCGAACTCATCAAGAGCTGGTCGCCGCCCTATGGCGAGATGAAGGGCAAGACGCTTTATGCCTATCGCGTTCCGGCATCCTGCCTGGCGCCCAAGCCATCGGCCGCCGGAACGGGGACTACGGAAAATTAAGAAATCGAGCCGGGACTGTTGACCGGCTCATGCAACTGCATCATGACAGGCCGCACTACAGCGCCGCGCGTCACATGTGACACGCAAAGGTCGCTGTAGCACTTTTAATCTGCTGCATAATTCCTTAAATCGAGACCGATCTAGGGAATTATGCAGTGGGAAGACGCGAGGCGTCCTGATATCATGACCGAACCGCCGGCGTTCGCGCCGGCAGAGGAATAAAGGCATTTTCGACCGTTGAACCCGTTCGAATTCGGCGCCGCCGACAGCGAAGATAGAGACGACAGGACGCACCGCGCCGGCGCGCGCGTGATCGCCTCGCTGTTCGTCGCGTTTTTCGCCTATATCGGACTGGCGCTCGGCGGCGGCATCAATCTTGCCACGCGCGCCGATGCGGACGCCCTCTCCTCGGGCAAGGACAGCCAGCCGCTTTACCTTTCCCTGCGCGATCCGGTGCGCGGCATCGTCGTGGCCGATCGGCTGGCGACGCCGAAGGCCACATGGCATGACATGGGGCCTGCAACGCTTGCCGCCCTTCCCTCTCTCGGATATCCGGCAACGGCCTGGCATACGAACCGTCCGGACGATGTCGCGCGGCTCGAATCCCCGATTTTTCGCGCCTATCTCGCGCGTGCGCCTCCAGGCCGGCTCGCCTGAGCGGTCGGCGCAGACGCGCGACTTTCCCGACAAGACCTCAAGTCCGCCAGCGGCCAGACCGTCGGCACAAGCTTATTTTCAAGGATAATACCCATGCGTACCTCACCATGGCTCGTGGCACTCTATACAGTGATCATCGTCATTGGCTTTCTGATCGCGCTGCCAAACGCGCTGCCGCAGTCGGTTCTCAGCAAGATCCCAAACTGGCTACCGCATAGCCAGGTACCGCTCGGCCTCGATCTTCGCGGCGGCTCCTACCTCGTCCTCGAAGTCGACGAGAAGGACCTGACGAACGGCCGGCTGCAATCGCTACAGCAGGACGCACGCCGCGTGCTGCGTGACAAGAACATTCAGACCCGCTCGGTCGTCCGTACTGGCGATCAGATCGTCGTGACGCTCAATGATGCCTCGCAGAGCAACGATGCCGTGACGCAGTTGCAGACGCTTGCCAACACGATCACATCGGGCCTCTCAGCCGGCCAGTCCGATCTCAGCATCAAGCCGAACGGCGCGACCATCGCCATGTCCTTCTCGCCGGCAGGCATTGCCGCGAACGTCGATTCCGCCGTTCAGCAGAGCCTCGAGGTCATCCGCAAGCGCGTCGACCAGGTGGGCGTCGCCGAACCGACCATCCAGCGCGTTGGTCCGAACCGCGTTCTCGTCCAGCTTCCAGGCGCACAGGACCCCTCGCATCTGCGCGAGCTTCTCGGCTCGACCGCGAAGATGTCCTTCCACCTGCTCGCCGACAATGTCGATCCGAACAATCCCGGCCCCGGCGTCACCATCATGAAGGACGAGCAGGGTAACAGCTATCCGGTTCTCGATCGTATCGAGCTTTCAGGCGACCGTCTGACCGATGCCCGCGTCAGCTTCGACCCGAACACGCACGAGCCGCTCGTCACCTTCCGCTTCGACAGCGCCGGCGCCAACCGCTTTGCGGAAATCACCCGTGAGAACGTCGGCAAGCCCTTCGCCATCGTTCTCGACAACAAGGTGCTGAGCGCGCCGAATATCCGCGAGCCGATCACCGGCGGTTCCGGCCAGATTTCCGGCAACTTCACCGCGGACAGTGCCACGACGCTTGCAGCCCTGCTGCGCGCCGGCGCCCTGCCCGCGAAGCTGACCGTCATCGAAGAACGCACCGTCGGCGCTGACCTCGGCGCAGATGCGATCCAGAAGGGCATCTATAGCGGCCTGGTCGGCTTCGTCCTGGTTGCCGCCTTCATCTTCGTGCTCTATGGCACCTGGGGCATTCTCGCGAATGTTGCACTGCTCATCCACACGATCCTGACCTTCTCGGCCCTGACGCTGGTCGGCGCCACGCTGACGCTGCCCGGCATCGCCGGTGTCGTCCTGGGTATCGGCCTTGCGGTTGATGCCAACGTTCTCATCAACGAGCGTATCCGCGAAGAAACCCGCAAGGGCCGCGGCGCCTTCGCCGCCATCGATAACGGCTTCAGGAAGGCTTATTCGACGATTATCGACGGCAACATGACGGCCCTGATCGCGGCCGCCATCCTGTTCTACTTCGGCTCCGGCCCGGTTCGCGGCTTTGCCGTCACCATGGGTCTCGGCCTCATTATCTCGATGTTCACCTCCGTCGCCTTCGTGCGCGTCGTGATGATCGCCATCACCCGTCGCCGCAAGCTGAAGGTGCTCAATATCAGGCCGCTGATCCCCTTCAGCCCCTATGACAAGCACATCCAGTTCATGAAGGCCCGCTTCTTTGGCATCACCGTCTCGGCGATCCTGTCGCTCGCCTCGGTGGTCCTGTTCGTCCATCCGGGCCTCAACTACGGCGTCGATTTCCGCGGCGGCATTCAGATGACGGTCAAGACCAAGGACGCGGCCGATTTGGCGACGTTCCGCGAGGGCTTGAACACGCTCGGCCTCGGCGAAATCGCACTGCAGTCCTTCGGCGACAACAACAGCCTCCTTGTCCGCGCCCAGCGCCAGGACGGCGGCGAAGAGGCGCAGACGGCCGCGGTGACCAAGCTCAAGGCGGAAATCGTCAAGATCGATCCAAGTGCGACGATCGAAGGCACCGATGTCATCGGTCCGAAGGTCTCGGGCGAGCTTGCCTGGGCCGGCATCCTGTCGGTCGTGATCGCCAGCCTGGCGATGCTGTTCTACATCTGGTATCGCTTCGAATGGCCGTTCGCGGTCGGCGCCATCGTTACGCTGGTGCTCGACGTCACCAAGGCGATCGGCTTCTTCGCGATTACCGGCCTCGATTTCAACCTGACGGCCATCGCCGCGATCCTGACGCTCGTGGGATATTCGGTGAACGACAAGGTCGTGGTCTATGACCGCATGCGTGAAAACATGCGGCTCTACAAGTCGATGCCGCTGCGCGAGATCATCGACAGGTCGATCAACGAGACCCTGGCGCGAAGCCTCTATACCAACGCCACCGCCTTCCTGGCGCTGGTGCCGATGGCGATCTGGGGCGGCAGCGCCGTCTCCAGCTTCGCGATCCCGATGGTGTTCGGCATACTTGTCGCCGGCGCCTCGTCGATCTTCATCGCAGCGCCGATCCTGCTCTTCCTCGGCGACTGGCGCCGTCGCCATGCCAAGCCCGCCGCCAACGATGCGGCATCGGCAGACGGCAAGCCGAACAAGGACAACAAGCAGATCCCCGCTGCGGAATAGGCGACAATTTGATTGAAAAGGGACATGCCCGGCCTCCGGGCATGTCCGCCAACTACCCGGAGAAATGGGGCCGCCTTATGAAATGGTCGGCATATGCAGCGGCAGCCCCGGGCGCGGCGCCGTTATCTTCTCGACAACACCGTTTTCCTGCTCGCTGACCAGCAAATGCTTGCCATCGATGGTAAAGGCTATGTTTCCGGGCCGTGCGCCGTTGGTGCGGATATGGCCGGCCATCTTGCCATCCGTATCGATCAGGCAGATTTCACCAAGGCCATACATGGCGCAATAGAGCATGCCGCTACGGTCGAAAGCCAGGCCGGACGGCCCGCGCAGGGTGTTTACGGCAGGCGAGGTCATCGATAGCGCAAACATTTCCTGCCGTCCGCCGACGATCTGCCGATAGATTTTTCCGCTCAGGGTCTCGCTGTAGTAAAGCAGCCCATCGGCATCGAAGGCGATGCCCCCCGCAAGGAGCAGACCGGCAGCCAGAACGCGAATGACCCGGCCCTCTGCCGGATCGATCTGATAGACGCAGCCATTATAGGCCGCCTTGAAGAAATCGGGTTGGATATGACCGCCTTCCAGCAGATCGGCGAGGCGGAAGCCGGAATCGGTCATGTAGAGCAGGCCATCAGGCCCGAAGGCGAGAGCATTCGGATGGAGAAACGGGCCATCCGCACTGCCCTCTATCACTTGCAGGACCCGCCCCTGGGGCGAAAGCTTGACGAGAGAATCTTCCGGGCCGCCGGCCACCCAGAAACATCCATCACCGTCGATCGCAATCCCGCTCGGAGTGCCGCCGATCCGGCAAACCTCCCGGGATACGCCGCCTGCATCATAGAGCTTCAGATAGCGGCGGCCAGCATCCATTTCGACAAGCGCAAGGCGCCCGTCCTGCAGAGCCACCAGTCCGCTAGGCAGACGCAGGCCAGTGGCGATCGTTTCGTTCATGTTCTGAAACCTTCACTCTACGCACTGCGAAACCCCAAAAACTCAAATTGCCGCGCCAAAACTATAGATAAGCACGAAGAAAGTCCTTTTCGAGCCGGAGCTAGCGGAATCCGGATAAGATTTTTACGCGAAACCTCACATCTACGTGCCGATCGCGTCAATCTTGACAGGCTTTGGCGATTCGGAACATCCATAGAACGCCCATATGGTTTCGCGACCGCGATTCGCTGCGCATCGCGCGCCATGTCCCCTGCCTAAGGCATCCAGGAGAGTTGATGACCGCCGCCTATCTGGAAAAGCTGAACCCGGAGCAACGGCTGGCAGTGGAGCACGGCACGACCGACGGCAACGGTCATATCGCCGGGCCGCTACTTGTCATCGCCGGGGCCGGTTCCGGCAAGACGAATACGCTTGCCCATCGCGTGGCGCATCTGATCGTCAGGGGTGCCGATCCGCGCCGCATCCTGCTGATGACCTTTTCGCGCCGGGCCGCGGCCGAAATGGGCCGCCGCGTCGAGCGTATCTGCCGCGAGGTGCTGGGTGCCAAAGCCGACATCACCGCCGACGCGCTTGCCTGGAGCGGCACATTCCACGGTATCGGCGCGCGCCTGCTGCGGGATTATGCCGAGCAGATCGGCATCGACCCGGCCTTCACCATCCATGACCGGGAGGACAGCGCCGATCTGATAAACCTCGCGCGCCACGATCTCGGCTTTTCCAAGACAGAGAACCGCTTCCCGACCAAGGCGACATGCCTTGCCATCTATTCACGCTCCGTCAATGCGGAAGCGCCGCTCGACGGCGTGTTGCGGGACTTCTTTCCGTGGTGCGCCATGTGGGAGCAGCAGCTGCGCGATCTATTCGCCTGTTATGTCGAAGCGAAGCAGGTGCAGAACGTGCTCGATTACGACGATCTGCTGCTCTACTGGGCGCATATGCTGCAGGAGCCGCTGATCGCCGAGGATATCGGCAGCCGCTTCGACCATGTGCTCGTCGACGAATATCAGGACACCAACCGGCTGCAATCCTCCATCCTGCTCGCCCTGAAGCCGGATGGCCGGGGATTGACCGTCGTCGGCGACGACGCGCAGTCGATCTATTCCTTCCGTGCCGCCACCGTGCGCAACATTCTCGACTTCCCGAAGGCCTTCGCGCCCACTGCCGATATCGTCACGCTCGACCGCAATTATCGCTCGACGCAGCCGATCCTTGCGGCAGCCAACGCCGTGATCGATCTCGCCTCGGAGCGCTTTACCAAAAACCTGCGCACCGAACGCCAGAGCACGGAGCGCCCGCGGCTGGTGACGGTGCGTGACGAAGCCGATCAGGCGCGCTACATCGCCGATCAGGTGCTGGAAAATCGCGAGGGCGGTGCGAGGCTCAAGCAGCAAGCCGTCCTCTTCCGTACCTCAAGCCATAGCGGCCCGCTGGAAGTGGAACTCACCCGCCGCAACATCCCCTTCGTCAAATTCGGCGGGCTGAAATTTCTCGACAGCGCCCATGTCAAGGATATGCTAGCGGCGTTGCGCTTTGCCCAGAACCCGCGCGACCGCGTGGCAGGCTTTCGCCTGATGCAGCTCCTGCCCGGCGTCGGCCCCTCCACCGCGCAGCGCGTGCTGGACCAGATCGGCGAAGAGGCAAGCCCTATCACGGCACTCACGGAACTGCCGCCGCCACCGCGCACGGGAGACGACTGGACCGCCTTCGTCGAGACGATGCGAGAGGTGAAAAGCGGCAAGGCCGGATGGCCGGCTGAAATCGGCCTGGTTCGTCAATGGTACGAGCCGCATCTGGAGAGGGCGCATGAAGATGCCGCGACGCGCCAAGCGGATCTCATCCAGCTCGAACAGATCGCCGCCGGTTACGGCTCGCGCGAGCGCTTCCTCACCGAACTGACGCTCGACCCGCCTGACGCGACAAGCGATCAGGCCGGCGTGCCGCTGCTCGACGAGGACTATCTGATCCTTTCGACTATCCATTCCGCCAAGGGCCAGGAATGGACGAAAGTCTTCATCCTCAACGCCGTCGACGGCTGCATTCCCGCCGATCTCGCCGTCGGATCTTCAGCCGAAATCGAAGAGGAACGGCGGCTGCTCTATGTCGCGATGACACGGGCGAAGGACAATCTCGATCTCGTCACCCCGCAGCGCTTCTTCGTCCATGGCCAGCATGCGCAGGGCGACAAGCATGTCTTCGCCTCGCGCACACGCTTTATTCCTGCAACGCTGCTGCAGTTCTTCGAGGTCTGCGGCTGGCCGCAGGTGCGGGCCGAAAGCGCAGCCGCCATTCGGGCGCGAGAAGTGCGAGTCGATGTTGGTGCGCGGATGCGCGGCATGTGGCGGTGAGTTAAGGGTTTGATTGTTGGGCCGCGGCTATCGGAAGAGCCCCTCACCCTAACCCTCTCCCCGCTCGCGGGGAGAGGGGACGACCGTGCGGAACCACCGGCCGCTCAGTCACTGAAAGCTGTTTGGGGCACAAATCCCCCTCTCCCCGCGAGCGGGGAGAGGGCCGGGGTGAGGGGCAGCCTTGCACCCGGCCAACTTTCCAGAAACATTCAATTCGCTTCGCGAAACATCTCGATAATCGCCGAAAAATCGCGGCCGCCATTGCCGAGCTTTTCGAAGAGCGCATAGAGCTGCGCTGCTTCCGCCCCCAGAGGCGTCGACGCGCCGCTCGATAATGCAGCTTCCTGCGACAGGCGCAGATCCTTGAGCATCAGGGCAGCAGCGAAGCCGGGCTTGTAGTCGTTGTTGGCGGGCGAGGTCGGCACGGGGCCGGGCACGGGGCAATAGGTATTGATCGACCAGCACTGGCCCGACGAAGTCGAGGCGACATCGAACAGGGCCTGGTGCGAGAGGCCGAGCTTTTCGCCGAGCACGAAGGCCTCGCAGACGCCGATCATGGAGATGCCGAGGATCATGTTGTTGCAGATCTTCGCGGCCTGGCCGGCGCCGGCATCGCCGCAATGGACGATCTTCTTGCCCATCACCTCAAGCAGCGGCCTTGCCGCCGCAAAACTCTCGGTCGAGCCGCCGGCCATGAAGGTCAACGTTCCCGCCGACGCCCCACCCGTACCGCCAGAGACCGGCGCATCGAGAGAGAGGCAGCTGGCATCGCCTGCCATCGCATGCGCCTTGCGGGCGCTGTCAACATCAATGGTGGAGCTGTCGATCACCAGGGTTCCCTTGGGCACGGACCGCAGCACGTCGGTCCAGACCGTCAGGACATGCTGGCCCTTCGGCAGCATGGTCACCACCACTTCCGCATCGGCCAAGGCCTCGGTCAGCACGTTGGCGGGCTTCACGCCCGACGCTTCCGCTGCCTTCAACACATCATGCGAGAGGTCGAAACCGGTGACTGCATGACCGGCCTTCACGAGATTGGCGGCCATCGGGCCTCCCATATTGCCGAGGCCGATGAATGCGATCCGTGTCATGATGTTTTCCTCCCATGATCCGTTGAAGCAATTCCAGGAAAAATGCCGAGCGGTTCAGAAACTTCGTGATGAACTCAACCGCTTTAATTTGCAAAAAGCGGCGGCTGCGCCGGCACGAAGAAGCGGTCGAGATCGGCCGTCGTCACCTCGGCAAGGCTCGCCGGCGACCATTTCGGATTGCGATCCTTGTCGATGACGGCAGCGCGCACGCCTTCGTAGAAATCGTGATTATACAATATGCCCTTGCAGGCGCCGAGTTCACGATTGAGGCATTCGGCGAGATTGGCGCTCACCCGCCCGGCCCGCAGCAGCCGCAATGTCAGCTTCAGGCTGGTCGGCGAGCGGCTGGCGATGACGCTCGCGGCTTCGCCAGCAAATTCTCCCGGCTCAACCGCCAGGGCCTGCAGGATGCCTTCGACCGTATCGCCTGCAAACGCGCGGTCGATCACATCGCGGTTTGCCGCAAGACGGCTCGCGCCGGCATCCATGGCCATCGTTTCGATCAGCGCATGCACATCCGCGGCAGAGACCGCGGCGGGCAACGCCGCAATCGCGTCGATCAGAGCAGGCAATGTCGAGGATGCCACGCAGTGATCGGCAAAGCCGGCATGGATCGCATCGGCGGCGGCGATCGTAAGGCCGGTCAGCCCCATCCAGGTGCCGGCTTCGCCCGGCGCGCGCGGCAGCTGCCAGGTGGCGCCGACATCGGGGAAATAGCCGATGCCGGTCTCGGGCATGGCAAGGCGCGTGCGTTCGGTCACGACGCGATGGCTGCCATGCGCCGAGAGGCCGACGCCACCGCCCATGGTGATGCCGTCCATCAGCACGACATAGGGCTTGGGGTAGCGCGAGATCGCATGGTTGAGCAGGAACTCCTCGCGCCAGAAGGTTTCCGCTTGATCGGACCCTTCCTTGCCGCTCTGATGCAACAGGCGGATATCGCCGCCGGCACAAAAGCCGCGCTCCCCCTCGCCCATGGCGATGACGCTCGCAATCGCCGCATCCGCGGCAAACTCTTCCAGCGCCGACGCGATGACCCGCACCATCGGCAGCGTCAGGCTGTTCAGCGCCTTCGGGCGGTTCAGTCTGACGATCCCAGCCGATCCACGCCGTTCGATGATGACCTCTTCCACAGTATTCATGTAAAACTCCCGTCCTTGCTCCCGTCCATCAATAGACCCTCATCTGTTGTCGGCAAGGATCATTTCAGCGGCTTTTTCGGCGATCATGATGGTTGGCGAATTGGTGTTGCCCGATGTGATCGACGGCATGACGGAAGCGTCGGCGATGCGCAGCCTTGCCAATGCCCGCAGCCGCAAGCGGGGATCAACAACGCTTTGCGCGTCGCCGCCCATTCGGCATGTGCCCACGGGGTGGAAAATCGTCGTGCCGATTTCGCCGGCGGCGCGCTCCAGATCCGCATCCGTCTCATAGGCGGGTCCGGGCTTGAATTCCTCCGGGTGGAACCGGGCAAAGGAGGGCTGCGCCACGATCCGACGCGTCAGGCGGATGGAACGCACGGCAATCTCCCGATCGCGCTGCGCGGAGAGATAGTTCGGGCTGATGGCCGGCCGCAGCGCGAAATCCGGGCTGCGCACATGCACCGAGCCGCGGCTTTCGGGCCGGAGATTGCAGACGCTGGCGGTAATCGCCGGGAACGGATGCACCGGATCGCCGAATTTGTCGAGCGAGACCGGCTGCACATGATATTGCAGATCCGGCGTTTCCTTGTCCGGGCCGGAGCGCGTGAAGATGCCGAGCTGGCTCGGCGCCATCGCCATCGGGCCTGAACGGCGGACCAGATATTCGAGGCCGATCGCCGCCTTGCCGATGAGGCTTGTCGCCTTCTCGTTCAATGTGGGCACGCCGGTCACCTTGTAGGCAAGGCGAAGCTGCAGATGATCCTGCAGGTTTTCACCGACGGATCTGACCTCGCGCACGATCTCGATGCCGGCCTTGCCGAGCACATCGCCATGACCGATGCCCGAGAGCTCGAGAATATGCGGCGAGCCGATGGAGCCGGCGGAGAGTACGGTTTCCTTGGTCGCATGGGCACGCTTCGCCACGCCATCATGCTGGAATTCGACGCCGGTCACGGCATCGGCCTCGATGATCAGGCGGCGTACCTGCGCCTTGGTCAAGACGGTCAGATTGCCGCGTTTCATGGCGGGTCGCAGGAAGGCCTTCGTCGTGTTCCAGCGGATGCCCGAGCGCTGGTTGACGTCGAAATAGCCGGAGCCCTCGTTGCTGCCGCGATTGAAATCCGCTGTCTCGGGGATGCCGGCCTCCCTGGCGGCAGCCTGGAAGGCATCGAGCACGGCCCAGCGCACCCGCGCCTTCTCGACTCGCCACTCACCGCCGGCGCCATGCATCTCGTCCTTGCCGCGGTAATGATCCTCGGACTTGATGAAGTAGGGAAGCACGTCGTCCCAGCCCCAGCCGGCGCAGCCGAGCTGGCGCCAGAGATCGTAGTCGCGCGCCTGGCCGCGCATGTAGATCATGCCGTTGATGGAGGAGCAGCCGCCGAGCACCTTGCCGCGCGGATAATTCAGCGACCGGCCGTTCAAGCCCGCTTCCGGCGACGTGGTGAAGCACCAATCGGTGCGGGGATTGTTGATGCAATAGAGATAGCCGACCGGGATATGAATCCAGTAGTAATTGTCATTACCGCCCGCTTCGAGGAGCAGCACCCTGTTATTGCGGTCGGCCGACAGTCGGTTTGCCAGCACGCATCCGGCACTGCCGGCACCGATGATGATGTAGTCGAAACGATCCATTCTAAAAACTCTATCGTCCCCACTCCCCGCCTGCGGGGAGTGGGTTAGGGTGAGGGGCGGGAAGGCCCGGCAAATTCCGTCTTCGCTGGAATCCGTGCAAGCCCCTCATCCGCCCTTCGGGCACCTTCTCCCCGCCCCTTCGACAAGCTCAGGACGGGGAGAAGGAAAATCAAGCGGTCACCGCCGATATTCAAACCCCAGCCTCCGCCCGAGCTTGGAGGCATAGAATTCGCCGACGATGCCGCGGCGGAAGAGCAGGACGCAAACCATGAAGACAATGCCGGTGATGATGGTGACCGGGAATTCCGAGGTCGCGAGGTAATTCTCCAAAGTCGCCACGAGCCCAGCACCGAAAAGTGGGCCTATCAGCGTGCCGATACCGCCGAGCAAGGTCATGAGGATGACCTCGCCGGACATCTGCCAGGCAACATCGGTGAGCGTCGCGAACTGAAAGACCAGCGCCTTGACCGCGCCCGCCAGTCCGGCGAGCGCCGCCGACATGACGAAGGCGCCGAGCTTGTAGCGCGCCACGGAATAGCCGAGCGAGATCGCCCGCTGCTCGTTCTCGCGGATCGATTTCAGGATCATGCCGAAGGGCGAATTGATAAAGCGCCAGATGATCACGACGCCGATCAGGAAGACGGCCAGGACGAAATAATACATGTTGAAGGAGTTGTTGAGATCGAGAACGCCGAAGAGGTAGCCGCGCGGCACCGACTGAATGCCATCCTCGCCATGGGTGAAAGCCGCCTGCAAGCAGAAGAAATAGAACATGTAGGACAGCGCCAGCGTAATCATGGCGAAATAGATGCCCTGCCGGCGGATGGCGACGAAGCCCATGACGAGGCCGAGCAGCGACGCGCCCGCGACGCCGATCAGGATGCCGAGCTCGGGCGGCAGGCCCCATTCCTTCACCGCGTGGGCCGTGAAATAGGCCGCACCGCCAAAGAAGGTGGCGTGACCGAAGGAGAGCAGGCCGGCATAGCCGAGGAGCAGATTGAAGGCGCAGGCGAATAGCGCGAAGCACAGCACCTTCATGACGAAGATCGGGTAGATGAAGAACGGCGCCCAAATCAGGCCGACGAGACCGACGACCAGCAGCAGCTTCTGCACGGAAAGCTTCGGACGCTCCTTGGAACTCAAGCTGATCAATCCAGCCATATCACGCCTCCCGACCGAAGAGGCCCGCGGGCCTGAGGAGCAACACGATCGCCATGATGACGAAGATGACGATGTTGGAGGCTTCCGGATAGAAGACCTTGGTCAGGCCCTCGGCAATCCCGAGCATATAGCCTGTCACGATCGCCCCCATGATCGAGCCCATGCCGCCGACGACTACCACCGCGAAGACAATGATGATCATGTTCGATCCCATCAGCGGCGAGACCTGGTAGATCGGTGCGGCGAGCACACCGGCAAAGGCGGCGAGCGCCACGCCGAAACCGTAGGTCAGCGTCAGCAGCACCGGCACGTTGACACCGAAGACCTGGACGAGGGTGGAATTTTCCGTCGCCGCGCGCAGATAGGCGCCGAGCTTGGTCTTCTCGATCAGGAGCCAGGTGCCGATGCAGACGATGAGCGAGGCGATGACCACCCAACCGCGATAGACGGGCAGGAACATGAAGCCGATATTCCGGGCGCCCGCAAGCTCCGCCGGGACGGCATAGGGCTGGCCCGAGGAGCCATAGAGATAGCGGAACGTGCCTTCGATGGTCAGCGCCATGCCGAAGGTGAAGAGCAAGCCATAAAGCGGATCGATCTTGTAAAGCCGGCGCAGGCAGAACCGTTCGACGAGAACACCGAACAGCCCGACGATCAGCGGCGCCGCGATCAGGGCCGGCCAGTAGCCGATACCGGCATAGGCGAGCAGCAGATAGGCGGTGAAGGCGCCGAGCATGTAAAGCGCGCCGTGGGCAAAATTGATCACCCGCAGCATGCCGAAGATGATCGCCAGACCGAGGCTCAGCAGCGCATAGAAGGAGCCGTTGATGAGACCGATCAGCAATTGGCCGAGAAGGGCCTGGATCGGGATGCCGAAAATCATCATGGCTCAGACCCCCAGAACCTTGTGCAGCATATCCATCCGCTCTGTGAGTTCGCCGACCGGAAATTCCGAAACCATCTGGCCGTGATCCATCACATAGAAGCGGTCGGCGATGCGGCTGGCGAAGCGGAAATTCTGCTCGACCAGCAGGATGGTCATGCCACGGCCTTTAAGCTTCTGCAGGACTTCGCCGATACGCTGAACGATGACGGGTGCAAGGCCCTCGGTGGGCTCGTCGAGCAGCAGCATGCGGACGCCGGTGCGCAGGATGCGGGCCATGGCAAGCATCTGCTGCTCGCCACCGGAGAGCCTGGTGCCGACACTGTTGCGGCGCTCATGCAGATTGGGAAACAGCTCGAAAATTTCGTCGAGCGTCATGCCGCCTGCTGCAACGACCGGCGGCAGCATCAGGTTTTCATAGACACTGAGCGTCGAGAAGATGCCGCGTTCCTCCGGCACGAAGCCGATGCCCTGATGTGCCGTCTTGTGCAGCGGCACCTGCATCATGTCCTTGCCTGCGAATGCGATCCTGCCCTTCCGGGCGCGAACGATGCCGACGATCGTGCGCAATGTCGTCGTCTTGCCGACGCCGTTGCGGCCGAGGATGGTGACGGTTTCGCCCTCATCCACACGCATGTCGACGCCGTGCAGGATATGGCTTTCGCCGTACCATGCATTCAGGCCCTGAACGTCCAGAAGCGGCGCCATCGTCAAGCCTCCTCCGTGCCCATATAGGCTTCGCGGACGCGCGGGTCGCGGCTGACGGTGGCATAGTCGCCCTGAGCCAGGATCTCGCCGCGCTGCAGAACTGTGACATGATGGCAGATATCGGCAACGACGGAGAGATTGTGCTCTACCATCAGCACAGCTCTGTCACGTGCCACCTCGCGGATGATGGCGGAAACGGTGTCTACATCCTCGAGCCCCATGCCGGCCATCGGCTCATCGAGCAGCAGCACCTTCGGATCGAGTGCAAGCGTGGTTGCGATTTCCAGCACGCGCTTGCGACCGTAGGAGAGATCGGCGGCGATGGCATCGCGTTCCTTCGAAAGGCCTACGGAGGCAATGAGCTGTTCGGCACGCGCATTGAGGCTGTCGAGCGCCGAGAGCGGCCGCCAGAACTGGTGGGCGAGATTGCTCGGCCGCTGCAGGGCGACGCGGACATTGTCCAGCACCGTCAGATGCGGAAAGACGGCCGAGATCTGGAAGGAGCGGACGAGGCCCATGCGCGCGACCTTGTCGGGTCTTGTCCGGGTAATATCGGTGCCAAGCAGCGTGATCGTGCCGTGCGTCGGCTGCAGGAACTTGGTCAGCAGGTTGAACACTGTCGTCTTGCCGGCGCCGTTCGGGCCGATCAGCGCATGGACGCGGGCGTGATGCACGTCGAGATCAACATTCTTGACGGCGGTGAAGCCGCCGAAATCGCGGCGCAATCCCCGGGCGGACAAAACCACCCGGGGCTCTTCATGCGAATGTGTCTCTGACATCGCCATGGGCTGGTTCGAGCCCTATTGCTTGACGAGGTCGCAGCCGCTCTTGGCCGGATCGATATAGGCTTCCTTGCCAGGAATCGTCGCCAGCACGTTGAAGTAATCCCACGGCTCCTTGCTCTCTTCGGGCTTCTTGACCTGAAGCAGATACATGTCGTGGATCATGCGGCCGTTGGCGCCGACCGTGCCGCCGCGACCGAAGAAATCGTCGACCGGCATTTCGTGCAGCTGCTTGGCGACGGCCTCGGTATCATCCGTGCCGGCCTTCTGAACCGCCTTCAGATATTGCATCACGGCGGAATAGGTGCCGGCGTGGATCATGTTCGGCATCTTGCCGGTGCGGGCGAAGAAACGCTTGCCGAATTCGCGGCTCTTGTCGTCGAGGTTCCAGTAATAGCCTTCCGTCAGCGTCAGGCCTTGCGCCGCCTGCAGGCCGAGGCCATGGACTTCGGCGAGCGTGAAGAGGAGTGCCGCCAGATGCTGGCCGCCCTGGGTGATGCCGAATTCAGAGGCCTGCTTGATGGCGTTCGAGGTGTCGAGGCCGGCATTGGCAAGGCCGATGACCTTGGCGCCCGAGGACTGCGCCTGCAGCAGGAAGGACGAAAAATCATTCGTCGACAGCGGATGGCGAACCGAACCGAGGATCTTGCCGCCATTTGCCTTGACGTAATCGCCCGTCTGCTGCTCCAGAGAATAGCCGAATGCGTAGTCTGCCGTCAGGAAGAACCAGGTATCGCCACCCTGCTTGACCAGCGCGCCGCCGGTGCCGACGGCGAGAGCATGCGTGTCGTAGGCCCAATGGAAGCCGTAGGGCGAGCATTGCTTGCCGGTCAGATCCGAGGTTGCGGCACCGGTGACGATATCGATCTTTTTCTTTTCCTTGGCGACGGCCTGGACGGCAAGCGCGACTGAGGAGGTCGTCAGCTCCATGATCGCGTCGACATGGTCCTGGTCATACCATTGGCGGGCGATGTTGGAGGCGATATCGGGCTTGTTCTGGTGGTCGGCGTCGACGATCTCGATCGGCACGCCCAAAACCTTGCCGCCGAAATCCTCGGCGGCCATCTTGGCGGCCTCTACCGACGACTTGCCGCCGAAGTCGGCGTAGACGCCGGACTGGTCGTTGAGGATGCCGATCTTGACGACACCATCGGACGCGCCGGCGGCAAATGCCGCGGTGCTGGCTGCAAGCAGAAATGCCAGGGACGCAATAAGACTCTTTCGCATATCCTCTCCTCCCAGAGATTTGGCAAAAATGAATCTGTTCAAAATTGGCCAGCCGCTTTTCTTAAAACGACTTTTCCCGACGGCAGGATCACGGAATTCGCGCGTTGACGCAAGTCGGGATTGCAATTAATTCCAAACAGGGTCTGTTCATTTTTGAACAGAGGAGGACACATGAAGCGCACGCCGCACTTTACCTGGGACGACCTGCAATTCTTCCTCGCAGTCGCCCGAACCGGGCAGCTTTCGACCGCGGCGCGACAGTTGCGCACCAGTCATGCTACGGTCTCGCGCCGCATCGATCGGCTGGAATTCGCCCTCAAGGTGAAGCTTTTCGAGCGCAATCCGCGCGGCTACATGCTGACCGGCATGGGCCAGCGCTTCGTCGACACAGCCGAAAGGATGGAGCAGGAAACCGAGCGCCTGCGGACCGATCTTTCAACAGGATCGGCAGCCCAAGGTGGCGTCGTGCGCATCAGCGCGCCGGAGGGGTTTTCCAATTTCTTCTTCACCGGCGTTCTCCCGGAATTCACCGCGAAACACCCGAACATTTCGTTGGAGCTGATTACCATCCAGCAGATCATGTCGCTCTCGCGCAAGGAGGCCGATATCGTCGTGGTGCTCGACCCGCCGAAGGCCGGGCCCTACTTCACCGAGAAGCTCAGCGACTATCACCTGCAGGTCTATGGATCGCGCGATTACCTCGCCCGCCATCCGCCGATCGAAAGCCGCGACGACCTGCCCGACTTTGCCTTCATCGGCTACATCGAAGACATGATCTTCGCACCGGGACTGGACTATCTCGGCGACGTCCATCCGCGCATCAAGCCGCAATTCCAGAGTTCGAGCATTTTCGCTCAGCTGACGGCAACGAAGCACGGCCTGGGGCTTTGCGTGCTGCCCTTCTTCATCGCCGGCAAGCATACGGACCTACAGGTCGTGCTGCCGCATGAGGTGGATCTCAGGCGCCACTACTGGATCACCTGCCACCGCGACTTGCGCCAGTCGCCGCGCGTGCGCACCGTCATCGATTTTCTGGCGGAAGCCGTGCGCAAGAACGCGCCGGCCTTTCTGGGACCCTGGAGAGGGACTGAAAGCTGAGGTCGTCGGCCCCGTTAGAGCGATTCAGCTGTTCATGGAATCTCTGAAGCGCTCTATCTCTTTGTTGTCACGCAATTCCGGACGGAAAACCGCTGCGCACTTTTCCTGGAATTGCTCTAGCGGATGCTCGGGGCGGCGTAGATCTTGTTGAGCCCGGCGACATCGAAGCCCGTGCGTTCGGCAAGACGAAGCTCCCAATCGAGCGACGAGCGCACGATCGTTTCCAGGCTGTTGTATTTCGGCTCCCAGCCCAGTTCGCGACGCGCAAGGGTCGCATCGGCGACGATGCTTGCCATGTCGCCAGGCCGGCGCGGCGCGATGTGGATGCGGAAGGCGTGGCCATGGACGCGCATGACCATGTTGAGCACATCGAGCACGGAATAGCCTTGACCATAGCCGCAATTGGCGACCAGTGACCGGCCACCGTCGCGCAGGTGCCGTAACGCTGCAAGGTGCGCGTCGGCGAGATCGCTGACGTGGATGTAATCACGGACGCCGGTACCGTCATGTGTCGGATAATCGGTGCCGTAAATATCCACCTGGCGGCGGCGGCCAAGGGCTGCCTCGCAGGCAACCTTGATGAGATGGGTGGCACCGTTGGTCGATTGACCGGCTCTTCCCTCGGGATCGGCGCCGGCGACGTTGAAATAGCGCAGCGCCACATAGCGGAAATCATAGGCTCTGGCGGCATCGCGCAGCATCAGCTCGGACATCAGCTTGGATTGGCCATAGGGGGATTCGGGCTGCAACGGCGCGTTTTCGCTGACCGGTCTGTCGGCAGGCTGCTGACCATAGACGGCGGCCGTGGACGAAAAGACGAAATGGCGGATGCCGGCCTTGACCGCGGCGCTCATCAGGATGCGGGTCTTGCCGGTATTGTTCTCATAATAGGCGAGAGGGTCCTCGATCGACATCGGGACGACGGCCGAGCCGGCGAAATGGATGATGGCCTCTATGTCGTTTTCGGCGAAAATCTGATGCAACAGCGCTTCGTCGGCGACATCGCCGAGATAGAAGCGAGCAGCCGGCGGGACCGCCCAGCGAAAGCCCGTGGAAAGGCAATCGAGGACCACAACATCCTCGCCCGCCTCCAGAAGCCTCCAGACCATGTGGCTACCGATATAACCGGCTCCGCCCGTCACCAAGACAGTCATTCTTCGCGTCCCCGCCAAGTCTTATCGGCGATATATGAGGCCACTTCCCCTGCGAAATTGATTAAGAACGGGCGGCCGGGCGGGAAAGATCGCGGGAATGGTTAGAGCGGGCTTTCGGGGATCGATTGCATTTTATGGATTGGGTGCGCGATCGCTATTGTGGTGAACTTGGAGAGTGCGCACCCCCCCTCTGTCACTATCGCGACATCCCCCACAAGGGGGTATCAGAGGTGCGCCAATCGAGAGGATGCCTTTCGAACATGGCGCCCTCTTGTCACAAACTCAAAATATACCGGCTCAACCTCTCCGCAGCATCGGCGACCTGCGCGGGATCGCGCAGGAAGCAGGCGCGCATGAACAGTTCGCCGCCTTTTCCGAAGGCTGTTCCGGGTGCCAGGCCGACACCGGTCTTGTCGACGATGTCGATGGCAGCCTTGCGGCTGTCGGTGACGCCATCGATTTTGAGGAAGGAATAGAGCGCGCCATCCGGCTTCAGCGTCTGCACGCGATTGGTGGCGATCAGCGCCTCGCAGAGAATGTCGCGCGAGCGCGTTGCCTTGGCGATATTGGAGCGGACGAAATCGTCGCCCTCGTTCAGTGCCGCAACCGCGCCCTTCTGCATGAATTGCGCGACACCCGAGGTCGAATACTGCACGAGATTTTCGATCACCTGTCCGAGCTCGGCCGGCGCGACGATCCAGCCGACACGCCAGCCGGTCATCGACCAGTTCTTCGAGAAGGAATTGACAAAGAGGATCTTGTCGTCGGCTTCCTTCACATCCAGGAAGCTTGGCGCGCGGCCGCCGGCATAATGGTAGAGCGCGTAGATTTCGTCGGCCATGATCCAGAGATCATGCTTGCGCGCCAGGGCGAGAATATCCCGGAGATCCTGATGGGTCGCTGTCCAGCCTGTGGGATTGGAGGGGGTGTTGATGAAGAGGCCCTTGGTCTTCGGCGTGATCGCCGCCTCCAGCCGCCCGAGATCGAGCGACCATTTGCCATTCTCGAATTGCAGCGGCACGGCGACGGAGCGGGCTCCCGATATCTCGAGCGCTGCCGCGATATTCGGCCAGGCCGGCGAGAGATAGACCATTTCGTCGCCGGGAGAGGTGATCGCCTGCACGGAAAGCTGGATCGCCTGCATGCCGGAGCCGACGACGTAGAAATTCTCCATCGGCAGCGATGTGCCGAAGTGCCGGCCGTAATAATCGGCGAGCGCCTGGCGCAGCTCCGGAATGCCGCGCTGCCAGGTGTAGAAGGTCTCGCCAGCGTTGAGCGAAGCCATGGCGGCGCGATTGATGAAATCCGGCGTCGGCAGATCGCCCTCGCCGACCCAGAGCGGCAGCAGGCCTTCACGGCCGCGGGCATAATTGACCACTTCGACAATCCCGCTTTCGGGTGCAGCAAGCGCGCGCGGGCTGAGGCTGTTCAGTATCGACATGCAAAGTCTCCGGTTTCTGCCTTCATAAAGCAGAGCGGCGGACAAATCCCATGACTTTGCCTTAGTGACTGATCGATTTTCGTGATGAGTAAAGCCCCGGCCGTTGCGAGACCGGGGCTTCTAAAGGAATTGAACGAAGCCTGTCAGCGTTTCGCGAGAAGATCGCGGATTTCCGTCAGCAGCTGGACATCGGCCGGCGGCGGAGCGGCCTCGGCGATCTTGTCTTCCTTGCGCTCGACCTGGGCGCGGAGCGCGTTTACACCCTTGACCATCAGGAAGATGATCCAGGCGAGGATGAGGAAGTTGATGAGGACGGTGATGAAGCTACCATAGGCCAGAACCGCACCCTGGGCGCGGGCGGCGGTCAGCGTCGGCGCATTGACGCCGGATGCGAGGCCGATGAAGTAGTTGGAAAAATCGAAGCCACCGAAGATCGCGCCGACGATCGGCATGATGATATCGTCAACCAGCGATTTCACGATGCCGCCGAAAGCGCCGCCGATGATCACACCGACCGCGAGATCCATGACGTTGCCACGGGCGATGAATGCCTTGAATTCATTAAGCATTGAGCAGTCCCCTTCGCGTTGCCGTTGAATTCACTATTGATGATTTGCATCATCTTTTGCTTTGTTTTTCAATAGCTAATTGGCACAACGCCCCGTTTCGGAACAGGTATCCCTAGGAAATTCCGCGATCACGACAATTTATGGGTGTATTTACCAGCTAATTTGTTCGTCAGTTGCGGGCAACGCAACGAAAGTCGAGCAAGACATTCCGACAGCTTCCGGTGAGTCGCATGGCGGAAGCGACCGCCGACTTAGGCTCGAGACGCGCTCTCCGGCATGACTTTCGCGATGAGCTTGCGAACATAGTCCGCGCCGGGCGCCTCGTCGAAGAGAATGCGATAGATGATCGGCGAGATGACGTGATCCATCAACTCCACCAAATCCGGAAAGGGTTCACCGCACTTCTCTGCCCGCGCGATAAAGACGGTAAGCTGATAGCGCGTATAGGTGCCGCATTTCTCCGCATTGGTACTGTCGGCCGCCGCTAGAACGTCGCGCAGCATTTGCCGCCCGACACCGGAGGCCATCTCGTCGGCATATTGCTCAACCCAGGCCTCCAGATCCTCGCGGGCACTGCCGATGCTGGCGGGCTCTCCTTCCGGCTGCAGGCGCGCGGCGGCGACATCGGCCAGAAGCGCTTGAAGATCGCCCCAGCGGCGATAGATCGTCGAAGGCGTGACATTGGCGCGCTGCGCGATCAGGGGGATCGTCACATCGGCGCGATCCATGGTTGCCAGCATATCGTGGACGGACTGATGCACGGTTGCCTGCACTCTGGCGCTGCGCCCACCGGGACGGGGATTTTCTCTATAACCCATAAGCCTTTGCCAATCTTTCCCTTTTGCCGTGAGCGAATGACCATGCGCCCTTCACTAAGGCAAATTATTTGCTTTTGTGCGCCAAGCATCCCATATCCACCTAACGCAATCTTTTAGCTTTAGGCTAGGATATAATCGATGACATCGCCCGATTCCACCGCCAGCGCACCGATTTCATCCGCCGGACGCCTGGCGCTGTTCTACTACGCCGCGACTAGCGCGCTGTTCCTGGCCGCCTCATCCGCACCGACGCCTCTCTACCGCCTTTACCAGCAGGCCTTCGGCTTCTCGCCGGTGCTGCTCACGGTGATCTTCGCCGTCTACGCCTTCTCTCTCCTCGTCGCACTCCTCATCGTCGGCTCGATTTCCGACCATCTCGGCCGTCGTCCGGTGATCTTCGCGTCGATCCTCCTCAATATGGTGGCGATAGCGCTGTTTTTAATGGCTAGGGGTCCGGATTGGCTGATTGCCGCCCGCCTTGTGCAGGGCCTGGCAACAGGCGCCGCGGTAAGCTCCATCGGGGCCGCCCTTGTCGATCTCGACCCGATCGCGGGATCGATCACCAACAGCCTCGCACCGCTTGCCGGCATGGCGATCGGCGCGCTTGGCACGAGTTTCCTGGTTCAGTTTGCACCGGCACCGACCTCGCTCGTCTATATCGTCACGCTCGCTCTTCTCGCCTTGCAGGCCGTGCTGCTTTGGCGGGTGCCGGAGACGACGCGCCGGCGGAGCGGGCTGCTTGCATCGCTGAAGCCGGTCATTGCTGTTCCCCAACAGGCACGCCGGACACTGCTGGCGCTGACACCGATCAATATCGCCGTCTGGGCGCTCGCCGGCTTCTATCTGTCGCTGGTGCCCTCGTTGGTCACCGCGACAACCGGCAGCACGGCGCCCGTTGTCGGCGGCTCCGTGGTCGCGGCCTTGACGATCAGCGGTGCGGCCGCTGTCTTTCTGCTGCGCCGGAAATCCGCCGCCACGATCATGAGGTTCGGCATACCCAGCATGACGCTCGGCATATTGACCGTCATCGCCGGCATGCATGCGGCTGAGGTATCGATCCTCGTCTTGGGAACGTTGATTGCCGGCGCTGGCTTCGGAGCCGCCTTCCTCGGTACGGTCAGAAGCATCATGCCGCTGGCAAAGCCCGACGAGCGCGCCGGGCTGCTTTCGGCCTTCTACATCCAGAGCTATCTGGCATTCAGCGTGCCCGTCATCCTGGCCGGCTTCCTGTCGAAGGCGCTTGGATTTGCTGCCGCAGCCGATATCTACGCGGCGGCGATCCTTCTGCTCGTCGGCTGGGGCGTGATTGCCTTAAGATCCAATTGAAAAAAGCCCTTAAGCATCGCGTAAGTAAAATCTTACGGTTTGAGCCCAAGCTCGGCGCGGCCGCTGCCGTCCATGGCAAAGGGCACCGACGTATGCTCGTGGACGATCTTCCAGACACCGGCTTCCTTTCTGAGGCCTAGCGTCTGCCGAAACCAGAGATCGACTTCGACGCTATCCGTCTTTCGTCCGGTCATGTGAACGAGGCCGGTCCAGAAAGCGATATCCCCGCCGACAACCAGCCTGACATCGACAGCGTCGCCACCGATCGGACCGTCCCAGGTCGAAAACCAGCTCTCCAGCCCCTTTTCGCCCTTGCCTTTGTGTGCAAGCGGCGCCGCCAGGGTGAAGCTGACGATATCGTCGCTGAAGTGTCCGACGACGCCGGCCGCATCCTTGTTGCCAAGGGCGGCGGCCCAATTTGCCAGCACGGCGTCTATGGCCTCGGCTTCGTCGCGATTGCCGATGATCTCCACCATATCATTCTCCTCGGTTGGTGCACTCAAGCAGAGGACGAATGAAGAGGGCCGCTCCCGACAGGAACGGCCCAGTATTTGTTGCCAGAGAGGGTTTAGATCTTAGGCTGCTTTCTCGACGGCGTAGGGATCGAAGCGTCCATAGAAGGTCTCGCCCTTCGCGGCCATATCCTTCAGCAGCGCCGTCGGCTGGAAATGCGGACCATAGGCCGCCGCCAGCTTTTCGCAGAGCTCCACGAAGGTCTTTACGCCCATGCCGTCGATGTAGGACAGCGCGCCGCCGGTATAGGGGGCAAAGCCAAAGCCGAGGATGGAGCCGACATCAGCCTCGCGGGGATCGGTGACGATGCCCTCTTCGATGGTGCGGGCCGCCTCGAGCGCGATGGTGGCGAGGAAGCGCTGCTTCAGCACGCCGACATCGACGTCATCGGCCTTCTTCTGCGGATAGAGATCCCTAAGGCCCGGCCAGAGCGACTTCTTGGCCGGTTTCGGCGGATAGTCGTAGAAGCCCTTGGAATTCTTTCGGCCAAGACGTCCCTCGCCCTCCACCAGACCGCTGACCAGCTGCATGTGACGCGGATCGACCGCCTTCTCGCCGAGATCGGCAACGGTCGCCTTCAGGATCTTGTAGGAGAGGTCGATGGCGACTTCGTCGTTCAGCGCCAGCGGTCCCACCGGCATGCCGGCCATCTTGGCCGCATTCTCGATCATCGCGGCAGGCACGCCTTCGATCAGCATGTCATAGGCTTCGTGGATGTAGCGGAAGACGCAGCGATTGACGAAGAAGCCGCGCGTGTCGTTGACGACGATCGGCGTCTTCTTGATGGCGGCGACATAATCTAGCGCGACGGCAATGGCGCGGTCGCCCGTTTCCTTGCCGAGAATGACTTCCGTCAGCATCATCTTCTCCACAGGCGAGAAGAAATGGACGCCGATGAAATCGACCGGGCGCTTGGAGTTTTTCGCAAGGCCCGTGATCGGCAGCGTCGAGGTGTTGGACGCGAACACGGCGCCAGAGGGCAGCACGACTTCGACAGCCTCGATGACGGCCTTCTTGACCTCGCGGTCTTCGAACACCGCCTCGATGACGAGATCGGCATCCTTCAGATCGGCGTAGTCGGCCGATGGCGTAATGCGAGCAAGCAGGGCCGCACCCTCGTCCTGCGTTAGTCTTCCCTTACCGATCGAATCCTTGACCAAGCCTTCGCCGACGCCCTTGCCCTTGGTCGCGGCTTCGATGTCGCGGTCGATGAGCGTGACCGGAATACCAGCTGCCGCGGTAACATAGGCGATCGATGCACCCATGAAACCGGCGCCAACGACGCCGACCTTCTTCAGCTCCGTCTTCGGCTGGCCAGCCGGGCGGCGGGCGCCCTTGCCGAGTTCCTGCATGGAGATGAACAGCGAGCGGATCATCGAATAGGCTTCGGTGGTCTGCAGCACATGGGTGAAATAGCGCTGCTCGATCTTCAGGCCGGTATCGAAAGGAACCTGCAGGCCTTCATAGACGCATTTGAGGATGGCGAGTGCCGCCGGATAATTGCCCGACGTCTCGCGACGCAGGATGGCGGGTGCAGCCGGCCAGAGCTGTGCTGCGGCTGGCGTCCAGATGCCGCCGCCCGGCGCCTTGAAACCCTTCTCATCCCAAGGGGCGATTGGCTTCAAGCCATCCTTGATCATCTGCTTGGCGGCGGGGATCAGCTGATCCGGCTCGACCACCTGATGCACGAGGTTCATCGCCTTGGCGCGCGCCGCCGTCAGCGACTGGCCCGTCGTCATCATCTGCAGGGCCGATTGCGCATCCGTCAGGCGCGCGACGCGCTGCGTGCCACCGGCGCCCGGGAAGAGGCCGACCTTGACCTCTGGCAGCGCGATCTTGACGCTCTTGGCGCTGGAAGCAACACGGCCATGGCAGGCGAGCGACAGCTCGAAAGCGCCGCCCATGCAGGTGCCGTTGATGGCCGAAACCCAAGGCTTGCCGCAGGTTTCGAGCTTGCGGAAGAGGCCGGTCATGCGCCCAACGAGATTGAAGAGCTTCTGCGCGGCCGCAGCCGGATCTTTCGCCTTCTCATCCTGATAGAGCGAGAACATGGATTTGATCATCGACAGATCGGCGCCGCCGGAGAAGGAGGACTTGCCTGAGGTGAAGACCACGCCCTTGACGGCGGCATCGGCAACCGTGGCATCGATGATAGCGTTCAGCTCGTCCATTACCTCGGCGGTGAAGACGTTCATGGACTTGCCGGGCATGTCCCAGGTGACAAGCGCGATGCCGTCTGCGTCGGTCTCAACGGTGAAATTTGTGTAAGCCATTGGTTTCCCCTCCTCAGACGCGTTCGATGATCGTGGCCGTGCCCATGCCCGCGCCGATGCAGAGCGTGACCAGCGCAGTCTTGAGATCGCGGCGCTCCAGCTCGTCCAATACGGTGCCGAGGATCATCGCGCCGGTTGCACCGAGCGGATGGCCCATGGCGATCGCACCGCCATTGACGTTGATCTTGTCATGCGGAATATCGAAAGCCTGCATGTAGCGCAGCACGACGGCGGCGAAGGCTTCGTTGAGCTCAAAGAGATCGATGTCGGCGAGCGTCATGCCGCTGCGCTTCAAGAGCTTTTCGGTGACGTCGACCGGGCCGGTCAGCATCAGCGCCGGATCGGAGCCGATGTTTGCGAAGGCCTTGATCCGGCCACGCGGCTTCAAGCCCATGCTCTCACCGCCCGCCCTGGAGCCGAGCAGCACGGCAGCGGCACCATCGACGATGCCGGAGGAATTGCCGGCGTGATGGACGTAGTTGATCCGCTCGACTTCCGGGTGCGCCTGGATGCCGACGGCTTCGAAGCCGCCCATCTCACCCGGCAGCTGGAAGGACGGGTTGAGAGAGGCAAGCGCCTGCATGTCGGTGCCGGGACGCATGTGCTCGTCGCGGTCAAGAATGGTCAGGCCGTTGATATCCTTCACCGGAATGACGGAATTCTTGAAGTAGCCCTTTTCCCAGGCGTGCGCGGCACGCTTCTGGCTTTCGACGGCATAGGCGTCGACGTCATCGCGCGAGAAGCCGTATTTGGTGGCGATCAGATCGGCGGAGACGCCCTGCGGCATGAAATAGGCCGGGAAGTTGACGGAGGGGTCCATGAACCAGGCACCGCCAGACATGCCCAAGCCGACGCGCGACATGCTTTCAACACCGCCGGCGATGACGATGTCGTCAGCCCCTTGCGCGATCTTGGCAGCGCCGAAATTCACGGCATCGAGGCCGGAGGCGCAGAAGCGCGAGATCTGCATGCCGGGTGCCTTGGTGGAGTAACCGGCTTCGAAGGCAGCACCCCTCGGAATGACGGCCCCCGCTTCCATGACCGGATCGACGCAGCCCATGATGATGTCGTCAACGGTCTCGGTGTCGAGGCCGTTGCGGTCGCGGATCGCCTCAAGCGTCTTGGCTGCGAGACGAACAGACGGCACTTCGTGCAGCGACCCATCCTTCTTGCCTCGCCCGCGCGGCGTGCGCACATGGTCGTAAATGAAAACCTCGGTCATGTCTCATCTCCCTGCGGCGGCAAGCCGCCTTCCAACTCAGTATATAGCGACCAAAGCCGCGAATTCCTCCTTCTCCCCTCGGGGAGAAGGTGCCCGACAGGGCGGATGAGGGGGATTAAGGCACTGTGCAGGCAGCCTTACGGTGCAACGCCCCCTCATCCTGCGCGTTCCGCGCGTCCTTCTCCCCGCTGGGGAGAAGGCAAAACTCAAAAGGCCTCCGCCGCCAGTTCCATCATGGTGTCGGCGCCGGTTTCGATGCGGGCCTTGCGCAATGCCGTTTCCGGCATAATGCGCTCCATGTAGAACCGCGCCGTGACAAGCTTGTTCTTCAGATAATCCTCGCGCGCGGTATCGCCGCTTGCAAGGCCATCCTGCGCCGCCTTCGCCATCTTCGCCCACATGTAACCAAGGACCACAAGGCCGAAGAGGTGCATGTAGTCGGTCGAGCCGGCACCGGCATTGTCGGGCTTTGCCATGGCGTTCTGCATGAACCACATGGTTGACGCCTGCACGTCGTTCAAGCCCTTCTTCAGATGCTTGGTGAAGAAGGCCATCTGTTCATCGTTGCGGTTTTCCTCGCAGAAATCGCCGATTTCCTTGAACATGGCCATGACAGCGCGGCCGCCGTTCAACGCCAGCTTGCGGCCGACGAGATCGAGCGCCTGGATGCCATTTGCGCCTTCATAGATCATGGCGATGCGGGCATCGCGGACATACTGGCTCATGCCGTGTTCTTCGATATAGCCGTGGCCGCCGAAGACCTGCTGCGCCATGACGGCGTGCTCGAAGCCCTTGTCGGTCATGACGCCCTTGAGGATCGGCGTCGCGAGGCCAAGAAGATCGTCGGCCGCCTGACGGTCCTTCTCGTCCGGAGAGCGATGGGCGATATCGGATTTCAGCGCCGTCCACAGCAGGAAGGCGCGGCCCGCTTCGTTGAAGGCGCGGATCGTCATCAGCGTGCGACGGATATCGGGATGGACGATGATTGGATCGGCCTTCTTGTCCGGCGCCTTCGGGCCGGAGAGCGAGCGGCCCTGGATGCGCTCGCGAGCATAGTTGGCGGCATTCTGATAAGCGATTTCGGCGATGGAGAGACCCTGCAACCCGACGCCGAGGCGCGCCTCGTTCATCATCACGAACATGGCGTTGAGGCCCTTGTTCTCGGCACCGATCAGAAAACCCGTCGCCTCGTCATAGTTCATGACGCAGGTCGCGTTGCCGTGAATGCCCATCTTGTGCTCGATCGCGCCGCAGGAGACCGGGTTGCGCGCGCCGAGCGAACCGTCTTCCTTGACGATGAATTTCGGTACGATGAACAGCGAGATGCCCTTGGTGCCTTCAGGCGCGCCTTCGATGCGAGCAAGGACGAGATGGACGATATTGTCCGTCATGTCGTGCTCGCCGGCGGAGATGAAGATCTTCTGACCGGAGATCTTGTAGCTACCGTCGGCCTGGGGCACAGCCTTGGTGCGCAGGAGGCCGAGATCGGTGCCGCAATGCGGCTCGGTGAGGTTCATGGTGCCGGACCAGGTGCCCTCCACCATCTTCGGCAGATAGGTCTGCTTCTGCGCGTCGGAGCCATGGACGAGGATGGCGGCGATCGCGCCCTGCGTCAGGCCCGGATACATCATCAGCGACATGTTGGCGGCGGAGGTATATTCGCCGACCGCGCAATGCAGCACATAGGGAAGCCCCTGCCCGCCGAATTCCTCCGGCACGGCCAGACCGAGCCAGCCGCCTCCGCGATAGGCGTCATAGGCTGCCTTGAAGCCTTTCGGCGTCGAGACGGTGCCGTCGTCGTGGCGCACGCAGCCTTCTTGATCGCCGGAATAGTTGAGCGGGAAAAGCACCTCTTCCGACATCTTGGCCGCCTCGCCGACGATCGCCTCGATCATGTCGGGGGTGGCATCGGCATAACCCGGAAGATTGTTGTAGCGCTCCAGCCCGAGCACATCGTTCAGGACGAAGAGCGTATCATTCACGGGAGCCTTGTAGACTGGCATCTTTCGAATTCCTCCAATTCGCCGCCGGACCTTGAGATTCCGGCCACTGCGTTACTCTTACAAAATATTGACGTTTGCGTAAACGTCAAATTTATGCGCAGCGCTGAAATTTTGGTGAAGGCGATCGGGAAATTGCTCTCAATACGAGCGATGTCCCCTCTTCCAGTACGTCGCCGGCACTGACCTCCCGACAAGAATATCGGGTCGGGAGACAGCAGAACCGAAATAAAAGGTTAAGACTTCCGCCAAACTTAACGAGTTGTTTACCACGTTTCGTAAATTGTACGAGTTGAGCAGCAGTGCTTCGCGTTTCTTCAACTTATGCTTTGGTGGTGCGCTGTCTTTGCTGCTCGGTTGAGGAAAGCCAATACATTTATCCCTTTCCGAACGGCGGGATGCAGACAGTGCGGCGACGCAGCAACGTCTTCTTCTGTCAGCATGGCGGCCCGGGGTGGTCCATAGTTCGAGGCGAGCAAAAGATATGAGCGGATCGCGATCAAATCCTACCGGTACGGGCGACTGGACGTCGCTGGATGCTCTGAGCCGCACGATCGAGGGGCTGGAGGCGCGCATCGAGGGGCTGATGGGCACTGCCGCCGCGCGCGATACACGCCAGCGCGTCGCTGCCGGCTATGCGCCCGTACCTGAACGCGCCGCCCCGCCGGAGCGGATGCCGCCCCGCCCCGAACGGGAGCCATATGCCAGCCGCCCCTACGAGCGTCCCCTGCGTGGCGAGCGCCAGGATATCGATCCCCGCCCCGATCCGCTTGCCGAGATCCGCCAGCGCCAGCGTGCGCTTGAAGCAAATCGCGAGCGTCTGCACGCACGCCGCGAGGAAATCGCCCAGACCGAACCGCAGCCGGCGCGGCGCCCGATCGACAGCCATCCCCAGCGCCAGCCAATGCGGGCCGCGGCTGCCGAAGCTCCGGTCGACATCGCTCAGGCGCTCGTCAACCTTCGCCAGGATCTCAAGCGCGACATCGCCGAAAGCGTGACCCGCGAGGTCACCGCCCTGCGCGCCGAAATCCGCGATATCCGCGAAAATACCGAGGACAAGCATTTCGCAGCTGACGTTCGCGAAGACATGGCCCGGCTTGCGGACAGCATCAACCAGCTCGCCGGCCAGCCGGAAACCACCGGCCTGAAAGCCGAGTTCGACGAACTGCGCTCGCTGATGGACGGCCTCGCCCGCGAAGAATCCCTGCACCACGTCGAGCGTCAGGTGAAGGCTATCGACACCACCGGCCTGCAAGACGAGCTCGTTTCGCTCGCCTATCGCCTCGATGACATCAAGCAGCATCTCGGCGGCATGAACAACAGCCCGGCCGTGCATGCGCTGGAAACCAAGCTGCTGACGATCGCCACCGCGATGGAGAGCCTCGGCTCGATGATGCAGCCGCAGGACCAGGCCATGCAGCGGCTGGAAGGCCGTCTAAGCGGCCTTACCGACCAGATCGACCTGATGAACCGTGACTCGGCTCGGCGTCAGCCCGCCGACGATCTTTCCGGCCGCCTCGAAGCGCTCGCCATGCGCATCGACGAGCTCGGCAGCGCCAAGGCCGTCGCCCGCCTCGAGGAGCGTCTGGACCAGCTCTCGCATCTGATGGAACGCACGCAGAAGGCCGCGCCGCAGCCCGAACTCGTCACCTATCTCGCCGATATCTCCCACAAGATCGATGCGCTGGAACACGGTTCCGTCGGAAACGTGCTGGCGGACCGGCTGGATTATCTCGCCCGTCGCATCGACGAGATCGATTTCCATCCGCCAGCTCCGGCCGCCGGCATCGACGATGGCATGGTACGCCGGCTGGAAGGACGCCTCTCCGATATCGCAGCCCGGCTGGAGGCCAGCACGGCGGCACCGCCGACGGACACACAGGCGCTGCGCAATCTCGAAGAGCAGATCGCCCACCTCTCGACATTGCTGACGAGCGAGCCACGAGCCGTCGCCGATCACTTGCCTCCGGACTTCGATCGCCGCATGAGCGCGCTCGAAGATTACATGGCGACCAATGACGAATATATCATCGAGGCGGCCCGCCACGCGGCGGAAACCGTCGTCGAAGCCTATTCGCGCGAAGGCGGGATGGGCCATGGCGCGCAGGCAGCCGACATGGCCGCACTGACGGCGCTTGCCGAAGACCTTCGTCATCTCGAAGACATCAGCCGCGCCAGCGACGAGCGCACGCATCGCACCTTCGAAGCGCTGCACGAAACGCTATTGCAGATCGCCGACCGGCTCGATCACATGGAACATCGCCGGCCCGCGCCCGCAATGCCCGTTGCGGCTTTCGAAAGCGACGTCTTCGCCGAAGAGGATGCTGCGGCCCTGAAGCCGCCAATGGCTGTCCAGCAGAAGGCCGGCCCGATCATCCGCACGGTCGCACCGGCCGAAGCCGCAATCCCCGCCGAAGTCGCTGTCGCACAGGCGATCGACGCCAATACGAAGGCTGAAATCAAGGCAGCCGCCAAGAAGAGCGGCAAATCCAGCCTGTTCGCCAGCCTCGGCAAGCGTTTCTTCACGCCGGAAAAGGCCGAGCCGATCTTTCCGCCGGACCGCCCGGTGATCGCGCAGGCACCGTCGATCGATCCGGCCGATGTGATGCCCGGCGAAGAGGCCAACGAACTGCTGGAACCGGGGTCCGGCGCACCTGATATCAAGAAGATCCTTGAACGCGTGCGCGCCAGCCAGAACACGTCGCGCAGCGGAAACGCCCGCCAGCCGACCGAAAACGAACGGGCCGATTATATTGCAGCCGCCCGTCGCGCGGCGCAGGCCGCCGCGATGGAAGTCGACCAGACGCAGCGCTCGACGCCTGCTTCCAAGAAGGACGCCAAGAAAGGCGGCGCGTTCTCGCGCTTCCGCCGGCCGATCCTGCTTGCAATAGGCGCGGTCATGCTCGCCGTCATGGCCTTTCCGCTGGTCAACACGCTGACGCGCGGCCAGAAGGCGCCGCCGCCGGCCGAAGTCTCGACGATGGTCGCACCGTCGGACGGCGCAACGACCAATGCCGTCGCTGCCAACACGAACCCGGCCGACAGCAATCAACAGCAGCCTGCGACAACAAATCAGGCCGCCGCATCGGTAGCTTCAACGGCGGATACGGCGCAAGCCCAACCTGCAGCCGCGCCCGCCGATCCCGCAGCGGCGCCGGCAAACGGCCACCTGACGGCCGCAGCGCCGCTCGACGGCAATCAGACGGCAAGCGAGACCTTGGCCCCTGCCGGCAGCGCACCCTCGCAACAGGCGGCGGCCTTCGTCCAGACCAACAATCCAGCAGCCGCGGGCCCTGCCGCTACACCGGCAGCCCCTGAGATCGCGGTGCCCGACGGCATCCAGCCGCCCTCGCTTGTTGCAGCCGCAAAATCGGCCGATCCGGTCGCGCTCTTCGAAATCGGCGCGCGCTACACGGACGGTCGCGGCGTTGCCGCCGATATGAAGCAGGCGGCAAACTGGTATCAGCTTTCGGCCGACAAGGGCTACGCGCCCGCCCAGTATCGCCTCGCTAGCATGTATGAGAAGGGCAATGGCGTCGATCGCGATCTCGTCAAGGCCAAGCAATATTACGAGCAGGCGGCCAATCAGGGCAACGCCAGCGCCATGCACAATCTCGCCGTCCTCTACGCTTCGGGCACGGCCGGACCGCAGGCCTATGACACCGCCGCAAGCTGGTTTATCCGCGCCGCCGATCTCGGCGTCTCCGACAGCCAGTTCAACCTTGCGATCCTCTATGCACGCGGCAACGGCGTGAAGCAGGATCTGCAGGAATCCTACAAATGGTTCGCGATCGCCGCAAAGAGCGGCGACAAGGATGCCGCCCAGAAGCGCGACGAAGTGGCCAATGCCATGAAGCCGGCCGACCTCGAAGGCGCCCGTGCCAAGGTCGACCTGTGGAAAGCGCAGTCGGTCGACCCCAAGGCCAACGGCACCGACATTCCTGACGAGTGGACCACCGGCAAGGGCGTGAACACCGCCTCCATCGACATGAAGAAGGCGATCCGCAACATTCAGGCGATCCTCAACAAGAATGGCTTCGACGCCGGCGCGCCCGACGGCGCCATGGGCGACAAGACGGTCGCCGCCTTGAAAAGCTTCCAGAAGTCGGTCGGCCTGCCGGCGGACGGCCGGGTCACCGATCAGGTCGTCAAGGAACTGCTCGCCCGCAACAAGTAGGGCCAGGTTCTCCCGCGAAAGCAGTCAGTCAAACATGCCGGCGCCACCGCGTCGGCATTTTCTTTGGGAGGCAGAGCGCACGATCCCGCCCCTGCCTTGCCGATCAGGCGTGAAACAGCGTCACAGAAAAGCGGAAAAAGTCGGGTTAGAGTGAGGCCGGCACTTCTAAAACTGAAGCAGTGCGGCTTTTCCTAAGGCTCTGGCAATGATTTCGGATTAGAATCCGCCGTTTAAGGGGAAATGGGCTTCGGTCATCGCGCCGAAAAGCCTGCAAATGGGAACAAGGCGTGACGATCTATCTGCCGATTGCAGAATTGTCGGTGAATATCTTGATTATTCTCGGCATGGGAGCAGCTGTAGGGTTTCTCTCCGGCATGTTCGGCGTCGGCGGCGGCTTTCTCATCACGCCTCTCCTGATCTTCTACAACATCCCGCCTGTCGTCGCGGTCGCCACCGGCTCCAATCAGGTCGTCGCCTCATCGGTGTCTGGCGCACTGACCCATTTCCGGCGCGGCTCGCTCGACCTCAAGCTTGGCACGATCCTACTTGTGGGCGGTCTTGCGGGGGCGACATTCGGCCTCTGGCTGTTCGTGCTGCTGCGCCGGCTCGGGCAGATCGATCTGATCATTTCCCTGATCTACGTGCTCCTGCTCGGCACGGTCGGATCATTGATGCTGTGGGAAAGTGTCAGGGCCATGCGCCGCGCCGCCGGCAAGCTGCCGCCGGCAACCGGCAAACCCAGCCATCACAACTGGGTGCAGCGCCTGCCGCTGAAGCTGCGCTTTAAGAAATCCAAGCTCTATCTCAGCGCAATCCCGGTCATCGGCCTCGGCTTCTTCGTCGGTATGCTGACGCCGATGGGTATTGGCGGCGGCTTCATCCTCGTGCCGGCCATGATCTATCTCTTACGCGTTCCGACGAACGTGGTCGTCGGCACCTCGCTGTTCCAGGTCATTTTTGTCACGGCGTTCACGACCATCGTGCAGGCGGCCACCAACTATTCCGTCGATATCATCCTGGCTTTCCTGCTGATGGTGGCGGGTGTCGTCGGCGCGCAATACGGCGTGCGCGTCGGCCAGAAGCTGCGCGGCGAACAATTGCGCGCGCTGCTCGGTCTTCTTGTCCTTGCCGTCGGGCTCCGCCTGGCAATCACCCTCGTCGTCACGCCCGCCGATGTCTATTCGGTCATCATGGAAGGGGTGAGCCGATGAGAGGGTCCGGACTGTTCCTCGCCGCCACGCTGCTGCTTGCACCGCTCTTAGCTCAAGCGCAGGTGCTGCTCGATCAGCCGACGACCTCGACCACGGCGCGGGAGACGATGGAGATCGGCACCTCGACGAGCGAGATCGCCATCACCTCCGACTTTACCGGCGCCGACCTGACGATTTTCGGCGCCCTTTCCAACACCGACCAGCTGCTGCTGGCGATCGGCCAATACGACATCGTCGTCGTGCTGGAAGGCCCCCGCGAGAATGCAACGGTGCGCAGGAAGGAGCGTGTCTTCGGCATCTGGGTCAATACCCGCTCGATGACGTTCGAACATGTGCCCGAAGCCTATTCGCTATCGAGCACGCGCGCGGTCGACAATATCACCGCGCCACTGGAACTCAGCGACCGCGGCATTGGTGTCGACCATATTCCGCTCACACCCGTTGGCTTTGTCGGCAATGTCGGCGAGGTCCCGGAATTTCGGCAGGCTTTCCGGCGCCTGCAGTCGGCGGGCGGACTTTACGAAAGCGATCCGGCGGGCGTGCGCTTCGTCAGCTCTTCGCTCTTCAAGGCAACGCTCAGGGTTCCCGCCGACGTGCCGAACGGCGTGCACACGGTGCGCGCCTATCTCTTCAAGAGCGGCAAGTTCCTGAGCGAAAAATCCTTGCCGCTGCGCGTCATCAAGACAGGCATCGAGCAAATGATCACCGATGCCGCGCATCAGCGGCCGATCACCTATGGCGTGGTGTCAGTATTGCTGGCCCTTTTCACCGGATGGGGCGCAAGTTTCATGTTCCGGAAGAACTGATCAGCCGTTTTTCCGGCGATTGACGACCGCGAGATAGGCTTCCGCCAATCGCGGCGCGATGACCCTGCGTTACAAGCCGATGAAAGCCGCCTTGAAATGACCGCGCGATTGCAAATGAAGAGCCGCTGCACGCGTCTTTTCGACATGCTCTAGGCCGATAGATTGCCGAACCGCACCGAATAGATGCGGCCGCGGCCGAGCAGATGGGCGATCAGGCTCTCCCGTTCGAAGAGGCCCGCCATAGCCTTGTGGCGAAGATCGAGACCGCCGGTCATCACGCCGAAGGCTGGCATCAATAGACGTGCGCCATCCGTCGCAAAGCATGGGCGGCGCACCGACTTTTCGCGACGCCGGACGGTGGCGGAAGGATGCAGGTGGCCGGCGATCTCGCCGGCCTGCAGGCCTGTCTTCGGCTCATGGCGGAAGGTCAGCCCGCCATAATACATCTCATCGACCGAATGGCCGGGAAGGTCGACCGTACCATCCGGATCGTGATTGCCGTTGATCCAGATCCATTCGCGACCGCGTGCCATGCTGACGATCAGGCTGCGAAACTCCTCCGGCAGATGCTCAGAGCCGACGCGATCATGGAAATTATCGCCGAGCGAGACGACGAGTTTCGGATCGTAGCGGGAGATGACGGCGGAAAGAACGGTCAGCGTCGCCAGCGTATCGTAGGGCGGCAGCAGCATGCCGCGACGGGCAAAGGCCGCACCTTTTTCCAGATGCAGATCGGAGACGACGAGAATGCCGGCATCCGGCAGATAGAGCGCGCCGAGCGGATCGCAGACGACGGCAACGCCATGAACGACGGTATGGACGCCCGACGCAGGCGTTGCGCCGTTCCCTCGACCGTTCATATCTCGCGCTAGCGCCAGGCGGTTCATCACCTTAACAATCTACCTTCAACGTGCGTTTCGCAGCTTGACTATTCCATCGCCTCGCGGATCAGGTCATCGGCCGCTTCCGCAAGCAGAGCGTCGTGCGCCTCGCCCGGCACCGGCACCTTGCCGATTTCCAGCATCACCGGCACGGCGAGCGGAGAAATATGATCCAGCGCCCGGTGGGTGATGTGACCCTTGATTCGCTTCAGCATATCCGCAAGACGCCCGATATCCAAAAGCCCGGTTGCAGCATCCTGCCGTGTCGCCTGCAGCAGGATATGATCCGGCTCGTGGCTGCGCAGCACGTCATAGATCAGATCGGCTGAAACCGTCACCTGACGGCCGGTCTTCTCCTTGCCGGGATGCCGGCGCTCGATCAAGCCGGCAATCACGGCACAATTGCGGAAGGTGCGCTTCAAAAGAAAGGATTCGTCGAGCCAGGTCTCGAGATCGTCGCCCAGCATATCCTCGTCGAAGAGATCGGCAAGGCTGAGCCGGCGGTTGGAGATCATCAACCCCATATCCTCCAAGCCCCAGATGCCGAGTGAATAATCAGTGGCGACAAAGCCCATCGGCTTGGCCCCGGCCCGCTCCAGCCTTCGGGTCAACAGCATACCGAGCGTCTGGTGTGCGAGCCGCCCCTCGAAAGGATAGGCAACCATGTAGGCGCGGCTGCCGCGCGGAAAAGTCTCGATCAGAAACTCGTCGCGCCTTGGCAGCAGCGATTTTTCCTTCTGGATTTCCAGCCAGTCGCGCACCTGATCCGGCAACCGATGCCGCCGGTCGGGATCGGCAATCATCGCCCGCACCTGATCGGCGAGGTAGGTGGAGAGCGGAAACTTGCCGCCGGCATAGGATGGGATTTTAGGGTCCATCGAAAAGGCCTGCGAGGCCAGGCACTCGCTCTCGCGGATGCCCTCGAAGCGCAGAACCTTGCCGGAAAAGAGAAAGGTGTCGCCGGGTGCCAGCTGTTCGACGAAATATTCCTCGACCTTGCCGAGCGGGGCCCCGCCTCTTCCGAGAGAGCCGAGCGCATTGCGCTTCACCATGCGGATGTTCAGCATCGCCTCTTCGACGATCGTGCCGAGGTTCAGGCGATATTGCTGCGCGACCTGCGGATTGGAGACGCGCCAGCGCCCATCCACCGTCTTGCGGATGCGGGCATAGCGCTCATAGGTTCTCAGCGCATAGCCGCCTGTCGCGACAAAATCGACGATGCGCTCGAAGGTCTCCCAGGAGAGATCGGCATAGGGGGCCGCGCTCTGCACCTCGTCATAAAGCTCCAGCATGTCGAAAGGTTCGGCGCAGGCCATGCCGAGCACATGCTGGGCAAGAACATCGAGCGCGCCGGCGCCGATCGGCGGCGTATCCTGTGCGCCGATGTAATTGGCATCCAGCGCCGCCTGACACTCCATCACTTCGAAGCGATTGGCCGGCACCAGAATTGCCTTCGATGGTTCGTCCATGCGGTGATTGGCGCGGCCGATGCGCTGGGCAAGGCGGCTCGCGCCCTTGGGTGCGCCGACATGGATGACGAGATCGACATCGCCCCAGTCTATGCCGAGATCGAGGGTCGAGGTGGCGACGACGGCGCGCAGCCGGTTTTCCGCCATCGCCGCTTCCACCTTGCGGCGCTGGCCGACATCGAGCGAGCCGTGATGCAGGGCGATCGGCAGATTGTCGTCATTCGCCGTCCACAGCTCCTGAAACAACATTTCGGCCTGGGAGCGCGTGTTGACGAAGAGCAGCGTCGTGCGATGCGCCTTCAGCTCGCGGTAGATATCGGGGATCGCATATTTGGCGGAATGGCCGGACCAGGGAATGCGCACCTCGGTCGACAGGATCGATATGTCAGGCTTGGCGCCGCCCTCGACGATGACGAGGCCGGCATGACGCTCCTCTCCCGGTTCTTGCACCACCAGCCATTTCTGCAGGTCCATGGGATCGGCGACCGTCGCCGAAAGGCCGATGGTCTGCACGCACGGCGCCAGCTTGCGGATGCGGGCAAGGCCGAGCGACAGCATATGCCCGCGCTTGGAGGTGACGAGCGAATGCAGCTCATCGAAGACGATGTATTTCAGATCCTTGAAGAAGCGCTCGGCCTCGCGATTGGCGAGCAGCAGCGCCACCTGCTCCGGCGTCGTCAGCAGAATATCCGGGGGATTGAGCTTCTGCCGCTGACGTTTGCCAGAAGGTGTGTCGCCGGTGCGGTTTTCGACTGTAACTGGCAGGCCCATCTCCGAGACCGGCTTCATCAGATTGCGCTCGATATCGACGGCAAGCGCCTTCAGCGGCGAGATATAGAGCGTGTGGATGCCGGTGAAGGCCGAGCCGGGCGGGATCTTGCCGCGCCGGGTGAGATCGGCGAGCGACGGCAGGAAACCGGCAAGCGTCTTGCCCGCGCCCGTCGGCGCGATCAGCAGCGTGCTTTCGCCGGCCTCAGTGCGGGCAAGCAGTTCAAGCTGATGCGCACGCGGCTGCCAGCCCTTTTCCGCAAACCAGCGGAGGAAGGGTGCAGGCAGGGAAAGGGGGCGGTCGGCGTCGATCTGGTCCACTGGGTAAATGTAACGGATATGCGGCGGATGAGAAGCGGGGAGCTTCGCATCCATTAGCTTTGGTATTCTCCGAGAGTGCGCACCCCCCTCTGTCCCTTTCGGGACATCTCCCCCACAAGGGGGGAGATTGGTAACCCGCGGGGCGCTCCTATCTCGAGAGAGCATCGCATCTGCTGGAACAAGGGCCATTGTTTCTGCTGAAGGGAGCGGCATGCTCCAAACAATCTCCCCCCATGTGGGGGAGATGTCACGACAGTGACAGAGGGGGGTATCAGAGGCTCGGCATATTCTAACTACCCTCGTTTCAAAAAGGAATTGACTCTCATCATAATCATAGATAAAAAATATCCATGATTAGAAAGGCTGAGATATGAAGCTCGGAGAAGGCGTCGAACAGTCCATTCATTGCGTTGCCATGCTGTCGGGATTGTCCGATGGCGGCGTGCTTTCGGCGGCATCGCTTGCCGAATTTCACGGCGTCTCGGTCAGCTATCTCTTAAAACATCTGCAGGCGCTTTCGGGCGCCGGAATCCTCGATACTGTACCGGGACCGAAGGGTGGCTATCGGCTGGCGCGCAAGCCCGAGGCGATCAGCCTGCTTGACATCGTGCTCGCCGCCGAAGGCCCGGCGCCTGCCTTCCGCTGCTCGGAAATCCGGCAGCGCGGCCCGAACCCTTTGGAGGGACGTTATTTCGCCAAGCCCTGCGGCATCAACGCCGCGATGCTGGCGGCCGAACGTGTCTACCGCGCCGAACTCGCCAAGACGAGCATCGCCGACGTGCTGACCGATCTGATGGAGACGGACACGGACGGCGCCATCGCCACGCGGGGCTGCGCCTTTCTCGCGATCCATGAACGCAAGACCAAAAACTGAACCCGCAAGAACCAGAACCCAAGGAGAAGACCATGCATCCCCGTTTCAATTTCGCCAAAGCCTCACCCGACTCCTACAAGGCCGTCGTTGCGCTGGAGAACTTCGTCCAGAGTTCTGGCCTGGAGCGCCGCTTCATCCACCTGATCAAGCTTCGCGCCTCGCAGATCAACGGCTGCGCCTATTGCGTCGACATGCATGTGAAGGAAGCCCGGCACGACGGCCTCAGCGAACAGTGGATCAACCTGATGTGCGTCTGGTGGGAATCGCCCGTCTATGACGACCGCGAACGCGCCCTGCTTCGCTGGGTCGACTCGGTGACCAAGATCGCCCAGACCGGCATACCGGATTCTGACTACGAGCCGCTGAAGCAGCATTTCAGCGAGGAGGACATCGTCAAGATCACCGTGGCGATCGCCACGATCAACGTCTGGAACCGCCTTGCCGTCGGCTTCCGCTCGCAGCATCCGGTGGATGCGCCAAACAAGGCTGCTTGAAGCAGGTTCTCAGAATGCAAAAAGCGCGGGACCGAAATCCCGCGCTTTCCATTTGTACCAGCTTTACAGAACTTAGGCAGCTTCGGACGCGAAACCAGCCGTCGGGACTTCAGAGATGGTCTTCAGAACCTGGGAAGCGATCTGATAGGGGCAGCCCTGAGAGTTCGGACGGCGATCTTCGAGGTAGCCCTTGTAGTCGTTCTTGATGAAGGAGTGTGGAACGCGGATCGAGGCACCGCGGTCGGCAACGCCGTAGCTGAACTTGTTCCACGGAGCCGTTTCGTGCTTGCCGGTCAGGCGCAGGTGGTTGTCCGGGCCGTAGACCGCAATGTGGTCGTGCAGGTTCTTGTCGAACTGCGCCATGAGCGCTTCGAAATAGGCCTTGCCGCCGACTTCGCGCATGAACTTGGTCGAGAAGTTGCAGTGCATGCCCGAGCCGTTCCAGTCGGTGTCGCCGAGCGGCTTGCAATGGAACTCGATGTCGATGCCGTACTTTTCGCACAGGCGCAGCAGCAGGTAGCGTGCCATCCAGATCTGGTCGGCGGCCTTCTTGGAGCCCTTGCCGAAAATCTGGAATTCCCACTGGCCCTTGGCCACTTCGGCGTTGATGCCTTCGTGGTTGATGCCGGCTTCGAGGCAGAGATCGAGATGTTCTTCAACGATCTCGCGAGCGACATCGCCGACATTCTTGTAGCCGACGCCGGTGTAGTACGGGCCCTGCGGAGCCGGGTAGCCGGATTCCGGGAAGCCGAGCGGACGGCCGTCCTTGTAGAAGAAGTATTCCTGCTCGAAGCCGAACCATGCGTCTTCATCGTCGAGGATGGTCGCGCGACTATTGGTTTCATGCGGGGTGACGCCATCAGGCATCATGACTTCGCACATGACGAGAGCGCCGTTGGTACGGGCCGGGTCCGGATAGATGGCGACGGGCTTCAGCACGCAATCGGAGCTGCGGCCTTCAGCCTGCATCGTCGACGAGCCGTCAAAGCCCCAAAGCGGAAGCTGCTCGAGCGTCGGAAATGCGTCGAATTCCTTGATCTGCGTTTTACCGCGCAGGTTCGGTACCGGGGTGTACCCGTCGAGCCAGATGTACTCGAGCTTAAACTTCGTCATTACGCACCTCATAACTGTTAATCAGGCGAAGTAGAAAAAACTTGCCGACGCGCCCGCCGGAAAAATCCCTCACTACGAACGGCTGCCAGAACAGATGCATTTGCCGTGCCAGATCGCATCGACACCTGGCTTATCAGGTGAGATTTTTATGATGCAGCCGTATCCGGGCAGGATTTCCGAGCGCCAACCGTCGGATTCTTTTCAAATCGCCAGCGTCGTTCCCGCCCGGCTGACAAGATGTCGCAGGCTCGCCGGCCTTGGAATGGATTGGAAAATCCGGGCAGATCAAAGAAACGGCATCCACCGCACCATTGTCGAATTGCCTATAATTTCATCATTTAGCATTTTTTTTAAGCGGAATGATGCTATTTGCCTTCGGCCTTGCTATATATGGGTTGTCTCTTGAAGCGCGCCTGCTTGAAAACCAAAAAGGGAGAGACGACGAATGGCAACCAGTGCTCGCCACGAAACGGCAAAGATCTATCAGTTTCCCGTCACGGCCCGCTCCACGGCGGTCAGCCAGCGTCCGAAGGTGAACCTCACCCCGGATATCGGACCGACCATCGCGACGTCCGCATTCGACAGCTGGTATCATGAAGCCGCCATCGTCGAATCCGACGAGACCCGCAAGCAATAGACATCGGTTTTACAGCGCTATGTAGCGATCCGAGCGGTGATTGATCGCGACGAAGAGGTTGAGCGCGATTGCGCCGACCACCGAGCAGATAACCACAAAGGGCGTGGTCACCGCGAATGCGACCGCGAGTACGCATAGATCGATCGCCAGCTGCACCAGCCCTGCCCTGACGCCGAAACGCTCCTGCAGATAAATCCCCAGAATGCCGACGCCGCCAAGGCTGGCGCGATGGCGATAGAGCGCGAGCAGCCCGAAGCCGAGCAATATGCCGCCGAGGAGCGCCGACCACAGCGCATTGATATGCGCGACATCGAACAGCAGCGGCTGCAGGTTGGTGAGCAGCGAAGTCAACGCGATGGCGATGAAGGTCTTGATGGTAAAGGCCGGGCCGAGCTGCTTCAGCGACAGATAGAAGAACGGCAGATTGACGACGAAAAAGGCCAAGCCGAAGTTCACGCCGATCGCGTAATGCAGCAGGAAAGCAATGCCGGCGGTGCTGCCTGTCAGCAGACCGGCGCTTGAAAGGCAGAACAGCCCGAGCGACGAGATCAGGCTGCCGGAAATGATGCCCTGAACGTCCTCAATCCATGAATGCCGGGTCGCGGATGTATTCCAGCCGCCAAATGCGCTCTTTGCGTTCGCCATGTGCTTTCCCCTGAGTTTCCAGGCTTTTTGCTGAAAGCGAAGGCGATAATCAAGCGAAAATACGTAAGCAATGCTGACCTATCTATAATTCGCAAGATTCGAAATCATCATGCCGATTTGCTCGCAATGAACAGAATGCCGTGGACCGGTTTTCCGCCATCCATGCGAATGACGCCGCGGGTGAGATCCAGTACGGTAAAGCCGTGATCGGCCAGAGTTTCCCTGACATAGGCTTCCGAATGGGCGAACCGCAGGGAATCGCGCAGCGCATAGCCGGCCTGCTGCTGCGCATCCTCAACGGAAAACGCGAAGATTGCGCCGTCGGCCGCAAGCTTTTGTACGATCGCCGTCACACCCTGCAGGTTGCCGAGATACATCAGCACATCAGCAGCGGTCACCAGATCCGCCCGGCCGGCGGCAAGCCCTGTCTCAAACACGCCAGAGAGATCCGGCTCCAGCGACAGGTCGGCCTGGCCGAGATGATCGTAAACATGCTTTTCCGCCGCCTTGGCAAGCATGCCCTTCGATAGGTCGTAACCCTCGAGCCGGTCGACACGGGCGCGGATTTCCGGCCCGAGCAGACCGGTGCCGCAGCCGAGATCGACCGCGAGACGGAAATGCTTTGCGATATCAGCCGTCTCGGCAATCAGCGCCGCAAGCTTGCCGGGAACGGTGTAGCCGAGCTTCTCGACAAGCGAGGTTTCGAAGCGGCCGGCATAATCATCGAACAATCGCTCGACATAGAGGCTCGGCGGCCGGTCTGGCATTTCGGCGCCGCCGAGGACCGCGAGCTTGAGGCGGGCGCCGAAGACATCGCCAGCGTCGAGCGTCAGCACTTCGTTCAGCGCTGCTATCGCGCCCGGCGCATCGCCGGCCTTTTCGCGGTAGGTCGCAAGCGTGAACCAGCCGGCAGCCCAGCGCGGCACCAGTTCCAGCGCCTGCTCCATCAGCTCGGCGGCGCTCGCGGGCTCTCCGCTTTCGGCAAGCATCTTCGCATAGTCGGCGCGGCGGTCGGCAATGACGTCGCCGGAGGAAAGCTGGCTCGGCAGCATGGGTTTCATCCTGTTTGACGCTCGCCTTTGAACGCGGCCACAAAAAAACTCAAGTCCTATTTCAGGCAGAGGCTGGTTTAGAGTGTAAGCCAGGCAAAAGTGCTTGCGAGTCGCTGACCCCGGCCCTATCTCAACACCACCGACTGCCATCATGGAGGCATCAGCATGTCCGATCAGGTGAACAGATTCCTTGGCGACTCGCCCGGCCGCACGCTGGTGAAGCTCATCATCGTGTCGCTCGTCGTCGGCTTCGTCATGAAGTTCTTCGGCTGGCGGCCGCTCGACTTCCTCTATGGCGTCCGTCGCTTCCTGCTGGATCTCTGGCATAGCGGCTTTGCCGCACTCGGCGAATTCGGCGATTATGTGCTGCTCGGCGCATCCATCGTCATTCCCATCTTCATCATACTTCGTTTGTTCAATTATCGCAGCTGACATGATCCCCCAGACACTGACCTTAACGCGCCGCGATGCGTTGCGCCTCGCCGCCCTTGCGCTCACCGCATCCGTCGCAAGCTGTGCGACGCCGCCGACCCATGTTTCCAATACGCCGGCCAGTGACCAGACGGCCTCCGCGCTGCCGCTCGTCAATGCGCTGCGCGCCAAGAACGGCTTGCCGCCATTGAAGATCGATACCGCCGCCAGCACCGCTGCCGTCTATCAGGCGAGGCGCATGGCGGATGCCGGCAAGATGGAGCATCTGATCGGCATCGGCGACGATTTCGGCAAGCGCGTCAAGGCAAGTGGCGTCAAGCTGCCGGCAGCCGAGAATATCGCCGAGGGTCAGCGCGACGTGAACGCGGCGGTGACGGCCTGGATCAACTCGCCGAAGCATTTGCACAACATGCTCGGCAAATATGACGGGCTTGGTGTCGCTCTCGCCTATGCTCCCTCTTCCGGCGACAGGCCTTATTGGTCCATGGTGCTGTCCTCGAACTGAGGAGGCGTAACGCAAAATGGATGTCCAGCAAGGGAGCGGGAGGGTTCTGCCCTTCGACGTGACGCATCGGCTGGTGCTGTCGATCGCGCTTCCGATGACGCTCGGCTTCATGACGACGCCTCTGCTCGGCCTTGCCGGGACTGCGGTCGTCGGCCATATGGGCCAACCGGATGCGCTGGCGGGGCTCGCGATCGGCGCGGTGCTGTTCGACCTCCTCTTCGCGAGCTTCAACTTCCTGCGCGCTTCCACGACAGGCCTGACCGCACAGGCCTATGGCCGCCATGACCGGCACGAACAGCAGGCCGTCTTCTGGCGAGCGCTGATATCGGCGCTCGGCTGCGGCATCGTGATCGTGCTCTTGTCGCCCCTATTGCTCTGGCTCGGCATCAAGCTGATGGGACCGGAAGGCGACGTCGCCGCTGCGACACGCACCTATTTTTCGATCCGTATGCTCTCGGGCCCGGCAGCGCTTGCCAATTATGCACTGCTCGGCTTCGTGCTCGGGCGAGGCCAGGGCCGCATCGGGCTCTTGCTGCAGACGGTCATCAACGGCGTCAACATCGCGCTCGCTATTCTGCTGGGGCTCTGTCTTGGCTGGGGTGTGGCTGGCGTTGCCTGGGGCACGCTGATCGGCGAAGCGAGCGGCATGCTGCTGGGGCTCGCTATCGTGATCCGCAGCTTTGCCGGCGAAGAAAGGCCAGCGCGCGCCGAACTGCTGTCTCCCGCCAAACTCAGGCAGCTCTTCGCGCTCAACCGCGACATCCTCATCCGGACCTTCGTGCTGATCGGCGCCTTCACGCTGATGACGCGTATCGGCAACAGCTTCGGCGCCGTGATGCTCGCCGCCAATGCTGTGCTGATGAACTTCTTCCTGCTGACGAGCTACTATCTCGACGGGCTGGCGAATGCCGCCGAACAGATCACCGGCCGTTCGATCGGCGCCAATTATCGGCCGGCTTTCGAGCGCGGGCTGAAGCTGACGGCCATCTGGTCCTTCGGGCTGGCTTTGGCCGCAGCCATCCTCTTCCTTAGCGCCGGCCCGGCGCTAATCCGTCTGCTAACGACTTCCGAAGAGGTTCGCGCCGCTGCCGGAACCTATCTGCCCTGGGCGGCGATTACCGGGTTGACGGGAGCGCTTGCCTTTTTGATGGACGGGGTCTTCATTGGCGCCACCTGGTCGCGCGAGATGCGCAACCGGATGCTGATGTCCTTCGGCGGCTACCTGGTGGCGCTTACGATCCTGGTGCCGACCTTCGGCAATCATGGCCTGTGGATGGCCATGAACGCTTTCCTGCTGTTTCGCGGCATCTTCCTGGCCATGGGCCTGAAGAAGCGGGCAGATCAGACGTTCCGGCTCGCCCAGTAATCCACCCTTGCGTCGCGCAGATCACGGATCGAGCCGACGCGCTCGCGGTCGAGGAGCTTCGACAGGCCGGTGACAATCTGACCCGGCAGACCCGGCCCCTCATAGACCATGCAGGAATAGAGCTGCACGAGATCGGCGCCGGCCTTGATCTTCTCCAGCGCGGTTTCGGCCGACGAGACGCCGCCAACCCCGATGATAGGAAGCGCGCTGCCGACGCGACGGCGCATCTTGGCGAGCACCACGGTCGATTTTTCAAAGACCGGCTTGCCGGAGAGGCCACCCGCCTCTTTCGCCTGCACCCTGTCCTTCAGGCCATCGCGCGAAAGCGTCGTGTTGGAGACGATCAGGCCATCAAGCGCGTGCGACAAGGCTTCGGCGGCGATATCGTCCATGCCCTCCTCGGTCAGATCCGGGGCGATCTTGAGAAAGACGGGGATGCGCTTGCCGGCTTTCGCAGCTTCCTCGTCGCGAGCGGCGAGCACGGCCGACAGCAGCGCCGACAGGCTTTCCCGCGCCTGCAGATCGCGCAGGCCCGGCGTATTCGGCGAGGAGATGTTGGCGGTGAAGTAACGCGCGACGGAATAGAAACGGCGGATGCCGGCGACGTAGTCGGCGATGCGGTCGTCGCTATCCTTGTTGGCACCGATATTGACGCCGACGATGCCGCTGCCGCGGACAGACTGCAGGCGACGGAGGGCCGCTTCATGGCCTTCATTATTGAAGCCGAGGCGGTTTATGACACCCTCGTCCTCGACCAGGCGAAAGATGCGCGGGCGCGGATTGCCTGATTGCGCCTTCGGCGTCACCGTGCCAATTTCGGTGAAGCCGAAGCCGAGCTTCAAAAGCGCTTCCGGTACCTCGGCATTCTTGTCGAAGCCGGCGGCCATGCCGATGGGGTTGGTAAATTCGAGGCCGGCCACGGCCTGTCGCAGACGGGGATCGGCGCTGACGCGGCAGGCCGGCACGAGGCCCGACTTCAGTGCTGCAATCGACATTCCGTGCGCCGTTTCCGGGTCCAGAAGAAAGAGGCCACGTCGGCCGAGATCACGAAAAGCGCCGATCATTCCGCCATCTCCGGAAAAACATGTGCGCCATCGGCCCCGACCAGCAGCGGCTTTTCCCAGAGCACGGCCGAAAGCGGCAGCGGCGCATAAAGATGCGGGAAGAGATCGCCGCCGCGCGAAGGTTCGAACACCAGCTTGTCGCCAAAGGCATCACCGTCGACCGCCACCAGCAGCAGGCCGGTCTGCCCCGCGAAATAGAGCTCGGCGGTTTTCTTTGCCTGCTTGGCCGTAGAGAGATGAATGTAGCCATCGCTCAGGTCGATCGCCGCGCCATGAAAAACGCCGGTTTGTCTGGCTTGCTGCCAGAGGGTATCCGGCACGATCTTGTAAACCACTGGCATGGCGGTCATCATCCCTATGTAAAGCTGTCCTGATAGGGCTTTGCACGAAAACATCAGCCGATGTCCACGCTTTCCGTGATGGATTTGGGGTTTAACGCAGAAAATCCGGAGGATGACATGACGAAGGAACTGAAAATCGGCCTTGCAGCCATGCTTCTGCCAGCCGCCTTTCTTCTAGCCGCGCCGGCACTGGCGGCCGAACCGGATGCGACACGCTTCCAGCTGGAGCGCAGCGGCGATCATTTCATCCGTCTCGACAAGCAGACCGGCGCCATGTCCATCTGCCAGGACCAGACCGGCAACCTCGTCTGCCGCATGGCCGCCGACGAGCGCACAGCCTATGACGACGAGCTGGATCGCCTGTCCGACCGCGTGACGAAGCTGGAAAAGACCGTCGCCACCAACAAGGGATCGAGTTTGCCCGACGATGCCGAGATCGACCGCACGCTCGGCATCATGCAGAAATTCATGCGCGGCTTCATGGGCATGGCGAAGGAATTCCAGAATGAGGAGCCCGATACCAAGCCGACGCCGCAGAAGACGTGAGACCGGCAAAAGCCGCGCCACGAAAGCACGGGAATAAAGGACCGTATTCCTATGCCGGTCTTTACTCGCCAAAATGCCTCGGTTAACGTTTTTTAAAGAGTGAAGCGCCGGGCGAGCCGGCGCGCGGATGCTGAGCGGCGATGCTGTCACACGAGCAGATATGGGGTGCGATCGACCGGCTTGCCGAGCGGCATGCCTTGACCCCTTCCGGCCTTGCCCGCCGTGCCGGGCTTGACGCCACCTCCTTCAACAAGTCGAAACGATTGAGCCAGGATGGGCGGCTGCGCTGGCCGTCGACGGAATCGATCGCCAAGATTCTCGATGCGACAGGCGCCAGCCTGGAGCAGTTCCTGATCTTCATCCGGCCAGGCGAGCCGCCCGGCACGGCGACGATACCAGGCATCTTGCCGGCCGGAAACGCCATCCCCCTGATCGGCTTTGCCCAGGCAGGCGCCGGTGGCTTCTTCGACGACGGTGGCTTCCCCGCCGGCCAGGGCTGGGACATGGTGGAGTTTCCCGTCGCAGCCGGGCAAAGGGCCGGCGCCTATGCGCTCGAAGTGCAGGGCGAAAGCATGTTGCCCCTCTATCGCGACGGCGATATTCTGATCGTCGAGCCGGGAGCTCAGATCAGGAAAAACGACCGTGTCGTTGTGAAAACCCGCGAGGGCGAAGTCATGGCCAAGGTCTTGTTGCGACAGAGCGCGAAGTCCATCGAGCTGATGTCGCTCAACCCCGAACACCCCAACCGCAGCTTCGATCTTGCGGATGTGGAATGGATTGCCCGGATCATATGGGCCAGCCAGTAGGAAAGTTTTCTCGTTATGCGTCGTGATATTTGGCTTGCAGGTGTGGCAGGCGCGATCGTCGGTTCTTGGTTGACCCTCGTCGCGATTCAGCTCGATGAGCGTGGTTTCAGCCTGCCCCACCGAAGCAACAGCAGCACGACGACGGAAAAGAAGCCAACCGCGACGGCGTCGAGCGAGACCGCCAAGGCCGACGCTACGCCACCAAAGGCTATCGAGGCACCCAAGCCCGCCGAAACTACGAAGCAGGGCGACACGAATTCGGACCAATCGCAACCGGAAGGCCAGCCCGTAGCACAGCTCGCCGGCTCAGCGGCGGAGACAACCAAGGACAAGGCGACGGTTCTCGCGGCGGCATCCCCTTCGACGACGAGCTCCGACAGCAGTCCGGAACTGTCGGCCACCGCCATGGCCGCGGCTGCCGCTGCAACGCCGACGAGCGACGGCGATGCAACCGAGGCCGAGGAAAGCAAGGCGGCGGCAGCCCAACAAGACGGCAAGGTTCCGACCGATCCCGCTCATTCCAACGACGTGTCGACGAAACCTGAAGAGCCGCAGCCAACGCCGGCAACAACAGACATGGCCAGGGGTAAGGATGCCGCTTCAACGGAGACAACATCTGCCGACCAGGCCAAAATCGATCCCGCGCCCGACAACCGGATACCGGCCGACCAGATCGACAGGCAGACAGCGGCTGCCGAACATCGAACCCTGCAGCCGCAGCAGGCGCAGGCCAAGCCTCAGTCCGAACAGGCCGCGATCGATCCCTCATCCAAGCCGCAGGAGCAGGCGACAACGATCGAGCTTGTCCGTCCCTTCTCGGATCAGGCTGGTATATTGACCATCTCCGGCCGAAGCGTGCAGCTCACCGGCGTCATCCCGACCGATATCGACCGGATGTGCATTGGTCCAAGCGGCAGCAGCTGGCCCTGCGGCCAAGCGGCACGCACGGCGTTTCGCATGTATCTGCGCGGGCGCTCGATCGATTGCGATGTGCCTGACGCCAATTGGAAAGGCACGGTTGCGGGCGCCTGCCGCTATGTCCGCGTCGATCTCAGCGCCTGGCTCGTCCGGTTCGGCTGGGCCGATCCGGAGCCGGGCTCGCCGCTTGCCTCACTTGTCGACGAGGCCAAGCAGAAGAAGCGCGGCATGTATGGCGACGACCCGCGCAAGAACGGAAAGTCGACACTGGCGCCGCCTTTGCCCAAGGAGAATCCCCTCAATCCGATCTGACGCCTTGCCTCCGTCATGACAGCGCCGCGCGTGATATGTGACGCGCGAAGGTCGCTGTCGCACTTTAAACCTGCTGCATAATTCCTTAAATCGATTCCGATTTAAGGAATTATGCAGTAACTTTTGCCATGAGACGCGTGACTTTTCAGTCTGCCAAATTCAAAGGACTTCGCCTGTCATGAACAAGCCGCTTTCAGCTCACGAGGCCCTGATCTACGTCATGGTTCTGGCCTCGGCCGTCGATCGCACGATGAACGACCGCGAACTCAGCCGGATCGGCGAACTCATCCACGCTCTGCCGGTCTTCAAGGGGTTCGACGATGAGAAGCTGATTGCGGTCTCCCGCGATTGCGCCAAGTTGCTTTCGGCCAGCGAAGGGCTCGACATCGTGCTCGAAACCGTGCGCGATACGCTGCCGGCGCGGCTCTACGACACCGCCTATGCGCTTGCCGTCGAGGTCGCTTCGGCCGACCTGTCCGTCAAGGCCGAGGAGTTGCGCCTGCTCAGCCTGCTTCGCGACCGCCTTGGCCTCGACAAGTTGACCTGTGCGGCCATCGAGCGCAGCGCGATCGCCCGCTACCGCAAGGCCTAGAGGCTTTTCTTGCTTTCACGCCATTCGAGACGTGAAACCGCAGCGCGCTTTTGCTGGAATTGCTCCAATCAGTAGAGCCCGTAAGGGAAATAGCGCAGATAGATTTCCTGCAGCCTGCCATCGCGCGACAGGGTGGCAAGCGCATGGTTGATCGCGGCCGTCAGATCCGCATCCTGCTGGCGCAGCATGATGGTCATGCCTTCGCCGAGAAACTGTTGCGACAGGTAAGGGCCGTCAAACAGGGCACAGCATTTTTCCGCCGCCGGCGACGAGACCCAGAAGGAAAGCTGTAGACCATCGGCAAAGGCGGCATCGACCTTGCCATCCTTGACGGCAGCAAGCAGCGCATCCTTGTCATCGAACGGCACCGGCTTGATCGCCGGGAAAAAGGCGGCCAGCATCGCCTCATGCACCGTGCCCTTGACGACGCCGACTGGATGGCCGGAGAGCGAAGCGGCCGTCGTGCCGCTGATCGATGCCTTGAGATTGCGCAGGAAGCGGGCCGGCAGCATCAGGAAGGGCCGCGAGAAGGCGAAGGTCTTGCGCAGCTCGGGCGTCACCGCAACCCCGGCAATGACGGCATCCCCCTGCGAGGCGGCAAGCGCGCCCTGCAATTCGCCGAAGGGCAAGGCCTGGATCTGGCATTTGTCGGATATTGCCAGCTCGTCGCAGATCTTGCGGGCGAGCTCGACATGGAAGCCCGTGAGCTTGCCGTTCTGATCGAGGAAGTTGAAGGGCGGAAAATCGATTGACGTCAGGAACCGCAGTCTGACCAGCGAGGTGAGATCGGGCTTCGGCAAGCGCTCCCTCGCATCGAACAGGATCGGCAGGTTCTGCGGCTTCGTCTCCTGGGCGGCAGCCGGCCAGGCGCAGGATAGCGCGATCAATGCCGCACGTGCCAAAAGCCGCGCGACTGACATCGTCGACGAAAGGCAAATACGCATGGTCTTGATCCGGCCCCCGATCATGGATGCACATTTCTGATTCACTGACCCGATGTAGCAGAGTCACGCCACAGGGGGAATATCGCGCAGTGCAATGACGACGGGCGCGCCTGCAGGATGAGTGGCCGGGATCGGGCGCATCGGCCGGTTGCGAAGTTTTGTACATGTACAAAATTAATGAGGGAATTCCACCTGGCTGCCTCCGCCGTTAGCAGTCGATTAAGCTCTGTTGATTGTACTCACTGCTATCGACGACATCGGCTCCGACGCCGATCGCATGATGCAGGTCGTCTGGGCCTTCCTGGCAAGGCATCCCGTAAATTCGGCTTCACCCGTGCATATCAGGCAGCGCCTTCCCCGCCCCAGACAGGCGAGCAGGCCGTTGACTTCATTCCGAATAAGGCACGGCATTTGCAGGCGGACCGCCATGTTCAGGAACCTGAAAATCAAAACCAAAATGCTCGCCGTGATCCTGTTTCTCGGCATTATTTCCTTCGTCGGCCTGCTGATGATTGCCGGCGAATTCCACAAGGCGGATCGGGCCTACAGCGCCTTTCTCGATCATGAAGCCGTTGCGGCGACGGAAGCTGCACGTGCAAGCACGGCATCGTTCGCGTCAGTTCTGCAGGCGAGCCTGATGCTGAATTTCGATCCCGCCAGCGACACGTTCAAGGCGGTCGCCTCCGGCAACAGCTATTTCGGCGAAGCCAAGGACAGGCTGAAACATGCGGAAGACCTCGTTCCGGCAGCGAAACAGTCGATCGACGCGATTCTTGCCGGTCTCGACGAATTGCAAGGTCTCACAAAGAAGGTCATCGACCAGCGCAAGAATGGCGACCTGAAGGGCGCCGAAGCGACGTTGATCCTGGTCAGCGAAAAACTGCCCAAACTCATCGCCAGCATGCAGGCCAACGACGATGTGCTGACGACCCGGATGAATAGCGGCGCCGATGCCCTTTCAGCCGATCTCAACAGTGCCGTCAGCTATATGCTCATCGCTGTCGGCGGACTGACCTTGCTCGCCATCTTCCTCGGAATGTATGTCGCGCAAAGGAGCATCGCCGCACCGCTGATGCGACTGCATCAGCGCATGACGACGCTAGCGCATGGCGACACGGCAAGCGAGATCGAGGGCCGCGAGCGCCGCGACGAGATCGGGCAGATGGCATCCGCCGTCGCCGTATTCCGCGACAATGCCGTCGAGCGATCGCGCCTCGAGACGCAGGCCGAGGCGGATCGCACCCTCAGCGACAGCGAACGTGCGCAGCGCGAGGCTCGCCAAACTACCGAAGCGGCACAGCTTCAGCAGGCGGTTCAGGCTGTTGGCGACGGCCTGAAGCGTCTTGCGGAAGGCGATCTCGTCACACGGATCGACATCCAGTTCGCCGAACATCTCGACCAGCTGCGGCAGGACTTCAACGGCTCACTCAACAAGCTCAACGAGACCATGCAGGCCGTCGGCTCCAATGCACGCGCCATCAGCGCCGGCGCGGAGGAAATCCGCGGCGCGGCCGACGAGCTTTCGAAGCGCACCGAGCAGCAGGCCGCTTCGGTCGAGGAAACCGCCGCTGCGCTGGAGCAGATCACCACGACGGTCAAGGACGCCGCCAAGCGCACGCAGGAGGCAAACCAGCTCGCCGCCCATACCCGCAGCGACGCGGAACGTTCCGGCGAGATCGTCCGCAATGCGATCGGAGCCATGCAGCAGATCGAGAAATCCTCCGGAGAGATCAGCAACATCATCGGCGTCATCGACGACATCGCCTTCCAGACCAATCTTCTGGCGCTGAATGCCGGTGTCGAGGCCGCGCGCGCCGGCGATGCGGGCAAGGGCTTTGCCGTCGTTGCCCAGGAAGTGCGCGAGCTTGCCCAGCGCTCCGCCAGCGCCGCCAAGGAAATCAAGGCCCTCATCGCCACCTCCGAAACGCATGTGCGCACCGGCGTCGGCCTGGTCAGCGAAACCGGCAAGGCACTCGATGCCATCGTCTCGGGCGTGCAGGAAATCAACCGGCATGTGCATGCGATCGCCGAGGCATCGCGCGAGCAGTCGGCGGGCCTGCAAGAGATCAATACGGCGGTCAACAGCATGGATCACGGCACGCAACAGAATGCCGCCATGGTCGAGGAGAGCACCGCCGCAAGCCACAGCCTGGCGACGGAAGCGGCATCCCTGACAAACCTGCTCGGCCAATTCCGCACCAGCGGCGGCGAAGCCATGCGCATCTCGGCGACACCGGCCGCAAGCACGGCGCAACGGCCTGTATCCCGCCCGGCACCCCGGCCGGTCGCCGCTCCCCGCATTCAGGCCGTCGATGATGCCAAGGTGCGTCCGGCCGCTTCTCCGGCGCGAGCGCTCGGTCAGAAGCTGATGAGCGCTTTCGGTGCCGCGCCGGCGACGACAGCGAGCAAGGATGCGGATTGGACGGAATTCTGAGATTGGCGTTGCGAGCACTCAGGTAGAAGAAGAAGCTCGCGGCGCATTTCAATTCCACGTGCTTGCGCCGGCGGGATCGCGGCGATTGACCGGCCTACTTTTTCGGGAGGGCGAACAGCTCGATATTTCCCGATCGGTTGCCGTCCGCTTCGCCGCGCCGTTTCAGCAATCTTGCCGGAGCGCCGACATAGATGCCGTAAGGCTCGGTCCTGCCCTTGACGACGGCGTTCGCGCCGATGACGCATCCCTTTGAAATATGGGCACCGCCGAGGATCTTGGCGCCGGCTCCGATCCAGACATCGTCTTCGATGACAACGGGTTTCTTGGTTACGCCCTGAAGGCGGATGGGACGGGAAACATCATCGAAATTATGATCGAAGGAGACGACCATCGCATGGGCGGCGATCCGCACGTCGTTGCCTATGACAATCCCGCCTCGACCGAGCAGAATGCTGTATTCGTTGAAGGAGACGTGATCGCCGACCTCAATACTGCCCTCCTGCGCATCGATCACGACACCCTTGCGGAAATGCACTCTCTCCCCGATGCGGACGTCGCCGCGCTGCCAGATGATCCTGGTGCCGAGAGGGACTTTCGTACTGCGGCCAATCTTCAGCACACCGCTCCTGAAAAGTGCTCTCAACCTGTAAAACCATGCAATGCCACGCATTCCGAATGCTCCTGACAGGGGGCGCTCGTCTTGTCATGCTTTTCTGGCCCCCACCTGAATGGGCTACAACATGGCGATGCTGGAGCAGAACCGCAAGTGTTGGGCATCGCGTTGCATCGTCAGTTGCGCGCGACAAAGCCCGTGATCAAAGCGATGACGCCGAAGCCCGCCGCCGCCGCGCAGACTGCGACCCAGCCGCCAAAGTCCCACACGGTGCCGGCGAGCGCTGAGCCAAGCGCACCACCGAGAAAGAAGATGCCGACGAAGAGACCGTTGATGCGCCCCCGCGCCTCCGGATTGAGGAGATTGACGGCACGGCGTCCCAAGGTCTGGTCGCCGGTGACGCCGACATCGAGCATGACGGCACTGACACCGAGCAGGATCAACAAGGTCAGCGGATCGCCGGACCTTATTCCACCCACCCAGGCGGCCAATGCCAGGGCGGCGAGCATGATCACGCGCGAGATCAACGTTGCCATCCGCGTCCAGCCCCGGTCGCCCATGCGACCGAAGGGAGAGGTGGCAGCAGCACCGCCGGCCCCAACCAGGGCAAACAGCGCAATACCCGACTGGCCGAGCGAGAATGGCGGCTGTACCAGACGCAGGGCGACGGACGTCCAGAACAGGCTGAAGCTCGCCATCATCAAGGCGGCGGTAAAGGCGCGCAGCCGCAACACAGGCTCATCGCGCAGCAGCTGGAACAGCGAGCCGATCAGAGCGCCATAGCTCGTACTTGCCGAGGGGCGCCGTTCCGGCAGGCGCAGGGCGAGCACGGCGGCAAGAAGCGCCAGCGTCGCGGCGCTTATGGCGTAGAAACTCCTCCAGCCCCAGAAATCGGCGATCAGGCTGGCCAGCGGGCGCGACACGAGGATACCGACCATCACGCCGCTCATGACATTGCCGATCACCCGGCCACGATGCTCTGGCGGTGCCATGGCCGCCGCGATCGGCACGAGGATCTGGATGGCGGAGCAGGCTGCCCCCAACAGGAACAGGAAGATCAGCAGGCTCCATCCCGTCGGCGCGAAGGCGGCGGCAAGAGCCATGACCAGGGCCGACAGAAGCATGCGCAATACAAGCTGGCGGTTTTCGAGCAGATCCGCCAGCGGCACCAGGAAAAACAGGCCGACGGCATAGCCGAGCAGCGAGGCCATGGCCACCAGGCCCGCGCCGCTTTCGGAAAAGCCGAGCGACGGGCCGACGATGCCGACCAGCGTCTGCGGCGCGAAAAGATTGATGATGATGACGCCGGTGGCGATCGCGAACAACAATGTCGAAGGAGCGGCCGCAGCCGTAGAGACATCATCCTCACGCTGCTCGTTCACCACACATTCGGGAACTTGGGACATGGGCTCTCCAAATAATTTCTGATAATAAAGATAGCCATGTTTATCGGCTTATTGCATAATGCGGCAATTGAAATGAACTAATAATGATTATGCGAGTTCAGCATGAACATTCATGATTTGGAAGCCTTCGTCGCGGTGGTGGAAACGGGTTCGATCGTTGCCGCCTCCGCGCGCATCAATCTGACCCAGCCGGGCATCACAAGGCGGATACAGAATCTGGAAAACAGCCTTGGCATTGCTCTGCTCGACCGGCAATCGAAACCCTTGAGGCCGACGGCGGCTGGGCGCGAGGCCTATGAACATGGGCGCCGCGTACTGCGCTCGCTCGATGATCTCAAGGCCGGCGTCTCGCCCGGCGGCACGATCGGTGGCGAGTTTCGCCTCGGGATCATGCCTTATCTCTCCGAGGCGGCTCTATCTGCCCCGCTCGATGAATTGCGCAGCCAGTTTCCGCAATTGACGCTGCGCATCGTCACCGGCTGGTCGCCGCAGCTGATCGAACAGGTGGCACACAGCCAGCTCGATGCGGCAACCGTCTGCCTGCCCGAGGGTGTCCAGCCGCCGGAAGATGTCGTCGGCGATGCGCTTGGAGTCCACGGCGTCATTCTCGTCGCCGCGCCATCGCTCGGCATTCCCAGCGAGCCGAGGCTTGAGGAACTTTCCCGCTTCCCCTGGATCATGAACCAGAGCGGCTGCGGCTTCCGCGCCTTCATTCAGCATCGCTTCGAAACCGAGCGCCTGCCTTTCGAGGTCGCCGTCGAGGCGATGAGCGCGGATTTGCGCATGTCATTGGTCGCACGCGGTCTCGGCATCGGCGTTCTCACACCCGCAGCGCTGGCGGACAGCCGCTGGCGCAATGCCGTCGAGATCGTCGAAGCGCCCGACTTCAGCCCGAAAGTCGTCAACTGGCTGGTGCATCGCCCACCGGCAGGCCGGCTTGCCCGCCCGATCGAAACCTTCGGCAAGGCGCTGGCGGAAACGCTAAAAGCGAGAATGCGGCTTCCAGCCTGAGGGCAGGCCTCAGACCGCTGGCGTGTTGACCATCGCCTCGATATTGTAGCCATCGGGATCGAGGACGAAGCAGGCATAGTAATCCGCAGTGTATTCCGGACGCGGGCCGGGAGCACCGTTATCCTCGGCGCCCGCTTCTAGCGCGGCGCGGTGGAAGGCATCGACCTCCGCCCTAGTCTCAACGCGGAAGGCGACGTGCAGGTGCGTCAGAGGCGGCTTGCTGCCGGTATGCTGGATCTCGAACAGGCTGCCATCGCCGACATCGAACGCCCAGAAAACGTCCTCTTTTCCGAAGGACAGACGATACCCCAAAGGTACGAAAGCCCGCTCGTAGAAGGCCTTGCTCCTCTCAAGATCGCTGACTTCGATGGTTATGTGATCGATCATCTTGAGCGCATCCCCACAATTAACGACATAAAGGCAGGCTAAACAGGGATGGCGATTGAGACAACAGCTATTGCACGTGCGCTACCATCTTTAATTGCAACGCCTCGCGAGGACAGGCTATGGTGTTAAGCAGGCCCCTATCCAGTTTCGCTTGCATGCTCGCCTTGGCCATGACGGCATGGGCCGCTCCTGCGCGATCATCGGAACTCGGCATCGACCGCTCCTGGCTTTCTTCGCAGAGCGCGGCGGTTCAGGAAAAGACGCTCAAGGACATCCAAGGTCTGGGTGCCACCTGGTTTCGCGACGGACCGACATCCGGCTCGGCGCGGGGTGTGGCGAATTTCGTGAACGAAGTCCGGCTCGCGAAGCAGGACCATCTGAAGGTCTTGATGACCATCGCCCAGATGGACGAGGACTATGATGTGCCGCTGCAAACCCACGATCACGGCTGGAAGGCGAAGAAACTGAGCCAGATCAATCTTCAAAAATTCACGCAGCGGTTCGAGAACCTGCTCGGCGCATTGAAGGCGGCCGGTCTCACGATCGATGCCGTCGAATTCGGCAGCGAGGATGACAGCTATTATTACGATGCGGACGTGCCATACGACCATCTGGCCACTGCGGGTGAGTTGCACACATGGCTGCGCGGATACGGCGCGTTCCTGAAAACAGGGGCGACCATTCTGCATGATCCTCGCTACTTTCCCGGCGCGAAGATCATCACCTTCGGCATGGCCCATGGCTGCGACCAGTGCGCGGGCCCGCCCCGGCACCTTGCGGACCCGGCCCGGGCCGTCGCCATGTTGAAGAATGTCGACGGTTTCAACTACCTCAGCAATGCGTCCTATCACGTAGACGGCTACGGCACACATATCTATGTGTCGCCGAACTACATTGACGGCGTGGCCACGCAGGTGCTGCGCGCGGATGCTGCCGCACTCGGCGGGGATAAGCCCCTATGGATCACCGAATGGGGGTTTCTCGATCTCAACGCCTTTCCCAACAAAAAGGGCGAGACCCTGAGCCGGTGCATTCAGACGTTTCTCGATACATTCGACAGGCTTCGCACCCAGATCTCAATCGGACCGATGATGTTTTACCGCCACGATATCTGGTTGTCGGACGCATCGGGGAAACTGCTGCCCCAGTCAAAAGTGCTCGCCGCCTATGCAGCGAAGCAATCACCCTGAAATGTAAGGGCGGCGCTCAAGTGTAAGGGAAATGGAGCGGGTGAAGGGAATCGAACCCTCGTATTCAGCTTGGGAAGCTGCTGCTCTACCATTGAGCTACACCCGCCTGACACCTTGAGATGTCCAACAGTTGCCGGCCTCTGTCAAGGCCGGTCGATAAACGATCAAAGCCGGAAGTGCTTGGACAGCTTCAGGCCCTGCGCCTGATAGTTCGAGCCGAGGCCGGAGCCGTAGAGGCTGCTCGGCTGTTCCAGCATGTGCTCGTAAATCAGGCGTCCGACGATCTGGCCGTCTTCGAGGATGAAGGGCACCTCGTGGCTGCGCACTTCGAGCACGGCGCGGCTGCCGCGACCGCCGGCCGGCGCATGGCCGAAGCCCGGATCGAAGAAACCGGCGTAGTGAACGCGGAATTCGCCGACCAGCGGATCGAACGGCGTCATCTCGGCGGCATAATGCGGCGGCACATGCACCGCCTCGCGTGAGACGAGAATGTAGAATTCATCGGGATCGAGAATGAGTTCGGTGCGGCCGCGGCTATAAAGCGGCTCCCAGAAATCGAAGATATCGTGCTGCGCCTTCTTGTCGACATCGACGACGGCCGTGTGGTGCTTGCCGCGATAACCGATCAGGCCTTCCTTGTCGCCGGCAAGATCGATCGACAGCGCAATGCCGCCGCCGGTGATGTTCGGCTTCTTGCTGGCAACCAGCGTTTCCGTTTCGTGCAGCGCCAGCAGCTCCGGTTCGCCAAGCAAGGCCTGGCCGACGCGGAAGCGGATCTGCGACAGGCGCGAGCCACGGCGCACGACGATCGGGAAGGTGCGCGGGCTGATTTCGAGATAGAGCGGACCGGAATAGCCGGCCGGGATCTTGTCGAACTCCTGCGCCCGGTCGGTGATGACGCGGGTGAAGATATCGAGGCGACCGGTCGAGCTCTTCGGGTTGGCGGAGGCAGACATGTCTTCTGGCAGATCGAGCCGTTCCATCAACGGCACGATATAGACGCAGCCGGTTTCCAGCACCGCGCCTTCGGAGAGATCGACGACATGCAGCTTCAGCCAGTCGAGCTTATCGGCAACGAGATGCGATGGACCGGGCATGAAGCTGGCCCGAACGCGGAAAGCATGGGAGCCCAGTCTGAGGTCAAGGCTTGCCGGCTGGATCTGATCGACGTCCAGTTCCCGTTCGCTCGTCAGCCGCCCTGTTTCGAAGAGCGCCGCGATGGCGCGATCCGCCAGAATTCCAGTATTGCGAGCCATCATGCCTCTTTCCCAACCCATGAGCCGGCAAATCCATGTTTGACTTGCAGACCTATCGGCTGATCCAAAATGTTACTGCGACCTTTGCGCATCCAGACGGACGCTCGGGCAATAATTTGCCGCCGACAAAACCAAACTGGGGGAATTGACGCAAGCGGTCAACGGCAGTATTGCAACTTATCCCGTGGTGATTTGGCCGGTCGGCTTGCAGCCACGTTAAACAAATGGCTAAAAAGACCGGGGTTGAACCGGTCTGCTTTTGCGACCGGTTTTTTTGTTTTGAAAGTGGTGATGGCATGAGCAAGACTTGGCGCCCCGCAACCCAGCTCGTTCACAACGGAACGCTCCGTTCGCAGTTCGGCGAGACCTCCGAAGCAATCTATCTGACACAGGGCTTCGTCTACGACACCTCGGAAGCGGCGGAAGCCCGCTTCAAGGGCGAGACGGACGGTTTCATCTACGCCCGTTACGGCAGCCCGACCAACGACATGTTCGAAAAACGCATGTGCGCGCTGGAAGGCGCGGAAGATGCCCGCGCCACGGCTTCGGGCATGGCTGCGGTCACCGCCGCCATCCTCTGCCAGCTGAAGGCCGGTGACCATATCGTTGCCGCCCGTGCCCTCTTCGGCTCGTGCCGCTGGGTGGTCGAGACGCTCGCGCCGAAATACGGTATCGAATGCACGCTGGTCGACGGGCGCTTCGTCGAGAACTGGGAAAAGGCCATCCGCCCCACGACCAAGGTCTTCTTCCTCGAAAGCCCGACCAACCCGACGCTTGAAGTCGTTGACATCGCTGCTGTGGCCAAGCTTGCCAACCAGATCGGTGCCAAGGTCGTGGTCGACAACGTGTTCGCGACCCCGCTCTTCCAGAAGCCGCTGGAACTCGGCGCCCATATCGTCGTCTACTCGGCCACCAAGCATATTGACGGTCAGGGCCGCTCGCTCGGCGGCGTGGTCCTTTCAGACAAGCAGTGGATCGACGAACACCTGCAGGACTATTTCCGCCATACCGGCCCGGCCATGTCTCCCTTTACCGCCTGGACGCTGCTGAAGGGCATCGAGACGCTGCCGCTGCGCGTTGCGCAGCAGACGGCGAATGCCGCCAAAGTGGCCGATTTCCTGGCCGAGCAGGGCAACAAGGTCGCCCGCGTGATCTATCCCGGCCGCAAGGATCACCCACAGGCCGATATCATCGCCAAGCAGATGACCGGCGGCTCGACGCTCGTGGCCTTCGAACTGAAGGGCGGCAAGGAAGCAGCCTTCAAGCTGCAGAACGCGCTGGAGATCGTCAAGATCTCCAACAATCTCGGCGACTCGAAGAGCCTGATCACCCATCCGGCCACCACGACGCACAAGAACCTCACCGACGAGGCCCGCGCCGAACTTGGCATTTCGCCGGGCACCGTGCGCTTCTCTGCTGGTATCGAGGACAGCCAGGATCTGGTCGAGGATTTCGCCCGCGCTCTTGAGCAGGTTTCGGCCTGATATCAATCGAGCCGCCCGGATTTTCTCCGGGCGGCTCGATCTCTCTGTTCTCTCGCAATTCCGGACGGAAAACCGCTACGCACTTTTCCTGGAATTGCTCTAGTCGGGCAATGACGGCACATGGCAGCTCGTCAGCTGGCGGCCTTGAATTGAACCTGGCCGTTGTTCAGGAAGACCATCTTGTCGAACAGCGACAGATCCAGCGGGTTCGGCAGACGAACATCCGAGAGATCGGGCACGGGTTTCAGCGCCGGATCATAGGAGCGATCAATCTGCGAGATGAAGACGACGATGACGCCTCTGGCGCGCGCAAACGCCTTCAACGTCTGAACCTGGATCATCAGCTCCGGCTTTTCCCGCTTCTGATCAAGCAACTGCAGAAAATCGACCACCGCCAGCGTGCCGCGCGACGCCTGTCCCAGCCTATCGACGATGTAGTCGGCGCTGATGGCGTCGGAATTGTCGAACTCGAACAGATCGGCAAATTCCGCATGATCGGCACCGATGGCCGGGAAACGGTCCAAAACGACCTTCTCCGTGTCTTCCAGCGTGAAGAAGACGCTGCGGTTGCCTGATTTCATGGCTTCGACGGCGAGCCTCAGGCTCATCAGCGTCTTGCCATGGCCGGGCCTTGCGCCAATCAGCACGAGATCGCCCGAGCTCAATCGCGAATACAGCTCGCTGACGGGAACGGCAGTCCTGGTCCTCGCCGCAAGCAAGCTCCAGCCTTGAAAACCTTCACCGGCCGCAATGCGATCCAGTGCGGCATGCAAGGGTATGTTCTGCTGGCGGGACAGCAGCCTCGCCTTGCGCTTCAAATGATAAACAGGGGCGGAAAGCCTCATCAAAACCTCCTATTGCGAGCAGTGACCGCAACCCCTCCTTATGCCAGGCGCTCAAACAGTCGGTTTGGATATCGACGACCCTGCATGAAATATACTTTCCCGAATGGAGGGGGGAGGCACGGGCCATGCCAGAATCAGATCATAGCCGAAATCCGCTTGCCGGGGAATCTCAGGCAAGACCTGCTTGAGGAACAATAGGAGAGGCACAGGGGTTATATGGCCTGGAGGTTTTCATGACCCGCGATCAGATCTGACGGTCGACCCCTGAAGTGAACCTTCAATTGCGGCAAGCCTATCTGTGCGCCGCGCGATCCGCTGACGGGCATTGTGGTAGACAAGACCAAATGACGAGCGGAACGAGATACTTTGAGGGCAAATCACTAATCTTTTTCATCAGCCATAATAGCTGAATTTCGGAACGCTTGATCTCCATGGGCGAGATTTCATCACACCGTTCCTTGACGGAACGGATCGGTTATAGGATACCGCTAAATATCCTGCACTTTGCGGGAGTAGTGGAAAGCGGATAATATGCCGCAGACTTGAAAATGCTGAAACGGCAATGGGGGCTTGAAGGAGCGCTCGGCGTTTCAGGGCAGTGGCAAGGTATCAGGCATGTATCGCGCCCTAACACGCGACATCGAGGTTGTAGTAGAGCCGTTCTATCTGGAGGAGCAATCCGATCCGGACGACGATCGCTATGTCTGGGGATACCGCATCGTTATTTCCAACCACTCGAAGGAAGCCGTGAAGCTGGTGACGCGCTATTGGCACATCACCGACATGAACGGCATCGTGGATGAAGTGACCGGCCCCGGTGTCGTCGGCGAGCAGCCGCATCTGAAACCCGGCGATATCTACGAATATTCCTCTGGCTGCCCACTGGACACGCCATCAGGCATGATGTTCGGCCATTACCAGATGGAGACGGACAAGGGGGAGCTCTTCCATGTCAAGATCCCCGCCTTTTCGCTGGATACGCCGAACCTGCTGCGCACGCTGAACTGAGCGCAGCAACTGGGCAGCGTCAGGCCACTTCTATCTCGGACACTTCGAAGCGATAGGTGGTCGAGCAGAATTCACAGGTCACGGCGATCTCACCATTGTCCTGGCTGGCCTCGACTTCCTCGGCCGTGAACCCCTTCAAGACGCCCTTCAGCTTGTCGCGCGAGCACGAACAGCGATCGTAGACGGCCTTCGGCTCATAGACGCGCACGCCGCGCTCGTGGAAGAGGCGATACAAAAGGCGCTCAGTGCCGACAAGCGGGTCCGTCAGTTCGTCGGCATCGATGGTTTCCACGAGGCTGCGGGCTTCCGCCCAGGCATCGTCCTCGGCATGATCGCGCACGCCGCTATCGCCGTCGCCGCCATGGAGATCGGGCTGACGCATGCGCTCGGGCGCCTCGGGAAGGAATTGAGCAATCAGGCCGCCGGCACGCCAGCGATGACGCGGCTTGCCATTCTCATCACGATCGAAGAGTTCGGCGGCGCCAAGACGCACGCGCGTCGGGATCTGCTCCGACTGGCGGAAATAGGTGCCGGCAATCTCCTCCAGCGACGCGCCGTCAAGCGCGACGATACCCTGATAGGGCTGGCTGAAGCGGCCCTGATCGATGGTGAAGGCGAGCACACCGTTGCCCAGCAGCTGTTCGGGCTCGGTCCGACCTTCGGCGACAGCCTTTGCCAGAGCCTCCTCATCGAAACGGGCATAGGCGCGGACATTTTCCGGCGTCGAGAAATCGGCGACCAGAAGATCAACGGGACCATCGCCCTTGGTCTGTACCGTGAACTTGCCTTCGAACTTCAGCGAGGTGCCGAGCAGCACGGTCAGGACAATAGCCTCGGCCAGTAGGCGCGCAACCGGCGTCGGATAGTCGTGCCGGGCAAGGATTGCATCCAACAACGGGCCAAGCTGCACGGCACGGCCGCGCACATCGAGACCCTCCACCTGGAAGGGCACAACGTGATCGTCACCGGCAAAATCGAACTGACCCAGCGAGGCTGCATTTTCGGCCATTGCTTTACTCCTGGAGCATGACGCCGAAAAGTGAGAGCGGTTTTCGGGCGACGTCATGCTCTATTTCTTCGATTCTAGACCGGATTCAGGTCTTAGGTCGCTTCGACCTAAGACCATCCGGCTCTAGGGCCCGCGCTCTCAAGCGCGGCTTCTATCCTCAGATTGCACCCAGGCACCAAGCAAGAATCGACTTCTGCGCATGAAGGCGGTTTTCCGCCTCATCGAAGACAACGGATTGCGGACCGTCGATCACCTCGTCCGTTACCTCCTCGCCGCGATGGGCGGGCAGGCAATGCATGAACAACGCGTCTTTGCCGGCCTGTGCCATCAAAGCCTTGTTGACCTGATAGGGCTGGAAGACGTTGTGACCGCGGGCCCGGTGCTCCTGATTCATGGAAACCCAGGTATCGGTTACCACGCAATCGACGCCGGCGACCGCACGGTCTGCATCATGCGAGAGCATGATTTCGGCGCCCTCGTTGCGGGCCCAGTTCAGATAGTGATCCTTGGGCTCGGAACCAAGGGGCACTGCCATATTCATGCGATAGCCGAAACGTGCGGCACCTTCGATCAGCGAATGCAGCACGTTATTGCCATCGCCGGTCCAGGCAACGGTCTTGCCTTTGATCGGGCCGCGATGCTCCTCGAAGGTCATGATATCGGCCATGATCTGGCAGGGATGCGTGTCGTCCGTCAGCGCGTTGATGACCGGAACGGTCGCGTGTTCCGCCAGCTCCAGCAGGCGCGAATGATCGGTTGTGCGGATCATGATCGCGTCGACATAGCGCGACAGCACCTTTGCCGTATCGCCGATCGTCTCGGCGCGGCCAAGCTGCATCTCGGTGCCGGACAGGAACAGCGTCTCGCCGCCCAGCTGGCGCATGCCGACGTCGAAGGAAACGCGGGTGCGGGTGGATGGCTTCTCGAAGATCATCGCCAGCATCTTGCCGGCGAGCGGCTTGTCGGCCGTGCCAGCCTTCAGCGCCTGCTTTCGCACGATGGCATCATCGATGATGCTGCGCAGATCGGCGGTGGGAACAGCAGAGAGGTCGAGAAAGTGTTTCGGAGAAGCCATGTCCTTACCTGTACTCCAGAAAAAACAATAACGCCCGCGTGGGGCAGGAACGCCCCGACTGCGGGCGTTGAGTTCAAGCCGATTTCTTGGTGCGGGCTGCGCGTGCGCGCTCGGCGGCACGCTCGAGGCGAGTAAGACCTTCGCGCGCTTCCTCAGCGGTCACCACGAGCGGCGGCAGCAGACGAATGACGTTGTCGCCGGCCAGAACGCCTAGCAGATGCTCGGCGCGAACCGCCTGCAGAAGCTCGGCCTGCGGAATTGCACTCTTGATGCCGAGCATGAGGCCTTCGCCGCGAACGTCCTCGATGATGTCGGGGAAGCGATCCTTGAGCGAGGCAAGTCCCTGACGGAAGATCAGGGCGATATCGCGGACATGCTGCAGGAAGCCTTCGGCGAGCACGATGTCGAGGACGGCATTGCCGACCGCCATGGCGAGCGGATTGCCGCCATAGGTCGAGCCGTGCGTGCCGGCCTTCATGCCCGAGGCGGCTTCCGCGGTGGCAAGGCATGCGCCGAGCGGGAAACCGCCGCCGATACCCTTGGCGACCGCCATGATGTCCGGCTTGATACCAGCCCATTCATGGGCGAAGAGCTTACCCGTGCGGCCGACGCCGCATTGTACTTCATCGAGAACCAGCAGCAGGCCGTGTTCGTCGCAGATCTCACGCAGGCCGCGCAGGAATTCGTTGGTCGCCGGGCGGATGCCGCCCTCGCCCTGCACAGGCTCGATCAGGATCGCGGCCGTCGCATCGGTGATGGCGGCACGCACGGCATCGAGATCGCCGAAAGGCACCTGATCGAAGCCCGGCGCCTTCGGGCCGAAGCCCTCGATATATTTTTCCTGACCGCCGGCGGCGATCGTCGCGATGGTGCGGCCATGGAAGGCGCCCTCGAAGGTGATGATGTGGAACTTTTCGGGATGTCCCTTGGCGAACTGATAGCGCCGCGCCGTCTTGATGGCGCATTCGAGCGCCTCGGCGCCTGAGTTGGTGAAAAACACCTTGTCGGCGAAGGTCACGTCCGTCAACCGCTTCGAAAGCTTCTCCTGACCGGGCACCTCGTAGAGGTTGGACAGATGCCACACCTTGTCGGCCTGCGCCTTCAGTTCCGCGACGAGATGGGGGTGCGCATGGCCGAGCGAATTAACCGCAACGCCGGCTGCGAAATCGAGGTAGCGTTCGCCGCTTTCCGTGATCAGCCAGACGCCTTCGCCTCGCTCGAACCGCAGCGGAGCACGCATGTAGGTGTCATAAAGCGGCGCGGTCTCGGCCATGGCCATATCTCCTCGATCACAACTTTAAGGACCGATCGCTTCCGTTTGATGAAACGGGTCCGAAAAAATCAAAAATGCCGCCTTGCGGCGGCCTGCGCACTATTGATGTTTTGCACCGCGATGTCAACAAAACTGCCGTTTTGGCAGGTGCGAGAAAGCGCTTGCGGGCAAAAGGGATAGGTTCGGCGGCGGCTATTGCAGAAATGCCACGCCGGGACAGCAAGTTGGGGAAAACCTCGAAATCGATTCCTCAAGATTCCCGCGACTCTTGTCACGGAGTCAGCCTCACACTAGGTTAAAAAGCAATTGCTAGACTGCATGCGGCGGAACTAGTCACCACAATTTTAGAGCGTTTCGCGCCTCGACCCCATACGAGGCAATGGTGAGGGATTCTGCCATCGGAAACGCGACAGCGGAGACAGGGCATGAATTGGACAGACGAACGCGTCGAGAAGCTGAAAAAGCTATGGTCCGAAGGGTTGAGCGCCAGCCAGATCGCTGCGCAGCTTGGTGGCGTGAGCCGTAACGCCGTCATCGGCAAGGTGCATCGCCTGAACCTTCCCGGCCGAGCGAAGGCGGGCGGCACGGCAACCGCAGCACGCACGCCGAAGCGCAGCGCCGCAGCTCCCCGCGCAGCGAGCTATGGAACGCGTGTTGCAACCCGCACCGTGGTCACCCGCCAGCAGGGCGCAACCATGCTGAGGGAAGAAGTCGAGATCGATGCCGTCAACGAGATCCAGTATCGCCCGGCCACCAATGTCGTCGTCCCGATCTCCCGGCGCCTCGGCCTGACGGAACTGACCGAGCGCACCTGCAAGTGGCCGGTCGGCGATCCCTTGAAGGACGATTTCCACTTCTGCGGCAACGAGAGCCCAGATGCATCGCCCTATTGCGGCTACCATCAGCGCCTGGCCTATCAGCCGGTGCATGAGCGGCGTCGGCCGGCGCAACCGCGCGGCTGAGATGCCCCATAATTGAGGTAAAGAAACGGGCCCTTTGGGGCCCGTTTTCTGTTTCCGCCGCTATGTTGAGTGCCTGATCGGGTATTCCCGCTCAGGCCTCCATGGAGTAGCCCGCGCCGCGAACGGTGCGGATGACATCCTGCATATTGGAGAAGTTGAGCGCCTTGCGCAGGCGGCCGACATGGACGTCGACAGTACGTTCGTCGACATAGATATCGTGTCCCCAAACGCCGTCGAGCAGCTGCGAACGCGAGAAGACACGGCCCGGCGAGGACATCAGGAATTCCAGCAGGCGGAATTCCGTCGGCCCCAACCGCACTTCGCGGCTCTTGCGGTGAACGCGATGGGTCTCGCGGTCGAGCTCGATATCGCCACAACGAAGCACCGTGGAGAGAACCTCCGGACGGGCGCGCCGCAGCATCGCCTTGACGCGAGCCATCAGCTCCGGCGTCGAGAACGGCTTGACGACGTAGTCGTCCGCGCCGGTGGAAAGACCACGCACGCGCTCGCTCTCCTCGCCGCGGGCCGTCAGCATGATGATCGGCAGCCGCTCCGTCTCCGGCCGCATACGCAGCCGGCGGCAGAGCTCGATGCCGGATACACCGGGGAGCATCCAGTCGAGGATCAGAAGGTCGGGGATGCGCTCCTGGAGACGCAGCTCGGCCTCATCGCCTCTGAGGATCGTATCGACCTCGAAGCCTTCGGCCTCGAGATTGTAGCGCAGCAGAACGCTGAGCGCTTCCTCGTCTTCTACAACAGCAACTCTCGGAACCATGCGCCTATGGTCTCCTTTCTTCGCTTCCAGATTATTCCGTCACTGCGCCGACGGTGTTGGCGGTATCGTCTTTCGGGCGCTCGCCTTCCGGCTGGGCACCGGTCGCCATGTAATAGATCGTCTCGGCGATGTTGGTGGCATGGTCGCCGATGCGCTCGATGTTCTTGGCGCAGAAGAGAAGATGCGTGCAGGTGGTGATGTTGCGCGGATCTTCCATCATGTAGGTCAGCATCTCGCGGAACAGCGAGGTGTACATCGCGTCGATTTCCTCGTCGCGTTCGCGGATCGACACGGCCTTGTCCGGCGAGCGGGTGGCGTAGACGTCGAGGACTTCTTTGAGCTGGCTCAGCGCCAGTTCGGACAGGTGTTCGATGCCGCGGGCGAGACGACGGGGAACACCGGTGCCCTGCACGGCGATGACGCGCTTGGCGGTGTTCTTGCCGAGATCGCCGACGCGCTCCAGATCGGAGGCGATGCGGATCGAGCCCATGATCTCGCGCAGGTCGGCCGCCATCGGCTGACGACGAGCGATGGTGACGATCGCCTTGTCGCCGACTTCGCGCTCGGCATGGTCGAGAACGACGTCGTCGGAGATGACCTTCTGGGCGAGGCCGGTATCGCTGTTGACCAGCGCGCGGACGCTGTCGCTGACCATCTGCTCGGCCAGACCGCCCATTTCAGCAATGCGGCGCGTCAGGAACTTCAGGTCTTCGTCATAGGCAGAGAGAATGTGAGTGGAGACCATTTTTCTATCCTCAAGGTAAACTGTGTGAAAGGAGCCGCGCGCCTGACATCATCAACCAAAACGGCCCATGATGTAATCCTGCGTGCGGAAATCGTCGGGATTGGTGAACATCTTATCGGTGTCGTTCTCCTCAACCAGATGGCCGAGATGGAACATTGCGGTGCGTTGCGAGACGCGGGCTGCCTGCTGCATGGAATGCGTCACGATGACGATCGTGAAATTTTCCCGCAGCTCATGGATAAGGTCTTCGACCTTGGCGGTTGCGATCGGATCGAGCGCCGAACAGGGCTCGTCCATCAGGATGACCTCGGGGCTGACGGCAACGGCGCGGGCGATGCACAGGCGCTGCTGCTGACCACCCGACAGGCTCGTGCCGGCATCGTGGAGGCGATCCCGGACTTCGCCCCAAAGGCCTGCCTTCTGCAGGCTGGTCTCGACGATATGATCGAGATCGGCCTTGGAGCGATGCAGGCCATGGATACGAGGCCCGTAGGCGACATTCTCGTAGATCGACTTCGGAAACGGATTGGGCTTCTGGAAGACCATGCCCACCCGAGCGCGCAATTCCACGACATCGATGCTGTTGTCGTAGACATCCCGATCGTCGAGCGTGATCTTGCCGGTAACCCGGCACGTCTCGATCGTATCGTTCATGCGGTTGAGGCAACGCAGGAAGGTAGACTTGCCGCAGCCGGACGGGCCGATGAGCGCCGTGACCGTGTTGGCGCGGATCTTCAGATTGACGTCGAAGAGCGCGCGCTTGTCGCCGTAAAAGACCGAAACGTCCTGGCCGATCATCTTGTAGGGGATCGTCATCATCTTCTTGGTCAATGCTCTTTCGCTTGCGGCTTCCGTCATCATGTTCATTTGATGGCCCTCCCCTACCAGCGCCGTTCGAAGCGGCGGCGCAGCAGGATGGCGCCGATATTCATCGCGACGAGGAAGAAGAGCAGGACGATGATGGCCCCCGACGTCCTTTCGACGAAGGCACGCTCGGCTTCGCTCGCCCACATGTAGATCTGCACCGGCAGCGCGGTCGAAGGATCGAGCGGCGATGCTGGATAGTTGGCGACGAAGGCGACCATGCCGATCAAGAGCAGCGGCGCCGTCTCGCCGAGCGCATGAGCAAGGCCGAGGATCGTGCCCGTCAGGATGCCGGGCATGGCGAGCGGCAGCACATGATGGAAGACCATCTGCATGCGCGACGCGCCGAGCCCGAGGGCGGCACTGCGGATCGACGGCGGCACGGCCCGCAGCGCCGAGCGGGTGGCGATGATGATCATCGGCAGCGTCATCAGGCTGAGCACCAGCCCGCCGACCAGCGAGGCCGAGCGCGGCAGACCCATCATGTTGATGAAGACCGAGAGGCCCAGCAGGCCGTAGACGATCGAGGGCACCGCGGCGAGGTTGTTGATGTTGACCTCGATCAGATCCGTCAGCCGGTTCTTCGGCGCGAACTCCTCCAGATAGATCGACGCCGCAACGCCGACCGGCAAGGCGAGCACGAGCACGGTCAGCATCAGATAGAGCGAGCCGATCAACGCGACACCGAGACCGGCGGCTTCGGGCCGGCTCGAATTGCCCGACACGAAGAGGCCGCTGTTGAAGGCCTTGTACAGCGCGCCGCTATCGCCGAGCTGCTTCATCCAGGCGACCTGCCGGTCGGATACCTTGCGGTCCTTTTCGTCGACGGTCAGATCGATCTGCCCCTTGTTGGCGGAATCGATGTTGGCGCTGGCGAGAAAAGTGACGTTCTGCGTCGTCCCCATGATCGAAGGGTTGGCGACGACCCTGTCGCGCAACGCGACCCTTGCCCCCTCCGATACCATCGCCGTCGCCTCGCGAACGAGCGCTCGGTTGGCCGGATCGATACCGAGCACCTTCACCAGCGCGTCGCGCACCAGAAGCGGATAGTTGGCTGCTATCAGCACCTGCGGATCGCTTATGCGCTTGCCTGCGGGGTCAATCACCTTCTCGGTGAATTCGATCGGCAAGGTGATCGAGGTCTGAACGAAGGCGGTATAGCCCGTGCGGACCACGGTCGAGACCAGGATGGCGAGGAAGACGAGGCCGAAGATGACGGCGGTGATGCCATAGGCACGAAAGCGGCGCTCGGCGGCATAGCGCCTGGCGATGCCGATATCGCGGCGCGCAAGCGTGCCCGGCGTCAGGCCGCGCGGCGTGTTCGGCGCAGAGGACGATACGACGTCGCTCATTCGTACTGCTCCCTGTAGCGGCGGACGATGTAGAGCGCATAGACGTTGAGGCACAGCGTCAGGCAGAACAGCGTGATGCCGAGCGCGAAGGCGACGAGCGTCTGTGGCGAGGTGAATTCCAGATCGCCGGTCAACTGGTTGACGATCTTCACGGTGACTGTCGTCATCGGCTCGAAGGGATCGAACTGCATGCGCGCGGCGACGCCTGCCGCCAGCACCACGATCATCGTTTCGCCGATCGCCCGCGACGCGGTCATCAGAAGCGCGCCGACAATGCCTGGAAGGGCTGCCGGCAGCAGTACGCGCTTGACCGTTTCGGAACGCGTGGCGCCGAGGCCGAGCGAGCCGTCGCGAAGCGAGCGTGGCACGGCCATGATGATATCGTCCGACAGCGACGAAACGTAAGGGATGAGCATCACGCCCATGACGAAGCCGGCCGTCAAGACGCTCTGCGCCTCGATGAAGCTTCGATAGTTTCCGGTCATCAGGCCATCGATCTCGGCGGAGATATCGCGCAGGAAGGGGCCGACGGTGACGAGGGCGAAGAAGCCGTAGACGATCGTCGGAATGCCGGCCAGAACCTCCAGCATCGGCTTGGCGATGGAGCGCACGCGCGCCGAGGCATATTCGGCCATGTAGATCGCCGCGAACAGGCCGATGGGCACGGCAAAGAGCATGGCGACGAGACCGATATAGATGGTGCCCGCCAGCAGCGGGATCAGGCCGAAGGTGCCCGAGGTCTGCGAGCCGGCGCCGGCGAAGCGCGGGTCCCACACGGTTCCGAAGAAAAACTCGCTGGCAGGCACCATGCTGAAGAAGTGCGCCGCTTCCGACAGCATGGAAACGACGATTCCGACCGTCGTCAGCACGGCGATGGAGGAGGCGACGACCAGCGCGCCGAGAATGACCTGCTCGACGCGATTGCGGGCGCGAAAGCGCGGCGCGATGGCCCGCAGGCCGTAGGCGGCACACAGCAGCGATACGATGATAGCCGTCGCCGACATGACGATCCGGCTCACTTCGCGCATGCCGTTATACTTGTTAGCGGCATCGATCATATAGCCCGTGGGACGAACGGCGAGGGGGACGCCCTTCTGTGCCAAGAGCAATTGCAGATCGGCCTTGCCGCCATCGACATCGGCAAGCTCCTGGCTATCGAGCATGCGCATGCCGTGGGCGATGCTGCGCACCATGCCATAGCTGAGATTGAGTTCGGCCGGCGGCAGAGACTGAACCTCCTCCGGAAAGGATCTGGTCACCAGGCGATCGATGACGATGGGACTGACAATCAGCCAGGTGCAGACGAGCGCCAAAGCCGGAAGCACCGCCCAAATGGCGGCATAGGCGCCGTGATAGCCGAGCCGGGAATGCATGGAGGAAGACCTGCCGCCCGACAACGCAGCAGCCCTCACCCGCCCCAGCACGAAGGCGGAGGCGCCGAAGACCGACAAGCAGAGCAGCAGTAGCGATACACTCATTCCCATTCCCCGGCGAACGCCGGCGCAGCAGCAAGCCGCGCCGGTGTCCAATCCTTACGCACTCACATGATCTTCCCGTTCGCGAAGTCCTTGCGGATCTGGTCGCGCTCCGCATCCGGCGCCGGCACGAGGCCATATTCCGCCAGAGGGCTGTCCGGTCCGATCATCTGATCGCTGGTGAAGAAATCGACATATTCCTTGAGCCCGGGGATGACACCCAGATGGGCCTTCTTGACGTAGAAGAACAGCGGCCGCGAGACCGGATAGGTGCCATCGGCGATCGTCTGGCCCGAGGGCACGATGCCGCTGACGGTGGCAACCTTCAGCTTGTCGGCGTTGTTCTGGAAGAAATACAGGCCGAAAACACCGATGCCATGCTTGTTGGCATTGATGCGGGCCAGCGTCTCGGGATAATCGCCGTCGATATCGACAGCGACGCCATCCTTGCGCACGGCAACGCATTTCTTGGCTTGCTGAGCGGCATCGGAAACCGCGACCTTGATGACATCAGCCGCACCGGAGGCCTTGCAGCCGGCGGCAAGAACCTTCTCTTCGAAGACTTCGCGCGTGCCGTGCTTCTCGCCCGGAATATAGGCTGATATTTCGAAGTCCGGCAGCGACGGATTGATCTGCGACCACTTCTTGTAAGGGTTGGCAACCAGCTTGCCGTCGACGACCACTTCGGCGGCAAGCGCCTTGTAGAGATCGACCGGCTCGAACTTGATGTCCGGATTGCTCTTGTCGAAGGCGAAGACGATGCCGTCATAGCCGATCTTGATCTGCTGGATATCGGCAACGCCGGCGGCCTTGCAGGCTTCGACCTCATTGTCCTTGATCGGGCGCGAGGAATTTGCGACGTCGATGGAATCCGTTCCCACGCCCTTGCAGAATTCCTTCAGGCCGGCGCCTGAACCACCGGACTCGACCACTGGGGTCTTGAAATTGGTAAAGGTCTCGCCAAAGCTTTCGGCGACGATCTTCGCATATGGAAATACAGTCGATGAGCCGGCGATCTGAACTTGATCGCGGGCTGCGGCAGTCCCAGCAAAGGCGGCCGACGCAACCATTGCAAGAATGGATATTTTCAAAGCATTCATAACGAATCCCCCTAATGAGCTTTGAAGAGTGCTGCGGTGGACGCCACATCCACCTTTTCCAGCGGTCCATTCTTACTGACGAAAACACCGCCCTTTTATGTCAGCCGGGTGAAACAATTATGACAGATCATCTGTTTGATATTATTCGGGGAAATTGCTCGCCAAATGAGCGATTCACAGCGCCTCTCAGAAGCGAACCGTAAAGTCGGTTCCCTTTCCAACTTCCGACTTGACGATCAGCCTGGCACGGTGACGGGTGAGGATGTGCTTGACGATGGCAAGCCCGAGACCGGTTCCCTTCTTGGAACGGCTGTCCTCAACGTTAACGCGATAGAAGCGTTCGGTCAGGCGCGGCACATGTTCCGCGGGTATCCCCGGCCCCTTGTCGGAGACGACGACCTCGACGGCCTGGCTGGCATCGTTCAGCAGCGAAACATCGACCGACTTGCCTTCCTGGCCATATTTGCAGGCATTCTCGATCAGGTTCTCGAAGACCTGAACCAGCTCGTCGCGATCGCCCAGTACCTCGACCTTGCCAGCCGGCAGATGCAGGTTGATCGTCACGTCGAGATCTCCGGCGAGCGGCAGCAGGGAGTCGCGCACATGGCCGAGCAAGGGCACGAGATCCACCTTCTGATCCGGCGCGATATGCGATTTCAGCTCCAGGCGCGACAGCGACAGGAGATCGTCGACCAGCCTGCTCATGCGCGTCGTCTGGTCGAGCATGATGCCGAGGAAACGCTGCTGCGCCTTCGTATCGGATTTCGCAGGGCCCTGGATCGTCTCGATGAAACCGCGCAGCGATGCCAGCGGCGTGCGCAATTCGTGGCTGGCATTGGCGACGAAATCGGAGCGCATGCGGTCGATATGGCGCAGCTCCGAAATGTCGCGGAACGAGAGCAGGAAGAGGGCATCCTCCTGCTTGTCGATCTCAGGCAGTTCGATCGGGGCGATGCGCACGATATAGACCCGCTCCGAGGGCAGGCGCTCGGAATGCTCGATCTGGTTCGGCGTGTTGGTGGTGATGGTCTCGCGCACCATGTCGAGCAAGCCCGGCGAGCGCAGCTTCGAGGAAATATGTGCTCCGATCGGAAATGCGCCGAAGGCTTTTTCGACGGCGATGTTCTGCACCAACACCGACGCCTCGCGGTCGATGACCAGCACCGGCATGTCGAGTGCCGCCAATCCTGCAAAGGCGGTGCTTAGCAGGGCTTGCGGATCGGCCGGCGCCGGCTCGGCTTGCGGGGGAACGACCACCCGCTCCACCAGCGGCGGGCGAAGCAGCGTGACGATCATGACGATGGCCCAGATCCAGAAAACGGCGCCGGTGTTGATGCCTTCAACCAGCGCAAGCGCGGCGATCAGCGTCGCCAGAATCAGGACGGCGCTCTCCTGCCGCAACCGCACTGCCAACTTCCTGACAAATGACCATTCGTCTTCCAACTGCGCCCGTCCCTTCGCCTACCATCATGGAATGCTGGATTCCGCGTCTTATCCGTGATTCATGACAGAAGTATTCGGCTCTATCCACAGAAGCCCGTAACTGACAAGAATAAATGTAGCCGGCAAAAGAGGGTCGTAGCAAAGGGCTTGAAACCATTGAACAAAAGCTCCAATTTCCTCGATGAGCTTTTTTGCCGCGGCAAGCGGCAGGGTTAACGCAGCGTAAACAGCCGAGGAGCCGGTATATGGGAGAGCAAGCAGAAAGCCGCGCGGTGGAGCTCGATATCCACGGCGTCAAACATATATTCGATGTCGACGACCCCGTCCTGCCGAGCTGGATCGATGACGAGGCGCTGGCTTCGGGCGGCTACCCCTACAAGAAGAAGCTCAAGGAAGACGAGTATCTGGATGAGTTGAAAGCGCTGCAGATCGAGCTCATCAAGGTGCAGTTCTGGCTGCAGGCGAAGGGCAAACGGGTGATGGCGCTGTTCGAAGGGCGCGATGCCGCCGGCAAGGGGGGCTCGATCGCCGCGACATCAGCCCATATGAACCCTCGCCTGGCGCGCGTGGTGGCGCTGACGAAACCGACCGACCGCGAAGGCGGGCAATGGTATTTTCAACGCTATGTCGCCCGGTTTCCAACGGCGGGCGAATTCGTGCTGTTCGATCGTTCGTGGTACAACCGCGCCGGCGTCGAGCCGGTCATGGGTTTCTGCACGCCGAAGCAATATGAGCAATTTCTGAAGCAGGCGCCGCAGATGGAGAAGCTCATCGTCCAGGACGGCATCTATTTCTTCAAATTCTATCTCGATATCGGCCGGGAAATGCAGCTGAAGCGTTTCCACGACAGGCGCCACGATCCGCGCGCCGTCTGGAAGCTTTCCTCGATGGATATCGCCGCCCTGCCGAAATGGAAGGATTACAGCGAAAAGCGCGATCGCATGCTGAAGGACACGCATACCGACCATGCGCCCTGGACAGTCATCCGCGCCAACGACAAGCGGCGCGCGCGCCTGAACCTTGTCCGTCACATTCTGCTGACGCTCGACTATGACGGCAAGGACAAGAAGGCCATCGGCAAGATCGACGAGAAGATCCTCGGCATGGGATCGGATATTCTCAACTAACGGCTCACCGCCCGGGCCTATTGCCCGGGCAATACGCGGATGGCGTAGATGTTGACGCCACGGGCCTTGCCGTCGACATCGCTGTTGATGATCAGGCGGCCCGAGCCGGTCGGCGCCAGCGAGCGATCGAACTGGACCTGGAACAGCGCATCCGTCTTCTGGCGGCTGACGGTGAAACGATGACGCCCGCAGCGCCCGAGCGAGCCGAAATCGCATTCCACCGTGATCTGCGTCGGCGCGTCCGAGGTGGATTGCAACGTCAGCGCCATCGTCGAGGCCTTGCCTGCCATCTGCTGCAGCACGTTGACCGGCACCACGATCGAGCCGCTGCCGTCCGAACCGCTGCTGAGCGAGGTCAGCCGCACGGCCGGCCCCTCGTTCTCCGATACGTTTTCAGCCTTCGACTGCGGGCCGGTCGTGACCTTCGGCGCATCGGTGGGCTTCAATATCTCGAGCCACTCCGCCGAGAAGCTGTTCTGCGGATCGATGGTCGCAAGGCCCGGATTGACGGGACCGCTATTGTCGTCCTGATCCGAGGTATCGTCATCGCCGGCGTTGCCGCTGAAATCCTGCGAATCGACATGTGCCGGCGGGTTGGGCACGCTCGTATCCCTCTGGGAGGCCGACATCAGCACGCCCGAGGTCTTGATCCACCAGGCACCGACGCCGAGGAAGGCGAGCAGGATGCAGAAGACCAGCAGGCGCGAAAAGAACTTGCGGGGCTTGCGGCGCACGGCGGCGCGCTCGGGCTTGAAATTCATCGACCGTGCGGCCGGCGCGGCGGCGGTTGGTCTTACATCGCTGTCAGCACCGAGATGATCGGCGGGACCGGCGCGCATATCGCCGAAATCGTCCCGCCTTCCCACAGGCTCGACCGACATCGGTTCGACGGGTGCGGCGGCACTTGCCGACATCGGCGGGTCGCGCGTTTCCCCGCGCACGCTCATGACCGGCTCCGGCCGTTGCACGGGTTGCCCGACTTCGGGCCTAGGTGCGGACGGAGAAACATTGGGAGCACTGAGCTCCGGCGAAACCGGCATCGCCTGCGCGGCGTGCGCGCGCTCCTCGGCCTCGATCTCGCGGATCGTCGCCTCCAGCCGCTGACGCTGGGCCGCGACGACGTTGATATCGGTAATGTCCTGCTTGCGGAGGCCGGCTTCCAGCGCCTGGCGCGCCGACTGATAGATGCGAGCCCGGATTTCCGGATTGGCGCGCTCGGACCGCTCCAACGCGCTTCTGATAGCCGTTTCTAATCCGCTCACATCCGATCCTTTACTCTCACTCGCAACATACTCGCATCCTCTGCCCGGCAAGGCAGGCATGGTCTTTAGCATTCGTTAACCGGATTCGGTAACGCCCTGCCCGTCAATACGCAAGCCTCAGGCTGGAGCCGCAGGCACTCGAGCGGGGATAAATGCGAAAGACGACGCAAATGGGGAGGCATTCGGAGTGGGCGGCAGGCAATGGTGATCCACGCCTTTCCCTACTGCCTACCGCCTATTGCCGGCTGCCTATTTCTTTCGCCATCTTCCCCTCGTCCCGCACATCTGCTATCCATTTTGACGTTTTCGTAAACGTCAAAAGCGGATGATGTTCATGGCTCTTCCTCCCATCCTGACCGAGCGCCTGCGGTTGCCGGTCGTGGCCTCACCCCTCTTCATCATCTCGCATCCGGCACTGACGCTGGCGCAATGCAAGGCTGGCGTCGTCGGCTCGTTTCCGGCGCTGAACGCCCGCCCGGAAAGCCAGCTCGACGAATGGCTCGCCATGATCACCGAGGATCTTGCCGCATACAATGCAGCAAATCCGCATCGTCCGGCAGCTCCATTTGCGGTCAACCAGATCGTCCATATGTCGAACAAGCGCCTCGAACACGATCTGATGCTGTGCGTGAAGTACAAGGTGCCGATCGTCATTTCCTCGCTCGGCGCCGTGCCCGAAGTGAATGCCGCCGTGCATTCCTATGGCGGCATCGTGCTGCACGACATCATCAACAACCGTCACGCCAATTCCGCAATCCGCAAGGGTGCGGACGGGCTGATTGCGGTGGCTGCAGGTGCCGGCGGCCATGCCGGCCAGCTTTCGCCCTTCGCGCTCGTGCAGGAGATCCGCGAATGGTTCGACGGGCCGCTGCTGCTTGCCGGCGCCATCGCCACCGGCGGCGCCATACTGGCCGCTCAGGCGGCCGGCGCTGATCTTGCCTATATCGGCTCGCCCTTCATCGCGACAGAAGAGGCGCGCGCTGCCGATGCCTACAAGCAGGCGATCGTCGAGGGCACTGCCGCCGATATCGTCTATTCCAATTATTTCACCGGCGTGCTTGGCAATTATCTGAAGCCCTCGATCCGCGCCGCCGGCCTCGACCCGGACAACCTGCCTGAGGCCGATCCTTCCAAGATGGACTTCGAGGCCGCCACGACCGGTGCAAAGGCCTGGAAGGATATCTGGGGCTCCGGCCAGGGCATCGGCGCCGTCAAGTCCATCCAGCCCGTTGCCGCCCTCGTCGACCGGCTGGAAGCCGAATACCGGCAGGCGCGCACCCGGCTGACGCTTTAACCGGCGGCGAAAGGCGGTCGTTTTTTCACAGGCATCTCGCTTTTTTGCCAATTGGCAATTTGAGCGCTTGAAATCTGATCGCATAGACTGTATCAGCGCCATGCAAATCGCGGGGCCGAACCGAACGCTCCGCGCAATGCCGCTTTAGCTCAGGTGGTAGAGCACATCATTCGTAATGATGGGGTCGCAGGTTCGAGTCCTGCAAGCGGCACCACTCTTCCAAAGCAAGTCTCTGAAAAACAAATGGCATCGGCTCTGCGTCGAGCTTGTGAACGATGCCCAATTCCGGCTCGCCATCGCCAATGACAGAGGCGGGCTGGAGACGTCACCAGACATACATCCCTAAACGGCGCCTTTACTTTATCCGGCCGCCACATAGGTAAACCCTAAGGATAATTGGGTTTTCGTCGGCGGAGAAGAAGTCGATGCTCGGTGCTTCAGTTCTGATCGGGATTCTGATCACGTTCCTGGTGATCGTCCTGGTTCTTTATTTGGTCCAGCGCCTGCCCCTCGACGGCCGCACGAGGCAAATCGTGCAGGTCATTGTCATCATCATCGGCATCATCTCTTTGCTGAGATATTTGAGCGTCTGGTAAAGGCGTCGAGCGACGAAGCGCAGCTCAGAATTCTTAAAGCCGCTTCAGCGAAAACGAAAAATGCCCGTGGGATTCCAGGGTCATATATTCGAACTGCCAATGGAAATCCTTGCAGAACTTCGTGCAGGCTTCGACGACGCCATATGCAATGGCATCGACGACATTGCCAGTACAGAAGTCGTGGCCGGCGATGCGGCCGTCCTGCTTTACCTTGAAGTGGCTGATCTGCAACTCCTCCAGGGTCGTCTCATAGCTGTGATTGGTATCGACATAGACCCAGTCGAAGAAGCTGTTCGGAAACTCCGCAAGCCTGACGGTGGAATAACCCTGGACGATGCGCAGGCGGCCCTGATCCAGCGCGCCTCGGAATTTTGACCTGATCTGCTCCAGACCCTCCTGATAGCGGGGCGTATCCCATGCGTCGATCAGGTAAAGCTCTCTCGGTGCATTCTTTTCAAAGATCTCGGCGGTGAAATCGCCGAAAGCAGCACCGATCTCGGCACAGACGCCACCATGCGGCAGGCGGTGCAGAAGCTCGCCGCGATCGGGCAGCAGCCGCGCATTTTCCGTATGATGCAGGGCAAGCTGCGTGTGCGGCATGCCGCTCTTATACTCAAATCTCGAGTCGCGCGTTTGCATTTGGCGGTAGATACCTTCGACATTGGCTGAAGGGCAGATCGCGAGGGCGACCTGTTTCGGAACCGTGGATGCTGAAAGTCTTGGCATTCATGGCTTGCGTCAGGCATTCGAGGCGATCGCGAATGCCGCCCGGTTCGGCTGGAGGGCTGCCTTGACGGGCATAGACAAGCCGGTCGCGCTCCGAAAAATGCCTTTGCACGCGTTCCGTTGAATACACGCGATTAGTACAACCAAAGATTCAGCTTTTGGTGGTTTCGTGCGCCTCGGGATAACATTCTGGGGGATACATCATGAAAATTGCCGTTGGCGTGGCGACATGCGGTCGCCGGTCGATTCTCGCCTCGATGATCGAGAGGCTTGCCGGACAGACACGCAAGCCGGATCATCTCTTCCTGTGCCCGGCCAGGGGCGACGATATCGACATGGGGCGCCTAAGCTCCGCGCCGTTTCCAGTGACCATCGTCTCGTCGCCGCAGGGCAGCTGCCCGCAGCGCAATGCCATCATCGATGCGGCCGTCGGCATAGATGTGGTCGTCTTCTTCGACGACGACTTCTTTCCGGCGACGAATTACCTCGCCGAGACGGAAGCGCTGTTCGAGGCGGATGAAGAGATTGTGGTTGCGACCGGCGAAGTCGTCCGCGACGGTATCCTTGGGCCGGGCATGACGGCGGACGAAGCCGACCAGGCGCTCGCAGACGATGCCACCCCCTTCCCGGCGCCGGCGCTCGAGGCCACGCACAATGCCTATGGCTGCAACATGATCTTTCGCCGGAAGCAGATGCTCGCAAACGGCATCTATTTCGACGAGGACCTGCCGCTCTACGGCTGGCAGGAGGATGTCGATCTGTGCCGGCGGCTGCGTCCTTTCGGCAAGATCGTCAAGTCCAACCGCCTGCGCGGCGTCCATCTCGGGGTCAAGGCCGGCCGCACGTCGGGCCTGCGCCTCGGTTATTCCCAGGTGGCCAATCCGCTGTATCTGGTGAAGAAGCGCTCGGTCTCGCTCAAATGGGCGCTGAAGCTGATGGGCGGCAACGTCGCGTCGAATATCGCCGGCTCGGTGAACCCGCCGGCCTATATCGACCGGCGCGGCCGCCTGCAGGGCAACCTTATCGCCTTCGGCCATCTGCTCAGCGGATCGCTCGATCCGAAATACATCAACCGGATGTAAACCCAGCCGATCCAGCAGAAATTCGATGCGCGATTTAAATTGAGTTCAAGCGCTCGAATGCCGTCCTTCCATGGTAAAGGTTGAACCTAGCCGCGCAATCGGCGGCATCCGGTATTCTTCATTCGTATTGTCTATCGTCTCAAGGACATCATCATGATCCACGTTCTCGCCATCCTCACTGCCCAGCCCGGCAAGCGCGCCGAAGTGCTCGAAGCCTTCCAGGCGAATGTTCCGGCCGTTCACGCCGAAGACGGCTGCATCGAATATACCGCCGTCGTCGATGTCGAAGGGGCTGATCCGGCCTTTGGGCCTGACACCTTCGTCGTGGTTGAGAAGTGGGAAAGCATGGGCGCGCTGAAGGCGCATGCCGCTTCGGCGCATATGGCCGCTTACGGCGAGAAGGTGAAGCATCTGATGGCTGATCGCGCCGTTCACGTGCTGAACCCGGCATGAGCTGATCGCTGTCGGGTAGCCTGTAACGTCATCGTCAAGCGGCGCCGGGAGGCGCCGTTTGCTATCGGCCGGGCCGTCAGTTGTGCGAGAAATGGGGCTGACTGCGATAGCGCCAGTGCCCGCCGCCACCATGCCAGCCATGATAGCCGCCGCCATAGTACCCACGCCCTCCGTACCAGCCGCGGTGGTAATGGCGATAGCCGCCGTAGCCGCCGAAAGCGCCAAATACACCCAAGGGATAGTAGGGCTGATAATAGCTGTAATAGGGTTGGTAATAGCCATAGTCGGGCGCGTAGTAGCCGTAATATGGGCGATAGTAGTGATGGCGATAGTAGTAGTGGTGATGATAATGCCGATGGACGATCACCCGGTGGTGGTGCCCATGGTGATGAGGGCGCGCTTCGACATAGGTTGCCGGCAACACGACCATACCTAGCGCAACCAGCGCTGTTGCCAGAATTTTCATTTCCAGCCTCCTTCAATGCCGGACGTAAACGCTACTCGTATTACTCGCGTCCTCCGGACGAAGTAATAAACGCAATATTACCTTGGAAAGTTCCACTATCCCTTGAGCAGCAGGCGTTTTCACGGCATCGGCATGGGTTCGTCCGATCACGATCGCGTGCTCGCCGGCCGGCGGATTTCAATCGATATCGTCAAGATGGGAGGAGGACGACGTAGTCGATCGGACAGCCTAAAAAACGGCGCCCCAAGACGCCGTTTTCATGCCTGCTCGCTACCCTCAGGCGTGCGAAAAATGCGGTTTGCTGTGCCAGCGATGATGGTGGTGCCCATACCGCCATCCTTCGTGGCGATGCCAGCCATGATGGGGGCGATATTCGCGATGATGATGGTGATGCCAGCGGTGATGATGATGATCACGCGCCTCGGCATAGGTAGCGGGTAGAACAATAATGCCTAATGCGACGAGCGCCGTTGCAAGAACTTTCATGTATGGTCTCTCCTTGGGTGTCGAACGCGCCCCCCGGCTGCGTACGCCCGGACTAACCTAACCCACCTAAACGCGAATATGGCGCATTTGTTCCGCTACCCGCGGGACGGCAGACGTTTTCGCGTCGTCCCCATATCCCCCACCAGTTCGCGAACCGCTTGCTGGATCAGCCGGCAAGCTTCGACCGAGGCTTTGCGACCATTATGGGCGATATGGTACGACAACGGCAAAATCTCATCCGGATCGACGATCCGTACCTTGTCTGAAATCGGCAGCGCGCTGACCCTACCCAGAAACGAGACGTAGCCATGGTTGGCGACGAGGTCGACGATGACGGGCAGGGAATCGGCCGAGGTGATGTCGCGGCCGCGAAACCGGCGCCGATCGTGGCTGTCATAGCCGAAGGCGGTTGCGGCATTGCCGATGCCGGTGCGCGGGCTCGGTACGCAGAGCGGATGGTTTTCCACGAGTGCGGCGAACGTCTGTTCCGTGCTGTCGGGCGGTGCGATCGCCACCATGTCGGTCGCGACAAGCTCCAGATGCTCGAAGGCGTCGAGGCCGAAGACGGAATCGACGATGGCGACGTCGATGCGGCCGGATCGGAGCGCTTCGCGCAGATCGTCGGCCGTCATCAGCAACAGCGACAGCATGTTGCGATTGCCGCCGATGTTCCAGCGCGATACCAGGCTTGCCAGCGAGCGCGCCACCCAGCTTTCAGAACCTGTGGGGATGATCGACCCGATGCGCACGGCACGCGCCGTCCGCTGAAACCGCTCGTCCGCCGCCGCCTTCATCTCGTCCCATGCCTGAGCGATGCCGGCAAGAATAGCGTGGACTTCCTGACCGGCCTCCGTCAGCACCGATCCCTGCGCCTGCCGCTCGAACAGGCGGCAGCCGAACAGCTCCTCCAGATTGGCGATTTGTAACGAAAGCTGCGGCTGGCCCAGCCGCAGGCGGCGGGCGGCGCGATTGATGCTGCCCTGATCGGCGACCTCGAGGAAGCGTTCGATGGTGGCGATCTTCAACGGCAGGCGCGCGGCCCACTGGTCGTAGTCCTGCGGCGCGGGCGGCTCCTTCACCAGAGCCGAGAGCTGACGCATGCCGCCGAGAATGGGTTGGAGGCCCTTCTGAACCTTCGAGCTTGCCAAAAGGGTCGCAAGCTCACCGGACGCGCGCTCGACAAGCTTCAGGGCCAGCTCGGTTTCGAGCCGGCGCAGCGCGCTGGAGACTGTCGAGGCCGAAAAGGACAACCGCCGCGCTGTCTCCCGGACAGAGCCGACGGAGAACACCACATCGGCTATGAACAATGCGCCGAGATACAAATCCCATCCCCTGTGTCCGCGGCGCACGTCACTGCTCGACCGCAACGATATCAATCATATCCGGACGATATGATGTGTTCTCGAAAAAAGATATCCCTAAGCCGAAAAGCGACAGCTATCGTTCTCCTGGCACTTAACTGATCCAGCCGCAAAAATGAGATCGGAACAGCGCCAAACGGGTAAGGGGAACAAAAACAAACGCACTTGCCCCCGAAAAAAGAAATCCAATTTCGCGCGAATGTCGAGTACGCTCGTCATAATCGCGCGACTGCAACGGGAATCCGGAGCGCATCGACATTTCCGCGATGAGCGCTCCGTGCCCGAAGCAGCCACCAATTCGCCTGTGGGTCGCCGGCTCACACGAAACCTGCATGTCCGGGTTGCTGCCTTGAGGCGGCACCGGCAGGCAGAACAAAGGTTTAACGGGGTACAAAGGGAAACATCATGCTCAAGAAGCTTGCACTTGCCGCCACGCTGACGGCACTCCTTGCCAGTGGCGCCAACGCCGCCGACGTCGTCGTCTCCTCCAAGATCGACACCGAGGGCACGCTGCTCGGCAACATCATCCTTGCCGCGCTCAACGCCAACGGCATCAAGGCGCAGGATCGCATCGCGCTCGGCACGACGCCCGTGGTCCGCAAGGCGATCACCGCCGGCGAGATCGACATCTATGCCGAATATACCGGCAATGCCGGCTTCTTCTTCAACAAGGCCGACGATGCGGCATGGAAGAACCTGCAGCAGGGCTACGACCTTGCCAAGAAGCTGGACTATGACGCCAACAAGATCGTCTGGCTGACGCCCTCGCCCGCCAACAACACCTGGGCGATCGCCGTGCGCAGCGATGTCGCCGGCCCGGCCAAGCTGAAGACCATGTCCGATTTCGGCAAGTGGGTTGCCGGCGGCGGCGCGGCCAAGCTTGTGGCCTCTTCCGAGTTCGTCAACTCTCCGGCTGCCTTGCCTGCTTTCGAGACGACCTACAGCTTCAAGCTGAAGCCCGATCAGGAAATCGTGCTTTCCGGCGGCGACACCGCGGCAACGATCAAGGCGGCGGCCGACCAGACTAACGGCGCCAACACGGCGATGGTCTATGGCACCGACGGCGCCATCGAAGCGGCCGAGTTGACGGTTCTCGAAGACGACAAGAGCGTGCAGCCGGTCTATGCGCCGACGCCAATCGTTCGCGAAGCCGTGCTGAAAGCCAATCCGAAGATCGAAGAGGTTCTGGCTCCGATCTTCAAGGGCCTGACCGCCGACGTGCTGCGCAAGCTCAACGGCCGCATCCAGGTCGATGGCGAGCCGGCTAAGGCTGTTGCCGAATCCTACCTCAAGGACAATGGCTTCCTGAAGTAAGGCTTTGACGCTGCTCTCGCGGCTTCATTTTGATAGAGTGAGGCCGCGGGAGTTTCGATTGGGCATGATCTTGTCCGAACCCGCCCTGAATTTTGGGCTCATGCGCTGACGGAGCTTGCCTGATGGAAGATGCGCTAGCGGTCCGCAGAGTGGACCGTCTCGGAGTGGTGTTGGCGGCGGGTGGCGCACTGGCTATAGCCTGGATGCCGTTCATCATCGTCAAGGCGAACCGTATCGCCGCCGGCAAGCCACAGCTGCTGACCCAACTTCTCGCCCAACCGTCCGCAATATGCCTGGTGGTTCTCCTGGTCGCGGCGGCGCTTGCCGCGCTTTTCGTGCACAACCAGGTCATCCGTCTCGGGATCGCGACACTTTCGATCGCCATGCTCGTCGTCACGCTCGGCCTCGTTTCGACCGCCGCGACGCCGGCTGGCAGCACCGTGGCGCGCATTACGCCCGGCGGCTGCTTCTGGGTGCTGCTCGCCGTTGTCGGACTGATGATTTCGGATGCGCTGGTCAAGCTGCGACTGACGCCCTGGCTGCGGGTCGCGGCGCTGGCGGTCTATGCCGCCCTGCTCGTCGCCGTCTTGCGCTCCGGCCTGCTCGACAATCTCTCGATCATGAAGGAATATGCCAACAATGCCGACAAGTTCTGGCACGAGGCGCTGGGCCATGTGTTACTCTCTCTCGGCTCCGTCGCCATCGCCATCGTGCTGGCGTTGCCGCTCGGCATCTTTTGCTACTGGCAGCCGCGCCTGCGCGCCGTGGTGTTGCGGGCGCTGAGCCTGGTGCAGACCATTCCGAGCCTGGCGCTGTTCGGCATTCTCATGCTGCCGCTCGGCTATATCGCCGCCCATGTGCCCCTTGCCGCTGCAATCGGCATCAAGGGCATCGGCGTGGCCCCGGCGCTGGTGGCGCTCGTCATTTATTCGCTGCTGCCGATCGTCGCCAATACCGTCGTCGGTCTTGAGGGCGTCGATCCCTCCGTGCGCGATTCCGCCGCCGGCATGGGGCTGACGCGCCGGCAGATCCTGACCGGCATCGACCTGCCGCTCGCCTTTCCCGTCATCCTGACCGGCATCCGCATCGTGCTGGTACAGGCGATCGGCCTCGTCACGGTCGCGGCACTGATTGGCGGCGGTGGGTTCGGCCTCTTCATCTTCCAGGGCATCGGCCAGACGGCCAATGACCTCGTGCTGCTCGGCGCCGTGCCGACAGTGCTTCTCGCCTTCTCATCGGCCGTCATCCTCGATGCGGTCATCGACAGCATCCGGGGACAACGCGCATGACCAACATGATCGAGCTCAAGGGCGTCACCAAGCGCTATGGCAGCGCTACCGTCGTCGACAATGTCAGCATGAGCATGGAAAAGGGCACGATCACCGTCATCGTCGGCACCTCCGGCTCCGGCAAGTCGACGCTGATGCGCATGATCAATCGGCTGGTGCCGATCTCCGAAGGCCAAATCTCGGTCGACGGCGAGGACATCATGAACGTGCCGGCAACCGAACTTCGCCGCCGCATCGGCTATGCGATCCAGGGCCACGGGCTCTTCCCGCATCGTACCGTCGCGCAGAATATCGCCACCGTGCCCGAACTGCTCGGCTGGGAGAAGGCGCGCATCGACAACCGTGTCGAAGAACTCCTCAATCTCTTTCGCCTCGACCCCGGCACCTTTGCCGGCAAATATCCGAGCCAGCTTTCCGGCGGCCAGCAGCAGCGCGTCGGCGTCGCGCGTGCGCTTGCCGCCGAGCCGGAAGTGCTTTTGATGGACGAGCCCTTCGGCGCGCTCGATCCGGTCATCCGCGGCAAGGCTCAGGACGATCTGCTCGCTATCCAGAAGCAGTTCGGCACCACCGTCATCCTCGTCACCCACGACATGGACGAAGCCTTCCATCTCGGCGACAAGATCGCGGTCATGAGCGGCGGCAAGCTGTTGCAATGCTCGGCGCCGGAAAAGATCCTGACGGAACCGGCCGATCCCTTCGTGCAGCAGCTGACCGGCACGTCCGATCGGGCGTTGAAATTGATGTCGCTGCTGCCGCTGAAGGAGAGCATGCAGCCACCACGGCCCGGTCTCGGCTATCGCCTGCCGCAGACGCTCAATCTGCGCGACGCCCTGGCTGAACTGATCTGGCAGGGCGCGGACGAGGCGACGGTCGAGGACGAGCGCAAGATGCCCGTCGGCTCGATCTCGATCCAGCATCTGATCGAGCTGGGCCGCAAAGCATGAGATTTCTTGGCGCCAACCTCTTCCGCCTTTTTGCGCTGGCACTGCTGCTGGTGCTGCTCTTTCGTCCGGAATGGCTGACGCCGGTTCTGGCGCCGCTGACCAAATTCGGGGCGTCGCCGATCTATACGCAGAACAGCCTGCCGAGCCTGGCGCTCAGCCATCTCGAGCTGATTATCGTCTCGATCGCCGCAAGCGGCATTCTGGCCGTTCTCGGCGGCATCTTCGTCACGCGGCCCATCGGCGCCGATTTCCTGCCGCTTTCGCGCGCGATCGCCAATGCCGGGCAGACCTTCCCGCCGGTTGCCGTTCTGGCGCTTGCGATCTCGACCACGGGCTTCGGTGCGGTACCGACATTCATTGCGCTTTTCCTCTATGCGCTGTTGCCGATCTTCGAAAACACGGTCGCCGGGCTGCAGCAGGTGCCGGCCTCCGTGCTCGATGCCGCCGACGGCATGGGCATGAATGGCTGGCAGCGGCTCTTCCGCGTCGAGCTGCCGCTTGCCCTGCCGCTCATCATCGAAGGTCTGAAGATCGCGACCGTCATCAATATCGGCACCGCGACGATCGGCTCAACCGTCGCCGCCAAGGGGCTGGGCGAAGTCATCATCGCCGGACTGATCAACGACAACACCGCCTTCATCCTGCAGGGCGGCCTGATCGTCGGCCTGATGGCGGTTCTGATCTATGACGGCATGGAAATGATCGAGCGGAACGTGACGAGCAAGATCGGCCTGCAACCCCATTGAGATCGCAAGCCGTTACGCCGCCCTATGGCCGCCGGTATGCGTGATGTTCCATCAATTGCCTTCGCCCGATGGCAGTGATGCGCCGGGCAGATAGAGCAAAATCGGCCTGATTTCATAGACGGCGGTGGGATTGGCGTGGCGCAATTCGCGCGCGGCCTCGATGGCTTCGTCGATCGTCGGAAAATCGACGACATAGAAGCCGAGCAATTGTTCCTTGGTTTCGGCAAAGGGGCCATCGATGACCATCCCCGCCCCTGCCCCCCGCAATGTGACGGCGTTTTGGGTCGAGCCCAGACGCGCGGCCGGTCCCAGCGATTTCCGCCTGACCATGCGGTCATTGATCTCCAAGAGATCCGTCATAAGCGCGGCATCCTCCTTCTCGCTCCAGGATTCGACGATATCCTCTTCATGATAGGCCAGAATGGCGTAGTACATAGATTCTCCCCCCTTGAGCCTTATGCCTAAGCGTTGGGGAGTTAAGCAGACTGATCAACATTCAGAAAGCCCGGACCTGCGCTCGAATGCAAGGGAGGCACTTTTCCTTGGACTTGTCTTGATCGATCACCGATGACATTGGCTGAACAGGATGCTCGAACAACCGATGGAGGCGCCGATGGCCAAGATGATTCACTCGATGATCCGCGTGCTCGACGAGGCGCGCTCGATCGAATTCTACGACAAGGCCTTCGGCCTGAAGGTCGCCGACCGCATCGCCTTCGAGACCTTCACGCTAATCTATCTGAGCAATGCCGAGACCGGCTTCGAGCTGGAATTGACCGTCAACCAGGGCCGCATCGCGCCTTACGCGCCGGGCGAGGCCTATGGCCACCTTGCGGTCTCCGTCCGGGAATTAAAGGATGAACATGCGCGGATGACGGCACTGGGGCTCAGCCCCGGCAAGATCGTCGAACTCAATCGCGACGGGAAGCTTTTTGCGCTGCTGTTCTTCGTCACCGACCCCGATGGCTACAAGATCGAGGTGGTACAAAGGCATGGTCGGTTTCAATAGAACCATACAAAGCACAGCCCCGCACCGGCGGGGCTTGCTGGGCCAGCTCGGTCAGCAACGCGCTCACATCCAATAGGGAGGCACGCCAAAATAATCATGGCTCTTGTGGCCATGATCCTTGTGGTCGTGGTCGTCCTTGCTGGCGAAGCGGCGCGCTTTTTCGATATCGTTCTTGGTCATGCTGACGCGATAGCCAGCGATGCGAGCATCGTAGCGCAGCTTTTCCCATGGCAACCGGTAGTGATCCTGCCCGATGCCGAAAAAGCCGCCGAAGCTCAGAATGACGAAAGCGATGCGTCCATCGCTTTTTTCAAGCATCAGCCGCTCGATATGACCAATCTGCTTACCGTCCGAACCGAACACCCTGGACCCCTCGACACGGTCGCAGGCGACCAGCATCGACATGTCCTTGATGTAAAGGTCACGGCCATGGATTTCGGCACTCTCTTTATGCATGTGCGCACCTCCTTTTGGATACGCTTCACATAAACTTTGGAGCGTCCGATCTGCTCTTTAAGGCAGCACGATGCTCCGATGGGTTTAAGCCCATGGCGCTATTAACGCTCCGTTGTCATAAAAGTTCCAGTACTTTTTTCAAGATTGTAAAAAAACGTGAGCGCACAACGATTATTGACGTTTACGTCAAGGTTATTGTAGCTTGATTGTGCTCCGATGATTTAGTTGAGAGCAACGACTGCGGCGATGTGAAAAGCGGGAGACTTTTTGATCGTCCAATGACACTCTGCGTAGCCGCCGTGCATAACGGCGGGGCGTGGTGATGATGCGTAGAGGAGGAAGTGCGCATGAATTCAGTCTCCGCTCCTTCGGATAGACCGCAGGTCAAGAAAATATGGCTCGCCTCTTATCCGGATATCGTACCGGCGGAACTGCCGCCGCTGACGCATGCATCGCTCGCCGAACTGCTGGAGGAAAGCTGCGCGAAATACGCCGAGAGGCCTGCCTTCACCAGCATGGGCAAATCCATCACCTATCGCGATCTCGACATGCAGACGCGCAAGATCGCCGCCTGGCTGCAGAGCCTCGGCCTTCAGAAGGGCGATCGCGTCGCGGTCATGATGCCGAACGTGCTGCAAAATCCGGTCGCAACTTACGGCATCCTTCGCGCCGGCCTCGTCGTCGTCAACGTCAACCCGCTCTACACGCCGCGCGAGCTCGAACACCAGCTGCGCGATTGCGGCGCCAAGGCGATCTTCGTTCTTGAAAACTTCGCCCATACGGTGGAGCAGGTTCTCGCGCATACGGATGTGCGTCACGTCGTGGTCACCGCCCTTGGCGACATGCTCGGCCTCAAGGGCCACATCGTCAACCTCATCGTCCGCAAGGTGAAGAAGCTCGTACCGGCCTGGTCCATCCCCGGCCATCGCAGCTTCAAGAGCGTGATCTCCGAAGGAGCGCGGCTGCCATTGAAACTATCGGAGCTTACTGGCAGCGACATCGCCTTCCTGCAATATACCGGCGGCACGACCGGTGTCGCCAAGGGCGCGATCCTGACCCATTCCAACCTGCTCGCCAATCAGCTGCAATTGCTGCTCTGGCTGCAATCCGCCTATATCAACAAGCCGCGTCCGGAGCAGCTGACCTTCGTCTGCGCGCTGCCGCTCTATCACATCTTCGCGCTGACGGTGAATTCGCTGATGGGTATGTCCCTTGGCGGCCATAACGTGCTGATCGCCAATCCGCGCGACATACCCGCCTTCATCAAGGAGCTGGGCAAATACAAGTTCGATATGTTCCCTGGCCTGAACACCCTGTTCAACGCGCTGATGAACAATCCCGAATTCGCCAAGCTCGATCTTTCCAACACCTCGACGCTTGCCGGCGGCATGGCGGTGCAGCGGCCGGTCGCCGAGCGCTGGCAGAAGATGACCGGGGCCTGGATCACCGAGGGCTACGGCCTTTCCGAGACCTCGCCGGTCGCAAGCGCCAACCGTTTCGACAGTTCCGAATTTTCCGGAACGATCGGCCTGCCGATCACGGGCACGGATTTCGACATTCGCGACGAGAGCGGCAATTCGCTGCCGCTCGGCGAGGTCGGCGAGATCTGCATCCGCGGGCCGCAGGTCATGGCCGGCTATTGGAAGCAGCCGGCCGAAACCGCGCGCGTCATGACGCCGGATGGTTTCTTCCGTAGCGGCGACATGGGCTTCATGGACGAGCGCGGCTATACGAAGATCGTCGACCGCAAGAAGGACATGATCCTAGTCTCGGGCTTCAACGTCTATCCGAACGAGATCGAGGAAGTCGCCGTCATGCATCCGGGCGTCCTGGAGGCGGCGGCGATCGGCGTGCCCGATCCGCATTCAGGCGAAGCGGTGAAGCTCTTCATCGTCAAGAAGGACCCGGCTCTGACGGAGGCCGACGTGAAGGCGCATTGTGCAGCCAATCTGACCAATTACAAGCGCCCGCGCTTCATCGAATTCCGCTCGGAGTTGCCGAAATCGAACGTCGGCAAGATACTGCGCAAGGAATTGCGCGGCTGACATAATTCCGTGTCATTCAGAAAGCCGCTCGCCCCTTTTCGCGAGCGGCTTTTTTCGTTTTGGGCGATACGTGAACTTGATTTACGCCCTACATAGGGAATAGTTTCCGCGACCAACTCAGAGTGCCCTGCCCTCTTCGGACGGCAAGCGGCGCGAACCGCAAGGAGTCCTCCATGAACGCCCTCGTCGATCAATTGAAGAGCACCGCATCGGCAACGAAGGCCACCGATATTCGTGCCGCCTTCGCCGCCGATCCCAAGCGCTTTTCCCGCTTCAGCGCCTCGTTCGACGACCTGCTGATGGATTATTCCAAGACGGCGGTGAACGACGATATCCTCGCCCTTCTCGAGAAGCTCGCAACCGAGGGCGGCGTCGCGGCCAAGCGCGAGGAAATGTTCTCCGGCGTCGCCATCAACTTCACCGAAAACCGCGCCGTGCTGCACACCGCGTTGCGCAACCGCTCGAACAAGCCGGTGCTCGTCGACGGCAAGGATGTGATGCCCGATGTCAATGCCGTGCTGGCCGCCATGGGCAAGTTTGCCGACGGCATCCGCTCCGGCGCGCTGAAGGGCGCGACGGGCAAGGCAATCACCGACGTCATCAATATCGGCATCGGCGGCTCCGATCTCGGCCCGGTCATGGCGACGCTGGCGCTGGCGCCCTTCCACGACGGCCCGCGCTCGCACTTCATCTCCAATATCGACGGCGCCCATATCGCCGACATCCTGAAGCTCGTTCAGCCGGAAACGACGCTCTTCATCGTCGCTTCCAAGACCTTTACGACGATCGAAACGATGACCAATGCCCAGACGGCGCGCAAGTTCATCGCCGACGCGCTCGGCGAGGCCGCCGTTCAGCACCACTTCGCCGCCGTATCGACGGCGCTCGACAAGGTCGCCGCCTTCGGCATCGACAGCGAGCGCGTCTTCGGCTTCTGGGATTGGGTCGGCGGCCGCTACTCGATCTGGTCGGCCATTGGCCTGCCGCTGATGATCGCCGTCGGTCCGGAGAACTTCGGTAAGTTCCTCGATGGCGCACATGCGATGGACAACCATTTCCGCCAGGCTCCCTTCAAGGAAAACCTGCCGATGCTGCTTGGCCTCATCGGCTTTTATCATCGCAACGTGCTCGGCTATGCCACGCGCGCGATCCTGCCCTATGACCAGCGCCTGTCACGCTTCCCGGCCTATCTGCAGCAGCTCGACATGGAATCGAACGGCAAGGGCGTCACCATCGACGGCACGCCGGTCGAAGGCAATTCCGGCCCGGTCGTCTGGGGCGAGCCCGGCACCAATGGCCAGCACGCCTTCTACCAGCTCATCCACCAGGGCACGAGCGTCATCCCGGCCGAGTTCATGATCGCCGCCAACGGTTTCGAGCCTGAGCTACGCCATCAGCACGACCTGTTGATGGCCAATTGCCTGGCGCAGTCGGAAGCGCTGATGAAGGGCCGCACCTTCGCGGAGGCCAAGGCGCAGCTCACCTCCAAGGGCATGGACGACAAGAAGGCCGATTTCATCGCGCCGCACCGCGTCTTCACCGGCAACCGCCCGTCGATCACCTTCGTCTACGACAAGCTGACGCCGTTCGCACTCGGCCGCCTGATCGCTCTTTACGAACACCGCGTCTTCGTCGAAGGCGTGCTCTTCCGCATCAACTCCTTCGACCAATGGGGCGTCGAGCTTGGCAAGGAGCTGGCAACCGGCCTGCTTCCGGTCATCGAAGGCAAGGAAAGTGCTGCCGGCCACGATTCCTCGACGCAGGGGCTGGTGGCTGCCCTGGCAAGCCGGGCTAAGTAAGGGGTTTGTAGATGGGCTGGATTTGGGTCTGCCCTATCCCATCTCTCTGAATGCGGGGTGAGATACCCCCCTCTGTCACTTCGTGACATCTCCCCCACAAGGGGGGAGATTGGTGGCTTGGCACGTTCTCGCACCAAACAAATCTCGAAGCTTTTGATAGAGTTTCATCACGTCACAGGATGTGCGGCACATTCCCTACGATCTCCCCCCTTGTGGGGGAGATGTCAGCGAAGCTGACAGAGGGGGGTGCTACCTCTCCGCATTCTCAAGGCCGATAAACGACTAAAGCCCGATCTCACTTGCCCAGGGCGGATTGGCGCCGGCGCGCGACACCGTTACCGCCGCAGCCTTGGCGCCCAAAGCCAGCGCATGCTGCAACGCCTTTTCATCGAGCGAAGCCACCTGCGCCTTGGTCAACAGGCCGTTCATCTTCAGCGACGCCAGAACGCCGGCATCGAAGGTATCGCCAGCACCGACGGTATCGACGACGGTGACCCGCTCGCTCGGCACGGAGACTTTCAGCGACCTGGTATAGCCGGTCGCGCCTTCCGCACCCTTGGTGACGACGACGAGCTTTGCGCCCTGCCCCAGCCAATGGGCAGCGAGTTCGTCATGGTTTCCGGCGATGCCGAACCATTCCAGATCCTCGTCCGAGAATTTGAGAATGTCGGACATGGCCGCCATCCGGCCGATGCGGCCCATATGGGCAGCCTTGTCCTTGATGAAGCCCGGACGGATGTTCGGGTCGAGCGAGATGACACGGGCCTGGTGCTCGCGCTTCATCAGCGCTTCGTAGGTCGCGCCGCACGGGTCGGGGATCAGGCTGATCGCACCGAAATGCAAGGCTTCGCAATCATCGCCGAGCGTCGGCAGATCGGCCTCGGTGATCATGCGGCCAGCCGAGCCTTCATCGTAGAAGGCGTAGGTCGCCTGGCCATTGACCAGCTTGACGAATGCGATCGTGCTCGGACGTGGAGCTATGGCGCAATAGCTATAGTCCACCTTGGACGCAGACAGCGTCTCGCGCAGGATCTCGCCCATCATGTCGTCTGCGATGCCGGTGAAGAAGCCCGTGGGAACGCCGAGACGGCCAAGTGCGATCGCGGTATTGAAGATCGCGCCGCCGGCATAGGGGGCAAAACCCTTTTCGCCCCGCGTCGTATCCCGCGGCAGCATGTCGATCAAAGCTTCGCCACAGCACAATATCATTCCGGCCTCCCAAAGAGCGCGTCTGTCGTGTCCAGTTACATAAATCGATTAGATAGATTCAGTGCAAAAGCAAAGCGTCAGTTTGTGGGCAGCTCCGAAATACCGCCGTTCCAGCCGGACCAGGCAAGCGGCGCGTTGAGAAAGGCCTCGACTTCCTCCAGCGTCTTGTCGTCGAACAGCTTCTGTTCCTTGGCGACGGCAAGCACTTCGCGCCAGGTCGTGATGTATTGCAGGCTGACTTTCCGGTTGGCGAAGCGTTCGACCGCCTCGGGGAAGATGCCATAGTAGAACAGCGCCATGCCATGATCGACGATGCCGCCGGCCGCACGGATGGCGTCGATGAAGGTGAACATGCTGCCGCCGGCCGTCGTCAGGTCCTCGATGACGAGCACGCGGGCGCCGTCCTTCATATCGCCTTCGATCTGGGCGTTGCGGCCATGGCCCTTCGGCTGCTTGCGGACGTAGATCATCGGCAGGTTCAGGCGCTCGGCCAGGAAGGCGGCAAAGGGAATGCCCGCCGTCTCGCCACCGGCAACGCAATCGAACTGCTCGAAGCCGACATTGCGGACGATGAGGCTTGCGGCGAAATCCATGACCGTCGAGCGGATGCGCGGATAGGAAATCAGCTTGCGGCAATCGATATAGACCGGGCTCGCCATGCCGGAGGCGAATTTGTAGGGCTTGTCGGCATTGAAGTGGACCGCCTTGATCTCCCAAAGCATCCTGGCCATCAGCTCAGCCATGACGGCGCGATCGGTGAATATCATCTGGGTCATACGGGGCCTCCTTCGCAGCGCTAATGTTCCAGCGGCAATAGCAGCAAGCGGCCCGAGTTTCCAGACGTCTGGAAGGTTTTGCAGGTATCGCCGCAGCGGCTGCCGGCGGGGACAGCCCCGAGCTACCTACCGAGCAAGCCCAGATCGGCCGGCAGCATGGTCTTGAACAGCGCGATGACCTTGTCGCCCTCCTCCCGCTCGATCGAAATCGCGTAGCGGACGGCAGCTGCGACCAGCTGCATGGTCAGCCGCGCTATCCTTGCCAACTCCGAATGGTCACGCTCCGGCCACAGGCGCTTGAGAACGGTGAGAAAAGCCTGCGAGTGCCATTCCGTGTCCTCGGCATCGACCTGCTGCAGCAGCTTGTCGGCATGGGTGGCGTGCCAGATGTCGCGCATGACGGGCTCCCCCAGAAACATGGCGTAGTAGCCGTCGATGATGCGGCCGAGGGCTGACTGAAGCTGATCGCGGCTTTTGACCGCCATCAGCTCGTCCTCGACGCATTGCCGGCCCTGCTCGTTGAAGCGCTCGGCCAGTACGCGGATGATCGCGGTCTTGTCGGGGAAATATTGATAGAGCGAGCCGAAAGAGACGCCCGCCTTTTCGACGATCTCGCCCATGCGCAGCGCATCGCTGCCATTCTCAGCAATCAGCTCGGATGCCACGGAAAGGATCAGGTCCACCCGTTCGCGGCCGCGCTGCTGGCTGGGTATGCGCCGCGGTGTGCCTGCTTCGTCCTTGCTGCGCCTGCGTCTCGCGATCGGTTCCTGCGTCATGTCATTCCCTGTCTGCAACTATTGACAAGCAATATAAGAGAGTTTATCACATTTCGCAAATGAGAGAGTTTATCACATTTTACGCAGGAGGAGCTTGAAATGCAGATCTCGACAATTGCCATTATCGGTGGACTGGGAAAAACCGGCGGCCGGATCGCCGAACGGCTGAAGGAGCGTGGCATCACGGTTCGCCCTGCCTCGCGCTCGACGACACCCCGCTTCGACTGGCAGGACCGCACTACGTGGCATCAGGCGCTGGAAGGCGCTTCCGCCGCCTATGTCACGTTCCAGCCCGACCTCTCTGTCGCTTGGGCGGCCGAGGCCATTGCAGCCCTGGCAAGGGCTGCTCGCGAGGCCGGAGTGGGCCATATCGTGCTACTTTCCGGACGTGGAGAAGACGGAGCTATCCATAGCGAGGAAGGGCTCAAGGCTGCCGGTGTCGACTATACCGTGCTGCGCGCTAGCTGGTTCAACCAGAATTTCAGCGAGGGGGCCTTCATGGATGGACTTCTGCAGGGGAAGCTGGCCTTGCCGGCCGGCGATGTGCCGGAGCCTTTCGTCGACGCCGAAGACATTGCCGACGCGGCCGTTGCCTGCCTTATCGATCCGCGTCACCGCAACCGGACCTACGAACTGACGGGGCCACGCGCTCTGACTTTTCGCCAAGCCGTATCCGAAATCGCAGCGGCGTCAGGCAGAGCCATCGACTACGAAACGGTTCCGGTCGATGCCTTCATCGCCGAGATGACCGCCTACGGCCTGCCGCAAGAGACGATCGATCTCCTGCATGAGCTTTTTACGCAGGTTCTCGACGGCCGCAACTCGCCCGTCATGGACGGCGTCAGCCAAATCCTCGGCAGGCAGGCCAGAGACTTTTCCGACTATGCCCGTGAAACCGCCGCAACCGGCATCTGGAGTATCCAGCCATGACCTTTCCGATCACGACTATCGCCCTCATCATCGCCGCGATCAGCAGTGGCCTTCTCGCCGGCGTCTATTTCGCCTTCTCGACCTTCATCATGCAGGCCTTCGCCCGCCTTCCCGTCGATCAGGGGATTGCCGCGATGCAATCGATCAACACGACGATCGTGCGTTCGCCCTTCATCGTATTGTTCCTGCTGACGGCCGTACTTTCGATCTTCATCGCCGTGACGGCTATTCTCTACTGGCGGGGCGGCACCAGCATGATGATGCTGGCGGGGGCCGCCCTCTACATCGTCGCCAGCCTGCTTTCGACCATGGTGTTCAACGTGCCCTTGAACGACACTCTCGATAAGATGGACGGCCATTCCGCGGAATCAGCGCAGCTATGGTCGACCTACCTCGTCGACTGGACGCGATGGAACCATGTCCGCACGGTAGCGTCCTTGCTGGCCGCTTGCGCCTTCGTGAAGGCGCTGTTCTGAGATGCCGGAAGAATAGCCTGCAGCTTGCCGAAAATGGCCGTCTACACGGCCCGCAGATAGGCCGCGACCTCCACACGGTTGCGGCCGTTTCTCTTCGCCTCGTAGAGCGCCTTGTCGGCGGCGCGAAGGACGTCGTCGAAGCCGAGCCCCTTGACCGTGCCGGTGGCGACGCCCGCGCTGACGGTGCAGGCAACAGATTTGTCTTCGATGCTGATTGCCCGCGCCGCGAAGGCATCACGCACCCGCTCGGCGACCTGCTCCGCACGACCCGGCAAGGTATTGTCGAGAACGAGCGCAAACTCCTCGCCGCCAAGACGGGCCACCGTGTCGGAAGAGCGCAAGCCGAAGGAAAGCTCCTCGCCGAAAAGCTTGAGCATGAGATCGCCGGCGGCATGGCCGTGCTGATCGTTGATCGCCTTGAAGCGATCGATGTCGAAGACGATGACGGCCATCGACGGTCCGAAGGAGCGGTGGCCGTAGAGATCAAACAATGCGCGGCGATTGAGCAGCCCGGTCAGCGCGTCGGTGATCGCCTCCTGGCGGTGCAGCGCGGCCTGGCGCCACTGATGCAGGGCAAGCGACAGCGCCCCGATCCCGGTCATTCCCGCAATGCAGATGGCAAGGCTCAAATCCTCCGCCCAATTGTCCGGCGCGCGACCGAGCACCAGCTTGCCGTCGGCGATCAACACGCCTGCGCAGAGCGCGAAGGAAATAGCCGTCAGCGTGTAAAGCGCGGTAATGCCGTAAAGCGGCGTCGGCGCCTCGCGCCGGCTCAGCCAGTATTCGCGCGCGGTCAGAAGCAGGAGCGCGCAGATGACGAGGTTATCACCCATGAAGGCCAAGCCATCATAGCCTGCCAACATTGGCCCGACCGATGCGACAATGCCGACCAGGCAACCGAGAGCGAAGCGGATCTTGGAAAGGCGGCGCGTGCGGAATTGATGGCCAGCCACCCAAATGATCGGAAAGCCGATGAAGAACAGCACATAGGTGAGAATGGCAATAATCGGGCGCGGCGTGTCGACATAGGAGCCGTAGATGAAGATGCCGCCGACGAGAGGCACAAGACCGGCCGAGCATGTCAAGAGAAAGGTATCGGGCCGACGCGAGAACCAGCTCCCGACCAGGGTGACCGCAAGGCATGATGCGGAAACGCCGAGGGCGAGAAGAAGCGAGTTGTAATCGACCAGCATCATGCTCTTTCAACGGTTTGATTTCTACCGCAGGGGATTGCTGCCACGCTAGGCTTCGAGAGGTATCAAATTAGTTACGGCGAATAATAAAGAAAATGTATTTCAACAAAATATACGTTCCAAATTGCGGCAACCACAAATGGAGTGCGGCAATACGACCTTATATATTGTTTTTTACTTATATAGATTTAACTGAATTAAATCTCGACATCCCAGTGCAGGGGGAACATAGGATCAAAAACGGTGACCGGACCGGCGCCCGTTTCGATCTTCGCCGGGAAGGTCACAGCTTCAGGCCGGCGTACCAGAGTGATGCTATCTGCGTTGACAGGCAGCCCATACCAGGCCGGGCCGTTCAGCGAGGCGAAAGCTTCCAGCCTGTCCAGCGCGCCATCCTGCTCGAAGACGTGGGCGAGGCAGCTCATCGTGTTGATCGAGGTATAAATGCCGGCGCAGCCGCAGGCGCATTCCTTCAGAGGGTCGACATGCGGAGCGGAATCCGTGCCGAGGAAGAACCTGGCATCGCCGCTCGTGGCAGCCGCGCGCAGCGCCAGGCGGTGGCTCTCGCGCTTGGCGACCGGCAGGCAATAATAATGCGGGCGAATGCCGCCCACCAGAATCGCGTTGCGATTGATGATGAGATGGTGCGTGGTGATGGTGCCGGCGAGGTTTGCCTTCGCCGATTTGATGTAGTTCACCCCGTCCGACGTGGTCACATGTTCCATCGTGACCTTGAGTTCCGGCAGGCGCTTGCGTAGCGGATCGAGCACAGTCTCGATGAAGACTGCCTCGCGATCGAAAATATCCACCTCGGGTGTCGTGACCTCGCCATGGACGCAAAGCGGCAGGCCGATCTTCGCCATGCGCTCCAGCACCGGCATCGCCTTGTCGAGATCGCGCACGCCACCATGCGAATTGGTCGTCGCACCCGCCGGATAAAGCTTGAGAGCGGTGACCAGGCCGCTTTTCCTGCCCTCTTCGACATCGTCGGGGTTTGTGTGCTCGGTCAGATAGAGCGTCATCAGCGGCTGGAAGCGGTCGCCGGCGGGCAGCGCTTTCAGGATGCGCTCGCGATAGGCGGTCGCATCCGCCGTGGTTACGACGGGCGGCACAAGATTGGGCATGATGATGGCGCGAGCGAAGTGCCTCGAGGTATCGGCGATCACGCCTTCGAGCATGGCTCCGTCACGCAAATGCAGATGCCAGTCGTCAGGACGGCGGATGGTGAGCTTTTGCATGGCGCGACCTCTGGAAAATTGGGCGCGATCTTCACCCGAAAGCCGTTTCGGCCTCTTCGGGATCGCGCTTTTCGACATCGCGCTTCGATAGCATCATCCGCCATCGCAAAACAATCCGCGACGGTAGTTAAATGATGGCAAGGTCAATCCTGCACGATGTCGATGGTGACGTCGGCCTTGCGGCGGTTCTCGAGAATCAGCCGGCCATTCGGCAGATCATTGCCATAGACCTTGGCATGAGCGGCCTCCTCATCCAGATCGTAGCCCCTCCAGCGTGCCCACAGCCGCTCCTCGAGCACTTCCATCGGCGGTGCGAGCATGATCGAATAGTCGAACATGCCTTCCAGCTCCGCCCATTTGCCCTGGCTGAACAGCAGGTAGTTGCCCTCGACCACGATGAAGCGATGATCGGGTGAGACGACGCGGGCGGATGCGATGGCCAGCTCGCGCGAGCGGTCGAACACCGGAACCAGAACCTCCTGATCGGCGGCCCGCACAGCCCTGACGATATCGAGAAAGGCGCGCACGTCGAAACTTTCCGGCACGCCTTTCCGCTTCAGAAGCCCCTTCTCGATCAGCACGGCATTGTCCATGTGGAAGCCGTCCATCGGCAGGACCTCCGCGCTTTCGCCCTTGGCCTTCAACGCCGTGACGACATTATCGGCCAGCGTCGATTTGCCGGCGCCGGGCGGGCCGGCGATCGCGACCATGATGCGTTTTGCGTTGCCGGCGCGCGCAACGATCTCGCCGGCAACGTCCTCCAGCGCAACACTCATGCGGCGACAGTCTCCACCGGCGGAGCCTTGGCGCCAGTCATGAAGGCGACGGCATCGGACATCGTATATTCCTTGGGATCGATGACGGTCAGACGGCGTCCGAGGCGATGGATATGGATGCGGTCCGCCACCTCGAAGACGTGAGGCATATTGTGCGAAATCAACACGATCGGCAAGCCACGCGCCCGCACGTCGAGGATGAGTTCCAGCACCTTGCGGCTTTCCTTGACGCCGAGCGCCGCCGTCGGTTCGTCCATGATGACGACCTTGGAGCCGAAGGCGGCGGCACGGGCCACGGCGACACCCTGACGCTGACCGCCGGAGAGCGTTTCCACAGCCTGATTGATGTTCTGGATCGTCATCAGGCCGAGCTCGGTGAGCTTGTCGCGGGCACGCTTTTCCATCGCCGGCCGATCGAGCATGCGGAACATCGAGCCGAGAATGCCGGGCTTGCGGATTTCGCGGCCGAGGAACATGTTGTCGGCGATTGACAATGCCGGCGACAAAGCGAGGTTTTGATAAACCGTCTCGATGCCGGCTTCGCGCGCTTCCATCGGCGAGCGGAACTGGACGGTTTTGCCCTCCAGCTTGATCTCGCCCTCATCGGGAATGACTGCGCCGGAAATCGCCTTGATCAGCGAGGATTTGCCGGCGCCGTTATCGCCGATCACGGCAAGAATTTCGCCGGGATAGAGATCAAAGTCGGCATGATCGAGCGCAGTGACACGTCCATAACGCTTGACGAGGCCGCGGGCGGTGAGAATGGGTTCGCCGGTCGGGGTCATGCCGATACCTTTCTGATCCACTGATCGATCGCGACGGCGCCGATGATGAGAACGCCGGTCAGAAGCACCTTCCACTGCGGATCGGCTCCGAGCATGTTGAGGCCCATGGAGACCACGCCGACGATCATGGCGCCGAACAGCGTGCCGAGGATCGAGCCTCTGCCGCCGAAGAGCGAGATGCCGCCGATCACGGTTGCGGTGATTGCCTGAAGATTGAAATCGGTCACGGCCGAAGAGGGCGAGACGGAGCCGTTGCGGCCGATGGAGACCCAAGCGGCAAAGCCTGCGATCAATCCCGAAATGCCGTAGACGGCCAGCAGCACCTTCTTGGTCTGGATACCGGCCAGTTTCGCCGCCTCCGGATCGTCGCCGACGGCATAGACATGCCGGCCCCAGGCCGTGTGATTGAGCACGTACCAGAGACCGACGACCAAGAGCACCATGGCGATGACGCCGAGGGTGAGCACCGCTCCGCCGACGCGGAAGCTGAACGCGAAAAGATGCAGCAGCGGCGCCTGTTCGTCGACGTCGGTGTCACGGATGGTCTCGTTGGCGGAATAGATGAAATTCGTCGCCATGACGATATTCCAGGTGCCGAGCGTCACGATGAATGGCGGCAGTTTCATATTGGCGACGAGGAAACCGTTGAGCAATCCGCAAAGGCCGCCAGCGATCAAGCCGGCGACAACGGCGAGCGGCGTCGGCAGGCCGTAGGTAACGGCGAAGTTGCCCATGACGACCGAGGCGATCACCATGATGACGCCGATCGACAGATCGATGCCGGCGGTCAGGATGACCAGCGTCTGCGCCGAAGCAAGAATGCCGACGATGGCGATCTGCTGCAGAATAAGTGTCAGCGTGTAGGCGGAAAAGAACCGCCCGCCGATAGTGATACCGAAGATGACGATCGCGAGCACGAGCACGATCAGCGGCACGGCTGCCGGCGTCGAATGCAGGAAATGCTGCACGCGCTTGAGAAGAGAGTCATTCTGATGCTCGAACGAAGCGACATTCTTGTCGCTGCCGTCGAGGACCTGTTCGAATTCCTGTGCTCCGGACATTTTTTTCCTCCGCCACCGCGCCGGACGCGCGGAAACCGCCGGCTGTGGAGCCGATCAGGATATCCGCCCCGACCGACATGACTATTGGATTGTCTGTTCCCCATGTGGAGAGCCGCGCCAGCAGGCGCGTGACGCGGCTCCCGAAGGGATCATATCACATTCGTGAAGGGCTTAGCCCCAGCACTTGTTGAGGCCTTCCTTGGTGTCGATGGACTTGACGCCGGAAACCGGCTTGTCCGTCACCAGGGAAACGCCAGTGTCGAAGAAGGACTTGCCTTCGGTCGGCTTCGGCTTTTCACCGCTATCGGCGAACTTCTTGATGGCCTCGACGCCGAGGGCCGCCATCATCAGCGGATACTGCTGAGCCGTTGCGCCGATGACGCCTTCCTTGACCGACTTGACGCCCGGGCAACCGCCGTCGATCGAAACGATCAACACCTGCTTTTCAAGGCCGACGGCTTTCAGAGCCTGATAGGCACCGACGGCAGCCGGCTCGTTGATCGTGTGGATGACGTTGATGCCGGAGTCCTTCTGGAGAAGGTTTTCCATGGCCTTGCGGCCACCTTCTTCGTTGCCGTTGGTGACGTCATGGCCGACGATGCGCGGGTCGGTTTCGTCGCCGATCTTGTTCGGGTCCTTCGGGTCGATGCCAAAGCCCATCATGAAGCCCTGGTCGCGCAGCACGTCGACGGAGGGCTGCGACGGCGTCAGATCCAGGAAGCCGACCTTAGCGTCCTTGACCTTGTCACCCAGGGTTTCCTTGGCCCATTGTCCGACGAGCTTGCCGGCGAGCAGGTTGTCCGTGGCGAAGGTGGCGTCGGCGGAATCAGCCGGCTCGAGCGGCGTGTCGAGTGCGATGACGAGCAGGCCGGCATCACGCGCCTTCTTGACCGAGGGAACAATGCCCTTGGTGTCGGAAGCGGCGATCAGAATGCCCTTCGCGCCATCGGCAATGCAGCTCTCGATCGCGGCAACCTGGCTTTCGCTATCGCCATCGATCTTGCCGGCATAGGACTTCAGCGTCACGCCGAGTTCCTTGGCCTTGGCGGTAGCACCCTCCTTCATCTTGACGAAGAAGGGGTTGGTATCGGTCTTGGTGATAAGGCAAGCGGAAACGCCTGCGGCCTTGGCCGGCGCGGCGAAGGCGACGCCGATCGCCAGCGCGGCGATTGCGGCGGAAACAACAGATTTCTTCATTCAATCCTCCCGATGTTTGAAAAGCCGGACCTCCCGGCAGCCCGGGCCCGAACCCGGCTTAAGGATGCGCTATGCCTGTCGGATTATTCCCGATGGACCTCCTCCAAGGTCATATACACGTCCCTTACGGCCCATATCTGAGCCTAAAGATTTCCGGCTGTCAATAAATAAATCGGATTGAATTATTAATTGGTTGTGGCATTCTCGGAAAAAATAAGGCATGGCCATGATGGAAGGAGCAGGCCCATGTCTCTCGTGCACAACCCTGAGGACACATCTCCCGCGCCGGCGATTCTCGACCATACCGGGGGTGCGAACCAGCTTGGCGTACGCGCCCATAACGAACGGCTCGTGCTGTCGCTCGTGCGCCGTCATGGCGCGCTTTCGAAAGCCGATATCGCCCGGCGCAGCGGCCTTTCTGCGCAGACCGTTTCCGTCATCATGCGGGAATTGGAGAAGGACGGTCTCTTGTCCCGCGATGCACCCGTGCGCGGACGCGTCGGACAACCATCCATTCCCATGCGGCTCAACCCGGATGCCGTACTCTCCTTCGGCGTCAAGATCGGCCGGCGCAGCGCCGACCTCGTCCTGATGGATTTCGTCGGCGGCATCAGGATGCAGCTCCATCAGATCTACCCCTACCCGCTGCCGCAGGACATCATCGCCTTCGTCACGGCCGGCATCCGGGAGCTCGAAGGGCGTCTCAGCAGCGAAGAGCGGCGCAAGATTGCCGGGATCGGCGTCGCCGCGCCGTTCGAACTGTGGAACTGGGCCGAGCAAGTCGGCGCGCCGCCGGGAGCCATGGACGTATGGCGCGGCTTCAACCTGCAGACCGAGATCGCATCGCGCGTCACCTATCCCGTCTTCCTGCAGAATGACGCCACCAGTGCCTGCGGCGCCGAACTCGTCTTCGGTGTCGGTCCGCGCTACCCGGATTTCGTCTATTTCTTCATCGGCTCCTTCATCGGCGGCGGCATCGTTCTCAACTCCTCGATCTTCGTCGGTCGGACCGGGACGGCCGGCGCGCTCGGCCCTCTGCCCGTGCGCGGCCGCAACGGCGAGAACCGCCAGCTTCTGGAGATCGCCTCGATCTTCGTGCTCGAAAATCTCTTGAGGGATCACGGCTTCGACCCGCGCCCCTTATGGTACTCCGCCGACAACTGGGTCGATTTCGGCGAGCCGCTGGAAATCTGGATTCAGGATACGGCCAAGGCGCTTGCGCAGGCGATCGTCGCGGCCGCCTCCGTCCTCGATTTCAGTGCCGCCGTCATCGATGGCGGTTTCCCCGATTGGGTGCGGGAACGCGTGGCGCGGGCGACCACCAGGGCGGTCGCGGAGCTGGACCTGCAGGGCGTCGTCATGCCCGAGATCGTCGAGGGCGCGGTGGGACCGCAGGCGCGCGCCATCGGCGGCGCCAGCCTGCCGATCTTCGCGCGCTACCTGATCGACCAGAACGTCCTCTTCAAGGAGATAGAGCATGCTGAAGGGCATTGACCCGCTATTGAGCCCGGAACTTCTGGCGACCTTGCGCGCCATGGGCCATGGCGACGAAATCGCCCTCGTCGACGGCAATTACCCCGGCCTCGAGCACGGGCGCCGCCTCATCCGCCTTGATGGCCACGGCGTCATCCGCGTGCTCGAGGCCGTGCTCAGCGTGCTGCCGATCGACGATTTCGTGCCGCAGGCGATCTTCCGCGCAACGGTGCGGCAGGATCGCGACGCCGTCGATCCTGTTCATGCCGAGATGATCGAGTGCTGCGCCCGGCATGTGCCGGAGATCAAGGTCGTGCCGTTGCTGCCGGCGGAATTCTACGAACGGGTGAAACAAGCACATGCGCTGATACAGACCAGCGAACCACGGCTCTACGGGAATATTATTTTGCGCAAAGGTGTGATTTATCCGAAGGGATAGGAAAGTGCCCCTCATCCGGCCTCCTGAGCTTGTCGAAGGGCGGCCACCTTCTCCCCGCTCGCGGGGCGGAGGGGATGCACGCACCCACAGCCTCCCTACCAGCAATTTACCTAGACGGACATGCGGAACTCATCCCCTCTCCCAGTATGCGGGGAGAGGGTTAGGGCGAGGGGCAAAACTCTCCAGACGATAGGAACTGATTGTCCGGCTAACCTTAAATATCCCCCGCCGACGGCCCCCAGACATCCGTCATCGCAAAGCCTTCCGCCATCGGATCGAACGGGTCAAGCGCCACCTGGCTGAGGCCGAAGGTGAAGCCGCGGCCGGTGATGGTGGGGATGATGGCCGGCTTGCCGGCTACTTCGGTTTCCGCCTGAAGGCCGACTTCGAACTCGGAACCGATGATCGAGCGGGACTTGAAGACATCGCCGACCTTGGCCTTGCCGCGCGCATGCAGCGTTGCCAGATTGGCGGAATTGCCGGTGCCGCAGGGCGAGCGGTCGGCGCGGCCAGGCCACATGGTCGTGCAGGTGCGGATGGCGCCATCGGCATCGATGTCGCGGAACATCACATAGGCAACGCCAGAAATCGCCGGAATTTCCGGATGGACGACGGTCATGGCCCGGTTGATGGCATCCTTGATGACCATGCCGGCCTGCACGAGGGCCGCTGCATTCGCCTTTTCGATCTTCAAGCCGATCTGGCCGACATCGACGAGCCCATAGAAGATGCCGCCATAGCAAAGGTCGAGCTTGATCCCACCCCATTGCTGCGTATCGAGCGCGACATCCAGCTCATGCACGAAAGACGGCACCATGGTCAGCCGCACCTTCTCGCAGCGGCCGTCGCGGCAGGTCGCCGTGGCGCGGACGAGGCCAGCCGCAGTTTCGAGCGTGACGAGTGTTTCCGGCTCCTTCATCTCGACGATGCCGGATTCAAGCAATGCCGTGGTTACGCAGATGGAATTGGAGCCCGAGCTTGCATGCGCCTGGTCCGGCTGCAGGATAATAAAGGCAGCATCGGCATCCGGGTGCTTGGCCGGCAGCAGCAGGTTGACGGAGCCGATCGGCGCGCCACGCGGCTCCAGCACGAGGAAGCGACGGAGTTCTTGGCCCTTCGGATCGGTGTTCAGCCAGCGCAGCTGTTCGGCGATGCTGTTGCCGGGGATCTTCGGCACGCCGCCGATGGCAACCCTGCCGATCTCACCTTCGCAATGAACATCCAGCAGCTGGATCGTGCGCTTCCATCTCATTTCATAGGCTCCCATCAGACGTGTCGCGTCATGCCGCCGCCAACGCGGATATTCTGGCGGGTAAACCTGGCCAGCGCCATGCGTCGTCCTCTGATATATCAGATTAGGCGGTGTGGCTATGGCGTTCTGCGCAGCGCTGAAATGCCTCCGACGAGCAACTGGCCGTGAAAGCGCTATTGCTTCAATGCGTCCCCGACATTGTTGCCGGTCGCCTCGACGCTATCGCCGAGCGAGCCGACAGTATTGTTGGCCGACGCCCCGACGCGGCGCCATTGTTCACCGTAATTCTGGCGCGTGCGGGGATCGAAGATGGCGATCGGGGCGCTGACGGCGGCACCAGCCACGCTGCCGACCGTCTGGGCGGCACCCATGGCGACCGCGCCGACGGCATCGCCGATACCGACATCGGAATCGGTAATCGTCTGCCCTGCAATCAACCGGGCGCCGATCAGCTTCACCACTTCGGGGCTTTCGGCGAATTTACCGTGATTGAGACCGTCGCCGGTCTTGAGCTTGGTAAGGTCGAGCACGGTGATCCCCTGCCTTTCCAACTCGCTGCGATAGGGCTCGGCGGCGGGATCGATCTGGCCAAGACGGTCGATATTGCCGGAAATGCGTCGCGATAGGGAAAGAGCGCGGTCGTCACGCGAGACGAACAGCGTGAAGTGCGGCTTGTCCTTGCCGAGTGCCGCGAATTGCCGCCCGAAGACGTCGACGTCGAGATCGGGCGAGGCCAGGATGACGTTCTTGATCTTCGGCGCGACACGACCGTTGCGGATCGCCATCTGCCGCAGGGATTCGACGGCAAGCCAGCTTCCCATCGAATGTGCCATGACGGTGATGTCGCCAACGGCAGGATCGGCCGCAACCCGGCGCAACAGTTCCTCAAGAGAGTCACGGGAATAGTTCGTGCTCTCCTTGTCATAGGCGTAATCGAAGATGCTGGCGCGTGACGGCCAAGTGAACACGATCGGCGCGACGTCGGCATGCGAATCGTGAACGATCTGCGCGAAGCGATAGACCGCATCCTCGTAGCGGTTGTTGAAACCGTGCACGAAGATCAGCACCCGCTTATTCTTCGGCAATTCCATATGCACCCAGGCTCGCCCATCCGCTTCCGTCGCCAGCGGCTTGACGGCCGTCGTCACGAAATTCTTCAAGGGGTTGCCGGGCAAACGGCTCGGCCATTGCACCTGACCGACCTTGCGGTTGGCTTCGGGCGGAATGGAGACGCTGACGGCATCCACCTTGAGCCCCGGCCCGCGCTCGCCTGAAAACAGAATGGCCGGGTCCTTGTCGGGCAGGCGTGTCGTGGCGACGAGGAGATCGACCTTGGATGTGCCCGGGACGTTTTCACTGACGGGCTGCATGACACCGACAGGACGGCCGCATGCGGCCAGCGACAATATCGCAACGATGGCCACTGTTCGGAAAAACAGCCTTCCCCGTCGGTCCGAACTCGCCATGCGCTGCATCATGCAACCCTTCCTTACGCCAGAATGTCGCGCCACTCTACGCATGGATACCTGCGGCGCAAGCGACTCCAGCGGTTCCTGACCACATGATGCGATGCTAATTCACGACGGCATTGCAAAGGCGCAACGCCTTTGAATGTTCGGCAAGTCACTGACGAAGTTGGGATAAAAAAAGAGCCCGACGCGGGAGGAGGATGCATCGGGCTCTTGATCCGGATTGGCAACTGGGAGGAGGAGGAGTGTTGCCAATCATTGAAGGAGCGCTGGGAGGAGGAGTGCGCTGCCTTCGAGGGATTAGATAGAATGCATGCAGCGGCGTGAACAGACCGGCTTTCGCAATGCAGCAATGCGCTATACGCATTGCTTTCTTCGTGAATGCCAAAAATATCGCATAGCGCCAGCATTCCCGGGCTTCTGAGCGCCTATTTTACAGTCGTTATTTGCCGAGACCTCAAGATTCACATGTTTGTGATCGCCGTTTTTGCATTGGAAGCGCCTGTCACAGGCATCCGGCCGGTGAGTTCTGTCCCACCGGCCGGGCGATTTCGGTTTTCAAGCCGCCTTGAACGCCTTCTTACCTTCGGCGTCCAGCGCCGCGAACTCCTCGTCGGAGAGGACGATGTTCACGGCAGCGGTGTTTTCCTCGAGATGCTTGACCTTGCCGGTTCCGGGGATCGGCAGCATGACCGGGCTGCGCTTCAGCACCCAAGCGAGCGCGATCTGGCTCGGAGCGGCATTGTGCCTCTTCGCGATAGTATCGAGCAGCGAGCCTTCTTTGGCGAGATCGCCGGCGGCCAGCGGGAACCAGGGAATGAAGCCGATGCCGTGCTTTTCGCAATAGTCGAGTACGTCTTCGCTGGTGCGATCGACCAGATTGTAGCGGTTCTGCACCGTCACCACCTTGAAATGCCTCGATGCAGCTTCGATGTCGGCAACCGAGACTTCGCTGAGGCCGGCGTGGCGGATGAGACCGTCATTCAACAGCGATTTGACAGCATCGAACTGCTCGGCCGCCGGCACCTTGGAATCGATGCGATGCAGCTGCCAGAGATCAATGCGGTCGACGCCGAGATTGCGCAGGCTCTTGTGCGCCTGCTGGATCAGATATTCGGGGCGACCCAAAGGCACCCATACGTTCGGGCCAGTGCGGGTGAGCCCACCCTTGGTCGCGACGACGAGACCTTGGCCATAGGGGTGGAGCGCCTCCTTGATCAGGCGTTCCGAGACGTCGGGGCCGTAGGAATCGGCCGTATCGATGAAATTGATGCCGAGTTCCGGCAGGCGCTTCAGCGTGCGGACGGCTTCGTCATGGTTTTCAGGCTCGCCCCAGATACCGGCGCCGGTGATGCGCATGGCACCGAAACCGAGACGATGAACGGGGAGGTCACCGCCGATCTTGAACTGACCGGACTTGGCTGCGTCGAATTCTGACATGGTTATAGTCCCTTTTGCTGGTCTGAAATGTATCTGGCATTTGCGGCGTCCGGGGAGGAGCCGAGATTTGACGTGCAAATCGAGGGTTTCGCGAGGGGAATACAGTTGCGACCCAACAGTACATGGGACTGCATCGGGACATATGCAATGGATCGGCGCACAATGCGACATGGCCGATCAGCTTGGCTTTCGTCCGCCTAATCCGGCGAAGTCATGTGCGCCGCCGCACCTGCTCGCCGAGATCGGCAAGCGCCGTCCAGAGCTCGTCGAACATGTCGCGAGCGAACCGCTCCAGCGAAATATCCTGCCGGGACTGCGCCCAGCGCTCACCGCCGATGCGCAGCATCGCCACGACAGTCGCGGCAAGCATGCCGAGGCGGAGATGTTCCTCTTGGCCTCCACGGCTGCGGGCATACAGCGCATCGGCAAGCTTGCCTTGCAGCTTGGCATATTTCAGCTGATCGCGGGCACAAAGCGCCGGCGTATTGCGGATCAAGACGGTGAGAGCAAGGCTTTGCGGATCGGCAATAGCGGCACGAAGGGCGGAATTGACCGCCACCTCGATGACGTCCACGATCGAAGCAGCCTCGGGCTGCGCCGCGACTGCATCGATCAACTCGTGGGCAAATCCATCCTGCCAGGCGGCAACCACCTCTTCCTTGCTGGGAAAATAGTCAAAGAAGCTGCGCTTGGAAACATCGGCCGCCTCGGTAATGTCCTCGATGGTCGTGGCGTCAAATCCGCGCTCGAGGAACAGCCTTAGGGCGGCGGATTCGATGCGTTCGCGGGTTTGACGACGCTTGCGCTCGCGCCGGCCTTCCTTCACCGCGCTATCGACATCCGGCTTCTTTGCCATCCGCTACCCCTGCCAGGCATTCGCTTAGGGCCACCCCAAATCGGCCCGCCGGCTTCCGGCGCCTAAGCGCCGATTCCGGCATTCTCTCCGGTGCTACGATATTTGGAGCCAGTGATCGAGAGCTCCAGAGGATTTTCTCGCGATATCCTGTAGACGCCGGCGGGCGGAATGTTGCGCACCGTACCGCCGATGCGCTTCGCCTTCAGCCCGAGGCTTTCGAGGATCGGTTTCTGCACCGGGCAACGTGGGCCATAGGTGAACTGATAGAAGGCCCCTCCCGGCTTCATCGTTTCGAAGGCGCCGCCGACAATGGCCGCGACCTTGGAAGGCGGCATGGACAGCAGCGGCAGGCCGCTGACGACCGCACCGAAAGGCGCATCGTCGAAGAGGCCGCATTGGCTGAGCCGCGCCGCATCCATTTGCACCACCCGCGCCTCTGGAAAACGCCCGCGCAGGCGGACGGTAAATTCCTCGCCGAATTCGACAAGCGTCAACGCGCTTTCGGGGATGCCACGCGCCAGCAACGCACGTGTGAAGACGCCCGTGCCCGGACCGAGTTCGAGGATCGGACCATCGAACGGCTCGATCTCCTGCGTCATCAACCTCGCCAGCCGCTCGCCCGAGGGCGCAACCGCTGCAACGCGCATCGGGTTGCTCACCCAGGAGCGGAAGAACTGCACGAAATCAGCGCATGAGGTCTTTGTCGTCATTCCGCAAATCCAATCTTCGGCGATATGGTGTGATGAGGACCGAACAGCGTGGCAATTCAAAGGCATGCACTGCCATTGGGCCGTCGAAAATCATCGATACGCAAGCGTGGTCACATACTTTCAGGTAAAATATTTTCATTTATTGCAAACTTGCATTTAGTGTACGAATTACCAGATACAATGGGCAATGCCAAAATCTCTCACAGGAGCGCCGCAATGCCAGACTGGACAGTGAAAGATATTCCGCCGCAAACGGGCCGCATCGCGGTCATCACCGGCGCCAATAGCGGCATCGGCTACGAGGCGGCAAAGGCTCTGGCAGCCGCCGGCGCAAGGGTCATCATCGCCTCGCGCAATGAAGCCAAGGCCAATGAGGCACTCGCCAAGATCCGCGCGGCAACACCCGGCGCCGACGTGACGTTCGAGGCGCTCGACCTTGCCAGCCTCGATTCCGTCGCACGCACGGCCAACCGCATCGCCGATACACTGCCGCATATCGATCTGCTCATCAACAATGCCGGCGTCATGGCCATCCCGGACCGGCACGAGACCGAGAACGGTTTCGAGATGCAGATGGGCGCCAATTATATCGGCCATTTCGCCTGGACGATGCGGCTGCTGCCCAAGGTCTTTGCCGCCGAAAACCCGCGGGTGGTCACGGTCAGCAGCCTGGCGCATCGCAGCGGCAGGATCAATTTCGACGATCTGCAGTGGCGCCAGCGCTATCGGCCATGGCCTGCCTATTGCCAGTCGAAGCTGGCGACGCTTCTCTTCAGCCTGGAACTCGACCGCATCGCACGCGCCGAAGGCTGGAAGCTCAAAAGCGTTGCCGCCCATCCCGGCTACGCCGTCACCGGATTGCAAACCTCAGGCCCTCGCATGGGCCGGGATCGGGCAAGCGCATTCGAGATCATGATGAAGTGGATGGAGCCGCTTGCCTCACAATCGGCGGCCGCCGGCGCCCTGCCGACGCTTTTTGCCGCCACAGCGCCAGAGGCTGAAGGCGGCGCCATGTATGGCCCGAACGGCTTTTATGAACTCAAGGGCCCGCCGGTGCGCGCCAAGATTGCCGCTCACGCCCGTGATCAGGCGATCTGGAAGCGGCTATGGGATGTCTCCGAGCAGTTGACCGGTTGAAGGCGCCGCTGCCGGCAACGGCCTGAAAAGAAATCCCTCTCCGCAAGACGGAGAGAGATTTCAATGTGCTTCACATCATCTGACGACGCACTGACGGCGCGGGCCGTTGGTCGGCTGATAGGTATTGTCCGACGCACGGTAGGTCTTGTAGCGGCTTGCGCACCAACGGACGTGCGCGCTGCCGCGCGGCGGATGGGCAACTGCCCCGCCGATGATCGCGCCGGCGCTGAAGGCCGCCAGCGGATACCACCAGCCATCATTATAACGACGATAACCGGGACGACCGTGGCGATAGCCGCGATGGCCATGCCAATAGCCCGGGCGATTGTGCGGGCGGTAGTGCGGACGATAATGAGGGCGATGACGCCCGCGATAGTGCCTGTTGTGATGGCGATATTGAACTTCTGTCAGGCCAGCAGGCTGATTGTCCGCCTGCTGGATTGCCGGCTGGATCAACGGCTGGATGGGCGCTGCGGCAGCCGGATCGAAAGAGGTCACGGCAAGCAGGGCACTCAGGGCAGTCACTGTTACGGTTGTCAGGAATCGTTTCACAGTTCTTCTCCTCCTCGCAAGTCGTAATACTGGTGAACAACGCGCAGTGATTGAAAATGTTTCACAATATTATCGCTTGCGCAAGTACATGCCGCGCGATAGGTATATAGATAGTAAGCCTATCTATCTATAAGCGAGCAAGGCTCAATGAGCGCAACTGACCGCCACTCAGAGATCGAAGATGCCAATGCGCTCGCCGAAGCGCTGCGCCCTGCCCTTCATCGCCTCTACCGGCAATTACGGCGCGAGAGCGACGATGCCGGACTGTCGCCGCTACACGGCCTGCTGCTTGTCGCCATCATGCGCCAGCCGGGCATCGGCGTTGCCGAACTGGCTCGGATGGAGAAGCTGCGCGGACCGACGATTTCAGGCCATGTGAAGGCCATGGAGCGGGATGGCCTCATTGCTCGCTCCGAGCCCGATCCGGGCGACCGGCGCCGCAACGGCCTGGTGGCGACCCAAAAAGGCGAAGAAATCATCCGCAGTCTGAAACAGCGGAGAACCGACTGGCTCGCCTCCGAGCTGGTCAAACTATCGCCTCGGCAGCGAGACGCCATCCGCGCCGCAATCGAACCCCTCATGGAGATCGGGCAATGAACACCGCTCGCGTGGATACAGTTCCGCCGTCGGCTCCAGCGGCAGGCGACCCGCCCGACCGTCGCGAGATCCGCGCCGTCATACTTGGGCTGATGATCGTTCTCGGTCTTGGCGCCATCGACCAGAGCATCGTCGCCACCGCACTGCCGCGTATCGTCAGCGATCTCGGCGGTCTGACGCATCTCTCCTGGGTGGTCAGTGCCTATGTGCTAGCCTCGACCAGCACCATGCCGCTCTACGGCAAGCTCAGCGATCAATACGGCCGCAAGCCGATGATCTATGCGGCAATCCTCATCTTCCTTCTGGGCTCGATCCTGAGCGGCATGGCGCAGACGCTGATGCAGCTCATCATCTTCCGGGCGATCCAGGGCATCGGCGCCGGCGGGCTGATGCCGCTGGCGCAGATCATCATCGGCGACATCGTGCCGCCGGCCAAGCGCGGGCGCAATCAGGGCTCGATCGCCGCCGTCTTCGCCATCTGCAGCGTCATCGGTCCGATCGCCGGCGGCATCATTACCGATCTTCTGTCATGGCACTGGATCTTCTACATCAATCTGCCGATCGGTGCCGTCGCCCTCGTCATGATCGGCCGCGCGCTGAAACGGCCGCACCACTCGCACAGCCGCCGCATCGACTATCTCGGCGCGGCACTGCTGACGGGCTGTACGACCAGCTTCCTGCTGGTGCTTGCGCTCGGCGGCAACGAATGGGCTTGGGACTCGCCGGAGATTTTCAGCCTCTCCGCCCTCACGCTCGTGCTCTTCGTTCTTTTCATCCTGCATATCCGCCGCGATGCCGAGCCGGTGCTGCCGCCAGATCTCTTCGGCAACAAGCTGTTCGTCGTCGCCTGCATCGTGCTGGCGCTGACCTTCATGGGCATGCTCGGAGCGAGCCTGTTCTTCCCGCTGTTCTTCCAGATGGTCATGGGTGTCAGCCCCTCGCATTCGGGCCTGCTCACCGGCCCGCTGATGATCGGTATCGTCATCTCCTCCATGGTCAACGGGCGCGTGCTGCTGCATCGCTTCGGACGCTACAAGCCGGCGCAGATCTGCGGCCTCAGCCTGGCGACGGTCGCTTTCGCGGTGCTCGCCTGGGCCGCCGCCGCCGGCCAGGGCTTCTGGATCATCGAGCCGGCCGTCTTCGCGCTTGGCCTGGGCCTCGGGCTTGTCATGCCGACCATGACGATCGCCGTGCAGAATGCGCTGCCCCTTGCCCATCGTGGCGTGGGAACGGCGACGCTCGCCTTCTTCCGCTCGCTCGGCGGCCTTATCGGCGTCACCGGCTCGGGCGCCATTCTGGCCTATCGCGTACAGAATGCCGGCGGCGCGCTGGAGGGGGTTCACATATCATCCTTGACGGAAGCCGGCATGAAGCAGCTCGCCACCGCCTCCCCCGCAGCGCATGCCGCGGCGATAGCGCTCTATCGCCACGCCATCGCCATGACCTTTGCGACAGGAACGGCCATCGTGGCACTGGCGCTGATCGCGCTACTATTCCTGCCGGAATTGCCATTGGCGACGGACCATGGGCCGGATGCGAAACGTCCGGGCTGAGCGGCGTCCATTGCTCATCCCAGATCTTCGGGCCAGCGATTGACCACGCGCCGACGATAAGGGTTGCGCAGCGGGAGATCCGGCCGTTTATGCTGAATGACAATCATTCCTCATATGAGCCGCAATCATCCATGTCGACGCCCGAAAGAACGGACCTTGCTGATTTTCGACTGTTTCTGGCGGTGGTTCGCCGGCGAAGCTTCAGCGGGGCCGCGATCGAACTCGGCCTCACGCCTTCCGCCGCCAGCCATGCCATCCGGCGGCTCGAGACGCGACTCGGGGCGAAATTGCTGAACAGGACAAGCCGTGCGGTCTCGACGACCGACCTCGGCGCGAAACTTGCCGAACGGCTCGAGGAAGGCTTCGATCTCATCGCGTCCGCGCTCGAAGATTTGCAGGCGCCTGGAACCGCCCGGTTCGGCCAGCTCCGGTTGAACGTCTTTCGCGACGCGGCGCATCTGCTGGTCGCGCCGGCCTTGCCGGAATTTGCCAGGCAATGCCCCGACGTGCGGCTGACGATCGTTGTCGACGACCGCCCGATCGACATCGTTGCCGAAGGTTACGACGCCGGAATGCGTTATGGCCATCACGTCCCGGAAGATATGATCGCCGTTCCCTTGACCGGACAGCAACGGTGGGTGGTCGCAGGCTCTCCCGGATATTTCGAGGCGAATGGCCGGCCGAACACGCCGGACGACCTCGCCAACCACAAGTGCCTTCAGCTTCTCCTCGGCGACAATGCCGCCTATCGCTGGGAGCTGGGCAAGGGAGACGACGAGCAGAGGCTTCGCGTTCCCGGGCTGATAACGATCAACGATACGACGACGACGATCGAGGCGGCCAAGGCCGGCCTGGGCCTGGCCTATCTGCTGCAAGCGAGAATCGCTTCCGAGCTTTCACAAGGCGCTTTGGAGATCGCTCTCGAACGATATTCCTCCGAGGGCGCTCCGTTTCATATGTACTACAGCAGCAGACGCCACAACCATCCGGCCCTTCGCATTCTCATCAACATCATCCGCTCGCAAAACGGCCTTCAGCGTCTGGCGGGATGACCGCAGGAGAGCCCCGCCCGTTCCGGAGGGAACGAGCGGGAAACGATGTACGATCAGACGATCTGCGACTGGCGACGCCAGAGGTCGATGCCGCTCTCGATTGCGAACCGATCGATATTCTTCAGCTCGTCTTCCGTGAACTTCGTGTTGTTCAGGGCATCGAGGGAGTCGTCGAGCTGCTCGACGTTTCTGGCGCCGATCAACGCCGAGGTCACGGCGGGATGGCGCAGCGTCCAGGCAATCGCCATCTGTGCGAGGGACTGGCCGCGCGACTGCGCGATGGAATTCAATCCACGCACCTTCTCGATGGCCTCCTCGCTCAGCAGCTGCTCGCTGAACGAACCGGAACGCGCTACCCGGGCGTCCTTGGGAACGCCGTTCAGGTACTTCGACGTCAGCAGGCCCTGCGCAAGCGGAGAAAAGGCAATGCAGCCCACCCCCAGCTCCTGCAGCGTGTCGAGCAGCTTGTCCTCGATCCAGCGGTTCAGCATGGAGTAGGACGGCTGGTGGATGAGAAGCGGAACACCCTCCTTCTTCAGAAGCTCGTATGCTGCGCGCGTGCGCTCGGGACCGTAGGAAGAAATGCCGACATAGAGGGCTTTTCCCTGCCGAACGATTTGCGTCAGCGCCGCCATCGTTTCCTCAAGCGGAACATCTTCGGTGGGGCGATGCGAATAGAAGATGTCGACATAGTCGAGCTTCATGCGCTTCAGGCTCTGGTCGAGCGAAGCCAACACATGCTTGCGGGAGCCGCCGATGCCATAGGGTCCCGGCCACATGTCCCACCCCGCCTTCGACGATATGATCAGCTCGTCGCGATAGGCAGAGAAATCAGCCCCCAGAATCTTGCCGAAGTTCTCCTCGGCCGATCCGTAGGGCGGCCCGTAATTGTTCGCGAGGTCGAAATGCGTGACGCCGCGGTCGAAGGCACGCCGGATGATGGATCGACCGGTTTCGAAGACATCGGCACCCCCGAAGTTCTGCCAGAGACCCAGCGAAATCGGCGGCAGCTTGAGCCCCGACATGCCGCACCGCGCATAGGCGACGTCGTCGTAACGGTCTTTGCTTGGGATATACATGGTTCTTCCTTCCTGTGTTGAAGGAAGCATATAACTCAACGTTCACTGGCTCAAATGATCCGCATTCATTCTGTCCATGAACCCAATTCATCGTTGAGCGAAGATATGGATCTAAGGTCGCGACTGCTGGACCGCGCTGCGCTGTCTGAGACAGATAGTGCAAAGCCGGAACACGAGACGACCGCCACGCGGCGATACGATTTGCCGGACGAGAACTATGCCGAACAACACCAGGGCTTGCGCCAAGCCGCTGCGCAGGAATCAAATCGAGATTTTAAGGAAGAAATGGCGCACCCGAAGAGATTCGAACTCCTGACCCCCAGATTCGTAGTCTGGTGCTCTATCCAGCTGAGCTACGGGTGCGTGGCCGAAACGGAAGAAACCGTTGGCGTGGGCGGTTCTCTAAAGCGTCCCTTGAGGGAATGCAAGTGGATTTCTGAAAAAGATCGAGATTTTCGTGCATGTTGACGCCAAGCAGCTGAAAACAATCACTTTTCTTGCAAGCTTCTGCTGCGATAGTCGTCGAGGGAAACCGGGCGGTCGGGAATCTCGATGCGGAACTGCGTGCCGGCCGCCGGCTTTTCGACGAGTGCAATCGTGCCGCCATGGGCAAGCACCAGCTCGCGGGCGATCGCCAGGCCAAGGCCAGTGCCGCCGGAGCGGGCCGAACCGCGGAAGGCCGTGAACAGGTTCTCTCGCGCCTTTTGCGGCATGCCCGGGCCGGTATCGTCGACGGTGATGCTGACGACGCTGCCGATTCGATGTGCCGAAACCGTGATGCGCCTGACGCTGTCCGGTTCCGCCTCGGCGAAAGCGATCAGTGCCTGAAGAGCATTGCGGCAGAGATTGTGGATCACGCGGAACAGCTGCTCGCTATCGGCGTCGACCTCCAGATCGGGGTTGAGCTGCTCGACGAATTCTATGCCGGTGTCCGGATCGATCGCCAGGATATCGCGCACCTCCTCGATCAGCTCGAATATACGGATCTTGCGCCGGCGGGGCGCCGATTCCGAGGTCTGGCCATAGGACAGGACCTCGGTCGTATAGCCGACGGCGCGATCGATGGTGCGCAGCAGCTTCGGGGCGAAGCGCTTGACCATCGGATCATCGACATCGACCAGACGGTCCGACATCAGTTGCGCGGCCGAGAGGATATTGCGCATGTCGTGATTGATCTTCGATACCGCCAAACCGAGTGCCGCAAGGTTCTTCTGTTGCTTCAGGGTTTTCTGCAACTGCGACTGCATGGAGGCGAGATGCCGGCCTGCGACGGCCAGTTCGTCTCCACCCTTTTCGGGAACGAGAACGCGGCCTGGGTCCTCCGGATCGTCCGAATAGGCCTGCATGCTGTCCGTCAGACGGCGGATCGGCCGGATCATCATGCGGTTGATCGCGAAGAAGATCAGCGTTGCGGTAAACAGCGAGATCAGGATGGAGACGAAGAAGACGCTGACCGAATAGGCAAGCATCGCGTTGCGCAGGCGGGTATCCTTCAGCACGACCTCGACACCAGTGTTGGCGTCGCCGCCGACCGGACCGAAAACGCGGATGATGCGATTGCCGCCGAACAGTAGCGTATCGAGCGCATCCTTGATCGCGGTGAGCTGGGACACGTCGCTGAGGTCGTATTTCTCGTCGACGGAGGCCGGCATTTCAGCCGTCGCCAGCAGGCGCGAGGTGCCGTCCTTGCGCAAGACGATGGCCCGCGTGCCCGTGGCCATCAGCGTCTCCTTCTGCAGGGCGCGCGGCAATTCCGCGGGCTGCAGGCCATCGATGACGATGGCGGCGGCGGCGGCCGTGTTCAGCCGATCCTCGAGCCAGCGCAGCCGCATGTTGGCGACGGAGGGCACGAAGATCAGCACTTCCGCCAGAGAAATGAAGACGACGGTGAGAATGAGGAGCTTGCCGGAAAGGCCGCCGAAAATGCCCGTGGGGCGGCAAAACTGGGACAGGCGGCCCTTCTCGACCTTGCCGTCCTTTACGGCGCCCTTGTCCTGCCCACTGTCCATTTCAACTGTCCCGCTTCGCTGCAAAGCGACCTGATGGCGACTTAATCGAAACTACATAATAGGCGATTGTGGGCTTTTTTCCAATCGACTGTACAGTTTGAAGAGTGAACAGGGCCGGCCGCGACATTCGGGCGCATCAGCCGGCCCCTTTGAAAGGATCAGAATTCTTCCCAGCCCTGCGTCGCGGTGGCAGGTGCAGACGCCCCGCCGCCGAAGGCGGTTGCGACCTTGTTGATCATGCGGCGCGCCGGCGAGACTGCGGGGCGATGCGTCTCGGCGCGGGCAGGCACCGGCGCGAAACCGGCGACCGCGTCGACCTTGAAGCGGGAGACGAGGTGGACAAGGCCATCCGCTTCGCCCGCCAGACGATGGGTTGCGGCCGATGTCTCCTCGACCATGGCTGCGTTGCGCTGCGTGACTTCGTCCATCTGGTTGACGGCATTGTTGACCTCGGACAGGCCGGTTGCCTGCTCGCGTGCCGCCGTTGCGATCGAGTGGATGTGATCGTTGATCTTGAGGACCCGCGCCTCGATGGACGACAGCGCTTCGCCGGTCGCCTGCACGAGCTTGACCCCGACCTGCACCTCGTCACCCGACTTGCCGATCAAGGCCTTGATATCCTTGGCGGCCGTCGCGGAACGCTGGGCAAGTTCGCGCACTTCCTGCGCAACGACGGCAAACCCCTTGCCGGCCTCGCCCGCCCGCGCAGCCTCGACGCCGGCGTTGAGCGCAAGCAGATTGGTCTGGAAGGCGATGTCGTCGATGACGCCGATGATCTGGCTGATTTCGCCGGACGCCTGCTCGATACGCCCCATGGCATCGATGGCGTTGCGAACGACCGTGCCGGAGCGTGCGGCGTCGTCCTTTGCTTCGCTCACCATGACACTCGCTTCGCGCGCCCGTTCCGTGGAGTTCTGCACGACGGATGTGATCTCATCGAGCGCCGCCGAGGTCTCCTCCAGAGCTGCCGCCTGCTGTTCGGTGCGCTTGGAGAGATCGTCGCTGGCGTGGCGCAGCTCGTTGGTGTTGGAGTTGATCGAGCCGGTGGTCTCGCGCACTTCGCGCATCGTGCTCTTGAGCGTCGCAAATGTCGTGTTGACGTTCTGCTGCAGCTCGGCGAAGGCGCCCTGGAATTCGCCCTTCATCGCCTGCGTCAAATCGCCCTCGGCAAGACTCGCAATGACGCGGCGGACTTCGCCGATGCCCGTATCGACGCTGACAAGCAGTTCGTTGACGTTGCCAGCGAAGCGGTTGAGGTTGGCGTCGCCATAGTCCTTGCCGATGCGATGGCTGAAATCGCCGGCGGCAGCCGCCGAAACGGCCAGAGACATGCTCGATTGAAGCTCGTCGCTCTTCGCCCGCATGGCCGTCTCTTCGGCATTCATACGACGCACGGCCTTGCCGTTCTCCTTGAAGACGTCGACCGCCGCCGCCATCTCGCCGATCTCGTCGCGACGGCCGGCAAACGGCACCTCCATATCGAAATGACCGTCCGCGACCCTCTTGATGGCATCCGTTACCTTGCGGATCGGGCGGCTCAGGTGGACCGTGCCGATATAGGCGCCCAGGCCGATGCCTGCGCCGATGCCCGCAATCATGATGCAGAGAACGATCGACAGCACGTTGTTGTGGAAGGCTGCGATCTCCGTCTCGGCCTTCGCCAGTTCGGCCTTGTCCGTCACGACGACGGCATCGATCTCGGCCTGGAAGGCCTTGCGATTGGCTCGGTTCGCCTCGTTGTTACCCTGCTTGCTGGCAGCATCCGGACCGTCCGTCACGCCGAGTCGCGCCGTCTCGGTGCGGAAGGTGCGAAACTCCTGGGCGCGGGCCTGCAGCTTGATGAATTCCGCCTTCTGCGTATCCGGAACCAGCGGCGCCCAGGCCGTCAGCACCTTGTCGATCTCGTCGAGATCGGCCATCAACCCATCTGCAAAAGGTTTGGAGTCCTTTGCCGCGGCCGCGGCGTAGATTCCGCGCGCTTCCATGACCACCGCGGTCACATAACGGTTCAGGCGCTCGCCCATGTAGGCGCGGCTGGCGGTCTGCTCGTAGCTCTGCAATCTCAGGTCATATTGGTGCAATGCATAAAGGGCCGTGCCGCCGATCAGCAGCGCCGCGCCAGCCATGACAGACACAAGCAGATTTATTTTGCCGCGAATTTTCACAATATCCCTCCGGCGCCGGCCCATCCCCCACAAATCGATGGGTTTTCCGGCAACAGTCTAGATATCGGCGAAAATCATTAACGTTACCTTGAAGTATCTTTTATCTGTGCACCGCTTATTTCTCATAATATTCAAGAGATTACTTAAGTTTACTTCATCGATTATTCAACGCAAGGTGCAGAACCCCGAAGGAGAAGCGAAAGTTCTCGCTGGGTGGTTGAAATAACCGGAAAACAAGGAATCTGCGCCGCTATAATTGACTTCCGGGGCCTTGATCCTTATAAGCCCGCGCACGTCCGGTCATGGAGCCTGCTTTTGCGGGAGAAGTCCATTCGCCATAATCAACAACGCTGCTTGCTTTTGAAGCAAAGCTCAAGAAGGGCCGCACTCCGCGGTGTTTAAATAAATGAAGCGTACCTACCAACCATCCAAGCTTGTCCGCAAGCGTCGCCACGGTTTCCGTTCGCGTATGGCTACCAAGGGCGGCCGTGCGGTTCTTTCCGCTCGCCGTAACCGCGGCCGCAAGCGTCTTTCGGCCTAACGGCCGAAGTGCCCGATAATCCAGGATGGCGGGCAAATTGACGAATGAACGACCAAAAAAGACTGTCGGGCGGCTGAAAAGCCGGCCGCAGTTTCTTGCCGCCCGCGAGGGCGAGAAGCGCAGAGGCAGCTTCTTCCTCATAGAAATGCTGGACCGCAAGCTTGCCGACGCCGACCCCCGCGTTGGTTTTACCGTCACCAAAAAACATGGCAACGCGGTGGAGCGCAACCGCATGCGGCGCAGGCTGAAAGAAGCCGTGCGGCTTCATGCGGGGTTTGCAATGCAGCCCGGACACGACTATGTGGTTGTCGCGCGACGCGAGGTGCTGACCGCGCCTTTCGAAAAATTGGCGAGCGAACTCGTAAGCCGCGTCGAAAACAGGCCGAAACATCGGCGGTCGGAAAACGACCGCTCCAGGAAAGTATGATGGAAAACAAACGCAATTACTACATAGCAATTGCACTGTCTGTGCTGATCGTTCTCGGCTGGCAGTTTTTCTACATGAATCCGCGCCTCGAAGCGCAGCGCCAGGCCGAACAGGCCGCCAAGGCGCACCAGCAGGCGCAGCAGGCCCAGACGACGCAATCGCCCGCAGCAGGCGCGGCCGTGAACGGTTCGCTGCCGGCGGGTGGTCAGACGGCGCCGACGGTCCTCACCCTCGAGCAGTCGGTCGCCAAGACCGCTTCGTCGCGCGTCATCATCGACACGCCCGCACTGGCCGGCTCCATCAACCTGGAAGGCGCCCGCTTCGACGATCTTCAGCTCAAGGCCTATCACGAGACCGTCAGCAAGAGCAGCCCGATCATCACGCTGTTCAGCCCGGCCGACACCAAGGACGGCTACTTTACCGAACTCGGCTATGTCGGCAGCGATGCGACAGGCGCCGTCCCCGGCCCGTCCACCGTGTGGAAACTGGCAAGCGGCGACAAGCTGACCGACAAGACGCCGGTGACGCTCTCCTATACCAACGACAAGGGCATCACCTTCAGCCGCACGATCTCTGTCGACGATCGCTACATGTTCACGATCACCGACAAGATCACCAACAGCGGCCAGGCGCCTGTTTCGCTGTCGAGCTACGGCCGCGTTACCCGCTACAACAAGCCCGAGACGCCGTCCGCCTATGTCCTGCATGAAGGCTTCATCGGCGTCATCGGCGACGACGGCCTGATCGAGACCAAATATGCGGCAACCGAAAAGGAAGCCACGACGCCCGCCAAGGCGACCGGCGGCTGGCTCGGCATGACGGACAAATACTGGGCTGCAACCATCGTGCCGCCGCAGTCGACGGCTTACGACGCACGCTTCTCGCACTTTACCGACGGTACGCCGCGCTATCAGGCCGATTACAAGCAGGATGCCGTCACCATCGCTCCCGGCCAGTCGCAGGATCTGAAGAACCTGGTCTTTGCCGGCGCCAAGGAAGTTCCGGTCATCGACCGCTACGAGACCAGCTACTCGATCCCGCGTTTCGACCGCCTGATCGACTGGGGCTGGTTCTATTTCATCACCAAGCCGATGTTCAAGCTGATGGACTTCTTCTTCCGCTACTTCGGCAACTTCGGCGTCGCAATCCTCTGCACCACCATCGTCGTCAAGGCGCTCTTCTTCCCGCTCGCCAGCCGGCAATATGCCTCCATGGCGAACATGAAGCGCATGCAGCCGAAGATGGAAGAGCTCAAAGCCAAGTTCGGAGACGACCGAATGGGGCTGCAGCAGGCGACGATGCAGCTCTACAAGGAAGAGAAGATCAATCCGATCGCGGGCTGCTGGCCGGTGCTGTTGCAGATCCCGATCTTCTTCTCGCTCTACAAGGTGATCTACATCACCATCGAAATGCGCCACGCACCGTTCTTCGGCTGGATTCAGGACCTTTCCGCCCCGGACCCGACCTCGATCGTCAACCTGTTCGGCCTGCTGCCTTTCGCGGCTCCGACCTTCCTGCATCTCGGCGTCTGGCCGCTGATCATGGGCGTCACCATGTTCCTGCAGATGCGCATGAACCCGACGCCGCCGGACCCGACCCAGGCGATGATCTTCAACTGGATGCCGCTGGTATTCATGTTCATGCTGGCGAGCTTCCCGGCCGGTCTCGTGATCTACTGGGCCTGGAACAACACGCTCTCGGTCATCCAGCAGTCGATCATCATGAAGCGCCACGGTGTAAAGTTGGAGCTCTTCGACAATCTGAAGAGCCTCTTCAAACGAAAACCGGCCCCATCGAAATAAACGGAAAAGCCCCGCTTCGGTGGGGCTTTTCTTTATTTGGCGGCAGGAAATCCGAGAGCAACTCAGCCATCGAAGAGGCGCGGGCGGCAAGCATCCGCCGGCCATAGCCGTCATCGCAATGCTGCGATAGACGACAAAGCAACGGTGGAAAGCCCACCCAGAGCTGCGGTGATGGCAAGTGACGGCGTAATTCCGATATTCTCCATAGCGAATGCCAGGACGAACGGGGCAAGAAGAGACACCCGTTCAGGCAAGACGCTTGCCTTCGGCATCGAGAACCTGCTCGCCATCTTCCTTGGTGAAAGAGCCTTTATGCGTGTCGGGCAGGATATCCAGAACAACTTCCGAAGGCCGGGCAAGACGCGTGCCCATTGGCGTGACGACGAACGGACGGTTGATCAGAATCGGACAGGCCAACATGGCATCGAGCAACTGGGCATCGGTGAGCTCAGGATTGCCGAGACCGAGCTCGGCGTAGGGCGTGCCCTTTTCGCGGATCGCCTGCCGGACGGTCAAACCCGCATCGGCAATCATCTTGACCAGATCATCGCGACTTGGCGGATTGTTCAGATACTCGATGACGCGCGGCTCGATGCCCGCATGGCGGATCATCGCCAGGGTGTTGCGCGAGGTACCGCAATCGGGATTGTGATAGATCGTCACGTCCATGGTCATGGCATGGGCTCCTTTTCCGGGAGAGGTCGAAGATTGCGAACGTCCATCAGCAGCCATTGCGCAAGCATCAGCGCCAGCAATGCGCCGAGGATTTCCGCGACGATAAAGCCAGGCAGGTCGACAGGGCGAATGCCGGCAAAGCTATTCGTCAGCGAGCGGGCGATTGCCACAGCCGGATTGGCGAAGGAGGTGGAAGCGGTGAACCAGTATGCAGCCGTGATGTAGAGGCCCACCAGCCATGACACGGCGCCGGAGCGGAACCGCAGGCCGGTAAGGATGATGAAGACAAGGCCGAAAGCGGCGATCACCTCGGAGAGCCATTGCGCGCCGCCGCTGCGGATGGTTGTCGAGACCTGTAGCAACGGTTGTTCGAACATGGCATGCGCGAGGATCGTCCCGGTAATGCCACCAAGGATTTGCACGATGATGTAGCTCAGAGCCGACATCGCGGTCAGTTCGCGACGAATCGTGAAAACCAGCGATACGGCCGGGTTGAAGTGAGCGCCGGATATCGGCCCGAGGACGATGATCAGCGCGACGAGGATCGCACTCGTGGACAGCGTATTGGCGAGCAGCGCAAGCGCCGTATCGCTCGTCAGCCTATCCGCCATGATGCCCGAGCCCACGACCGTCGCGACGAGAAGGGCAGTCCCCAACGCCTCAGCGGCAAGCCGGCGCGAAAGCGGAAAAGACGTCATGGTTTTACGTCCCGAACCGGATCAACACATTCATCGAACGGTTTCCCGCGTGGATAAACAGCAGGCAGCGACCTGCACCGCCGGCGTGCAGACCTGGGGATGCCCCGCGCAGCAATCTTCCATCAGGAAGCGGACGAGATCTCCAAGCGCATCGTAATTGGCCGTGTAGACAATAGAGCGGGATTCCCGCTGTTGACTGACGAGGCCGGCCCGATCCAGTTCCTTGAGATGGAACGAGACATTCGATGGCGACACTTCGAGTCTCTCTGCAATCGTGCCTGCAGCCATGCCGTCGGGACCGGCAACGACGAGCATGCGGACGATCTGCAGGCGGCTCTCCTGCGAGAGCGCGCCGAACGATGTGAGGGCTTGACGTTCATCCATAATTCAATAATCCTTGAAATATTGAAATGAGGAATATCTCAAATGAATATGATCGACAAGGCCCAATCTTCCGATGTCAACCTTGGCCTTCTGCTCGAAACCTTGGCCACCTGCCGCGATCTGCCGCTTATATTCCGCTATGACGGCCGGTCGGTGAGGCGCGGATACCATGTCACGGAAGTCAAAGCCGGGCAGTTTGCCGCCCTGGACTGCGGCGCCAACTCGGAAGCGTGGGCTGAAATTTTCGTGCAGCTTTGGGATATCGAGGAAGGCGACCGCACGCATATGCCAGCGGCCAAGTTCGCTGCGATTATCCGCAAAGTTTCCGAACACGTGCAACTCAACGGTTCTGCCAGGCTGACCTTTGAGGTCAGCGACGGGGTACAGCCGATGCAGCTTTACTGCGCGTCAACTCCCGTTATCAGCGATGGCGCGGCGTATGTCGAACTCACTCCCCGCACCGCTAGTTGCAAGCCACGTGACCGGTGGCTGACTGCAGAGCAGGCGCAAGCCGCCACCTGCTGTGGGTCGGCCAATGCTGCCAAGTGCTGCGGTTAGTCGTTGCATGCCCCTTGTACCGACAATGAAGCGCGCCGGCACGAAACCGCATGCCGATCAAAACTTGACTTTCGAGGGCAAAAGCTTGAAGCCAGTCCACTGAACCAAGCAAAGATCGAGCAAATGGCAGACCAGACGACAAAAGACGACAAGCCGCTTTTCGGGCGTCCGTGGATTTTCATCCGCGGCGTGCCGGCGATGAAATTTCTGCCGCCGGAAGGACCGTTGGAAGTTGCTTTTGCCGGCCGCTCCAACGTCGGCAAGTCGTCGCTGATCAATGCCCTCGTTGGACACAAGGGTCTGGCACGGACCTCGAATACGCCGGGGCGCACGCAGGAACTCAACTATTTCGTTCCCGACGGCTTTTCGGGCGAAGGTGGCGACCTGCCGCCGATGGCTCTGGTCGATATGCCCGGCTACGGCTATGCCGAAGCGCCGAAAGAACAGGTCGATGCCTGGACGAAGCTCGTTTTCGACTATCTGCGTGGCCGTTCCACGCTGAAGCGCGTCTATGTCCTCATCGACAGCCGCCACGGCATCAAGAAGAACGACGAGGAGGTCCTGGGCCTGCTCGACAAGGCGGCCGTCTCCTATCAGATCGTGCTGACAAAGACCGACAAGATCAAGGAGGCGGGCCTGCCGAGGCTGCTGGCCGATACCGCCGAAAAAATCCGCAAGCGCCCGGCCGCCTATCCGGGCATTCTCGCGACCTCTTCGGAAAAGGGCGTCGGCCTTCAGGAACTGCGCGAGGCCATCGGCCTCACGGTCGGCATTCCGGTCTGAAACATTGTACCACGTCAATGAGGCCGCCGCTCCCAGCCCCGCGTCAGGGGGGCGGCGGCCGTGTTGCCGCGGAGGATTACATTTTCGGCAACAACACCTTGTCGACGACATGGATCACGCCGTTCGACTGCTTGACGTCGGCGATGGTGATATGAGCGGTGCCGCCGGCTTCGTCGGTCAGCGTCAGCTTGCCACCTTTTTCCATGGCCTTGATCGTGCAGCCGCCGACCGTTTTCAGATCATATTCGCCGCCGTTGCTCATCGACATTTTCTTGATGGCGGCAGCCATATCGTCACCGGCGACGACATGGCAGGTCAGGATTTTCGTCAACGTTGCCTTGTTTTCCGGCTTCAGCAGCGTTTCAACCGTGCCGGGTGGCAGTTTCTTGAATGCTTCGTTGGTTGGAGCAAAGACCGTGAACGGGCCTTTGCCTTCCAGCGTGTCGACGAGGCCGGCAGCCTTGACGGCCGCGACCAGCGTCGTGTGGTCCTTGGAGTTCACCGCATTCTGGATGATGTTCTTGCTGGGATACATTGCCGCGCCACCCACCATCGGGTCCTTGGCATAGGCAAGGCTGGTTGCGGCTGACAGCATTGCGCCGACGGCAGCAATGCGAAACACGGTCCTGATCATAACGTTTCCTCTTCCTCTCTGTTGCCCCGATCGGGCGGGGTCGGAAGAAGATACGGAGCACCCGGACAAAGAGTTTCAGCCGCGATCGCTTTTCGCGAGACGAAACTTCTCAGGGCAAATGGATCGTGCCGGAGGCGACCACATCGCCTGTCGGCTTGCCGGTCGGCGAGCCGCCGAAGGGTTCGACGCTGATGGCGATGATCGCGCCCTCGGTCAATTTACCGTGAAGTTCCGGCGGCAGGACGATTTCGCCATCGCCGGTCGCCGGCAGGATGCCCAATGCCTCGGCGGGATCGCTACCGCGAATCAGCCAGAGCTCCAGCGACTTCTCCTCGGGCTTGCCGGCGGCAACCGGCGTCACCTTCAAACGTCCGTTGGCGACATCATAATTGGCGAGAAGATTGAACGGGCTGTTCTGGCCGGCAAGGGACGCGGTCAGCTGCTTGCCGGGGCTCGTGGGCAAGCCGCCCTCGTTCGTGATGGCGAAGACAAGGACGCCGGCAGCCAGAAACAGCGAGCCGAAGGCGACCGAGCGCCAGAGCGTCAGCGAATTCCAGAGATGCGCGCCGAGGGCGGCCTCGCCGAAAATCCGCTTTTCGATCTTCGGAAACACGGCGGCTGCAGGCGTCACCGCTTCGTATTCCTCGTTGAATTCCGAGAGGTTCTGCTCCCAGCGGCTGACGATCGCGGCAAACTGGCGGTCGTTGCGCATGCGTCGCTCGACCTTCTGCCGGTCCTCCAGGGAGAGCACGCCAAGCACATATTCTCCGGCCAGGACTTCATCGCGGGAGCGGCCTCCCTTACTTTGATCGGGCGTACTCATCGGTCCATGCACTCTCTCAGTCTGATCAGGCTTCGGCGCAGCCAGGTGCGCATAGTATTCAATGGCACAGCGTGTTGGTCGGCGAGCTCCTGATAGCTCAAGCCCTCGACATAGGCGCTGCGAACAGCCCGTGCGCGATCAGCTTCCAACTCTTCCATGCACCTGTCAATCCGCCTGCCCTCCCCCTTCACAATTGCTTGCTCTTCGGGGCCCGGTTCCAGGTCGGCGAGATCGTAGGCGGCGTCTATTTCGTCGGCCACCGGCTTTCGGGCGCGGATGAAATCGATGGCTCGATTGCGCGCGATCGTCGTCAGCCAGGGTATGGCCGGCCCTTCCGCAACAGCAAATTGCTCGGCCCGCTGCCAGACCTTGATATAGACTTCCTGCAAAATCTCTTCCGCATCCGCCTTATTGCCGACGATACGCAGGCAAACGCCAAGAAGTTTCGGACTGGTGCGCTTATAGAGCGCGGCAAAGGCCTTCTGATCGCGCATCGCGACGCGACCGATCAGCGCTTCCGTCTCCTCGCTCGCCATCCAAATCCCCGGTTTCAACGCCTGCACTATCTTTAGAAGAAAACTTGGCGTCGGCAAACGTGTCTGCACCATCAATTTCGGCGACGCAAATGTGACATAGCGTCAACTAATGCCGACATCATTATTCCCTCTGTCAAAAACTTGAGATAAAAGGCCGCGATCAATTCCGAAGGGTGCACCATGTCCGAAGCCCAAAGCGAACTCCAAGCCAACCTGCTCGCACAGGCGCTGCCCTATATGCAGCGTTACGAAAACAAGACCATCGTCGTGAAATACGGTGGCCATGCCATGGGTAACGTCGAACTCGGCAAGGCCTTTGCCGCCGACATCGCGCTTCTGAAGCAATCGGGCGTCAACCCGATCGTCGTCCATGGCGGCGGCCCGCAGATCGGCGCCATGCTGACGAAGATGGGTATCGAATCGAAATTCGAGGGCGGCTTGCGCGTCACCGACCAGAAGACGGTCGAGATCGTCGAAATGGTGCTCGCCGGCTCGATCAACAAGGAAATCGTCGCGCTGATCAACCAGACCGGCGAATGGGCGATCGGCCTTTGCGGCAAGGACGGCAACATGGTCTTCGCCGAAAAGGCGCACAAGACCATCAAGGACCCGGATTCGAACATCGAGCGCGTGCTCGATCTCGGCTTCGTCGGCGAGGTGGTCGAAGTCGACCGCACCCTGCTCGACCTGCTTGCCAAGTCCGAGATGATCCCGGTCATCGCCCCGGTTGCTCCCGGCCGCGATGGCGCGACCTACAACATCAATGCCGACACCTTTGCCGGCGCGATCGCCGGTGCGCTCAGCGCCACGCGCCTGCTCTTCCTGACCGACGTTCCGGGCGTCCTCGACAAGCAGGGCCAGCTCATCAAGGAACTTTCCGTGGCACAGGCGCATGCGCTGATCGCCGACGGCACGATTTCCGGCGGCATGATCCCGAAGGTGGAAACCTGCATCGACGCCATCAAGGCTGGTGTTCAGGGCGTCGTCATCCTCAACGGCAAGACGGCGCATTCGGTGCTGCTCGAAATCTTCACCGAGCGCGGTGCCGGCACGCTGATCGTCCCTTAAAGGCAGCGGCGTCTTAGAGGCTGATTGAAAAAGAAATCGAGTGATTTCAATCCGTCGTGATTCCGTTGGGTTGCGAAGCACAATGGACATCACGATGGCTTGGACCAAAACCCTCCGGCCACATGGTCAGCGGGCGGGGTTATGTTATGGCTGCAAACCAGCGACCAGCTGCGAACTCAGCGTAAGGGAAATTACTCGCGTCTAAAACTAAGAACAGCCCTTCCTATAGGATTTCCCGACACCAACGGGTTCGGCATCCAGGCGGTAGAAACCTCGAGCGTGTCTCCATCAAGCTTGTAGATTCGCTCCTGCTCGCTGCCGTTCCAGGCTTCATTCCAAGATGAGTCGATCTTTGTGATGAACCTATCCCCCTCTATCCGATAGCGTCCGGTATAGGCCATCAATGTGCGGAAAAGTCCCACCAGTTTTTCGTCTGTACTCCCCGGCTCCCTCATCTGTGCGGTCACCAGTACCATCATTCGCCCATCGGAGCCGAAAATAAGGTAGCCATTGGGGTGGTCGCCCCACGGTTGACTGCGCTCCCCTGAATCCTGAAGCTCAGTATCCATAGAAATCAATCGCCAGCAACCGTGGAGCTTGGCGTCGCGCTCGGACATATTCGCTCCTGTCGTCGTTTGCCTAAATGCACCCACCTGTCGAAGCTGGGTTTGTTGCTTCCTACTATGCTCAAGCCGGCCGGTAGATCGCTTCGGCTTCGCTTTTCAGCATTCCCATGATCGAACGGTAGGGCGCCGGTCCATAGCTGATGCGGCTGACGCCCAGCCTTGCCATGGTATCGTTGTCGGGTGTCGTCGGCCGCACCATGATGTTGACCGGCAGCGGCGAGCGTTCGCACAGGGCGCCGATCAATTCCGGCTCGGCAAGCCCCGGTGCAAAGAAGCCGCTGGCGCCGGCCTCGGCAAACGCATCGGCGCGCTGATAGGCTTCGTCCAGCAGGAGCTGATGATGCGCCGTGTCGCTTTCCTGCAGGAAAAGATCGGTGCGGGCGTTGATGAACAACGGTATCTCGCGGCGATCGGCCATTTCCCGTATCGCGCGGATGCGCGCAGCCTGCGTCTCGATGGGGTGAACACCCTGCCCGCCGATCACCTGATCCTCGAAATTGATACCGATGGCGCCGTGATCCATGATCTTTTCGACATTGGCGGCGACTTCCTCGGGTTCGACGGCATAGCCGCCCTCGAAATCGACCGACAGCGGCAAGGGGCTCGTCACGGAAATCAGCCGGGCGGTCACCGCCAGCAGCGATAGCGGGATTGCCTGACCGTCGCCGAAGCCATTGGCGGCTGCAACCGACCAGCTACCCGTCGCCAGCGCCTTCGCTCCGGCCTCGGTGACAGCCTTGGCAGAGCCTGCATCCCAAATATTGAAAAGGATCAGCGGCTCACCCTTCTTGTGCAGCCGCGCGAATTCCTGCGCCTTTTCCACCTGACTCATCGCATCCCCTCCGCGACCCAAAAGAGCCTGGGCTCTCCCTCACATGGCAAATAGAGTAAAACCCCGGAAATCAATGATAAAATCATAGCCGGCATTGGATCACACGGCAATCTCCCCAAAAAGGCTGAGATGCCGCAGCATGATTATTTTCCTTCCCCTTGCGCGAGAGGGCGTGCGATAAGACCGCATGAGCCAGACAAAAAACCTATCCCAGCCATCAGATTTCTCCGACATCCGCGATTGGGTGTTCGATCTCGACAACACGCTTTATCCGCATCATGTCGATCTCTTCGCCCAGATCGACAAGAACATGACGGCTTATGTTTCCGCTCTCCTGCAGATGGAGCGTGAAGACGCCCGCAAGCTGCAGAAGCAATATTATCTCGAGCACGGCACGACCCTGCAGGGACTGATGATCCATCATGGCATCGACCCCAACGACTTCCTGGAGAAGGCGCATGCGATCGACTATTCGGCGCTGACGCCGCAGCCGGAGCTTGCCGCCGCCATCAAGGCGCTGCCGGGACGCAAGTTCATCTTCACCAACGGCAGCGTCAAACACGCCCAGGCGACGGCAGGCGCTCTCGGCATCCTCGACGGGTTTGATGATATTTTCGATATCGTTGCGGCGGACTACGTGCCGAAGCCGGCCGGCACGACCTATGACAAGTTCATGAGCCTCAATCGAGTCGACACGAAGAGGGCCGTCATGTTCGAGGACCTGCCACGCAATCTCACCGTCCCCAAGGCGCTCGGCATGAAGACGGTGCTGCTCGTGCCGCAAAATCTGGAGACGGCCGTCGTCGAATGGTGGGAACGCACGACCGGCGAAGACGATCACATCGACTATGTGACCGACGATCTCACCGCTTTTCTCAAGGCGCTGGTTTAACCATTCATTAGAACGGGGTTACCAAAGTTTCATGCGCCTTACAGAGGTTTAATTGGTCGTTTTCAACGACCAGCCGTATCGTTTGACCATTCCTCGACACGAAAGGAAAAGCGATGAACGGGAAAAAACTTCTTCTGGCCGGACTTTCCGCAACCCTGCTTCTGGGTGGTGCCGCGCAGGTAGCACTCGCCGCCTCGCATGATGGCGACGGCCAGGGCAGGCATCATCATCAAGGCCGCTGGCACAGACCACATTTTTCGCCTGAAGTCCTTTACGTGCGCATGCTGAAGGAATTCGGCAATCCCGGCGATACGAAGCTCACCAAGGACGAAGTCAAGGCGGGTGTCGACAAGATCTTCGACCAGATCGATGTCAATCACGATGGCGAAATCACCCCCGGCGAATATCGCGCCTACCGCCAGGAGCAGATGAAGCAGTGGCGCGCCGAGCATGCCAAGGCCGATGGCGATCAGACACAAAATGGCCAGGCTCAGGGCAGCGACCAAGCTCAAGGCAATCAGGCGCAGGGCAATCAGGCTCCCGCCGACCAGTCCAAGAGCGACCAGGCTCAAAACGACAATGACAACGACAAGGGCGGCGAAGGCCATCGCCATCACGGGCCGCATGGCCGCTTCATGCACGAAGGCGGCTTCATGCGTGGCGCGATGATCTTCCGCTTTGCCGATACCGACCAGAGCGGCCAGATCAGCAAGAAGGAAGCCGAAGACGCCATGAACAAGCTCTTCGACCGGCTGGACCGCAACCACGACGGCGTGGTCAACCTGGACGATATGCCGGGCCGGCCGCTGCTTTAAGCCGATCGCTCCAGCAACAGCTCCATGAACGAAAGCCCGCCCTCGCCCATGCGACGGCGGGCTTTCGTTGTCAGTGCCCGTTGTCGTGTTCGTAGAAGTCTGTGACGATCTTCCACGCCTCATCCGCTGTATCGACAAAGCTGATGAGGTTCACATCGTCGGGCGCGATGGTGCCGAACTCGGCCAGCGCGTCGAAATTGATGATGCTGCGCCAGAACTTCTCGCCGAAGAGGATGAGCGGCAGGCGCTCCATGCGGCCCGTCTGGATCAGCGTCAGGCACTCGAACAGTTCGTCGAGCGTGCCGAAGCCGCCCGGGAATACCGCGATCGCCTTGGCGCGCACCATGAAGTGCATCTTGCGAATCGCGAAATAGTGGAAATTGAAGCTGAGTTCCGGCGTTACATAGGCGTTCGGCGCCTGCTCGTGCGGCAGCACGATGTTGAGGCCGATCGACGGCGCCCCTTCTTCGGCCGCGCCGCGATTGCCCGCCTCCATCACGCCCGGGCCGCCGCCGGTGACGACGACGTATTCGTGGTAATCGAAGCCGGCTGAATAGCGGGAGCAGAGCCGGGCGAACTTGCGCGCCTCCTCGTAGTAGACCGATGCCGCTTCAAGATTGGCGCGCTGGACGTCGTTGCGGGCAGCCCATGCGTTGGTGCCCGGCGCCGGAATGCGCGCGCCGCCGAACATGACGACGGTCGACTTGATGCCGCGCTCGGTCAGGGACATCTCGGTCTTCAGCAATTCCAGCTGCAGGCGGATCGGCCGCAATTCCTCACGGCAGAGGAAATCCTCGTCGGCATAGGCAAGCCGGTAGGAAGGCGACATCGACTGCGGCGTGCGTGGCACGGACTCGGCGCGCTGCTTGTCCGCCGAACTCGTCTTCAACGGGTCCCAAACCCCATCCTTGCGCCTCAGCCTGCCGTTCTTGCCCTTGCTCATCTATTCATGCCTTTCAAATCGATCATCACGGGCCGTTTCCATCCGCAAACAGAAATAGCCAAGCTCTTGCATATGCCCCTACAACGCCTTGAATCCAAGCTCAATCGCCGCGGAAAAGACATTCCATTTTCGTACTCCATGCTATAGGACCTATCGACCGTTTCCGGACCATTATCCGGAAATCACGATAGGCCCTGACGTTGTAAGGAATTCCCATGAGCGCTACCGACCTCGCCTCCCTCGAAAAGTCCATCGAGGCTGCATTCGACAATCGCGACAATGTGAACACGTCGACGCGCGGCGAAGTCCGCGACGCCGTCGAGACGGCGCTCAATCTCCTTGATAGCGGCAAGGTTCGCGTGGCCGAGCGCGGTGCGGACGGCAACTGGACCGTCAACCAGTGGCTCAAGAAAGCGGTTCTGCTCTCCTTCCGCCTGAACGACATGAAAATCGTCGAAGGCGGCTCCGGCGGCGCCACCTGGTGGGACAAGGTTCCCTCGAAGTTCGAGGGCTGGGGTGAGAACCGCTTCCGCGAAGCCGGCTTCCGCGCCGTGCCGAACGCCGTCGTGCGTCATTCCGCCTATATCGCTCCCAACGCCATCCTGATGCCGTCCTTCGTCAACCTCGGCGCCCATGTCGGCGAAGGTACGATGGTCGACACCTGGGCGACGGTCGGCTCCTGCGCCCAGATCGGCAAGCATGTGCATCTTTCCGGCGGCGTCGGCATCGGCGGCGTGCTGGAGCCGATGCAGGCCGGCCCGACGATCATCGAAGACAATTGCTTCATCGGCGCCCGCTCCGAAGTCGTCGAAGGCTGCATCGTCCGCGAGGGATCGGTGCTCGGCATGGGTGTCTTCATCGGCAAGTCGACCAAGATCGTCGATCGCGCCACCGGCGAGATCACCTACGGCGAAGTCCCCCCCTACTCGGTCGTCGTCGCCGGCGCGCTGCCGAGCGGCAACACCATGGCAAACGGCCAGCCGGCTCCGAGTCTCTATTGCGCCGTCATCGTCAAGCGCGTCGATGAGAAGACCCGCTCGAAGACCGGCATCAACGAGCTGTTGCGCGACTGATTTCGCAAATTTTTGGAAGCGCGGTTGCCATATCGCGCTTCCCTCATGCTTGCCGGGTGAGCATGCCTGTGCGATTGCTGGAATCGCGGCAAGGATTTTCGACTCATCCCCGATCCTTGCCATCGCTTTGCCATTTCCCGCCGGATAAGTTGCCTCCGATGACCGTTACCGATCCCGTCACCAATCTGCAGACCCTCATTCGCTGTGCCTCCGTCACACCGGCCGAAGGCGGTGCCTTGACCGCGCTTGCCGACATGCTGCTGCCACTCGGCTTCAAGGTCGAGCGCATGACGGCAAGCGAGCCCGGAACGCCCGATATCGAAAACCTCTACGCGCGGCTCGGCACGGATGGACCACATCTGATGTTTGCCGGGCATACGGATGTCGTGCCTGTCGGCGATGCCGCTTCCTGGAGCCACCCGCCCTTTGCCGCCGAAATCGCCGATGGCGAGCTTTTCGGCCGCGGCGCCGTCGACATGAAGGGCGGCATTGCCTGTTTCGCGGCGGCCGTGGCCCGCCATATCGAAAAACATGGCAAGCCCGCCGGCTCGATCTCCTTCCTGATCACCGGCGACGAAGAGGGACCGGCGATCAACGGCACGGTGAAGCTGCTGCAATGGGCGGCCGAGCGCGGCGAGACATGGGATGCGTCGCTCGTCGGCGAACCGACCAACCCCGACCGGCTTGGCGACATGATCAAGATCGGCCGCCGCGGCTCGATCTCGGGCGTCATCACCGTCCATGGCGTGCAGGGTCATGCCGCCTATCCGCACCTGGCCGACAACCCGGTGCGCAGCATCATCAAGCTGACGGAGGCATTGCTCGATCCGCCCTTCGACGCCGGCACGGACAATTTCCAGCCGTCGAACCTCGAAGTGACGACGATCGACGTCGGCAATGCGGCCACCAACGTCATCCCCGCCAAGGCGACCGCGACCTTCAACATCCGCTTTAACGACACCTGGACGGCCGATGCGCTGAAGGCCGAAATCCTGGCTCGCCTGGATGCGGCTGCGGCCGACCAGACGCTGCGCCCCGGGCGCCCTCCGGCGAAATATGACATCGTCTGGTCGGAGCGCCCGAGCCAGGTCTTCCTGACGCGCAACAATGCGCTGATCGCCTCGCTCTCTTCCGCGGTCGAAAACGTCACCGGCCAAAGGCCGGCGCTTTCGACCACCGGCGGCACGTCTGACGCCCGCTACATCAAGGATTATTGCCCGGTCGTCGAATTCGGCCTCGTCGGCCAGACCATGCATATGGTCGACGAACGCGTGGCAGTCTCGGATCTCGAAACGCTGACCGGGATCTACCAGACCTTCATCCAGCGCTGGTTCGAGAATGCCGAGCTTTAAGGAAGTCCAATATTACCTGTCCGGCCTCTGGCTGCTGATACGCATGGATGCACGCGGCTTCCAGTATCTGGACATATCGGACCGCGGCATGCTGCGCTCCTTCTGGGCGATCTTCTGGAGCCTGCCGTCGATCGGCATTTCCTGGCTGTGGTGGCAACAGGCCTATCTGCGCGCCATGCCGCCCGAGACAGCGACCGGTCTCGCCTTCTTCCTGCGCCTCGCGCTGGTCGAGGCAGCGAACTGGCTGGTGCCACTCGTCCTTGCCGGCGTATTGCTGCTGTTTTTCCGCTTCGGTGAGAAATTCGCGCCGATCGTCGTCGTGGTGAACTGGCTCGGCGTGCCAACATCCTATCTCAACGCCCTGCTCATCGCCTTGATCGCCTTCATTCCAGGCTCCAGCGGGCTCGTGGCGCTGCTATGGCTGGCGTTGATGATGGCGATCATCTTTTCGCTGGCGCGCATGCTCAGAATGATCTGCGGCACGTATCCGCTGTTCATCGGCACGCTGACGCTGGTGCTGCTCATCCCGACCATGCTGCTGACGGATTTCCTGCAGCGCTTCCTCGGCGTCTATCCACCGGGCTGAGACGGTTGCTACGGACTACGACAGATCCTCGCCGTCATCTGCACTTTCGCCATCGCCCGGCAAACCGGCGCCATCGCGATAGTCCACCTGTATGAAATAGAGCCCATCGGGCGGAGCGACGGGGCCGCAGGCCTTGCGATCCTTGGCCTCAAGCGCCGCACGTACATCGTCGGGTGTCCACTTGCCCTCGCCCGCGAGCTTCAGCGTGCCGGCGAAGGAGCGGATCTGATTGTGCAGGAAGCTTTGCGCCGTGGCGTGGATTTCGATCAGCTCGCCGCTGCGCGTCACATCCAGCCGATCGAGGGTACGCACAGGACTGTTTGCCTGGCAATGCGCCGAACGGAAGGTGGTGAAATCATGCAGGCCGACCAGGGTCTGGGCCGCCCTATGCATGACCTCGTGATCCATGTCCTTCGGCACCCACCACGCGCGTCCGGCTTCGAGCGCCAGGGGAGCACGGCGGGCGATGATGCGATAGAGATAATGGCGGCGGATGGCCGAAAAGCGAGCGTCGAAACTTGCATCGACCTCGACGATATCGAGAATGGCGACCCGATCGCCTGCAAGCCGCAGATGGGCGTTGAGCGCATTGCGCAGCGTATAGGTCTTCCACTCCTTGGAGAGGTCGGCATGCATGACCTGACCCATGGCATGCACGCCGGAATCGGTACGCCCCGCGCCACGGATCGAAACCGTCTCGCCCGTCAAGGAGAGAATCGCGCCTTCGATCGCCCCCTGCACGGAGGGGCCGTTTTCCTGGCGCTGCCAGCCGACATAGGGGATGCCGTCATATTCGACGGTCATTCTATAACGCGGCATCAGACCTGCTCCGAGGCAAGCACGCTGCCCGGCGCGATCGGCGTGCCGCGGAGGAAATCGGCTGCCGCCAACGGCTTGCCGCCAGCCTTCTGCAGCTTCGTCAGCCTGATGGCGCCGGAGGCGCAGGCAATGACGAGATCGTCGGTCAGGACATGGCCAGACGTGCCGCCGCCGTCTGCCAGTTCCGAGCCGAGCACCTTGATACGCTCCGGACGGCCGGCGATCTCGGCCTCGAACCAGGCGCCGGGGAAGGGCGACAGGCCGCGAATATGATTGTGAACGTCGGCCGCAGGCTTGCCGAAATCGATGCGCGTTTCGCCCTTGTCGATCTTGGCGGCATAGAGAACGCCTTCGGCTGGCTGGGCAGTCAGCGGCAGCTCGTCATGCTCCAGCTTGTTCATGGCTTCCGCCATCGCCTTTGCGCCGACCAGCATCAGCCTGTCGTGGAGTTCGCCTGATGTCATCGTGTTGCCGATCTCGACCTCGCGTGTGAGCGCGACCGGGCCGGTATCGAGCCCCTTGTCCATCTTCATCACCATCATGCCGGTCTTTTGGTCGCCAGCCATGATCGCACGCTGGATCGGGGCGGCGCCGCGCCACCTCGGCAACAGCGAGGCATGGCCGTTGTAGCAGCCAAGGCGCGTACCCGTAAGGATCGCTTCCGGCAGCAGCAGGCCATAGGCGACAACGACGGCGACATCGGCATCCAGATCGCGAAACCGCTGGCGCTCGTCCGTGTCCTTGAAATTGACAGGTGTGAATACCGGCAGGCCGAGCAAATCCGCCGCCTGATGCACCGGCGACTTCTGCAGGTCCAAGCCCCGCCGGCCACCGGGGCGCGGCGGCTGGGTGTAAACGGCGCGAACCTTGTGGCCGACATCGATCAGGGACCGCAAAGTCGGCACGGAGAATTCAGGCGTTCCCATAAAAATGATGCTGAGCGACATGCGATCCATCCGGCTAAGATATCAGGTTTCGAGTGACCCGAGCGCTATCGGGATCAAATGCTAGCCGCCTTCAAACGGGTTTATGAGCTTGAGATCAAGCCCTTCGAAATCTTTTGTATTGCGCGTTGCCAATGTCGCACCATTCGCAACGCAGATGGCGGCGATCATGGCGTCCTGGACGGAAATTTGATGGCCCGTACGCTCACGGCGGGCCCGAATGCGGCCCGTTAACAGCGCACTGTCTTGATCGAGCTGCAAGATACGACCCTGAAATTGATGCCCCATAAGAGATTCGAGACCTTCGAGAAATCGTTTTGAACGATCCCTCAACAGCACCTTTTCCGCACCATAGGACAGCTCCATCAGAACTGGAGAGCAGAGATACAGGCTCTCCATCTCCTGCCGCTCAAACCATTCGCCGACGCTTGGAGACAAATTCGCCTTGGTGATTTCCGAAACCACGTTCGTGTCGAGAATAATCATTCAGAACCACGGCGCTCCGCCTCTCGGCGGCGTGCTTCATCGGTGGCAGACATGAAGTCGTGATGTTCCTCGTCGCTCAATGCGAAACCGGCAAAGGCAGAACGCAACTGGCCGAGGGTAGAACCAGCCTTTGCGACATTCTCCATTCGCGTAACATTGAGGCCCTTTCGAACCTGAATTTTGATTTCTTCGGAGAGGCTGTGTCCAGCCCGCTTAGCCTCATCGCTAAGTTCTCGCTTCAAGCTCTCGGACATGTCTCTGACTAGGATATCAGCCATTCCGAGCCTCCTGTTTTGATATCAATGATATCATAGGCGTTTCAAGCCGATCTTTCAATGCCGAGGGATCAGAGAGCCTTGGCCTTGGCAGCCTTGGTGAACTTCTTGATGACCATCTCGCGCTTCAGGCGCGAGATATAGTCGATGAAGAGCACGCCGTTCAGATGGTCGATCTCGTGCTGCACGCAGGTCGCAAGCAGGCCGTCAGCCTCGGTGAGCTGCTCCTTGCCGTTGCGGTCGAGATGCTTAACGGTGACGCTCGCCGGGCGCTCCACTTCGGCGTAATAATCTGGGATCGAAAGGCAACCTTCCTCATAAACCGAACGCTCGTCCGACGAGGCGACGATTTCGGGATTGATGAAAACCAGCGGCTGTTTCTCTTCACCTTCGCGCGATACGTCGATGACAAGCATGCGGCGGGGAACGCCGATCTGGATCGCCGCAAGGCCGATGCCCGGCGCGTCATACATGGTTTCCAGCATGTCGTCAGCGAGGCGCTGCGTTTCAATATCGATGCGCTCGATCGGCTTCGAGGCCTGGCGGAGCAGCGGATCGGGTAAAATGATGAGTGGCTTGATCGTCATGACGTTTCCCATAACGCATCTTTTAATGCGATGGAATCGCCAAGATGGCCGTATCGAGGTGTTTTTTCAACGATGCCGCCCTGGATCGGAGTAAACGGCCCAAAAATCTTGTTCACGTTTTGATCTAGATATTCACGATGGTTTTGTTATGGTGTCCGTAAGAATTCCACCAGCATACTCGGTTCCATGTCCTTCATCATCTTCGGCCAAGCCATCTCCGCGATCCAGCTTCTGACCGGTCTCGTCATCCTGCTCACGATCGCCGTTCTCGTGCTGATGATGCGCGGCCGCGGGCGATCCGTGGATGATATGCTGGAAGCCGAGCACAACATGGCAACGCTTTTGCGCGCTCAGGCGGAGATGCAGGGCCGGCTCGCCACCATGGCCGAGGTGTTCGGCTCCAGGCAGGCCGAGCTCAACCAGGCCATCGGCCAGCGCCTGGACGGCATGTCGCAACGGGTCACGGCGACAATCGGCGAGCAGACCCGCTCGACGCACGAGAACCTGCGCCGCCTGCAGGAGAGGCTCGCCGTCATCGATGCGGCACAGAGCAATATCCAGACGCTGGCGAAGGATGTCGTCGGCCTGCAGGCCATCTTGTCCAACAAGCAGACGCGCGGCGCCTTCGGCCAGGCACGCATGGAAACCATCATCGCCGATGGGCTGCCGATGGGCGCCTATGCCTTCCAGCCGACGCTGTCGAACGGTTCGCGGCCGGACTGCACCGTTCGCATGCCGAACGGCTCACCGCCGCTTGTCGTCGACGCGAAGTTTCCATTGGAAGCCTGGAACGCCATTCGCGCCGCCGCCAGTCCCGAACATGGCAAGATCGCCGCCCAGCAGTTCCGCCGGGATCTGGAGCTGCATATCCGCGATATCTCGGAGAAATATCTGATCCCCAGCGAGACGCAGGACACGGCTTTTCTTTTCGTGCCTTCCGAGTCGATCTTTGCCGAGATCCACGAGAATTTCGAGGCGATCGTGCAGAAGGCCCAGCGCGCCCGCATCGTCATCGTCTCGCCGTCGCTGCTGATGCTGTCCATCCAGGTCATTCAAGCCGTGCTGAAGGACCAGCGCATGCGCGAGCAGGCCCATGTCATCCAGAGCGAAGTGGCGCATCTGATGGACGACCTTTCACGCCTGGATGAGCGAGTGCGCAAGCTCCAGGGCCATTTCGCCATGGCGCAGAAGGATGTCGACATGATCGTCACCTCGGCCGACAAGCTGGCAAGGCGCGGCGAGCGGATCGAGGCGCTGGAATTCGAGGCCGCGAAAGAGCCTGTGAAGACGCGCCCGGAGGAAAGGCCCAAGCCGGTCGACAACCGCACGAGCCAACTCAAGCTGAGGGTGGTTGACGAAGACTGATCGCTTCGGCAGTGTCGCGCCCAATCGTTGCGTGATCCGAAAAGACAAGGCAGCCTTCGGGCGGGATCATGCAAGCGCAACACCCAGGGCAGGACATCGCATGATCACTATTTTCGGCTCCATCAACATGGACCTCATCGCCACCACGGATCGCTTGCCGAAGCCGGGCGAAACCGTCGCCGGCAATGGCTTTTCCACCGCCGCAGGCGGCAAGGGAGCCAATCAGGCGTTGGCCGCGCGCCGCGCCGGCGCAACGGTGGGCATGAGCGGCGCCGTCGGCAATGACGGTTTTGCGGAGCCGGCGCTGGACCTGCTTCAGGCCGCAGGCACCGATCTTTCCACCGTCCGGCGCGTATCCGAGCCGACCGGTACGGCCCTCATCCTCGTCGGCGGTGACGGCGAAAACATGATCGCCGTCGTTCCCGGCGCCAACGGCACGAACACGGCCGAACACGCAACGGCTGCCGTGGCCGCGCTGAATCCCGGCGATACGCTGATGCTTCAGTTCGAAATCCCGGTTGCGGCTGTCGAAACCGCGCTGAACACCGCAAAGGCAAAGGGCGTGCGCACAGTGCTCAACCTCGCCCCTTTGATCCCCGAAGCCGCGCGCCTCGGCCGACTCGCCGATATCGTTATCGCCAACGAGACGGAATTCGAGCGACTGGCCGGCCAGGACAACATGTCGGCATCCGAACGCGAAGCGGCACTCGTTCGCCTGCATGGCGAAACCGGCCAGACGCTGATCGTCACGCTCGGAGGCGATGGCGTCATCGCCATTCGTAACGGCGAGCTTTCGCGCGCCAAGGGCCTCGTCATCGAGCCAGTCGATACGGTCGGTGCCGGCGATACGTTCTGCGGCTATTTTGCTGCAAGCCTCGATCAGGGCTTGGATTTTCATGCCAGCCTTCGCCGCGCAGCCGTCGCCGGTTCGCTCGCCTGCCTGAAGCCGGGCGCGCAGCCGTCCATACCGGTCGCCAGCGAAGTCGCGGAAAAGCTTTAAGGCTAAAATTCCCTAAGCATTACGAAGCGCAATTAATTAAATTTTTGCGCTTCCATATCATTCTCCTCTGGCCTGCGTGTATGGCCCTCTGGCTGCGGCAGGATCTTTTCACGGCGGCCCCATGACAGGGCCATCCCGCGCCGACCTTGCATCTGGATAATGTGTATCCGACGCATCGCATTTTCGAGGAAATGATGTTCATCTTTCGTATGAAGTCGCTTGCGGCCAAGCTCATCTTGGTCACAGGGCTGGCGATTGCGCTGGTTTTGTTGGTTTCCAACTTCTTATTGATTTCCCAGACCCGCGATCGCGTCGAAACACTGACGATGGATCAGGCCAATACAGAGGCCAAGTCCATTTCCAACGAAATCGCCGCCAATGTCGGCGAGATGGCCAGTGCCGCCCGCTCCATGGCTGCCATCATCGGCCGCGGCCACGAAGGCCATAGCTTCGACCGCAAGGGTATCATCAACATCCTCAAGGCGAATGTCGAGCAGAACGCCTTCGCCTTCGGCAGCTGGTTCTGCGAGCAGCTCGGCGCTTTCGACGGCAAGACGACGGAGCTCGCCAACAACAAGGATCAGGCGGTCAACGACAAGGGCGCCTTCACGCCCTACTGGTCGAAGACCAAGGATGGCGGCATTCAGTTCTCCACCTTCGACAACGATTATACGGCGCCCTGGTGGAAGCTTGCCGCCGAGAGCGGCAAAGGCGCGATCACGCCGCCCTATCTCGCACAGGGCACCGATGTTCCGACAACCATGAGCTCGATCGCCTATCCGGTCATGTCCGGCGGCAAGCTGATCGGCGTTGCGGGCGTCGACATTTCTCTCGGCTCGCTTTCCGGTAAGCTGCAGAAGATGCAGCCGTTCGGTTCCGGGCGGGTGCTGCTGGTTTCCCAGGACAACAAGTGGCTGGTCGCGCCAAGTGCGGACCTTCTGATGAAGGATTACAATGGCGCCAGCGCCGATGTCATCAAGGCGGCGCTTGCCTCTTCCTCCACCAGCACCCTGAAGAACCTTTCGGATAACGGTGGCGAAGAATACGACCGCGTCGTCTATCCCTTCGCGGTTCCCGGCCTCAACGCCACCTGGGTCGTTCTCATCGACGTGCCGCATAGCGCGATCGCAGCGCCGGTGCGCGACCAGACCTATACGATGATCGTCGCCGGCATCCTCGTGCTCCTCGCCGTCATGCTGGCCCTCTATGCCGCCGTGCGTGGCTTCGTGCAGAAGCCGCTTGCAGGCCTCGTCGCAAGCGTCAATAGCCTCAGCGCCGGCAACTATGCCCAGCCGGTCGCCGGTCAGGCGCGCGCCGACGAGGTGGGCTCGGTCGCCAAGGCGCTCGAAGGCTTCCGTTTTGCGCTCGCCGATACCAAGCGTCTGGAAGGCGAAGCCAACGACCAGCGCCTTGCCGCCGAAGGTGAGCGCCGCCGCTCGGAAAGCGAACGCAATGACAGCATTACGCTGCAGCGCCATATCGTCGGCATTCTCGGCCAGAGCCTCGCCGAGCTCTCGAAGGGCAATCTCACCCAGCGGATCACGGACGACTTCCCTGGCGAATACGCCCAGCTCAAGCAGGACTTCAATGCCGCGCTGGCAAGCCTCGAAGAGACGGTTCACACCGTCAACGTCAGCGTCGGCAACATCGGCGGCGGCACCGGCGAAATCAGTAACAGCGCCTCGGATCTCGCCCGCCGCACCGAGCAGCAGGCCGCAAGCCTCGAAGAGACGGCAGCAGCCCTCAACGAGCTGACCGTTCAGGTCAATTCCAGCGCCGAGAACGCTCGCACCGCCGCAAGCAGCGTCAATGCAGCCTCCCAGGATGCCGAGCACTCCGGCGAGGTCGTGCAGAAGGCCATTGCTTCCATGCATGGCATCGAGCAGTCGTCGCAGGAAGTGTCGCGCATCATCGGCGTCATCGACGAGATCGCCTTCCAGACCAACCTCCTGGCGCTCAATGCCGGCGTCGAAGCTGCCCGCGCGGGTGATGCAGGCAAGGGTTTTGCCGTCGTCGCGCAGGAAGTGCGCGAGCTGGCCCAGCGCTCGGCCAATGCCGCCAAGGAGATCAAGACGCTGATCAACACCTCGGCCGGACAGGTCAAGGAAGGTGTCGATCTGGTCGGCCGCACGGGCGATGCCCTGCACAAGATCGCCCAGCAGGTGATGGAGATCAACGGGCTGATCCGCCAGATCTCGGCGTCTGCGAGCGAGCAGGCCGTAGGGCTGAAGGAAATCAACTCGGCCATGAACCAGATGGATCAGGTGACGCAACAGAACGCCGCGATGGTCGAGGAAACCACCGCCTCGAGCGTGGCGCTTGCCGAAGAGGCACAGTCGCTCCGGACGCTCGTTGCGCGCTTCCGCACCGCGCGTGCCGTCCAGGAGAACGCCAGCGCATTGCGGGCGACCGCCCAGCAGATGCGGGCTCCGGTCTCGCGCCGTGCGCCTGCCCCTTCAGCCGCACCGGCACGCAAGGCAATTCCCCAGACACAGGGCGCCAATGCACTCGCCCAGGACGACTGGGAAGAATTCTGAGCCCGCCTTGGCCAGATGAAATACAAAAGGCCGCCGGATCGCTCCGGCGGCCTTTTTCATGGGTCCCGATCAAATGCGGGCGAAGCGTTCCGTCAGCAACGCGAAGAAGCCGTCGGCATCGACGTCGCGCATGACCTTGGCATTGCGCTTGCGGTCGGTGACGTGCCACCAGTCGACCACGGTCATGCCGACAGTCAACTCGGATGTGACCTCGATCTCGACGTTGCATTCGCGGCCCCTGAAGAGCTCGGGCTTCAGGAGATAGGCGATAACAGTCGGGTCGTGCAGCGGGCCGCCGTCCGAACCGTATTTCTCGATGTCGAAGCGCTCGAAGAACTGCAGCATTTCGACCATGGCCTTGGCCGGCGGCGTGCCGACTGCGGCGATGCGCTCGACGCGATCCTTGCGCGTCAGCAGCTTGTGCGTGACATCGAGCGGCATCATGACGACAGGCACGCCCGAGCGGAACACGACGTCCGCAGCCTCCGGATCGACGTAGATGTTGAACTCGGCAGCCGGCGTGATGTTGCCGCCCTCGAAGAAGCCGCCGCCCATCATGACAAGCTCACGCACGCGCGCGACGATGTCAGGCGCCTTCTGGAAAGCCATTGCGATATTGGTCAGCGGACCGAGCGTGCAGAGCGTGACGGCACCCTCCGGTTCCTTGCGCAGCGTATCGATGATGAAATCGACAGCGTGCCCCGGCTGCAGCTCCATCGTCGGTTCGGACAGTTCAGGACCGTCCAAGCCGGTCTTGCCGTGGACATGCTCGGCGGTGACCAGCTTACGTTTGAGCGGTGCGTCGGCACCTGCGAAAACCTTCACGTCGCGGCGGTCACAGAGCTCACAGACGATGCGGGCATTGCGGCTGGTCAGTCGCAGCGGCACGTTGCCGGCGACCGCCGTGATGCCGAGCACCTCGATCTCCTCGCGGCTGCCGAAGGCGAGAAAGATCGCCGCGGCGTCGTCCTGGCCGGGGTCGGTGTCGATAATGATTTTTCTGGGTTCGGTCATATCTGTAACTTTCCTCCGGTGCAAATCGAGAGGCTTTGTCGCGGGTCCGGTCCGGCTTTGTCAAGCGCTCGCTCGCCGGGTCATGAAACGATTTTTCACCATGGATTTCGATCTCGCAAATGCGAAGGCGCGATGGCTTGCACTCACAGGCGCGTACTCCCATATTAGGGACAACCGGGTGCTGAAGATCAGGTCCGGAACGGTCGCTTGACACCCAAGGACTTTGAGACGATGAGCCGGACGACTCCCTTTGCCAGCCCGCTGCTTCTGGGCTTTGACACTATGGAAAAGACGCTCGAGCGGATTTCCAAGGCCAGTGACGGTTACCCTCCCTACAATATCGAGCGGATGCGTGCCGACCGCCTTTCCGGGGCACCGGAACGCCTGCGTATCACGCTGGCCGTGGCCGGTTTTTCCGAGGACGAACTCGATGTCACGACGGAAGAAAACCAGCTGCTGATCCGCGGACGCCAGATCGAACAGGGCGAGCGCGATTATCTCTATCGCGGTATTGCCGCCCGGCAGTTCCAGCGCGTCTTCGTCCTTGCCGACGGCATGCAAGTCCTTGGCGCCGTTCTGAAGAACGGCCTGCTCTCCGTCGATCTCATTCGGCCGGAACCCGACCGCATAGTAAAGAAAATTAACATTTCGGTCTCACAGTAGGACAACGGCGTAATGTCGTTGGTCCCTCGCACTGGAGGTACGAAGATGTTGTTGAAAGAAGCCACTGCCCGCCTGACCCAATCCGAGCTCGCCAATATCGGCGCCGGTGAGGTCGCCTATATCAGAAAAATGGATTGGTCCGAAGTATCCCGCTGCTTCCCGGAAGCGCCCGATATTGATCCGGATGTCGATCTCTGGGCACTTTTCGGCGCCGACGGCACGCCGATCCTGCTGACGGACAATCGCTCCAGCACCTTCTATCGTGCTGCCGAAGATGAACTGAAGACGGTCAGCCTGCACTGACCATGAGCGTCGCCCAGCGGTGAAATCACCGTCCGCAGGAACCGCATGAACCGGCTCCAGACTGCGACGCATGTGCATGATCCAGACCACCTCGAGCGGCGGTCCTCACGGGGATGATGCAATTACCTCAATCTGAAATTTTCGCCTGCGATTTGAGCGATCAGACCCTCATGAAGGTCAGGTAGGCGGAAGAGCGTCCCTCGCGCCGGGCCTTCGCCTCGTAGCGCGTGCTCGGCCAGCCCTCATAGGGCGTCAGCCAGTCGGCAGCATTCCGGGCAGTCCACTCAAAGCCCCCATGCGCATGGCAATGCTGCAGCGTCCAATTGACATAGGTGTCGATGTCGGAGGCGAAGCAGAAAAGCGCTCCTGGTTTCAGGACGCGATGGAAACGGGCAAGGTTCACCTCGGAGACGAAGCGACGCTTCCAATGCTTCTTCTTCGGCCAGGGATCGGGATAGAGCAGGTCGATCTGATCCAGGCAGCCGTCCGGCAGCCAGTCCAGCACCTGCGTCGCATCATCATTGTAGACGCGAATATTACGCGCGCCCGCCTCGTCGACATGCGCAAGCAGTTTCTGCATCGAATTGACGAAGGGCTCGACGCCGATGAAGCCAGTCTTCGGCTGCTCCAGCGCCCTGTGAATGAGATGCTCTCCACCGCCGAAGCCGATCTCCAGGCGCAGACGCTCGGTCGGCACCGGGAAGAGATCGTTCAGCGGCTGCGGCGCCGGAGCAGAAAGATCGACGATGAACTGCGGCAGCAATACTTCCAGCTTCTCGGCCTGCTGGCCGCGCAAGGCCTTACCCTTGCGCCGGCCGAAGAATGCTTCCGTCGCCCGCGACCGGCGCTCGGTATCGATCATGCGGCTTCCTGGAGCTTCACAGCTTCCTTGAGAGCCTTCACCAGGTCCGTGCGCTCCCAGGAGAAGGAGCCGTCACGGCCGGCCTTGCGGCCGAAATGGCCATAGGCGGACGTCTTGGCATAGATCGGCTTGTTGAGGTCGAGGTGACGGCGGATGCCTGTGGGAGAGAGATCCATGTTCTTGCGGATCGCCGCTTCGACCTGGTCCTCGGTAACGCCCTTGCCCGTGCCGTGCAGGTCGACGTAGATCGACAACGGCTGTGCGACGCCAATCGCGTAGGAAAGCTGGATCGTGCAGCGATCGGAAAGGCCGGCTGCAACGACGTTCTTTGCGAGGTAGCGAGCGGCATAGGCTGCGGAACGGTCGACCTTGGTCGTGTCCTTGCCGGAGAAGGCACCGCCGCCATGCGGAGCTGCGCCGCCATAGGTGTCGACGATGATCTTGCGGCCGGTCAAGCCGGCGTCGCCGTCCGGGCCGCCAATGACGAACTTGCCTGTGGGGTTGATGTACCACTTGCAATCGGAAGCGATCTTCAGATCGCCAAGGGCTTCAACGATATAAGGCTCGACAACGGCGCGAACCTTCTTCGAATCCCAGCTGTCGTCGAGATGCTGGGTGGAGAGAACGATCGAGGTCACTTCGGACGGCTTGCCGTCGACGTAGCGAACCGTCACCTGGCTCTTGGCGTCCGGGCCGAGCTTGGCGACTTCGCCATCGCCCTTCTTGCGGGCGGCGGCAAGCAACTGCAGGATCTTGTGCGAATAATAGATCGGCGCCGGCATGAGGTCAGGCGTTTCCTTGCAGGCATAGCCGAACATGATGCCCTGGTCACCGGCGCCTTCGTCACCCTGCTGGTCGGCGGCATTGTCGACACCCTGGGCAATATCGGCCGACTGCGAATGCAGGAGCACGTCGATGCGCGCCTTCTTCCAGTGGAAACCATCCTGCTCGTAGCCGATATCCTTGATGGCACGGCGCGCAGCAGCCTTGAACTTGGAAGGATTGATGACGTCGTTACCGTCCTTGTCCTTCTTCATCAGGCTCGGCGGCAGACGCACTTCACCGGCGATGACGACGCGGTTGGTGGTGGCAAGGGTCTCACATGCGATGCGCACGCTCCAGGGGTTCACGCCGGTCTTTGTGGCCTCGCGATAGACCAGATCGACGATTTCATCGGAAATGCGGTCACAAACTTTATCCGGATGACCTTCGGCAACAGACTCACTCGTAAACAGATAATTCGCGCGCATGCGGGATTCCCCTCAAAGAACAGATCTCTGCTTTTGATATTCGTCTCCGCCTCGAAAAACAAGTCGAACAAGGATATAAATATATCTTTATATCCCCCTCCAAGTGATAAAATTTTGCCGTAGATGCGGAAAAGGCGGCCAAAATGACCGCCTCTCGACTTTGCCGGTCTAACCCTGCTTCGAAGGGCTATTCGGCATCCGCCTCTGCTGCGAGCGCCTTGACCAGCTCGACAACCTTGCGCCGTACCTTGCCATCGGAAATTTTCACGAAGGCGCGATTGAGCTGCAATCCTTCGGAAGAGGACAGAAAGTCGACGACATAGTTGGAGCTGGATGCCTCGGCCATGCCGCCCGCCGCCGAGTGCTCGCCCGGCGCATCCTCGAAGAAGAAGGAAACCGGGACATTGAGGATGCTGGAGATATTCTGCAGGCGGCTCGCGCCGACGCGATTGGTGCCTTTTTCGTATTTCTGAATCTGCTGAAATGTAATCCCGAGGCTTTCGCCGAGCTTCTCCTGGCTCATGCCAAGCATCGTGCGGCGGAGGCGTATGCGGCTACCGACATGAATGTCGATGGGGTTCGGCTTCTTTTTGTTCTCAATCATCATATTACCCTAACATAGGTTGAATTCAGGACCTGCCACCCGGTACCCTTCACCACCCCTATAACGCCACGTTGCAGCCGACGCCCCCAAGGCCTCCAGTCTACGTTCGAAAGGCGGACATCTAGCACTATGCAATTTTAGGGTTTTTTGGTCAATTCACCCTGAAAATAAAACCCATGCGTGAAATCAGAGCAATCATGCCGACTGCTCCGATGATCAACCAAAAGTATGTTTTCCTGGCTTTATCGTCGATGCTCGACACGGTTGCGCCACCTAAAGTGGTATCTATGAAGCCTTGCTGGTTATAATCGATACCAGAAAGCACGCGCCCGTGGGGATCAACAAATGCTGAAATGCCGGTATTGGCGCTTCGAATCAGTGGCAGCCCCTGCTCCACCGCCCTCACCCTTGCCTGCAGAAAATGCTGATATGGGCCCGGCGTATCGCCGAACCAGCCGTCATTCGTGACGTTGAGGATGGCATCGGCCTGCCGGATCTCAGACGTCATCTCGTTCGGGAAGATGATCTCGTAGCAGATCAGCGGATAGAATTTGACGCCGTCGGGCATGGTCAGCAATTGCCGCCTTGTGGCCGCCGAGAAGCCGCCCGGCAGCTCCACCACATTCTCGATACCGAGATAGCTGAGAATGTGCTCGAAGGGGACGTATTCGCCGAATGGGACGAGATGGGTCTTGTCGGACGCGCCAATGATCTGGCCGCGGCCGTCGATGACGTAGATCGAGTTATAGTAACGCGGCTCGACGCCCGGCCCCATGTCTTCGACGCGGACAGCGCCGGTAATCAGGATCTGATCGTCATCAAGCTGGTCGGCGATGCGGGCGAGCGCATCTCGATTGTCCGTGAGGATGAAGGGCACGGCCGTTTCGGGCCAGACGATGATGTCAGGCCGCTTGCCGCCGTTTGCCGGCGGCTGGACCGATAGCGCCAGATGCTTGTCGAAGATGGCGGCGCGATCGGCGGCCGTGTCCATCTTGGTCTCCTGGTCGATGGAGGGCTGGACGATGCGCACGACAGGCGCCGTCTTGGCGTCGGTCAGCGGCGCGTCCGGCAGGCTCAGCGCATAATAGCCATAGCCGAAATGAGCTGTAGCGATGAGGACCGCAAGGCCGATCCCCGGCACCCGACCCTGGCGCGTGCCAAGCAGTGCCGGTGCCGCAAAGACGAAGACGGCAAGCGTGGTCACACCAAGCATGCCGACCACATGCGCCGATTGCATCATCAGGGGAATGGGCATGGCGCCGTAGCCGATGGCATTCCAGGGAAAGCCGGTGAAAAGAAAGCTGCGCAGCCATTCCAGAATGCCGAAACTGAAGGCGAGCGCGGCAATGCGCCCCACGCCGTCGGACCACAGGATGCGGGCAAGCACGGTCGCCACGCCGTAAAAGATCGCCAGGAAGGCCGGCAGACCGAGGATTGCCAGCGGCAGCGCCCAGGCGAACTCGTCGGCATCGATCAGCAGCGCATGGCCTAGCCACCAGAGACCGGTGACGAAATAACCGAAACCGAAGAGCCAGCCTGTGAAAAAGGCTGGCCACAGGCGTCCCAGCACGCCGCTATCCGGGCCGGCGGCAACGCCGTCCAGCAGCCAGACCAGCAGCGTGAAGGAAACGAACATCGCCGCGAAAAAACCGAAGGGCGGCAGCGCCAGCACGCCGATGGCCCCGGCCAGGATTGCAAGCAACGCACGTTTGAAACCCCAGACGAGGATCACCCTGCCCGAAAGCCATTCCATGCACCAGCTCCGTCCAATCGCGAATCAATTGGCCGCAGTCTTTCAAAAATGCAGCGATTTGTCCCGCTGAAGTGGCCGCTGGAACCTCTCCGCTTTTTTTCGAACCGCGAAAAGGCTCTATTCTCTTGTTTCTCCGCAATTCCGGACGGAAAACGCTGCTCACTTTCCTGGAATTGCACTAGTGGCTGGCGGTGTTGGACCCTGCCGAGGTTTCCTCGGCAATCGCTTCCGGCGCCGGCAAATCGCGCTCCGGCGAGCCCGCCTCGCCTTCCAGCTTGACGGTCGGCCGACGGCGAACGGCATGACGCTTGCGCGTGATGCGCACCCGCTTGATGCGGCGCGGATCGGCTTCGAGAATATGGAATTCGAAGCCGGGGAGTGCCTGCACCACCTCGCCACGCACCGGAATGCGGCCGAGTGCGGAGAAGATCAGGCCGCCGAGCGTATCCACTTCGTCCACCTGCTCGGCGATATCGAAATCCGTGCCGATCGCGGCTGCGATCTCCTCCAGCTCGACGCGGGCGTCGGCAACGAAGACATCCTCGGAGATGCGCTTGAACATCACTTCTTCGTCGTCATGCTCGTCGTCGATGTCGCCGACGACCATTTCGACGATGTCCTCGTGCGAAGCCAAACCGTCGGTGCCGCCGTATTCGTCGATGACAAGCGCCATCTGCGTGCGGTTGACCTGCATGCGACGCAGCAGGTCGGAGGCGAGCATCGAGGGCGGTACGAACAGGATCTTGCGGATGATGCCGGCCTCGACCAGCGTCTTCTGCAGGTCGACGCGCGAAAGGTCGAAATTCGGCTTGGCCGAGCGCATGGGCTTTTCAGCCGCAGGCGTGCCCGCTGCGGCAGCGGTCGCCTTGGTGCTGCCGGCACGGCGCTTGTTGCGGGCCTGCTTGGCGACATAAGAGAGCAGGTCGCGGATATGCACCATGCCGCGCGGGTCATCCAGCGTGTCGGCATAGACAGGCATGCGCGAGCGGCCGCTCTCCTCGAACAGGATCATCAACTCGCCGATGGTGATGTTCTGATCCACGGCCTCGATGTCGGCGCGCGGCACCATGACATCCTCGACGCGCACCTCGCGGAAGCGCAGGATGTTGTGCAGCATCGCCCGCTCATCCGGGGAGAAGGTATCGTCGCCGGCCACGTTGGTCATCAACGCGTCGGCAAGATCCTCGCGCAGCCTGGCGGAGTCTTGCGCCGGTCTCAGAATGCGCGCGGCACGCGCCCAGAATGAAGAATGGGATCGCTTGCCGTTGCTACTACTGCCACCCTCGTCGGAGGAGGCCGCATCGGCACTGTCTTTGGCCTCGGGGGCCGATCTTGTCGTAAAGTCGCTCATTGTTCCTGGTCAGGCAGGTTTCAAATCAAATGGGGTCTTGTCCCGCATAGGGATCAGATAGGCCAAGACTAGCCAAAATGCGAGTCTCCAGCCCCTCCATTCTTTCGGCTTCGCTATTATTCATATGGTCGTAGCCGAAGAGATGCAAGAAACCATGCACCATCAAATGCGTCAGATGGTCGTCAAAACTCTTTTCGAGGTCGACCGCCTCGCGCTCGACCGTCTCCCTGGCGATGATGATATCGCCCAGCATCGGGCCGGGCTTGCCGCCTGGCTCCAGCGGGAAGGCCGGAAAGGACAGGACGTTCGTCGCCTTGTCCTGCGAGCGCCATTCCGCGTTGATCTCGCGGATCGAGGCGTCGTCGGTGAAGACCAGCGACAATTCGGTCGCCATTTTCGGGAAGGGCTGCTTCTCGTATTTCTTGAGATGGGCTGCAGCCTCGCCCAGCACGCGCTCGGCAAGCGACTGCAATTGCGCCTCGGAGGGCCAATCGCCCTCCTCCACGCTGATCTGTATATCGAGTTCCGCCATGAGCTTTCGTAACCGCAGATCAGATCTGCGGATCGCTTTCCTCGGCCTTTACGGCGTAGGTGGAATCATAGGCCCTGACGATGCGCGCCACCAGCGGGTGACGGACGACGTCCGTATCCTTGAAGCGGACGATGGTGATGCCCTCGACGCCGTTCAGTAGGTCGAGTGCCTCCACCAGGCCGGACTTGACGCCGCGCGGCAAGTCGATCTGGCTCGGGTCGCCCGTGACGATCATCCGAGAGTTTTCGCCGAGACGGGTCAGGAACATCTTCATCTGCATCGACGTCGTGTTCTGCGCCTCGTCGAGGATGACGGCGGCGTTGGCAAGCGTGCGGCCACGCATGAAGGCAAGCGGCGCGATCTCGATGACGCCGGCGGTGATGGCCCGCTCGACCTTGTCGCCCGGCATCATGTCGTAGAGCGCGTCATAGAGCGGGCGCAGATAGGGATCGACCTTCTCCTTCATGTCGCCCGGCAGGAAGCCGAGGCGCTCGCCGGCTTCGACGGCCGGGCGCGAAAGGATGATCTTTTCCACCGCGCCGCGCTCCAGAAGCTGAGCTGCCTGCGCAACGGCGAGATAGGTCTTGCCGGTGCCGGCGGGGCCGACGCCGAGGACGAGCTCGGACCGTTCCAGCGCCCGCATATAGGCATCCTGGGTCGGCGTGCGCGCAATGATCGTCTTCTTGCGCGTCGAAATCTGCGCCATCGTCAACTTGGCTTTTCTCTCCATGGTCGGCAGCGTCAATTGGTCGTCGGCGGCAACCGCCATGCGGATTGCCCCTTCCACGTCGGAACGTTCCACATTGCCGCCTTTTTGAAGCTTGTCATAGAGGTAATCGAGCGTGCGGCGCGCCTGATTGGTGGCCAGCACATCGCCTGTTATGACGACGGAATTACCGCGGGCGCGGGCATCGATGCCGAGACGCTCCTCAAGCAGCTTCAAGTTCTGGTCGAACTGCCCGAAGAGTTCACTGGCGAACCGATTGTTCTCGAACGTCAGGGTGAAGTGATTGGCGTCGCTCGCGGTGCGGGGCTGGCGCGATGAAGAAGAAACCAATTCCTGTCCGTTCAAGCGGTGCGGCTCCTTTGGCTCGGCCGGAACCTAGAGCAACTCAGCGAAAAGGCTGTTGGTGCTGGTTCCGGTGATTCGTACGTTAATAATGTCACCGATTTGCGATGCTTTTGCATCAACATTCACAGATTGCAGCCAGGGAGAGCGTCCAATCAACTGGCCCGGCATCCGGCCCGGCTTTTCCAGAAGGATATCCACTACTTTACCCACGCAAGCCTCGGCAAAAGCATGCTGTTGCCTCAGCAACAATGCCTGCAGCCGTTCCAACCGCTCGGTCTTGACCTGTTCGGGCACTTGATCCTTCAATTCCGCGCCGGGCGTACCCGGCCGCGTGGAATATTTGAACGAGAAGGCCTGTGCATAATTCACCTCCTCGATCAGCTTCAGTGTATCCTCAAAATCCTGGTCTGTCTCCCCAGGGAAGCCGACGATGAAATCGCCCGACAGAGCGATATCCGGCCGCACAGCGCGGATTCTCTCGATAAGCGCGAAGTATTCAGCAGCCGTATGCCGCCGGTTCATCGCCTTCAGGATACGATCCGAACCGGCCTGAACCGGCAGATGCAGATAGGGCATCAGCGTGCGCAGATCGCGGTGCGCACCGATCAGCCGATCGTCCATGTCGCGCGGGTGACTGGTCGTGTAGCGCAGTCGTGCCAGACCGGGAATCTCCGACAGGCGGTAGAGCAGATCGCCGAGGCTCCATGTCTCACCCTTCGGGCCGGCGCCATGCCAGGCATTGACGTTCTGGCCGAGCAGCGTGATTTCGCGCACGCCGCCATCCACAAGTTTCTCGGCCTCTTCGACGATCTGCGCGACCGGACGGGAGACTTCGGAGCCACGCGTATAGGGCACGACGCAAAAGGTGCAGAATTTGTCGCAGCCTTCCTGCACCGTCAGAAAGGCGGTGACGCCGCGGGCACGGATCTTCGTCTTTTCGGCGATCGGCAGATGCTCGAACTTGTCCTCGATCGCATATTCGGTATCGACGACGCGCTGGCCTTCCTTGGCACGGCGAAGCGCATCCGGCAGGCGATGATAGGTCTGCGGACCGATGACGACATCGACGGCGGGCGCGCGGCGAAGAATTTCCTCGCCCTCGGCCTGGGCGACGCAGCCGGTGACGCCGATCATCATCTCGCGACCATCGGCAGCCTTGCGCTTCTTCATGTCGCGCAGGCGGCCAAGCGCGGAATAGACCTTTTCGGCCGCTTTCTCACGGATATGACAGGTGTTCAGAAGGACGAGATCGGCCTCTTCCATGTCTTCGGTCGGCTCATAGCCGTCGCGGGCAAGCGCATCGCTCATCCGCGTGGAATCATAGACATTCATCTGACAGCCATAGGTCTTGATGAAAACCTTGCGGCTGTTGGAACCGTCGCGGGGGCCGAGCTGCAGAGCGTCGGTCGCCGGGGCGTCGAGGGTTAGGCTGTCCTTGGTCATGGCCGCTATGTAGTGGCTTTTGCCTGCGGAGAAAATGAAAAAGTTGGAATCACCTGGAAATCAAGCGATCTCGCGACCGAGCAGGCGGCTGGCGAGCATGTTGCGGATGCGCAGCGCGATGGTGGCGCTGACTTCCTTGCGCTTGGTGCCGGCGCGATAATCCACCGCCTCACCGAAACAGACGTCGACATCGATGGCGCCGCACTGGATGATGCCCTTCAGGTGCGGCACAAGCTCGATATCACCAGGCCATGCCGTCAGCGGGCGGTAATAGCGGCCCATGGCGGTGCCGTGGACACGGGTATAGGCAACCGCGACCGGCTGGACATGCACGACGGCATCCGGCGCCTTCGGCAGAGCCGCGGCTGCGGCACCGAAGAGCGAGGACTTGACTTCGAGCAGGCGATTGCCGTCGGAGGTGGTTCCCTCCGGAAACAACACCATGATTTCGCCGGCGGCCATGCGGTCGGCGATCTCATTGACCTGTTCTCCGGTCTTGCGTTTCTGCTCGCGCTCGATGAACACGCTTTTCTGCCACTGCGCGAACTGACCGAAGATCGGCCAGTCCCGCACTTCCGACTTGGCGATGAAGGCGACATCGGCGACCGCCGACAGAACGAGAATGTCGAGCCAGGACGAATGGTTGGAAGCGAGCATTAACGGCCGGCTCGTCTCGATCTCACCGATCACGTGAATGCGGACGCCAAGCCAATAGCAGACGATGCGATGCCAGTAGCGCGGCAGGTAGCGCCTGAGCTTCCAGTCGAAGCGCAGACAAAGGATCTGCAGCGGCAGCATCACCGCGCTGACGACGCAAATGACCACGGCGGCACAGCCGATGCGCAGCCAGGTCATCAAATCATTCGCTCCTGCATGAAAGCCTTCACGTCAACCTTCGTCCTTCTTCAGCGGGATGCCGTAGAGCTCCAGCCGGTGGTCGACGAGTTTGAAGCCGTGTTCACGCGCGATGCGCTCCTGTAGCGCCTCGATCTCCGGTGAGTGGAATTCGATGACTTCGCCGCTCTTCAGATCGATCAGGTGATCGTGGTGTTCTTCCGGCACGGTTTCGTAGCGGGAGCGCCCATCGCGAAAATCGTGGCGGGCGAGAAGGCCGGCGTCTTCGAACAGTTTGACGGTGCGATAGACCGTGGAAATCGAGATCTTGGCATCCACCTGCACGGAGCGCCGATAAAGCTCCTCGACATCGGGATGATCCCCCGAACTCTCGATGATGCGCGCAATGACCCGGCGCTGGTCCGTCATGCGCATACCGCGCTCGGCGCAAAGCTCCTCCAGGGATTTTACGGCGTCATCCATCGATTCTGTCTTCGGTCTGTTTGGACTGTGACAACGGATAGAGCGCCAGATTGCCGCTCTATCTATTTGTTTTGCCGCATTTGTGCGACGCCAAGTGATGCCACTTGGCTGCAAAATGCTCTAGCGAAGAACGCGGCGCATGACAAGCGCCGACGACTTCGCACCGTTGTCACCGACATAATAGGCCTTGCGCTCGCCGACCGTCTCGAAACCGAGCTTTCGGTAGAGGCCGAGAGCCGGCTGATTGCCGCCATCGACCTCCAGAAACATGGTGTCGCCGCCGCGATTGCGAGCTTCGCGAAGCGCTGCGTGCATCAACCGCCAGCCAAGGCCGGAGCGCCCCAGCTTGGCATTGACCGCGATGGTCAGGATTTCGCCCTCGCCCGCCACATGCCGCGCCAGCACGAAGCCGGGAAGCGCCTTTTTCAGGATGGCGTTGGTCTGGCGGGCGACGAAGCCGAAGGTGGTCTCCTGCGAGAGGAGGCCCTGAAATTCGCTCTCGTCCCAGACCCGCGGGAACCGCTCACCATGCAGGACCGCCACTTCGGCGCAATCCTTCAGCTCCATCGGGACGATTTCGTATTCGGCTTTCAAGGTCAGATAGGATTCGAGCATGTCTATTGCCTGGCAACTGCGTATCCGGCCTGCGGTCTGGCATCGGGTCCGCGAAGATAGAGCGGCTTCGGCTTTTCGCCGGCAGATTTGCCGGCACCCAGCCGGGCGACGATGGCAATCGGAAATGCGTCTGGCCGCTCCGCTGGCGGCGCATCGCGCAACCGGGCGACGGCCGTTCCGGTGACGATACCGTCGAAGGCGCCGGCGATTATCCGCGCTTCGTCGATCGTCACGGCCCGAGCCTCGTCCAGCGGGTTGCCATCGGCATCGAAGCCCTGGAGATAAATCTCCTCGCGCTTGGCATCGATGGCAGCCAGAACCGACTTGCCCGGATTCTGTGCTCTAGCCGTCGCGGCCATGACCTCGAGGGTCGTGACGCCGACTGCAGGAACATTGAGGGAGAGTGCAAAACCGCGTGCGGCTGCGACGCCGATACGGATGCCGGTGAAGGAACCGGGACCGACGGTCACGACGACGCACTCGACTGCCGAGAGCGTCGTACCGGCTTTCGCCAACGTCTCGTCGACCACGTGCATCAGATGCTCGGCATGCCCCCGTCCGATCGTTTCCGTGACCTCCCCCATCACAGAATCACTGCTGCTATCATACACAGCGGCAGCGCAATCCACACCTGCCGTGTCGAGCGCCAGTACGATCATGTCAATTTTTCCGAAAAGCCGCGCTTGCGGCGCGGTTGATTTGTCTTCGAATGTTCCCGTTCGCGAGCGTTTGGTTCTTGCATAATCCTATCCAAAAGCCGCTCAGCGCTCTGGAGCCATACTTAGACGGCTTCGACTTCCTGAACTTCGGGCACGAAATGACGCAGCAGGTTCTGCACGCCATGCTTCAGCGTCGCCGTCGAAGACGGGCAGCCGGCGCAAGAGCCCTTCATGTTCAAGTAAACCTTGCCATCGCGGAAGCCGCGGAAGGTGATGTCGCCGCCATCCTGGGCAACGGCGGGGCGTACGCGCGTATCGAGCAGTTCCTTGATGGTCAGCACGATCGCCTCGTCGCCTTCATCGAAGAACTCGCCGCCGGCATCCTGCACTTCGGACAGAACCGAGGCGGAACCCATGACTGGTTTGCCCGACATGAAATGTTCCATGATCGAGCCGAGGATGGCGGGCTTCAGATGCTGCCATTCCTGCTGTTCCTTGGAAACGGAGATGAAATCGTAGCCGAAATAGACGCCCGTCACGCCTGATATCTCGAAGAGGCGGGCGGCCAGCGGCGAAGCCTCGGCCTCATCGGCACTGCGGAACTCGGCCGTGCCACTTTCCATCACCACCTTGCCCGGCAGAAACTTGAGGGTCGCGGGGTTCGGCGTCGCTTCGGTCTGAATGAACATCTTGATCTCCATGCGGCGGGCAGACGCCCGGTCCCGACTTTAGAATACTTCAAAAGAAAATAGGCCTTTTGGCCATTCTATTCAAGAGAGTGTTTCTCAAGAAATGGCATACCCCACTCAGCTCAGCGCGTCGATTTCCTCGTTGCTCAGCGTATCCGGAAGCACCGTTACCGGGATCGGAAAGGCGGCCGCACGGCCGGCGATCGATGAGACCAGCGGCCCCGGCCCTTCCTTGGCGGAGCCTGCGGCAAGCACGAGAAGCGCGATATCGCGGTCTTCCTCGATCACCGCATTGATCTGCTCGGCGGCCGACCCCTCGCGAATGACGATTTCCGCATCGATGCCGACATTTTCGCGGATGGCCTGCGCCGCCTTTGCCGTCACCGCCTCGGCCTCTTCGCGCGCTTCCGCCCGCATGATCGCCTCGACGCCGAGCCATTGTTGGAAATCGCCCTCGGGGATCACGTAGAGCAGCACGAGGCCGCCATTGGAATTCTTGGCGCGCCGGCCGGCATAGTGGACAGCGCGCTGGCATTCGGGTGTGCCATCGATGACCGCCATGAACTTGCGGCGATGACCTTCGAGCCGTGAGAGACGTGTTGATACCATGCGGTGACTCTGACACCCGAAGACGGCGTTTTGCAAGCCCCCGTTTTCAGGCGGGGGCCTTCTATTGCGACATCATCAATAGAGAAAGCCGACGATGTCGCGGACCTGCTTCATGGTCACGTCTGCGCGGGCACGGGCCCGGGCGCTGCCGTCGCGGAGCACCGCGTCGATATGGCCGGGATCGGCCATCAGACGGCGCATTTCCGTCGTGATCGGCGAGAGCACGTGCACGGCGAGATCGACCAGCGCCGGCTTGAAGACGGAGAACTGCTGGCCGCCGAATTCGGAAAGGATCTCCGCCTTCGACTTGTCGGCAAGTGCTGCATAGATGCCGACCAGATTGTCGGCCTCGGGGCGGCCTGTGAGACCGGCGATTTCGCTCGGCAAGCCATCCGGATCGGTCTTGGCCTTGCGGATCTTCTTGGAAATGTTTTCCTCGTCATCGAGCAGATTGATGCGCGACAGGTCCGAGGCGTCGGATTTCGACATTTTCTTGGTGCCGTCACGCAGCGACATGACGCGCGGCGCCGGCCCATCGATCAGCGGCTCGACCATCGGGAAATAGGCATGCACCGGTTCGTCGCCGACGGTGATGTCGATGCCGTAGCCCGTGCGGCGAATATGCTCCATGTAGTCCAGATTGAACTTCATGGCGATGTCGCGGGTCAGCTCCAGATGCTGCTTCTGGTCGTCACCGACCGGAACATGCGTGGCACGATAGAGCAGGATATCGGCGGCCATCAGGCTCGGATAGGCGTAAAGACCGAGCGAGGCTTGCTCGCGGTCCTTGCCGGCCTTGTCCTTGAACTGCGTCATGCGGTTCATCCAGCCGATGCGGGCGACACAGTTGAAGATCCAGGCAAGCTCGGCATGTCCCGGCACGGCCGACTGATTGAAGACGATATGCTTTTCCGGGTCGATGCCGGCGGCAAGGAAGGCCGCGGTGATCGAGCGCGTCTGGTTCGGCATGTCCTCATGGACGAGCTGCGCCGTCAGCGCATGCATGTCGACGACGCAATAGATGCAGTCGTTGTTGGCCTGCAGGGCCACGAACTTGCGGATTGCGCCGAGATAATTGCCGAGATGGAGATTGCCGGTGGGCTGGACGCCGGAGAATACGAGCGGCTTGAATTCGGTCATGTCGTCCTCAGAAGGCTTGTGGAGGGCCTGGGAGAGCTCGCGCTCGCCCCTTGGTTTCGAGCGGCTTATGCACGCGGGATCGGCGGGGATCAAGAGGCTATGTGCCAGAGTCTCAGGAAGAATGCTGGATGAGATCCCAGGTGTTGCCATAGGGATCGGCGAAGACCGCCACCGTGCCATAGACTTCATGGCGCGGCTCTTCCATGAAACGCACGCCCTTTGCCGCCATCGCGGCATGGTCGCGAGCGAAATCATCGGTCTTGAGGAAGAAGCCGACCCGGCCGCCGGTCTGATTGCCGATCGCGGCGCGCTGGCTGTCATCGGCGGCTTGAGCGAGCAGCAGCGCTGCCCCTTCCCCGCCTTTCGGCCGGACGACCACCCAGCGCTTGCCCTCCGGCTGCACCTCGTCCTGCAGGCACTCGAAGCCGAGGGCATCGCAATAGAAGGCCTTGGCGCGGTCGTAATCATCGACGACGAGGGCGACGAGGAAGAGGGATTGGGACATAGGAACTCCGTGTTATTTCCTGGCACGCAGCATTGACGACGATTCTTGGCTCGAAATAAAAAACCTATAAAACGGATTTGTCAGTAGAAGTCTGATCTGATTGCCCAGCCGTCAGGTATTCGAAACAGATATAACGATCCGGAGTCCCCGACATAGAAGCGCCCCTTGTCTGTGCTATCGATCTGAAAGCATAGCTCTGCATCGTCGGGCCAGTTTTCGCCTTGTATCCAGGTAGGCCAGCCACCAAGCTTGACGGGGCACGTCCCACGATATTTATCGGCTTCAATCGCGTATTGGCTTTCAAAAAACCATTTCGAGTCGTTGGATCGCGCGACGTTGCTTGGAATCTTGAACGCAATATCGTCCCAGCTTGGCTGCTCCAGGGCAGTTGAACGCCAAAGAAGCGGAAAAGTCGGAAGCTTCTGGCTTTCCCGGTATCCAGGACCGATGGGAACCAGATTCGAAATGGCGGAATAAGTTCGAACGATAAAGCCCTTGCCATTCTCCACGTCATCCAGCGGAACGTCTTCCAGGTCCACCCATATGTTCACGAGCGCTAGGTTCGATAGCGTGGACGGTGTCTCGGGAAGCTCATCCACCCTGATTTGTAGAAGCGGGTGCATCAGCCGTCCCGACCTCTCGCAAACGGGTATCACCTCGTCTTCCCGACCGAGAAAGTTTCCACCCCACCAACTTCCTGCTCGATTGTCCTTCTGCGGCTTCTCACCGCCGATTTCGCCAAAGACGGCGGGTCTGACCATCTGCTGCAGCGTATGAAGGGCTGCCTGTATCTCAAAATCAGTTGGCAAACCTTCTGCAGGGGAAGCCATCTGGTCCTTCGCACGTCCACGAAAGTCGAAGATCGATCTCAGCCATCCCAGCACATCCATATCGCCGCTCCATTTGGATCGTTGCGCAGCCTTGCGATCAACAGCTTCGGATAGCAATCTCCCTCCGTTCGATCGCGCGAAGGAGCCTTGTTATTCCCCGTTCGCCACCTCGGCATCTGGAGCAGTCGCGGCCCGCTTGCGCTTCAAATTGCGGCGTACCATGCCCAAATCCACGCCGCCGATCAGGAAGGCGACAATGAAATACACCGCCATCGCAATCAATATGAGCAAGCCCAGGACGCCGGTCTTGGTGAGCAGCGTCGAGCCGGACCCCAGAAGCGGCTCCCACCGATGAGACAAATATACGATGACGCCACCCATGACGGCGGAGGAGACGAGCAGCATGGCGGTGCGGCGTACCAGCGACCATTCCCAGACGAGATGCCCACGGCGATAGAGCGTAACGAAGAGCTGTACAGCGTTCAGCCATCCGGCAATCGCCTCCGCGACCGCGATGCCGCGTTCTGCCAGCACCGGGAAAAGCAGAATGGACAGCGCCGAATTGACGGCGACCGCGACCGCCGTGTAGCGCATCGGCGATTTCGTGTCTTCGCGGGCATAAAAGCCGGGCTGCAGTGCCTTGATCAGCACGAAAGCCGGCAGGCCAAGGCCGAAGATGGCGAGGATGGAGCCGACTAGCTTTGTATTTTCCGAGTTAAAGGCGCCGCGCTCGTAAAGCACACGGATGATATCGTCGGAGAGAAGCCACAGGGCGACAGCGGCCGGCAGCGTCAGGAACAACACGAATTCGATCGAGCGGTTCTGGATATTGGCGGCTTCCTTGATATGGCCCGACTTCAGCGAACGAGCCAGTTCCGGCAGAAGCACGATTCCGACCGCGACACCGACGACGCCGAGCGGCAATTGGTAGATGCGGTCTGCATATTGCAGGGCGGCGATCGCGCCCTCCTTGCCCGAGGCAATCGCCTGGCCGATCACCAGATTGATCTGGGTGACACCGCCGGTGATGGCCGCTGGGATGGCAAGAAGCAGGAGCCGCTTCACATTGGGCGTGAAGCGCGGGAAGCGCAGGCCGATACTGATGCCCGCATGACGCACGCCGATATAGACGACGGCCAGCTGCAGCACACCCGCCACCAGTACCGACCAGGACAGGTACCAGGCGGTGCTCAGCGGATCGGCGCCGTAGTAGATCGCGTAGAACAGCGCGCTTATCATCACCAGGTTCAGGAAGATCGGAGCCACGGCCGCGGCGAAGAAATGATGCAGCGAATTCAGCATGCCGCTCATCATCGCCGTCAGCGACATCGACATGAGATAGGGGAACATCACGGCCGCCAACCGGACCGTCAGGTCGAATTTCTCGGCATCGTCGGCAAAACCGGGCGCGATGACCCAACGCACCAGGAGCGGCATGGCCAGTTCCATGACGATGGTGATCAGCAGCAGGACCGAGAAGAGAACGCCGAAGACTTCCTCGGAAAACCGCTTGGCGCCCTCGATGCCGTGCGCCTCGATCTCCTTGGCAAAGAGCGGCACGAAGGCCGCGTTAAACGCGCCTTCGGCAAACAGGCGACGGAACAGGTTCGGAAAGCGGAAAGCAGCATAGAAGACGTCGGCCATCGGCCCGGTGCCGAGGGCGGCGGCCATCAAGGTTTCGCGGGCAAAGCCGAAGATACGGCTGCCAAGCGTCGCGCCACCGACCGTGATGAATTTCTTGACTAGGCTCATGCGGCGGAACCGGCTTTCTTCTCAGTGTCTGACGTTTCGGCAGCGGTGCCGCGCGTGGCGGCGGGCGCGATGATGCCGGAGGGCATGCGCTCGCGCATTTCATCCTCCTCGCCCGCCATGACGGCTTTCAGGCGGGCGGTGATATAGGCGCGTCTGTTCTCATTGGAAATCTTCTGTCCGACGAGATCGGCGACATAGAAGGTATCGATGACCTTTTCGCCGAAGGTGGTGATGCGGGCCGACTGAATATCCAGCGACAGGTCCGATAGAACGGCGGTTATTTCCGATAGCAGGCCGGGTCGGTCGAGGCACTCGACCTCGATGACCGTGAACTTGTTGGACAGGCTGTTGGTGATGATGACCGACGGCGGGATGACGAAAGCCTTGTTCTTGCGGCGGTTCTTGGTGCGCGTCGCAATGACCTCCGGCAGCCGCTTGCGGCCGGCCAGCACATCCTCGATCATCTTGCCGATTGTCGCGGCCCGGCGCAGCTCATCGGCGTCGTCGGCGAATTCGCGGCTGACGTGGATGGTATCGAGCGCGCGGCCGTCCGATGTCGTGAAGATCTGCGCATCGGCGATATTGGCCCCGGCGGCGGCGCAAGCGCCGGCAATCACGGTCAAAAGGCGCGGATGGTCGGGCGAGAGCACGGTGATCTCGGTAATGGCATGGAAGCTGTCGGTGCGCACCATGGTCGCCAGCACCTTGCCCGCCTTGTCAGATTCACGCATAAACCGCGTATGGCGGATCTGATCCTCCAGCGGCACGGACAGCAGATAGGGCTGATAGTGCAGCTTGACGTAGGCCTTGCGATCCTTGGGGGTCCAGTCCGCAAGCGCATGCTCCAGCGCTTCGGCCGCAGCTTCGGCCCGCTCCTTGCGGGACACTTCGGAGAAACCGCCGGATAGCAGCAGCTCGGTTTCATAATAGAGCGTACGCAGCAGCTGGCCCTTCCAGCCATTCCAGACGCCCGGGCCGACGGCGCGGATATCGCAGACGGTCAGGATCAGCAGCATCTTCAGCCGGTCGAGGGACTGCACTCGGTCGGCGAAATCGATGATCGTCTTGCGGTCGGTCAGATCGCGCGTCTGTGCGACCATCGACATGGTCAGGTGTTCTGCGATCAGCCAGACCACGAGCTCGGTCTGCTTCGGCGACAGACCGAAGCGCGGGCAGAGCTTGCGCGCCACCTTGGCGCCGGCTTCGGAGTGATCCTCCTCGCGGCCCTTGGCGATGTCGTGCAGGAGCACGGCGACGTAGAGCGCGTCACGATCCTCGATATTGGGCATCAGCTTGTTGGTCAGCGGATGGATATCCTCCGCCTTGCCCTTGTCGATCTCCGACAGCACCTCGACGGCGCGGATCAGATGCTCGTCCACCGTATAGTGATGATACATGTTGAACTGCATCATCGAGACGATCTTGCCGAATTCGGGAATGAAGCGGCCGAGCACGCCGGCCTCGTTCATGCGGCGCAGGATCAGCGCGGGATCGCGCTTGGACGTGAGGATCGAGAGAAAGAGCCGGTTCGCCTCCTCGTTCTCGCGCAAATCGTTGTCGATGAGGTTCAGCGATCGCGTCACGCGCTTCAAGGCATCCGGGTGAAACTCCAGGCCGTTGATATCGGCGACAAAGAACAGCCTGATGAGGCTGACCGGATCGCGCTTGAAGACATCGGGATTGGCAAGCGCGATGCGGCCGCGATCCTCGACGAATTCGACGGTGCCGGCGATCTTGCGCGAACGATTGGCGAAACGGCTGATGACGCCGGTAAGGCCCGGGGTGGCCTTGGCCTGCTGATCCTCGAGCGCCGCGCAGAGGATGCGGGTGAGATCGCCGACATCCTTGGCGACGAGAAAATAGTGCTTCATGAAGCGCTCGACAGCCGAAAGGCCGGGGCGCGCATGGTAGTCGAGGGCTGCGGCGATATCGCGCTGGATATCGAAAGAAAGCCGCTCTTCCGCCTTGCCGGTCAGGAAGTGCATGTGGCAGCGCACCGCCCAGAGGAAATCCTCCGCCTTCTCGAAGAGGCGATATTCCTGCTTCGAGAGGACGCCGAGCTTCACCAGCTCGGCGGGATCGCGGACATGATAGTAGTATTTCGAGATCCAGAACAGCGTATGCAGGTCGCGCAGGCCGCCCTTGCCTTCCTTGACATTCGGCTCGACCAGATAGCGGGTGTCGCCGGCCTTGCGGTGGCGCTCGTCGCGCTCGGCGAGCTTGGCGGCAATGAATTCCGGGCCGGTATTGGTGACGATTTCCTTGTCGAAACGGGCCTGCAATTCGCGCTCCAGCGGAGCGTTGCCACAGATGTAACGGGTTTCGAGAATGGCGGTGCGCACCGTCATGTCGGACTTGGCCTGACGGATACACTCCTCGACCGTGCGCGTAGCGTGGCCGACCTTGAAGCCCATGTCCCAAAGCATATAGAGAACGAATTCGACGGCCTTGTGCGTCTCGCTGTCCGGCTTCGGCTGGAAGAGGAAGAGAAGGTCGATATCGGAGCCCGGCGCCAAGGTGTCGCGGCCGTAACCGCCGACGGCGGTGACCGAAAAGGCGCCCGCCTGCTTCGGATAGACGTGATGAACGGTGAAATCGTAGAGGATGGTGATGATCTGGTCCTGCAGCCAGGAAATCCGGTGCGCGCAATCGAGCCCGCTGCCTTCCGTGGTCAATGACCGGCGCGCCTCTTCACGTCCCTCCTGGCTCGCCTTCTTCAGCAGCGCAAGCAAAGCGGAACGCTCTTCACTCTTGTCCAGACCGCGTTTGGCGAGAGCCTCGCACTCCGCCCTCAGCGCGGGCACGTCAAGAACGGCCGAAAAATCGATATGATGCGTTTCCATGCTCTGCCGATCGGCTTTCTCTTCGCTGACCGCGGCCCTTTGCCCGCGCGCCTGTCTTTTCGTCTGCATGCGCTATAGCCTCTTTGGCCGGCGATTGACACAGGCATTCTACGCCCGGCTCCCTCGAGGATAGACCGCATGGAATCGACGATCCCTATGACTTCTATCGGGCCAAAGTTGACGAAGCGTGACGGCAATCACCTCAGAAACCGGCAGTTTTAGGGCCTTGCCGGCTCGATCGCCCGTCTGAGCTCGTTCAAACTATATAATATGTTTCGCGATTGAGCGCCGATCTGCGTCACCATTTCGCGTTCGCATTCCCAATAGCCGGCCTTGGCGATCTTCGAACAGATGTCGGAAATGCGGCCGCAGGAAAGGGTGATGTCGAGCAGGCCTCGATCGGATTCGCAGTCGGGGGCTTCACCCTCGCCGCAGATCTTGCCGCGCGCGGCGATCGGAGAGAAACGCTCGCCCAGAAGGCGGACTTCGGCGAGAAGAACTTCGAGATACATCATGTTGTCCTTGGAATATCGCCTATAGTCAGCCGGTCTTGTTAAGGGTCTTCTTCAGCTCGTAGAGCACATCGAGGGCAGCTCGTGGCGTCAGATCGTCGAGATCGAGCGTCTTCAGCCGTTCCTCGACCTTGGAGGGTTCGCGTCTGCCAACCGCCTCCTCCCGGCGAACGGCCACCTGGAACAGCGGCAGATCATCGATGAGCTGGCTTGCCGGATTCTTGCGGTCGGCATCTTCGAGCCGCGTCAGAACGTCGCGGGCACGCGCCACCACCGAGGCCGGCAGGCCAGCGAGACGCGCCACCTGGATGCCATAGGAGCGATCGGCGGCCCCCGGCCCAACCTCGTGCAGGAAGATGACATCGCCATCCCATTCCTTGACGCGCATGGTGGCATTGGAGAGCCGGCCGAGCTTTTCCGAGAGCACGGTCAGCTCATGGAAATGCGTGGCGAAGAGACCGCGGCAACGATTGGCTTCATGCAGATGCTCGACGGCTGCCCAGGCGATCGACAGACCGTCGAAGGTCGCGGTGCCGCGGCCGATCTCGTCGAGAATGACGAGGGAGCGTTCGGTCGCCTGATTGAGGATCGCCGCCGTCTCGACCATTTCGACCATGAAGGTCGAGCGTCCCCGCGCCAGATCGTCGGACGCGCCGACGCGCGAGAACAGCCGGTCGACAATGCCGATATGGGCCGATGCAGCCGGCACGAAGGCGCCCATCTGCGCGAGAATGGCAATCAGCGCGTTCTGGCGCAAGAAGGTCGACTTACCGCCCATGTTCGGGCCGGTCAGCAGCCAGATGGCGCCATCCTTGCCGGCGGCCTTCGGCGAAAGATCGCAATTGTTGGCAACGAAAGGGCCGCCCGCCTGGCGGCGCAACGCCTGTTCGACAACCGGATGGCGGCCACCTTCGATGGCGAACATGCGGCTACCATCGACGACGGGTCGGCAATAGGCCTGCTCCTCGGCGAGCAGGGCAAGTGCGGCAGCCACATCGATCACCGACAGTGCGCGGGCACCGGCCTTGATCGCCTCGGCATTGGCGACAACGGCCGCGACCATGCGGTCGAAGGCCTCCAGCTCGATGGCGAGCGCCTTGTCGGCGGCATTGGCGATGCGGCTTTCGAGATCGGCAAGCTCGGTCGTGGTGAAGCGCATCGCATTCGCCATGGTCTGACGATGAATGAAGCGCGCCTTGGCTTCGCTCGTATCCGTCATCGGACCGGCATTGCCGGCCGTGACCTCGATGAAATAGCCGAGCACATTGTTGTGCTTGATCTTCAGCGACTTGATGCCGGTTTCGTCAGCATATTGCAGCTGCAGCCCGGCGATCACTCGGCGCGACTGGTCGCGTAGCGCCCGCACCTCGTCCAGCTCGACATTCGCCCCTTCCCGCAGGAAACCGCCGTCGCGCTTCAGGAGGGGCAATTCGTCGGCAAGGGTAGCTGCCAGCAGCGCTTCGAGATCGGCAGGCAAGGCGTCGAGCCCGGCGAGTGCAACCTTCAACTCTTCAGGCAGAAGTGCCGAGCCGAGCATACGGGCGATATCGCCGGCGGCACCGAGGCCCTGGCGGATCGCCCAGAGATCGCGCGGGCCGCCACGGTCGAGCGCGAGGCGCGACAGCGCGCGCGGCATATCGGGCACATGCTTCAGCGCCGAGCGCAGATCGCTTGAGAGCGACGGCTCTTCGGCAAGGAAGCCGATCGAATCCAGCCGCTCGTTGATGCGCTGGGGATCGGTGAGTGGCGACATCAGCCGCTCGGCAAGAAGCCGGGCACCGCCGCCGGTGACGGTGCGGTCGATCGCCTTGAGGAGCGAACCGTTGCGATCGCCGGAGAGCGTGCGTACCAGTTCGAGATTGGCGCGGGTGGCGGGATCGATGAACAGCGTCGATGCGCCGCTTTCGCGTTCCGGCAGCCCAAGCGGCGGCCGCTCGGCAAGCTGGGTCTTTTCAACATAGGCGATGGCGGCAGCGGCAGCTGCCAGTTCGGCACGGCTGAAGGTGCCGAAACCATCGAGCGTCGACACGCCAAAGTAACGGGTGATGCGCCCCTCGGCGCTGGCGCTGTCGAACAGCACGGCCGGCTGCGGAACGGCGGTGCGGCCGAGGATGTCGAAAACCGGCTTCAGTTCCGGATCGTGAAACATCGTATCCGGTAGGATCAGCTCTCTCGGATCGATGCGCAGGATATCGGCAAGCAGCCGCGAGGTTTCCGTCTCGGCCAAGCGAAAGACGCCTGTGGAAATATCGATCCAGGCGAGCGCCAGCTGCGGCTCGGCGCCGCCGCGAATGCGCGTCAACGTCATCAGATAATTGGATTCCGAGGGCGAAAGCAGCTTTTCTTCGGTGATCGTGCCTGGCGTCACCAGGCGCACGACATCGCGCCGTACCACCGACTTGCCCCCGCGCTTCTTCGCTTCGGCGGGATCTTCCACCTGCTCGCAGACGGCCACGCGGAAACCCAACGAAATCAGCTTCTGCAGATAGTCGTCGGCGGCATGAACGGGCACGCCGCACATTGGGATATCCTGCCCCATGTGCTGGCCGCGCTTGGTCAGCGTGATGCCGAGAGCCCGCGACGCATCGACGGCGTCCTCGAAGAACAATTCGTAGAAATCGCCCATGCGATAGAACAGGAGCGAACCGGGATTGTTCGCCTTGATCTCGATATACTGCTCCATCATCGGAGTGGCCGAGGCACGGCTTTCCTCCGAGGCAAGCTCGGCGGCCGAGAAAGCATCGATGCTGGTGTTAATACGTTCGTTCACGGAGGTGCAGTTTTTCCAAAAAATGAGGTGCCACCCTACCCGCGCGCCGCTATAGAAGACAACAGCTATCGGGCAAGAGGGACCGGTCGCCCACAGGAGGTTTGGAGGAACAATGGCAGACAGCAAGAGCAAGACGCGTCCGGGAGCGGGGATCACCGATCAGGAAGCACTGGACTTCCACAAGCAGGGCCGCCCCGGCAAGCTTGAGATCAACCCGACCAAGCCCATGGCAACCCAACGCGATCTTTCCCTTGCCTATTCGCCCGGCGTCGCCGTTCCCGTCAAGGCGATCGCCGCCGATCCGGCCACTGCCTATGACTACACCGCACGCGGCAACATGGTCGCCGTCATCTCCAACGGCACGGCCATTCTCGGCCTTGGCAATCTCGGCGCGCTCGCCTCCAAGCCCGTCATGGAAGGCAAGGCCGTCCTCTTCAAGCGCTTCGCCGACGTCGATTCGATCGACCTCGAGATCGACACCGAGAATGTCGACGAATTCATCAATTGCGTGCGCTATCTCGGTCCCTCCTTCGGCGGCATCAATCTCGAGGATATCAAGGCGCCGGACTGCTTCATCATCGAGCAGCGGCTGCGCGAGCTGATGGATATCCCGGTATTCCATGACGACCAGCACGGCACCGCCATCATCGCAGCCGCCGGCCTCATCAACGCGCTCGAACTGACCGGCCGCGACCTCAAGACCACCAAGCTCGTCTGCAACGGCGCCGGCGCTGCCGCAATCGCCTGCGTCGAGCTGATCAAGGCCATGGGCTTCAACCCGGAAAACGTCGTCCTTTGCGATACCAAAGGCGTGATCTACCAGGGCCGCAGCGAGGGCATGAACCAGTGGAAATCGGCGCATGCGGTCAAGACCGACAAGCGCACGCTGGAAGAGGCGATGAAGGGAGCCGACGTTGTGTTCGGCCTGTCGCAGAAGGATGCCTTCTCGGAAGAGATGATCCGCTCGATGGCGGACAAGCCGATCATCTTCGCCATGGCCAATCCCGATCCGGAAATCACGCCGGAGGAAGTCGCCCGCATCCGCGACGACGCCATCATGGCAACGGGGCGCTCGGACTATCCGAACCAGGTCAACAACGTCCTCGGCTTTCCCTATATCTTTCGCGGCGCGCTCGACGTGCGCGCCACCACCATCAACGACGAGATGAAGATCGCCGCCGTCAGGGCGTTGGCGAGCCTGGCACGCGAAGACGTGCCCGACGACGTGGTCGCCGCCTATCAGGGCGCAAGGCCGCGCTTCGGTGCGCAATACATCATCCCCGTGCCGTTCGACCCGCGCCTGATCTCGGCAATTCCGGTGGCCGTCGCCAAGGCGGCGATCGAAAGCGGCGTCGCCCGGCGCGAGATGCCCGATATGGACGCCTATGCCCGAGAGCTCTCCGCCCGGCGCGATCCGATCGCCTCGACGCTGTCGCAACTCTATGAGCGCGTGCGCCGGCATCAGAAGCGCATCGTCTTTGCCGAGGCGGAAGAAGAGCAGGTCATGCGCGCCGCCCTCTCCTACGCCAACCAGGGCCTCGGCACCGCCGTCCTGCTCGGTCGCGAGGATCTGATCCAATCCACCGCAGAACGCGCCGGCATCGATCTTAGTCGTCCCGGTCTCGAAATCGTCAACGCCCGCATTTCCAAGCGGGTCGACGCTTATGTCGACTATCTCTATGCCCGGCTGCAGCGCCACGGCTACCTGCACCGCGACGTGACGCGCCTGATCCATAACGACCGCAATCACTTCGCCGCCTGCATGGTGGCGCTGGGCGACGCCGACGGCATGGTGACCGGCGTGACGCGCAATTATTCGACCGCGCTCGGGGACGTGCGCCGCTGCATCGACGCCAAGCCGGGGCACCGGGTCATCGGCGTGTCGATCGTGCTTGCTCGCGGTCGCACCGTCTTCGTCGCCGATACCGCCGTGCACGACATGCCGACGGCCGAAGAGCTTGCCGATATCGCCGAGGAGGCCGCCGGTTTCGCGCGGCGCATGGGCTACGAGCCTCGCGTCGCCATGCTTGCCTATTCCACCTTCGGCCATCCCTCGGGCGAGCGCTCCGAACGGGTGCGCGAGGCTGTCGACATCCTCGACAAGCGCTATGTGAATTTCGAGTTCGACGGCGAAATGGCCGCCGACGTGGCGCTGAACCGCAAGATCATGGAGAGCCTCTATCCCTTCTCGCGGCTCTCGGGACCGGCAAACGTGCTCATCATGCCCGCCTTCCACTCGGCGGCGATTTCCACCAAGATGTTGCAGGAGCTTGGCGGTTCGACGGTGATCGGACCGCTGCTCGTCGGGCTCGACAAGCCGGTGCAGATCACCTCGATGGGCGCCAAGGATTCCGACATCGTCAACATGGCCGCCATCGCGGCCTATGGCGCGGGATCGTAGCCGCTACCCCATAAGGCTGAACCAGCGACCGAATAAAGGTGATGGGCTGCCGCGCCGTTTCGGTGTAAAATGACGGTATGAGTGAAGCTCAGGCCCTGTTCGGAGTGCTGCGCCAATCGGCGCAGCCGGATATTGTCGATGCTATCGAGCGGCTCGTCATTGAGGCACCCGACCGCAAGCTCAACCGCGTGAATGCGCTCGCCTTTGCGGGCGACCACGGTTTCGACGAAGAACAGACCATCAATGCCTTCCTGCATGCCGCGCGCCTCGGCCTGTTCGAAATGTCGTGGAATGTTCTTTGCCCAGGCTGCGGCGGAGTATTGGATGCCAATACCTCGCTGAAGACAGTGCAAAGCGAAACCTACAACTGCACGCTTTGCGCAGCCGGCTACGAACCCACCCTCGACGAGATGGTCGAGGTCACCTTCACCGTCAGTCCGCGCGTGCGCCATATCGAAGCGCACAATCCGCACGACCTGCCGCCCCTTGAATATTTCCGCCAGATCTATTGGGGCTCGGGTGTCGACCTTCCCGATGAGGGGTATGAAGAGAAGGTCGACCAATTCGTGCTGGAATCGCTGGAGCTGCCACCCGGCGAGAAAGCCGTCATATCGCTTCAATTGCCGGCGGAGTTTACCATCATCTTCGAGCCCGTCACGCATGCCGCGCAGTTCCTCGATGTGAAGGGCGAGCCATCGAAGGAACGGCAGGCTCTGTCGCTCGTTTTCGATCGCATGCATCGCCACAGCGAGGCCATAGAGCTGCGGCCAGGCCCCCTGCGCATCCAGATGGAGAACCACACGGCGCTTCGAGTGCTGCCGTCGATCTGCATGGCCAACGAGGCTCTTCATACGCTGCTCGGACAACGACGGCCATTTCTGACCGCCAAGCATCTGCTCTCCAATCAGACCTTCCGTGACATCTACCGCACGGATACGATCGACATCGATCAGCGGCTGAAGATCACCAGCCTCACCTTTCTGTTCACCGATCTGCGCGGTTCGACGGAGCTGTACGAAAGGGTCGGCGATCTCGCGGCCTTCGATCTGGTCAGGACCCATTTCGGCATCCTGCACGAAATCGTGGCGGCGGAGGCGGGCGCGGTCGTCAAGACCATCGGCGATGCCGTCATGGCCACCTTCCCGACACCGGACCGGGCATTGATCGCTGCAATGCGGATGCGCGAGGCCATGCTCAGCCTCAACGAAGAGCGCGGCAATGACGATCTTCTTCTGAAAATCGGCATCCACGAGGGACCGTGCATCGCGGTGAGCCTGAACGAGCGGCAGGATTATTTCGGACAGACGGTCAATATCGCGTCTCGCGTCCAGCATCTCGCCACGTCACGCGAAATATTCGCAACCAGCTCCGTGCTCGATCATCCCCGCGCCGCCGAATTGATGACAAAACGCGGCCTCGCACCACAATCGCATCATGTCGCGCTTCGCGGCATCACGGATGCGATCGATATTTTCGCGATCCCTTGAGGCCAATCAGCTTACGAAGCGAGCCGCGTCCGCACTGTAATAATTGACGTAGCGATCCGAGATGCTGGCGATCGGCAACACGATCAGTACATCGGTCGTATTAAAGGCCTGATCGACGACCGCATTCGAGCCGACCATGGCGCCAAGGCGCAAATAACCCTTGATCAGCGGCGGAAGCGCCATCAGCGCCTTCTTCGGATTGACGGCTTCGACCGGCATCAGATCCATGTTGCGGGCAAGCGACGGCAAGGCGCCGACGGTCCATTCGTCCTTGGCAAGGACGTTGTGATAAAGGAATGACAGAGCCAGCGCATGCTGTTCCGGAAGGACACCGGGGAAAGAGGCGCAACCGATCATCGCGCCCATGCCGTGTTTCAGCGCATACAACCAATTGCCCTGCCACAGCAGCTCGACCGTGCGCTTGTTGCGGTATTCCGGGAGCACGCAGGAGCGGCCGAGTTCCATGAAGCGCTTGTCGGGATGGCGGGCAAGCAGCCCGTCGATGTCGAATTCCGAGGCAGAATAGAAGCCGCCATTGGCCATCGCCACTTCCTGGCGCAGCAGGCGATAGGTGCCGACGATCTGGTCTTCCGGATCACCCTCGAGCGAACGGTCCAACACCAGCAGATGATCGCAGATTGCGTCCCAACCGTCGACATCACGCTTACGACGCATGGCGTCAGCCGGTAATTGCGCTTTCATCTCTTCGACGAAAACACGATAGCGGACAGCCTGAGCGGCATCAATTTCGCGCGCCGTGCGAGCAAGGCGTGCTTCTAAATTTCCGATGCGTCCGAGCACATCGCTGGCAACCGGCTCAACCGTTGCCTTTGAAGACTGAACCATTTCGCCCTGAGCTTCGCGATTCAAGATTTCGATGGACATGGCGATTCTCCCCCTACGGGCCGATATAGCGCCATAAACCAAATTCGTGCGACAGGAAAGTGACACGCGGCCTGGCTAAAAGCAAGAACCGTGCCCGTTGCAATTTTTCGAATGAAGACGCCGTCCCCAACTTAACATCGTGATAGCCACAGGTTGAGCCCTATCATGGCCCTCTATCGGGCATTGATGAGCCGGCTTCCGTAATCTTCGTCCGAAGATTGGGGGTAGTTTCTAGGCGCGTTCGAAAACCGATCTCGACAGGCCCCGCAAAGCCATCATCAGCTTTTCGGGATCGACCGGCTTGACGATGACGGCATCGGCGCCGGCGAGCAGCGCCTGACGGCGGATCGAATCGCGACTGTCTGCCGTCAGGACGATAATCGGAAGCGGCGGCAGCCCATGCCTGCGCTCATGCGCGCGCAGTTGCGCGAGTACAGCCGCACCCGTGCCGCCCGGCATGTTGAAATCGGTCACCAGCACCTCGGGCCGCGCATCGGCGTTTTCGGTGCGGGCACGAAGGCCGTCGAAATCCTCGACGAGGCGAACCCTGTGGCCGGCCTTGGAGAGCATGGCGCGCACCAGCATCGCGTTGACCGGATCATCCTCGCCCAGCAGGATATCGAGCGCTCGATCCTCCCCCTCCGGCGTCGTTATGCCGATCTCGGAGACCGCCTCGATCAAGGCTTCGCGCTTTTCCATGCCGCGCATGCGGCCTCTCAACACGTCGATCAGCGATTGTTCGCGCAGCGGCCGGATGAGCCAGGCATCAAAGAGATCGAGCGGATGAGTGTTGCGCTCCTCGGGATTGACCAGGAAGATCTTTCGCAGCCTAGGCACAGCAAGCGCATTTCCCTCGCTGAAGTACCAGGGCGCCATGCGATGGTCGACGATGAGATCGGTCCAGATGCCGCCCTCGCCCATCGGGAACGACAGCAGCAGATCATCCATGTCGCCGGGGCCGATCAGCCGGCAATGGCCGCCAAGCGTCTGGATGGTGCGCATGATGGCCATGCTTGCCGCCCCCTCGGGAGCCAGCAGCAGGACGCGAGATCCCCTGAGCATGACATCGCGCCTGACGTATCCGTCCTCCTCGGCCGCCAGGCCGACCGGAAAGGAGATGATGAACTCGCTGCCCTTGCCACGTTCGCTGGCAACGCTGAGCCGGCCGCCGAATTCGCGCAGGATGCGAGCCGAGATGGCGAGGCCAAGGCCGGTGCCGGCGCTTCTTTCAACCACCGAGCCGGCCTGCTCGAACTCGCCGAAGACACGGGCCTGTTCTTCCTCGGTCATGCCGGGACCGCTATCCTGCACCGATATGGTCAAGTCCCGCCCCCGAAGATCGACACGGACGAGAACGCCGCCTGTCTGGGTGAACTTCACCGCATTGCCGATAACGTTGAACAGGATCTGGCGCAGGCGAGCGGGATCGAATTCCAGAGTTTCCGGAACATTGGCCGAAACGCTCGCAGCGATCTCGATGCCCTTTTCGTGGGCGCGATGGGCGAGCATCTCGATGACGCCTTCCAGCAGCGGCCGCAAGGCCTCCGTGCGCGGATGCAGCTGGAAGCGACCGACCTCGATCGTGGAGAAATCGAGGAGGTCTTCGACCAGTTGCACCAGCGCATGACCCGACTGGCGAATGCCGGTCAGGTAATTTGCCTGCTCCAGGGTCAACGGCGTCTGGGCAAGCAGATGGTTCATGCCGAGAATGCCCGACAGCGGCGTACGGATCTCATGGCTGACGGTGGCAAGCAGCCGCGATTTGGCGGCGCTGTTATACTCGGCCTTCAGCCTGGCATCTTCCCGCAGCCGGGCGGTCTGCCGCTCCTCCGTCACGTCGCGCGCGATGCTCTGTATGCACAATTGCCCGGTCGTGGCATCACGGAACATGACATCGTGCCAGGCGAAGAGGCGCCGCCCCTCGGGCGTTGCGATTTCCGCATCCTGATGCTTCGCATCGGTGACGGCACGGAATATGAGGCCGGCCTCTTCCAGCGTCAGGCCTTCCGGATTCGATCTGCCCGTCAATTTGCGGAACGTGGCGTTGGCCTGCAGAATCCGGCGATCGATGCTCCGCGTCACCGCAATATCCCCGAGCGCATCGTGAACGGTGGCAAGCAGACTGGCGCTTTCCCTGTACTCCCACATGCGGTCGTGCTCGCTTTCGCTGAGATCGGCGGCGGCAACCTCGGGCTTGCGGGCAGCACTTCGGACTTTGACGATGCTGGCGGCGGCAAGCACAAGGGCCAAAAGACCAAGAGAACCCGCAACTGCCAGCGGACCTCCGGCAAAGCCGATCGCAAGAAGAGCCGCACCCACCACGAGACCGCCGCCATTCAGCCAATGGCCTTGCAGCCACCAGGCCTGGACGGGCGGCACCAGTTGCAGGTCTTGCTCATGCGGCGCGGTCGATTTCTCGAGAGACGACTCGTTTGAGGCCAGCCCTTCGACCGGTCCCGTTTGGCCGTGAACTGCCGCAGCGGCAAGCTTTTCCTGCAGATTTGCCAGAGTGCTCATACAGTCTGGCTATCATGGGCACCGTTCCCGATGCCTTCAGGGATTCGCTAGAATTTTAAGCTTTTGCCTTTTTCGGCATCAGGAGTTCGTCGAGAATGACGCAGCCCGCGCCGATGGTGATGAAACTGTCGGCAAGGTTGAACACGGCAAAAGACCAGGTCTGCGTGTGGAAGAGGATGTAGTCGATCACGTGGCCGTAGAGAAAGCGGTCGAGCAGGTTGCCGAGCGCGCCGGCAATGATCAGCGCAAAACCCATATGCGCGAGCCAGCGATGATCGGGCGTGCGCCGCCAGAGCCACAGTACGAAAACGACGATGACGAGCCGCATGCCGACGATGAACCAGCCGTCCATGCCGGAGAGCATCGAGAAGGCCACACCGAGATTGTAGGTGCGATAGAGCGACAACATCGGAATGTAAGGCACAGGCCTATCCACCTGCAACGGCAGCCAGTGATCGACCATGATCTTGATGGCCTGGTCGAGGATGACCGCGACCACGATGAAGATCAGGATCGGCATGGGCCGTGAAAACAGGGCTGGCTTTGCAGTCGGCCGTTCGTTGGTCTCGCTTTCGGTCATCAGGTCTCGCTAAATAAGTATCAGGATATGACGGCGCGCTTCGAACAGCATGACTGCCGTCGCAACCGCCAGGTTGAGGCTGTCGGCGCGGCCGGCCTGCGGGATGCGCGCAAGCGCATCGGCCTCCTTCGCCAGAGCATCCGGCAGGCCGGATTGCTCGTTGCCCATCAGGATGACGACAGGCTTCTTCTTGTAATCGATCGTCCGATAGTCGACCGCACCGGCCAGGTGGGTGGCGACGACGGAGACATCAGCCTTCTTCTTCCAGGCCAGAAACTCCTCCGGCGTCGCCTTGACGACGGGAACTGCAAAGACCGAGCCCATGGTCGCGCGCACGGTTTCCAGCGAAAACGGATCGGTCGTCTCGCCGACGAGAATGACGCCGGAGGCACCGGCCGCATCGGCGGTGCGAATGATGGTGCCGAGATTGCCGGGATCGCGCACGCGGTCGAGCGCTACCCAGGTCTCGCCCGCCTGCGGCCTGACGTCCTTGAGCTGCCGCCAGCGCTGTTCGAAGACGCCGACCACCATCTGCGGATTGTCGCGGCGGGTAATGGAGCCGATGACCTTTTCGCTGACCTCGAGCACCAGCCCGCCGGAAGCCACGGTCTTGGCGGCCACCTGCTCGACCATAGGCTTGCCCTTTGCCGATTTGGCGTAGACCAGCGTGCGGATCGTCCAGCCGAGTTCGAGCGCATCGATGACGAGCTTCAGGCCTTCGGCCAGGAAGGCGCCGCTTTCCTCTCGGGACTTCTTGACCGTCAGCGCCTTGATGTCCTTGACGATCGGATTGGCAAGCGAGGTGACCTCCTTGACCTGTCCGACCTTGCGTGGGCCGTCGTTACGGAAATCCTGGTTCATTTCGGCACCCAGCGGCTGAAGAGAGAGGTGGAAAGCGCCCTGCCCGGCGTGCTGCCGTCAAGGCCGGCCTCGCGGATGACGAGCTCGCCGGATTCGACCACACCGCCGGCGCCGCGCATGGTCTCGCGCATCAATTCATGGATCGAGTAGAAGCTGGCGCGGATCGAATAGGCGGTCAGCACCAGCCCAAGCGCTTTCGGCGACAGGATCTCGCGGCAGATGTCGAGCATCGAGGGCAGATGCTCGAAAAGGTGCCAGACCTCGCCATTCGGGCCACGGCCGAATTTGGGCGGATCGGTGAGGATGATGTCGTATTTGCTGCCGCGCCGCTCCTCGCGCAGGATGAACTTCATCGCATCCTCGCAGATCCAGCGGATCGGCAGTTTTTCCATGCGGCCCAAAGCCTGGTTTTCGCGTGCCCAGCCGATCGCCTTCTTGGAGGCGTCGACATGGGTCACCTCCGCACCGGCCGCAGCAGCGACCAGCGAAGCGACGCCGGTATAGCCGAAAAGGTTCAGCACCTTCAGCGGGCGCTTCGCCGCCTCGACCTGTTCCTTCATCCAGGCCCAGTGAACGATCTGCTCAGGAAAGACGCCGACATGGCGGAACGCGGTGAAGCGGCCGAGAAAATCGACACCGAGCAGCTGCAGCGGCCAGGTCTCGCCGAGCGCCTCGCGCGGAAAGCGCCAGCGGCCCATGCCGTCCTCGTCGGTATCGCCGGTGAAGATGGCATGGGCATTGTCCCACACATGCGAGGCAAGCGTCGGCGGCCAGAGCGCCTGCGCCTCGGGCCGGACAACGCGATAGGGGCCGTACTGCTCCAGCTTCAGCCCGTTGCCGCTGTCGATCAGGTGAAAATCGCCGGCACCGAGCGATTCCAAGATCACGGGCACGCGCTCTGCCGGCCGTTCGCCTGTTCGGGCGATCAGCGGGCGCTCGGGTGTCGCGGAAGCGGTCGCCGCATCGCGCGGCTCGGTCACCCGCTCGCCACGATCGCGCGAAGGCTTGGCATCACGCGAAGACTTGGCTGGCCTTGAGGCATGCGCGGGCTTTGCCGGTGGCTTGCCGGGCATGTCACGCCGGGGTTTTGCCCCGAGACCGCGCGCGGTTTTCTGACCGGGCCGGCTTTCCCTATGTTTCACCATACTTGTCTCAAAATTGATATGTGCGTGCAAATAGCATCTGGCCGCCACTTGGCAAAGCGCTTTCCGATCTGCGATGATCCAGGCACAAAATGTCACATTGGGAGGATTGCGCATGGACATGACCGGCGAGGAGCGAATCGCAGCGCCCAGAGATGCCGTTTGGGCCGCGCTGAACAATTCAGAGATCCTCAAGCAATGTATCCCCGGCTGCCAAAGCCTCGACTGGATTTCTCCGACTGAGCTGACGGCGACGGTGAAGCTGAAGATCGGCCCGGTCTCGGCCTCCTTCAACGGCGAGGTCACGCTGTCGAACATCAATGCGCCGGAAAGCTACACGATATCGGGCGAAGGAAAGGGCGGGATTGCCGGTTTCGCCAAGGGCGGCGCCGATGTCGTGCTGAAGGAAGACGGCAACGAGACCATCCTGCAATATGAGGCGAAGGCGCAGGTCGGCGGCAAGATCGCGCAGCTCGGCTCGCGGCTGGTCGATTCCAGCGCCAGGAAGCTGGCGCAGCAGTTTTTTGCCGATTTCACCGCGGCGATCAACGGCCAGGCCAGCGCCTGATTGCCAACGCCTGATTGCCGTCGGCGTATTTGGCGCCCATATAGTCGATCATGACATCGAAATCCGAGACCTGGGCCGTCCGGCCTGCACGCGAACAGGACATGCAAACTCTGGCGGAGATCTATCTCCGCGTCCGTCGCGAGACATTCCTCTGGGTCGACCCCGGTCGCTTCACCCCGGAAGACTTCGCCATTCATACGAATGGCGAGCGTCTGTTCGTTTGCGAGGACGGGCATGGCGTGGTTGCGGGCTTTGCCGCGGTCTGGGAGCCCGACGATTTCATTCACATGCTCTATATCCTGCCGGCCTTCCAGGGCCGCGGTGCCGGCAAAGCCCTGCTTGCCAGCCTGCCGGACTGGCCCGAGCGCCGCTACCGGCTGAAATGCCTGGTCAAAAACATGCGCGCCATGGCTTTCTACAGAACGCTCGGCTTCGAAGTCATCGGAGACGGAGCATCGCCGGAGGGCGACTATAAGGAGATGCGGCTCGGCGACATCGCTTCACTTTGACGGAAGCTGCCCGGCGATCTCTTCGGCACGGGTGCGATGCTTGTCGGCCTCGGCCTGCCAGCGCACCGCTTCGCGCGATTGGTTGCGGGCGCGCTTGCGATGCTTGCCCTGATTGAACCAGGTGACTGCGGCGCCCACGACCATTCCAACGATCAGCGCCACAAATAACAGCACAAACAGGGGCGCATTGAGCGACAGTACCTGATCCTCCGGCCGGAACGGATTGAGGGCCAATGTCACCGATTGCCTGTTGGCGACGCAGAATATGATGAGGATGATGCCGAGCGGCAGCAATATCAGCAGATTGACGATCTTCTTGGCCATTGCGCAGCTCCTTTATCCGCGACGATGGATGCCCCGCACCCAAGTCGCCTTCAGCCGCAGAATAGAAAACAGGCGGCTGAATTCAAGTGCCACCGCGTCGCGGCACAATCATGTCCGACGACTATTTCCGTCGAAGCATTTGGGGAAATCCGGCCGGAAGCGGCCGTTTAGTTGTCGTCTTCCTCGTCATCGCCGGCACCTGGATTCAGGCGTTCGCGCAGTTCCTTGCCCGTCTTGAAGAAGGGAACCCATTTTTCTTCGACAAAGACCGTATCGCCCGTTCGTGGGTTGCGGCCGGAGCGCGACGGCCGGTTCTTGACGGAAAAAGCACCGAAGCCGCGAAGTTCAACCCGGTTACCCGCTGCGAGCGCATCGGTGATTTCATCCAAGACAGCATTGACGATATTTTCGACGTCGCGGTGATAGAGATGCGGGTTGCGGGCGGCAACAATCTGCACCAGTTCCGACTTAATCACGGCTATCCCCTTAAATCATTGATTTATCAATTGGCTGCACCCTGCCAAACAGAAAGCAGGCCGTCAAGAAACAACTTATCGGTCATGATTTTCTGGAGACTCTCTCCTTTAATAAAATCATCATAACCGAGACGATTTAGCAACCAGGAAGCGGCACCCGGCCAAAAGAAGGGCGAAGTTTTATCTTCCCGCTTCCAATCGACGATCGGCAGGTCCTTCTTGACCTTGCGCGTTTCGAGATAGGCAAGAATTTCATCCTCGCCGCCGAGCGTGTCGATCAGCTTGTTCTGAAGCGCCTGGCGGCCGGTGAAGATGCTGCCGTCGGCAAGCTTCAGCACCTCGTCGCGCGGCAACTTGCGGCGATCCGCCACCAGATCCACGAACCAGGCGTAGCTATCCATGACCATATTGCGGATCATGTTCTTGGCGTCTTCGCTTGCCGGATGGAAAGGCGACGGTTCGGCCTTCAGCGGCGCCGACTTGATTTCGTCGAGGGAAACGCCGACCTTGTCGAGCAGATCCTTGACCTGCGGATACTGGAAGATGACGCCGATCGACCCGGTGATCGAGGTATCGCCCGCAACGATATCGTCGCCGGCTGTCGCGATCATGTAACCGGCGGAGGCTGCAACGGTACGGATGTCCGATACGACCGGCTTCTTGGCGGCGACGGCTCGGATCGCCTTGAAGATGCGCTCGCCGCCATAGGTCGTCCCGCCAGTCGACGAGATGGAAACGATCAGCGCCTTGACCTGGTCATTGTCGCGGATCTTCCTCAGCCGCTCCAGGAGTTCGGGATCGTCCTGAATGAGGCCGGAGATGGTGACGCGGGCGATTTGCGGGCCACGCGCATCCGGCAGGTCGCCGGAAATGAAGCGATAAAGCGCAAAACCCAGTGCCACTAGGAGCAAAACGGCAACAATGCGCCAGAAACCAAGCTTGCGGCGCATTTGTCGCCGATCCGCGATTGCAGAACTGTCCATCACGCCTTATTTCTCCCTGCAACAAATTGAAAGCGCTACAAACCGGATGTATGACACCTTGAAACGGGCACAATCCTCAGAGAAAAGCATTTCCCGTTTCCGATGTCGTCGGCGGGACGTCGCTCTGCTGGTTCATCAGATAGGACATCGCCTGACCTGATGAAACCGGCTTATGGCATATTTTTCTGCTTAAACTCGCCTGCCGTAGAAAAAAATCCATATTGGCAAGCCAGTGCAATAATGCGAAACGATCCGATAGGCTTTTTGGCACAGCCTCGCATAGCGTGAATGCGGTTTTCCGGATCATAAAAGACGGACCTGTTGCATGCTCAATACGATCGAGTCCCCCGGCGAGGCGATCCGCCCGATGCCGGAACGGAGCGCGTATAAAGACGCGATTTTCCACTCTGGCCGCGTAAAGCGGCTCAGGGTGCTGTTGCCACTCGCGGCCATCATCGTCTCGCTCCTCTTCATCACCGTATCGGTCATCCGCGCCTATCTGCCGGCAGACATCCAGATCGAGGGCGCCAAGATCGAGGATGGCAAGGTTGTCATGGAGCGCCCTGCCATTGCCGGCCGCAACAAGGACGGCATCAACTATTCGCTGCTCGCCGAAAAGGCGCTGCAGGATATCAAGAACCCGAACATGATCACGCTCAAGACCATCAAGGCATCGATGCCGGTCAATACCGATGTGATCGCCCATGTTACGGCCAATAGCGCGGATTTCGACCGTCAGGCCGATACGCTGAAGCTGACCGAGCCCTTCACCATCGTGATGGACAACGGATTGCGCGCCGAGTTCAAGACGGCGTTCCTCGATGTGAAGAAGGGCGACCTTTCCAGCCAGGATGAGGTTGCCATCACCCGAGGTGGTATGTCGGTTGTTGCGCGTTCGCTCAAGATGACGGATAAGGGAAGCGTAATCGAATTCGACGGGCAGGTTCGGATGAACATCGAACCTGCCGCTCTCCATAATTCAGGTAGCGAACAGAAGCCGGGCGGTTCATGATAAAGTATTGGCCTAATTCAATTTTCAACTCCGGCCTGCACAAAGCTGGCCTTCTCTGTGCCTTCAGCGCAGTCGCCTTTTTCGCAGCCGCCGAAGCCGGCGCGCAATCGACGACCAGCACGATGCCGGGTCTTGCCCTCTCCAGCGATCAGCCGATCCAGATCGAAAGCGACAAGCTGGAGGTCCACGACCAGGAGAGCCAGGCCGTGTTCACCGGCAACGTCAAGGTGGTCCAGGGCACCACGACCATGCAGGCCGGTAAGATGACGGTCTTCTACAAGAAAAAGCAGCCCGCCGACGCCAAGCAGACCGACGCCAATCCAGTGGCAAAGGCCGCTAAGGAACAGAACCAGTCGTTGGCGTCAGGCAATGCCAACATTGACCACATTCTGGTCACCGACAAGGTCTACCTGGTTTCCGGCACGCAGACGGCGACGGCGGAGGATGGTTCCTTCGACATGGCCAGCCAGCTTGCAATCCTCAAGGGCAAGAAGGTAGTTCTGACCGACGGGCCGAACGTTTTCACAGGCTGCCAGCTCACCGTGCATATGGCAACGGGCGAGGCACAGCTCGATTCCTGTGGCGGCCGCGTCCAGATTCAGCTCGATCCGAAGTCGCAGCAAGTGCAGCAACAACAACAAAAGAAAAACTGATACTGGCCCCCTCGTGACGACATCGACCACTTCCACTTTGCCCGGCGTGCCCGGGCCGTCTACTGCGGCATCCGGTGCACCGGCCGCGGATAAGGCACGCTACAAGGGCACGTTGATCGCCCGTGGCCTCACCAAGACCTACGGCAGGCGTCGTGTCGTCAATGGCGTTTCGCTGGTGGTGCGGCGCGGCGAAGCTGTTGGGCTGCTCGGGCCGAACGGCGCCGGCAAGACCACCTGCTTCTACATGATCACCGGACTGGTGCCGGTGGACGAAGGCACGATCGAGATTGACGGCAACAACGTTACCTCGATGCCGATGTATCGCCGCGCGCGGCTCGGCGTCGGCTACCTGCCGCAGGAAGCCTCGATCTTTCGCGGCCTGACGGTGGAGCAAAACATCCGCGCCGTGCTCGAAGTCCATGAAAAGGACAAGACGAAACGGGAGCGCAAGATCGACGAATTGCTGGAGGAATTCCACATTCGCAATCTGCGCACGGTGCCGGCGATCGCCCTTTCGGGCGGCGAGCGCCGCCGCCTCGAAATCGCCCGTGCGCTGGCGACCGACCCGACCTTCATGCTGCTTGATGAACCCTTCGCCGGCGTCGACCCCATTTCGGTTGCCGACATTCAGAACCTCGTGCATCACCTGACGGCGCGCGGCATCGGCGTGCTGATCACGGACCACAATGTTCGCGAAACGCTCGGCCTGATCGATCGTGCCTATATCATCCATGCGGGCGAGGTGCTGACCCACGGCAGGGCGAACGATATCGTCAGCAACCCCGAAGTACGCAAGCTGTATCTGGGTGACAATTTCAGCCTCTGATAGGCTGAAATTCCATCCTTTCATCCGCCAATATTAGCGGATGCTATCGCGCGCCGGAAATTTACTTCTGCGCCACAGTTCCGCTTGACCAAATCCAATAAAAAAGCAATTTTTGGGCCAGTTGGAATTTCGCGAGAATTTTAGTGACAAAAGGCGCGAATTCCCGAGGAGTTGAAGGGGAGTCCCGCGTCCGCCATGGCACTATCGGCCAATCTTTTCCTGCGCCAAAGCCAGAGCCTGGTGATGACACCGCAACTGATGCAATCCATTCAGTTGCTGCAGATGACGCATTTCGAGCTCACGCAATTTATCGCGCAGGAAGTCGAGAAGAATCCGCTGCTGGAATTTGCGTCAAATGACGAGGATCTAGGCAGCGGCGGCGATCGCGAGGCGAAGGAAGAGCGCTTCGAGAGCGCGGAAGAAACCCATGGCGAGGATAGCTCCGAACGCAACGCCGGCGAGCTTGCAAGCGACTGGTACGAGAGCGACAACACCGGCAACGCCAATCGGCTGAGCGATGAGCTCGACACCAATTTCAGCGACGGCTTTCCCGATGACGGCAGTCCGCAGCGCGCCGATGCGCCGGAGCTGCTCAGCCAGTGGAAGTCCATGCCCGGCGGCGAGGCCGGCGAAAGCTACGACCTGGACGATTTCGTCGCCGGCCAGGTGTCGCTGCGCGATCATCTCAACGAACAAATCCCCTTCTCGCTCCCCGCCATGGGTGACCGGCTGATCGCTCAGCACCTCGTCGACCAGCTCGACGACGCCGGCTATCTGCGCGCAGAACTCAACGAAACGGCCGAGCGCCTCGGCGCGACGCTTGCCGATTTGGAGCGCGTGCTGGATAGCCTGCAGCAACTCGATCCGCCCGGCGTCTTTGCGCGCTCTCTCAGCGAATGCCTGGCGATCCAACTCCGGCAGAAGGACCGCTTCGATCCCGCCATGGAGCGGCTGATCGAAAATCTCGAGCTGCTTGCACGGCGTGATTTTGCGATGCTGAAGCGGCTCTGTGGCGTCGATGAGGAAGACCTGCTCGACATGATGGCGGAAATCCGCCAGCTCAATCCCAAGCCCGGCAGCGGTTTCGAGACGGAGATATCCGAGGCGATCATGCCCGATATCGTCGTGCGCCCCTCCGCGGACGAGAGCTGGCTGGTGGAGCTCAATCCCGATGCGCTGCCGCGGGTGCTGGTGAGCCAGTCCTATTTCGCGTCCGTCTCCAAAAGCAGCCAGGACCACGCCTTCCTCTCGGAATGCCTGCAGACCGCCAACTGGCTGACCCGTAGCCTGGACCAGCGCGCCAAGACGATCATGAAGGTGGCAAGCGAGATCGTCCGGCAACAGGACGCATTCCTGGTGAACGGCGTCGACCATCTGCGGCCGCTCAACCTGAAAACCGTGGCCGATGCCATCAAGATGCATGAGTCGACGGTCAGCCGCGTCACGTCGAACAAGTACATGCTGACGCCGCGCGGGCTGTTCGAACTCAAATATTTCTTCACGGTTTCGATCAGCGCCGTCGAGGGCGGCGACAGTCACTCGGCCGAAGCCGTGCGCCACAAGATCCGCCTGCTGATCTCGAGCGAGAGCCCGGACGCGGTTCTCTCCGATGACGATATTGTCGATACGCTGAAGAAGGGCGGGATCGAGCTTGCTCGCCGCACGGTTGCAAAGTACCGTGAAGCCATGAACATCCCCTCCTCCGTGCAGCGACGCCGGGAGAAGCGGGCACTGGCCAAAGTCTCCGGTTTCTGACGGCTGCCGATCTTCAACCACAGGCTGTCGAACTCCTAACGGTCCGTTAAGACGCAGTTGACTTTCCCATGTGGCAGGGCTAGAAGCCCGCCGCAATCGCTGCGGGACAGCATGACCATGAAACTTATCCCCACCATCCAAAGGGCGGTCGATATACGCAATTTGCCTTTGACCGCGTGAAGTGCTTGGATGAGCTTGAGGCTTGGCGTAAACTGATGCGCGCAATAACCACTACAAGAAGGGAAACTCCATGAGTGTGCGTGTCTCCGGTAAACATATGGAAATTGGTGACTCCTTCCGCCAACGGATTGAAGACCAGATCGGTATGGCCGTGACCAAATACTTCGACGGGGGGTATTCAGGTCAGGTAACGGTACATAAGTCCAGTTCGCGCTTCGCGGCCGATTGCAAGCTTCATCTCGACAGCGGTGTGGTGCTGCATGCTGCGGGCGAAGCCATGGACCCGCAGCTTGCTTTCGACGCGGCGTCCGCGCGCATCGAAAAGCGCCTGCGCCGCTATAAGCGCAAACTCAAGGACCATCAGGCCGGCAACCACGTCAACGGACAGGCGGAAGTCGCCTATACCGTCATGGACGGCGTTCCGGATGACGACGAGGAAATTCCGGCCGATTTCGCGCCGGCAATCGTTGCGGAGAGCACGAAGCAATTGAAGACCATGTCGGTGGCGACTGCCGTGATGGCACTCGACATGACCGACGAGCCGCTGCTGCTCTTCCGCAGCCCCGGCAACGAACACTTGAACATCGTCTACCGTCGGCAGGACGGTAACATTGGCTGGATCGACGCGGCCAATATCAAAGGCTGAGAATAGAAGATAAGCGGCGGCTGCGCATCAATGGCAGCTGGCCGCCGCTTGCCCGTCATCGGCTCTCGGCGACACGAAGGATAACGAGAATGGCATTGGCAGATTTGCTACAACAAGATGCGATCATCCCCGCCTTGAAGGCAAATTCCAAAAAACAACTGCTTCAGGAGCTGGCAGCCAAAGCCTCCAAACTGACCGGACTGCCGGAGCGCGAAATTTTCGACGTCGTGCTGCAGCGCGAGCGCCTGGGCTCTACCGGAGTCGGCAACGGCATCGCCATTCCGCACGGCAAGCTTGCCAGCATCAAGTCCATCGCCGGCATTTTCGCGCGCCTTGAAGCGCCTGTCGATTTCGAGGCGCTGGATGACCAGCCTGTCGATCTCGTCTTTCTGCTCCTCGCGCCCGAGGGCGCAGGCGCGGACCACCTGAAGGCATTGTCGCGCATCGCCCGCGTTCTGCGCGATCAGGATCTGGTCGCCAAGCTCCGCGCCACCGATTCCGCCTCCGCCATCTACGCATTCCTCAACGAGGAGCAGGCATCCAACGCCGCCTAAAGCGCGTCGCGATCTTTCAGATTCGCTCCGGGCGTTTAGGTCTTTGATCTTGCGCATGTCGTTGTCGCAAAACCGCTGCACGCTTTCGCGCGACATGCTTTGACGGACTGAATCGCATCGGACCAAGGCAAAAATAAGAGCCGGAAGATCTCAGATCATCCGGCTCTTTTCTTTTGCTGCCGTAGCGGTTCGCGAAATCGACGAACCGCTCTGTTTCTTCGTTCTCGCGCAATTCCGGGCGGAAAAACGCCGCGCGTTTTTCCTGGAATTACTCAAACAGAAAAGGATCAAGCGTCCTTTTCGTCGAGCGGGCTGTTGGCGCCCTGCTCGGTCGTTTCGACGATCTTCGGGCCGCCCTTGGCAACGCCGACCATGGCCGGGCGCAGAACGCGGTCGCCGATGGCAAAGCCGGCCTGCACGACCTGGACGACCGTGTTGTTCGGCACCTCGGAATTGGGCACTTCGAACATGGCCTGATGGAAATTGGGATCGAACTTCTGTCCGACCGGCTCGAGCTGGCGCACGCCATGGCGTTCGAGCGCCGAGAGCATGGACCGCTCGGTCATCTCGACGCCTTCGATCAGCGTGTTCAGGCCGGCATCGGCGCCGGCGCGAGCATCAGCCGGAATGGCGTCCAGCGTGCGGCGCAGATTGTCCGCCACCGAGAGCATGTCGCGGGCAAAGCTTGCCACGGAATAGGATTTTGCGTCCTTCACGTCGCGCTCGGTGCGGCGACGGAGGTTGTCCATCTCGGCAGCAAGGCGCAGGTAGCGATCGCGCAGTTCGCCATTCTCGGCCTTCAGCAGCTCAACCGGATCTGGCTGAGACGGTTCTGCCGCATCGACGGTTTCGGCTGCATCCTGCGCGAAATCCGCTGAAGTGTCGGCCGCCGTGGCGTCAGGGCCGTTTTTTGTTGTTTCGTCGGTCATGACGGTCTCCGAATTGCTTGGTCTTACGATGTGCCCGATATCGAGGTTTGGCCGGAAAAAATCAAGGCTTTGTCGAGAAGAACCGCCAATTCGCGGCTTTACGGCGGCGGCAACGTGCCTCCCCGCTCCTTGATGCCACTCGTGACGTCGACTGTTCAACCCTCCTCCCCAGTAGTATGCTGAATTGCATCTCAGCACAGAGTGGGGTGACATCAATGTCTAATGGCAAATCCCTTTCAGGCAAGTGTTTCTGTGGCGCAGTGGAAATTGCCGTCGACGGCGAGCCAATGGCGATGGGTTATTGCCATTGCGACTCCTGCCGGGAATGGTCGGCGGGACCGGTCAATGCCTTCTCGCTCTGGCCGCCGGAAGCCGTTCACGTCACCAAGGGCGCGGACAAGATCGGCAGCTACCAGAAAACCGAAAAGAGCGTGCGCAAATGGTGCACGGTCTGCGGCGGCCATCTTTTGACAGAGCATCCGCCGTGGGGCGTCACCGACGTCTATGCCGCCGTCCTTCCCACCCTCGAATTTCAGCCGGCAGTCCACGTCAATTACGAGACAACCGTGCTTCACCTGAGAGACGGGTTGCCGAAGCAGAAGGATTTTCCGGCAGAGATGGGCGGATCGGGGATGCTCCTTCCCGACTGATCCCAGCCATCACATCCCCGGTCGGGTCAGCCGCGAGATCAGCTGGGCCGTATAATCGACCATGGGTACGATGCGCGCATAGTTCAGCCGTGTCGGACCGATGACTCCGACTGCGCCGACGATGCGATCGTCGTCGTCGCGATAGGGCGCAACTATGAGCGAGGAGCCCGACAGCGAGAAGAGCTTGTTTTCCGAACCGATGAAGATACGCACGCCCGGCCCGCTTTCGGCGAGATTGAGGATCTCGATCAAGCTGTCCTTCTTTTCCAAATCGTCGAAAAGCAGGCGCAACCGATCCAGATCCTCGGCGCCGCCGATCTCGGCCAAGAGATTGGAGTGGCCGCGCACGATGAGCTGCGTCGGCTTGCCGTCGTCATCGCCACCAGACCAGACAGCAATGCCGCGCTCGACCAATTCATGCGAAAGACTGTCCAGTTCCTTTCGCACGCTTTCCTTGAGGCTCTGCAATTGCCGCCGCAATTCCGGCATCGTCTGGCCGGTCATGTGGGCATTCAGGAAGTTGGCAGCTTCCGTCAGCTGCGACGAGGTCGTGCCGGCCGGCAGTTCGATGATGCGGTTTTCGACCTGATCGTGATCGCCGACGAGCACGGCAAGCGCCTTGGTCGGCTCCAGCCGAATGAATTCCACGTGTTTCAGCACCGGATCGCTCTTGGAGGTGATGACGAGGCCGGCACCGCGCGAAATGCCCGACAGCACGCGGCTTGCCTCCGACATCATCGATTCCATCGGCTGGTCGCGATTACTGCCACGCACCTGCCGGTCGATATTGGCGCGATCCTCGGCCGAGAGATCGCCGACCTGCATGAAGGCGTCGACGAAGAAGCGCAGGCCCACCTGGGTCGGCAATCGGCCGGCGCTCACATGCGGCGAATAGATGAGCCCAAGCTCTTCCAAGTCGCTCATCACATTGCGCACGGAAGCCGGCGACAAGGACATGGGCAGCAAGCGGGAGAGATTGCGCGAGCCCAGCGGCTCGCCATTTTCCAGATAGCCTTCGACGATGCGACGGAAGACTTCCTTGGAGCGTTCGTCCAGTGCAGCAATGACATCCGAGACCGACGATGTCGTGAATACCATTTCGCTGTCAGATCCATTCCGTTGAGCCTTGGGCAAAATATAATCATTTGGTTAGCAATGGCAAAAGGGAAAAATGCTGCGGCCGCCGCCCAGAGGCTCCCCAGCCTGCTTTTCCTTTGCAAATGCGGCCTGTGGGTCGTAGAAGCGGTCAACGAACATTCAGGAGAGTGGAATGCGGCCTTCAGGCAGAAAAACCGACCAGATGCGCAAGGTATCGTTCGAGCGCAATTTTTCCAAGCATGCGGAAGGCTCCTGCCTGGTCAAGTTCGGCGATACGCACGTGCTCTGCACGGCAAGCCTGGAAGACAAGACGCCGCCATGGCTGCGCAACAGCGGCAAGGGCTGGGTCACGGCCGAATACGGCATGCTGCCGCGTGCGACCGGCGAGCGCATGAAGCGCGAAGCCGCAGCCGGAAAGCAGGGTGGCCGCACGCAGGAAATCCAGCGCCTGATTGGCCGGTCGTTGCGCGCCGTCGTCGATTTGAAAGAGCTCGGCGAACGTCAGATCACCGTCGATTGCGACGTCATCCAGGCCGATGGCGGCACACGCACGGCATCGATCACCGGCGGCTGGATCGCGCTCTACGACTGCTTGAAGTGGATGGAAAGCCGCAACATGGTCAAGGTCGACCGCGTGCTGAAGGATCACATCGCCGCCATCTCCTGCGGCATCTTCGCCGGTCAGCCTGTCATCGATCTCGACTACCTTGAGGATTCTTCGGCCGAGACCGACGCCAATTTCGTCATGACCGGCAAGGGCGGCATCGTCGAGATCCAGGGAACCGCCGAAGGCGCCCCCTTCAGCGAAGAGGAATTCGCCACGCTGATGCATCTTGCCAAGAACGGCATTGCCGAACTGGTGGATCTGCAGAAGCAGGCCATCGCCTGAGGATATTTTGAATGGCTGACCCGGCCCTCGCAGGCGTCCTCGAAACCGCACTCTATGCGGACGATCTCGATGCGGCTGAAGTCTTTTACGGAAGCATACTCGGACTGCAGAGGATTTCGCGTGGCGGCAACCGCCATGTCTTCTATCGTTGCGGGCCGGGCGTCCTGCTGATCTTCAACAGCGAGGAGACCGTGAAGCCGCACGAGCCGGGCGCCCTACCCGTGCCGCCGCATGGCACGAAGGGGCATGGTCACGTCTGCTTCCGCCTCGACAATGACGATATCGAAGCGATGGCGCGGAAGCTGAAGGCTGCCGGTGTCGATATCGAAGCCGATTTTCACTGGCCGAACGGCGGCCGATCGATCTATTTCCGCGATCCGGCCGGCAACAGCCTGGAATGCGCCGAACCCCGCATCTGGGGCCTCTGACAGGACAGCACATGCGCAAGCTCGATACCAAGACCATCGTCGTCGCCAGCCATAATGCCGGCAAGATCCAGGAAATCCGCGACCTGATCGGCCCGCTGGGTTTTGCTGCCAAGTCCGCCGCCGATCTCAATTTCATCGAACCGGACGAGACCGGCACCACCTTCGAGGAAAATGCCACGATCAAGGCGCTGGCCTCCGCGCAGGCTTCGGGCTTGCCGGCACTCTCGGACGATTCCGGTCTGGTCATCGATCCGCTTGGCGGCGATCCCGGCGTTTATACCGCCAACTGGGCCGAAACGGCCGACGGCACGCGCGATTTCGCCATGGCGATGCGGAAGGTCGAGACGGCGCTGGAAAGGGCTGGCGCGACCTCGCCGGAAAGCCGCACGGCGCGCTTCGTCAGCGTGCTCTGCCTGGCATGGCCAGACGGGCATACCGAGCTTTTCCGCGGCGAAGTCGAAGGTACCGTCGTCTGGCCGCCGCGCGGGACGCAGGGCTTCGGCTACGACCCGGTCTTCCAGCCCGAGGGATACGAGACCACTTTTGGCGAAATGAGCGCCGAAGAGAAGCATGACTGGAAGCCCGGCGATCAGCAGGCGCTCTCGCATCGCGCCCGGGCCTTCAAGGTCTTTGTCGAAACCTGCCTGGAGGCGTAAGCTTAGTTCGTGGAAATCGTGGATACTGAGGACCTGATGCGCGGAGCGCAATTGCTGCCCGATACCGGCGAACCCGGTTTCGGCGTGTACGTGCATTGGCCTTTTTGCGCGGCCAAGTGTCCCTATTGCGATTTCAACAGCCACGTCCGCCATCAGCCTGTCGATCAGGAGCGTTTCGCCGCCGCCTTCCTGAAGGAAATGGCGACGATGCGGATGATCAGCGGCCCGAAGACGGTGACCAGCGTCTTCCTTGGCGGCGGCACGCCATCGCTGATGAAGCCTGAAACGGTCGGCGCGATCCTCGATGGCATCGCCAAGACCTGGCATGTGCCCGATGGCATCGAAATCACCATGGAAGCCAATCCATCGAGTGTCGAGGCGGAGCGCTTTCGCGGCTATCGCGCCGCCGGAGTCAATCGCGTCTCCATGGGCGTGCAGGCGCTGAACGACCGCGACCTGAAATTCCTGGGCCGTCTGCACAATGTCGAGGATGCGCTGAAGGCGATCAGGCTGGCGCGCGAGATTTTTCCGCGCATGTCCTTCGATCTCATCTATGCCCGCCCGAACCAGACCGTCGAGGAATGGGAACGAGAACTGAAGGAGGCGATCTCCTATGCGGTCGATCACCTCTCGCTCTATCAGCTGACGATCGAGGAAGGCACGCCCTTCTACGGCCTCCACAAGGCCGGCAAGCTGATCGTGCCCGACGGCGACCAATCGGCGCTGCTCTACGAGGCGACGCAGGAAATTACCGAACGCGAGGGCATGCCTGCCTACGAAGTCTCCAATCATGCCCGTCCCGGCGCCGAAAGCCGGCACAACCTGACCTACTGGCGTTATGGCGATTATGCCGGCATCGGCCCCGGTGCCCATGGTCGCTTAACCCAGGGACCGCAGAAGCTCGCGACCGCCACCGAGCGCAAGCCGGAAAGCTGGCTCGAGATGGTCGAGCGCGACGGCCACGGCATGATCGACCAGGAAATGCTTGGTTTCGACGAGCAGGCCGACGAACTACTGCTGATGGGACTGCGGCTCAGGGAAGGCGTCGATCTCGCCCGCTGGCAGCAGCTTTCCGGCCGCGATCCCGATCCGCAGCGCGAGGCGTTTTTACTGGAACACGGTTTCATAGAGCGGATCGGCAATTCCCGCCTGCGCTGCACACCTTCGGGAATGCTGGTTCTCGACTCGGTCGTCGCCGACCTCGCCTGTTAGTCACCTCCCTCTTGAGGGGGGAGGTCGCCGCAGAGCGGCGGGTGGGGGTGATCCCCCAAAACCAATCGAGGCTTCAGCGTTTACCCAGATCACCCCACCCCGGCACTACGTGCCGACCCTCCCCCTCGAGGGGAGGGTGAAAAGACGTCCGTCAATCGCCGCAAGGCCGACCGCGATCATCGCCATGCCGATGAAATGCTTCATCTGCAGGTCCTCGCCGAGAACGAGTGCGCCGAGCAGGATGGCGCTGACGGGAATAAGGAAGGTCACCAGCATCAGGTTGGTGGCGCCGGCTGTCGCGAGGATGCGGAAGAACAGCACATAGGCGACGGCGGTCGACAGGATGGCCAGACCGGCGAGAGCGAGCCAGGCCTCGGTCGAGGGCATTGCCAGCGTCCAGGGGCGATCGACGAAGAGCGCGATCGGCAAAAGCAGTATGGCCGAGCCCGTCACCTGACCGGCGGCAGGAATGATCGGCGCCAGCCCCATGCGGCGGAACCGCCGGCCGAATATGCCGGCCAGCGAATAGGAGAAGGCCGCGCCCAGCACGGCGAGCTGCGCCAGCACGTTGGAACCGAGGCTTGCGAGCACCGAAGGGCCGATCATCAGGGCCACGCCGACAAAGCCGACGATGACGCCGATCAGGCGATTGCCGGTCATCTTCTCATCCTCCGTCAGGACATGGGCGACGACAACGGCAAAGAGCGGCGTGGTAGCGTTGAGGATCGAGGCGAGGCCGCTGGCAATATGGGTCTGGCCCCAGACGATCAGCAAAAACGGGATGACGTTGTTGAGGAAGCCCATGCCGAAGAAGGCGAGCCAGGTCTTACGGTCTCTCGGCATGGAAAGCCCGGTGGCGCGCACGATGACATGCAGGGCAATGGCGGCGATTGCAACTCGCGCGGTGACAATGGTGAAGGGCGGGAGTTCGCGCACCAGAATACCGTTGAACAGGAAAGAGCCGCCCCAAAGGATCGATAGCCCCACCAACATGCCCCACTCGGCTACGCCCATGGATTTCTGCGACATGAGATCATCTCCAACGTATTCAATTGAGTTCAACTTACTGGTTGTTTGGCGTGGCATCATTGCCAACCATCAGAATTATTGCGATAATCTCGCGATATAGAGGCTCTGACAAACGAGTCTTTTTCGAATTATGATTTAGCTGAGCTCAATCATCATGGATCAACTGCCATCCCTTTCGGCGCTACGCGCCTTCGAAGCATCAGCCCGGCATCTCAGCATGACGCTGGCTGCAAACGAGCTGCATGTGACGCCGGGCGCCATCAGCCTGCAGATCCGTGATCTCGAAAGCGCGCTCGGCGTCCGCCTTTTCGAGCGACGGCCCCGCAGTCTCGCCCTGACGACGGATGGTGCCGAATATTTCGCAACGATGCGGACGGCTTTCCGGCTCATCCGCGAGGCGACGGCAGCACTGGCGATGCGCTCGAAGGATACGGTGCTGACCGTTACCTGCACCGCCGGCTTTGCCACGCATTGGCTGGTGCCTCGGCTGCGACGCTTCGAGGAGGCGCATCCCGATATCGATCTGCGCATCAGCGCTTCCTATCGGATGATGGATTTCCAGCGAGATGGGATCGACATTGCCATTCGCCACGGCCTCGGCGGCTACGAGGGGCTGGCAAGCGAGAGATTTCTCGATGACGAATATGTTCCGGTCTGCACGCCGGAGATGGCGGCGGCACTTGGCCCCTCCCCTGCGGTCGACGATCTAGCCGCCCTGACGTTGATCCACGATGTCTATCGGCGCGACTGGGAGCTCTGGCTGCAGGCCGTCGGAGCAACGCGGGTGGATGCCATGCACGGGCCTGTCTTCACCGACGGCATGGGCGCCTACCACGCCATGAAGGCAGGGCTCGGCATCGCCCTGATGCGCCGGTCCTTCGTGGAGCAGGAATTGGCGGACGGCACGCTCATCACGCCCTTCCCGACCGGATTTGCGAGTGCGCTTGCCTATCACCTTGTCTATCAGCCGGGCGCACTGGAAAGGCCGGCGATCGCGGCACTGCGCGCGTGGCTGTTTTCCGAGGTCTCGCGCACAACGCCGCCTGCGTAGGCGTGCTTGGTCTCAGGTTATCACTCAAAAAGGAACGGCCGGCGGTTAAGCCGGCCGTGGAATATGCAACGAATGCCGCTTACGAGGCTTACTCGTTGATGAGGCGCTTCAAAAGCTCGATCTCGTGCGACAGCTTGCTATCGCCGGAGATCAGCTCCTCGATCTTGCGCACTGCGTGCAGCACCGTCGTATGATCGCGGCCGCCGAAGCGACGGCCGATTTCCGGGAAGGACCGCGGCGTCAGCGTCTTCGACAGATACATGGCGATCTGGCGCGGCTTGACGATGACGCGGGTGCGGCGATTGGAAACCAGCTCCTGGCGCGAGACATTATAGTGACGTGCGACGATACGCTGGATGTCCTCGATGCGGACGCGGCGCGGTTCGCCGGAGCCGACCAGATGTGCAAGCAGTTCGTCGACGCGCTCGACCGTCAGGTTTGGCTCGAAAGAACGACGGAAGATGAGCTGATTGAAGGCTCCTTCCAGTTCGCGGCCACTCGCCGTGACATTACGGGCGACATGCGAGAGGAGTTCGGCCGGAATTTCCAGCGATGGATCTTCCAGGCGCGCTGCTTCCAGCCGGCGCTTGAGGATTTCGAGGCGCATTTCATAGTCCGGTGCCTCGACTTCGATCGCCACGCCGCCTTGCAGGCGCGAACGGACGCGCGGATCGAGCGATTCCAGCTCCCAGGGAGCGCGATCGGCAGCGACGACCACCTGCTTGGCGCTGTCGAGCAGCATGTTCAAGAGATGGCAAAACTCGTGCTGGATCATCTTGCCCTGCAGGAACTGCATGTCGTCGATGATGAGCAGATCGATATTGCGCAGCGAATCCTTCAGCGTCAGCGCGTCATTGTCGCGGATCGCGGTTGCGAAGCGCCACATGAAGTATTCCGCCGTAAGATAGACCACGCGCAAGCCGCGCGGATTCTGCACGGCTGCATTGGCGATCGCCTGCAGCAGATGCGTCTTGCCGAGACCCACCGTCGCATGAACGAAGAGCGGATTGAAGCGCACGGCGCCAGAGCCGGCTTCAGCGATGGTCTTTGCCGCGGCAAGGCTGACGCGGTTCGAACCGCCTTCGACGAAGGTATCGAAGGTGAAGCGAGAATCGAGCGGAGAGCCAAAGAGCGGCATACCCGCCGTTGCCGGCCGTGCGGCCGCAGCTGCACTTACGGCCTGGGCAGCGATCTGGCCCGCCGGCTGAGCCGAGGTGCGACGGATCGGGGCGACAGCTGCTTGATCCGGCACCACAGGTTGCTCATTGACGCTTGGCTTCGCGCCCTGCCGGGTCGCGGTGCGCACCAGAATTTCGACTTTGAGAATCTCGGCATCTTCCGCCTGGAACAGACTGGTGATCAGATCGAGATAGCGATTGTTGATCCAGGATTTCAGAAAAGTCGTCGGAACCGTAAGGCGAACGACGCTCTTCGATACCGAATGGAGCTTCAGCCGTGCAAACCAGCTGGCATAAACATCGGGTCCGACCTGAGCCTTCAAGCGCGCGCTGACGCGCTCGAACAAATTACTTTGCGCCACGCCGTCCTTTTCCCCCGCCGCTTCTAAGCAAACCGCACCGAACGCCTGCGCATTGTCCCCATTCTCCAACGCACCCGTCGTCCTCGTATGTATCTGCATATAGTGCCGCCTTCCACAGTCTCTTTATAGGGCGAAAGCAGTTCACTGCCGCCCTTGGTTCTTCGCCATGGCATGACAATCGCGCTCGTTGTCCCAAGCTGCGCCGCATACCGGTTCATCAGCCACGCCCGGCCAGCGGGCTTTACAGGAACACTGTGGCGAAAACCGCTCTTTCAAGCAGTCGTCGTCCCGGCGTCTGTAACCGGAGCATCAATCGGCCCTCGTATTCCGACTGTTGCCCCAACGGCTGTCAATTTTTCTCCCCTCCCCACAGCCGCGCCAATGACTTAGGCTGCAAAGGACAGACAAGCTTCCTCGTTCCGCAAGCGCTGCCGCTTCCGGTTTTTACTCGTCAACTGTTTGAAAAAACGGAACTGAACCGCTCCGTCACAAGAGACAAAACCACCCACACCGCCGTTACTGACAGTGTTTTGCCGAAGCCGTTAAGGTGAGATCCGCGCCCCTTGTTGAAAAGCATTTAGGCAGGATCGCAGGCAGATATCAACGATGAATTTTACACAAAATTAAGAGGCAGCCATTGACTCGGGAGGCCATTTTTGACTGTCACAAGCCCTTCAAAAAAGAATCGCTGTTGAATCAAAGAGATTCCCACCGAGCGCGATTCCCACAGCTTTCAAAAGAAAAAAAATAAAAAATCCCTTGACTCAGTTGTGAGCCGGCAATGCGTCATGCAGATCACCCAGCGCTGAGATATCCTGCTGTAAGCCTTTGTTTTCAAATGTATATTTCTGTCACGTCAATGACATGATAGGCTAGTCAATTTTGGCAATGCGGCAATTTTTTGGCAGAATCCAAAAAGCCCGGCACAAGGGCCGGGCTTAAGACTAACGATTAAATCGTTAAGGAAAAATTACGCGGTCGGGGCCGAAAGGGCCTTCACACGCTTGGCAAGACGCGAAACCTTGCGGGAAGCGGTGTTGGCGTGAAGCACGCCCTTGGTGGCTGCGCGAGCCAATTCCGGCTGGGCGGCAACGAAAGCTGCCTTTGCGCGATCTGCATCACCCGATGCAATGGCTTCTTCGACCTGGCGAACGAACGTGCGAACGCGCGAGCGACGAGCCTTGTTGACGTCGGTGCGGCGGGCGATCTTGCGGGTCGCTTTTTTCGCCGAGGTAGTATTGGCCATGTATGCCTCTCTTAGAATTCGAACAAAACTCCATCGTTGCAGCGCGGGCCCTGCGGCCACTTCATCCAGCAATGCGGGAGCAATTGCGGAAAACCAGAGCGGCTTTCCAAACTGTGGCGGGCATATAGCCGGAATGAGCCCCGGCGTCAACGCGGATTCTCGCCAAACCCGCGTAATTCCGGATTCCCGGTACTTAGCGGTTCTTGAAGGCCGGCTTGCGCTTTTCGACGAAGGCGGCCATGCCTTCCTTCTGGTCCTCCGTGGCGAACAGGCTATGGAACAGACGGCGCTCGAAACGCAGGCCTTCCTCAAGCGTGGTTTCCAGGGCGCGGTTGACCGCCTCCTTGGCCATGAGCACGGATGGATGCGAGAACGACGCGATCCTGGCTGCAGCGGCCAGTGCCTCGTCCAGCAGCTTGTCCGCCGGCACAACGCGCGCCACCAGGCCCGAACGCTCGGCTTCCGCCGCATCCATCATCCGCCCGGTCAATATGAGATCCATGGCCTTGGCCTTGCCGACGGCGCGCGTCAGGCGCTGCGAACCGCCCATGCCGGGGATGACGCCAAGCGTGATTTCCGGCTGGCCGAACTTGGCCGTCTCCGATGCTATGATGAAATCGCACATCATCGCCAGTTCGCAGCCGCCGCCAAGCGCAAAGCCGCTGACCGCCGCGATGACGGGCTTGCGTGCCTTGGCGATGTCATCCCAGCCGCTGAAGAAGTCCTTCTTATAGGCGTCGACGAAATCGAGCGACTGCATTTCCTTGATGTCTGCGCCAGCGGCGAAGGCCTTTTCCGAACCGGTGAGCACGATCGCGCCGATGGCATCATCGAGGTGAAGGTCGCCGTAGGCCTGCTTCAGCTCTGAAAGCACGGTGGAGTTCAGCGCGTTCAGCGCCTGCGGCCGATTGATGCGGACGAGGCCGACGGCCCCATGTGTTTCGACGATGAGGGTTTCGTAAGCCATTTCTCTCTCCCTTTAGTCAATGTTGGCCCTTCAATCAGCCTTGGCAGGCGGCGCAATAGAAAGAAGAGCGCCCTGCCTGGACGATGCGACTGACCGTACCGCCGCAACCGGGCGTACTGCAAGGCTGCGCTTCACGATCGTAGACGGAAAAGGAATGCTGGAAATAGCCGAGCGAGCCGTCTGTCTGGATATGATCCCGCAGCGACGAGCCACCGGCCGCGATCGCATCGGCGATGACCTCGCGGATGGCGTCGACCAGCATCCGTAGCGCCTCGGCCGGCTTGCCGGCATCCGTGACCAGCGTGCCGGCGGCGCGCAGCGGCGACAGATGGGAGCGCCACAGCGCCTCGCACACATATATATTGCCGAGACCGGCGATATTCTTCTGATCGAGCAGTGCGCTCTTCAGCGGCTGCGCCTTGCCGGCAAAACGCCTAGCCAGGTAATCAGCATCGAGTTCATTGCCTGTCGGTTCCGGGCCAAGGTCTCGGAAGAACGGGTGGCTCGCCATATCGACCCGCTTCATAATATCCATGAAGCCGAAGCGGCGGGGATCATTGTAGATGACACGCGCATCGTCGCCGATCCCCGACAGATGGAAGACGACATGATCGTGTTTCTCGTCTTTCGAACGCGGATGATGGAAGGCTCCGGGGGTGTCGGCCGCAGCCCCCGCCTCGACACGGAACGAACCCGACATGCCGAGATGCGCGATGATCGTCTTGCCGTCATCGAGATCGATCAGCAGGTATTTGGCGCGGCGAGACAGCGACGTGATGCCGCGCCCGGAAACATGCCCAGCGAAATCGACCGGGAAGGGAAAGCGCAGATCGCCGCGGCGCAGCTCCAGCGCCTTGAGAACAGCACCTTCCATGGAAGGCGCCAGCCCGCGTCTGACGGTTTCGACCTCTGGTAATTCCGGCATGGCTATCCATCTTTATGTTTCAACCGCTTATGATCTGAGCTATAGCCCAAGGCATTGCGGCTGGTGATCAAGCTGATGAGATAGCGTGGCAAACGCGATTTCGCTATGGTCCGCCGCTGAATACTGCGTAACTCCTTAAATCGGAATCGATTTAAGGATAAAATTATGCAGCAAATTTGAAGTGCTGCAGCGACCTTTGCGCGCCACATATGACGCGCGGCGCTGTAATGTAACGGAGTTGAGCCGATGGCAGACAGCCGCACCTCCGCCGATGGCGGCATGGAAACATCCTATGGCTTCCGCGAAGTAGCCGATGGCGAAAAGCAGGGCCTCGTCAACGAGGTGTTCCACAAGGTCGCCAAGCGCTACGACGTCATGAACGATGTGATGTCCATGGGCATGCACCGCGCCTGGAAGGATGCAATGGTTGCGGCGCTCAACCCGCGCAAGGAGGCCGCCTACAAGGTGCTTGACGTGGCTGGCGGCACCGGCGACATCGCCTTCCGCATCGTCGAGGCATCGAACCGGCTGGCGCATGCGACCGTGCTCGACATCAACGGCTCGATGCTCGGCGTCGGTGCCGAACGTGCGGAGAAGAAGAAGCTTTCAGACAACCTCACCTTCGTCGAGGCGAATGCCGAGGAACTGCCCTTCGAGCCGAACTCGTTCGACGCCTATACGATCGCCTTCGGCATCCGCAACGTTCCCCGCATCGACGTGGCGCTGAAGGAAGCCTATCGCGTGCTGAAGCGCGGCGGCCGGCTGCTGGTGCTCGAATTCTCCGAAGTCGACCTGCCGCTGCTCGATCGTGTCTATGACACATGGTCGTTCAACGCCATTCCGAAGTTCGGCAAGGCGATCACAGGCGATGCCGAGCCCTATCAGTATCTGGTGGAATCGATCCGCAAGTTTCCGAACCAGCAGGACTTCGCATCCATGATCCGCGAGGCCGGCTTTTCGCGCGTGAGCTTCACCAATTATACCGGCGGCATCGCCGCGCTGCACTCCGGCTGGAAGCTCTGAAGCATGATGTCGAGCCATGTGATGCGGCTGACGGCCTCCGCTTTCCGGGACCTTGAGGCGCTATCTTTTTGTTTCGACGCAATTCCTGACGAAAAACCGCTGCGCACTTTTCCTGGAATTGCTCTATGAGTGCTTTCAGCGCATATTTCGGCCTTGTCCGGGTCGGCTGGGTGCTCGTGCGCGAAGGCGTGGTCATGGCACTGCCATCGGAAGGGCTGCCGCCCTCCGTCAGCCTCGCCAAATCCTTCGTCAGCATCTTCGCCCGCAGGAAGGCGAAGAGCCAGGCCCGCAGCGACCGGCTCGCCCAGGCAGTCGAGCGGCTCGGGCCGTCCTATGTGAAGATCGGCCAGTTCCTGGCAACGCGTCCGGATGTCGTCGGCGTCGACATGGCCAACGACCTGTCGAAGCTCCAGGACCGGATGGCCTTCTTTCCGCATGAAACGGCAACGGCCGCCATCGAGGCCTCGCTCGGCCGGCGGATCGACGATCTCTACACCAGCTTCGGCGCACCGATCGCGGCTGCTTCCATAGCGCAGGTGCATCCGGCCGAAGTCGAGACGGCGGAAGGCCGTAAGCGCGTCGCCGTCAAGGTGATCCGGCCGGGGGTACGCCAGCGTTTTTCCAACGATATCAGGGCGATGTATCTCGTCTCTCGGCTACAGGAGCGCTTCATGCCCTCCAGCCGCCGCCTTCGGCCGGTGGAAGTGACCAAGACGCTCGAGCAGACCACGAAAGTCGAGATGGATCTGCGGCTGGAGGCAGCCGCGCTCTCCGAGATCGCCGAAAACACCGAAAGGGACCCGGGTTTCCGCGTTCCGAAGGTCGATTGGGAACGTACCGGCCGCGACGTCATCACCATGGAGTGGATCGACGGCGTGAAGATGTCCGATGTCGATGGCCTGAAGGCTGCCGGACACGATCTCAACGTACTCGCCGATACGCTCATCCAGTCCTTCCTTCGCCATACTCTGCGCGACGGCTTCTTCCATGCCGACATGCATCCCGGCAATCTCTTCGTTGATGCCGCTGGCATGATCGTCGCCGTCGACATGGGCATCGTCGGTCGCCTCGGCCGAAAGGAACGCCGCTTCCTCGCCGAAATCCTCTACGGCTTCATCACGCGCGACTATCTTCGTGTCGCCGAGGTGCATTTCGAGGCCGGTTATGTTCCCGCCCACCACAATACGGAGAGTTTCGCCCAGGCGATCCGCGCGATCGGCGAGCCGATCCACGGCCAGCCGGCCGAAACGATCTCGATGGGCAAGCTTTTGACCCTACTCTTCGAAGTGACCGAGCTCTTCGACATGGAGACGCGGCCTGAGCTGGTCATGCTGCAGAAGACCATGGTCGTGGTCGAAGGCGTGTCGCGCATGCTCAATCCGCGCTTCAACATGTGGAAGGCTTCGGAACCGGTCGTCGGCGACTGGATTCGCAACAATCTCGGCCCGAAGCGGATCATGACCGATCTGCGGGATGGTTTGAAGGCGGCTGTGAAGCTTGCAGAAGCGGCACCCGAAATCGCCGCCAAGACCGAGAAATTCCACCACGAACTCCTGCATATGAGCGAAAACGGCCTGCGTTTCGACCCGCAGACGGCGGAAGCGATCGGCAAGTCCGAGGCCAAGCACAGCCGTTCCGGCCGCTTTGCGCTGTGGGTGATCGCGCTGACGCTGCTCTATATCGCCTGGCATCTGAGCTAGGCCGCAAAGCTCCTCCAAGGTTTCGCCTCCCCTAGGTCATGTCCCCGTGCAAACATGGAGTTGCGCGACGGCCGGACTCGCCTCAAAATTCAGCATATGCCACCTATCGAGGTGTTCGCCATTTGGGATATCCCATTGGCGATAAGGCTCGCATAGCCTTGCGAAAAAGGAGAACAAGAGACATGGAGCGTCAGAGAGCCGGCATCGAACTCACCGGGCAGCCCCTTGGGTTCAGCGACCTGGTGCGGATCGGAGCGGGCGCCGCCCTGCCCTCGGCATCGGAAAGTGGCATGGCGCGCGTGCGTCTGGCGCGAAGCGTTCTTGAAAACACAATCGAATCCGGTCAGCCCGTCTACGGCTCCACGACGGGCGTCGGCGCCATGAAGGATGTCGAGTGGTCTCCGGAAGATCTCGACGCCTTCAATCTCGGCCTCGTGCGCGCCCACCATTTCGGCACAGGCGCGCCCTTCTCCATGTCCGTCGTCCGCAATGCCATGGCGATCCGGGTCAATACAGCTTTGACCGGCAAGGTCGGATGCTCGCAGGAGCTGATCCATGCCTATCTGGAACTGCTTGGCGCCGATGTCATTCCCGTCGTCAGGCGCACCGGCTCGATCGGCTGCGCCGATATCGGCCTGATGGGACAGATCGGCGCCGTTCTGACTGGCGTCGGCGAAGCTGTCTATCGCGGCCGCCGCATGCAGGCTGCCGATGCCTTCGATGCTGCCGGCATCGCTCCTGTCAGGATGCTGCCGCGCGACAGCCTGGCCTCGCTCAGCGTCAATGCCGTCAGCTTCGCCGCCGCTGCGGAAACCACCCGCAACGCCGCTTCCTCGATCCGCGTGCTGCTTGCCACCGGCATGATGGCCGCCGGCGCGCTCGGCGCCTCGCGCGATCCCTGGATTGCCGTGCGCCATGTCGGCACCGCCCGCGAAGCCTTGATCGGGGCGTGGCTGTGCAACGCCTCGGACGAATGGCCCTGGCCCGTCGCAACCCATGTGCAGGACCCGCTGAGCCTGCGGATGATCGCCCAGGTTTTCGGCGCCGTCATCGAAAACCTTTTGACTGCCGGCCACAAGATTCTCGCCGCCACCGGCCGCTCGGACGACAATCCGGTCATCGTCGACGGACGCGTCATGACATCGGGCGGCTCGCTGCCGCTGGATGTCACCATTCTACTTGAAGGTGCGCTGATCTGCATGGCGCATGCCGCCCGCAATGCTTTCAACCGCTGCGTCCTGCTCGGCAATGGACAGCGGCGTGGCCTGCCGGTCAATCTCGTGCCGGATGGCCGGATCGCCACCGGCTTCGGCCCGATCATCAAGCTTGCCGGCGAGATTTTCTCGCGCGTGCTCTCCATGTCCAATCCGGTCTCGGCGCAGTCGCTGGTCGTCGCGGCTGGCATGGAGGATGAGGCCGCCTTCCTGCCGCTGGTCATCGAGCGCTTCGAACGGCAGATGCGGGCGCTGAAGCGCCTGGCCGCACTTGAGGCCCTGCTTTCGGCCCAGGCGATGGATATTCTTGGCGACAAGCCGGAAGGTGTCGCGCGCATGCTCTATGACGTCGTGCGCAAGCATGCGGATTTCTATGTGATCGACCGGCCGCTGTCAGCCGAAGTCGAGGCGATCGAAGAGGAATTGGCGTCCGAGGCCTTCGTTTCGGAAATGATCGCCCACAAGCCGATCCTGGCCTATGATGACTTCTTCGCGCTCGGCTCGCTGGAGCGGGTCGAAGAGCGGCTTTATCACGACACTGTTGCTATCTGAACCAACCGACGAGCGGAGAGACTGTACATGGCCGATTTCGATCTTGTTCTGCAAGGCACCGTGGTTTTGCCCGAACGTATCGTGGAAGCCGGCTACGTCGCCGTGCGTGACGGCAAGATCGCCGAGATCGGTGTCGGTGTCCCGCCGGCGGCACGCGAACGGCATCTGCTCGGCAAGGCGCTGATCCTGCCCGGCGCGATCGATGCGCAAACTCACTCCCTGTCCCAGAAGGATCAGGAGGATTTCATCTGGTCGACGCGCTCGGCGGCGGCCGGCGGCGTCACCACCATCGTCGACATGCCCTATGACGAAGGTAATCTCGTCTGCTCGGCTGAATCCCTAAAGAAGAAGATAGACCATGCTTCTCCGCAAGCGCGCGTCGACTTCGCCCTCTATGGCACGATCGACCCGGAAGAAGGCCCGGCGCGCATAGCGGAAATGGTCGAGGCCGGTGTCGCCGCCTTCAAGTTCTCCACCTTCGGCACCGACCCCAAGCGTTTCCCGCGCATCCCGCCTGCCCTGCTCGACGCCTGCTTTGCGGCGATTGCGCCGACGGGGCTGACCGCCGGCGTCCACAACGAAGACGATGAAGCCGTCCGCACCTACATGGAACAGGTCAAGGCAAGCGGCGTCACCGACTATCGCGCCCACGGCCTTTCCCGCCCGCCGATCACCGAGCTGCTCGCCATGCACACGATCTTCGAGACGGGCGCCGACACCGGCTGCCCGGCCCATGTCGTGCATTGCTCGCTCGGCCGCGGCTACGACATCGCCCGCGCCTATCGCCGCGACGGCTTTGAAGCGACGGTCGAATGCTGCATCCATTACCTGACGCTCGACGAGGAAAACGATGTGCGGCGTCTCGGCGGCAAGGCGAAAATTAATCCGCCGATCCGCCCACGCGCCGAAGTGGAAACCTTGTGGCGCAAGGTGGCGGAAGGCAATGTCTGGCTCGTCTCGACCGACCATGTCAGCTGGTCGGAAAACCGCAAAACCAATCCGGACATGCTGGCAAACGCTTCCGGCGTGCCGGGACTGGAGGTCATGGTGCCGCTCTTCGTCAAGGGTGCCCTGGAGCGCGGCGTATCGCTCACTTGGGCCGCGAAGCTGATGGCCGAGAATCCGGCTAAGCATTTCCGTCTCGATCATATCAAGGGCGCGCTGACGCCGGGCAAGGATGCCGATATCGTCGTGCTGGAACCGCGCGAAATGGTTTACGACGCGGCGGCGAGCGGCAACAACGTCGTCGGCTGGAGCCCCTATAACGGCATCCGCCTGCCCTGGACTGTGTCGGCCGCCTACCTTAGAGGCAAGCAGATCACCGAGGGACAGAAGGTGCTGGCCGAACCCGGCTCCGGCAGCTTCGTGCGTCCCTTGCCTCGTCAAGTTCTTGCCGGAGATGCAGCCCGATGACCGACCCCAAGCGCCACAACCTTCCCGTCAACGCCGACCGTATCGCTGAAGACATCGATGCGCTAGCCGGCATTACCGAGCCGGGCCATCCCTGGACGCGCCGCGCCTTTTCGCCGCTCTTCCTGGAAGGGCGCGCCTATATCGACGCACGGATGAAGGCGGCAGGACTTGAGACGCGCATGGATGCCGCCGGCAATCTCATCGGCCGGCGCGCAGGCGCAAAGCCGGGCCTCGGTACGATCCTTGTCGGTTCGCACTCCGATACCGTTCCCGATGGCGGGCGCTTCGACGGCATTGCAGGCACGATTGCTGCACTTGAAGTCGCTCGCTCCTTGAAGGATCGCGGCATCGAGCTTGACCATGATCTGGAGATCGTCGATTTCCTGGCTGAGGAAGTCAGCATCTTCGGCGTCTCCTGTATCGGCAGCCGCGGCATGACCGGGCAGATCCCCGAGGCATGGCTTAGCCGCATGAGCGGCGACCGCACGCTTTCGCAGGGCATTGCCGAGGTCGGCGGCGACCCTTCGGTGCTGCTCGCCCAGAAGCGACCGGATCTCGCCGGCTTCCTGGAGCTGCATATCGAGCAGGGACCGGTGCTGGAAGCCGAGAACAAGGATATCGGCATCGTCACCGCGATCGCCGGCATCACCCGTATCGAAATCACCGTGGAAGGCCGCGCCGACCATGCCGGCACGACGCCGATGGATCGCCGGGCGGATGCGCTGGTGGCAGCCTCGCAATTGGTCCTCGACATTCGCCAACGCGCCGCCGAACAGGCAAGGACGCCGGGCCATTTCGCCGCAACCGTCGGCGAATTCCGCATCGAGCCGAATGCCGCCAATGTCGTGCCGTCCAAGGTCGTGCTTTTGATCGACGGCCGCGCCGAAATCCGCAGCGACATGGAAGACTTCCTCGCCTGGATCGAGGGCGAGGTGAAGACCATCGCCGCCGATTATGGCGTGACAATCAATCCTCCGCTGCGCGTCTCCGACAACATGCCGACCCCCGGCGCTCCGGTGCTGCTCGAAACGCTCGAGCGCGCCTGCGAGACGGTCGGCGCCAAGCATCGCCGCATGGCTTCCGGTGCCGGCCACGACACCGCCTGGATCGCCAAGGTCGCCCCTGCCGCCATGATCTTCGTGCCCTGCAAGGAAGGCCGCAGCCATTGCGCCGAGGAGTGGGCCGAGAATGACGACATCGCCATGGGCGCCGCCGTTCTCTTCGAAGCGGTGCGCGACATGGACAAGAACCTCAAACAGAACCGGGAGTAGCCAATGGGACGCGTACTCGTTGCCAAGGATGTGGAAGCGGCCGTCAAGGGTGGCTCCGTTTATGCCGCTGGCGGTGGCGGTTGGGCCGATCACGGCCGCATGCTCGGCTATGCGGCCGTCAATGTCGGCAAGCCGGAGCTGGTGTCGATCGACGAATTGAACGACAACGACTGGATCGCCACGGCCGCCGCCATCGGCGCGCCGGCCTCCACGACCCCCTGGGAAATGCAGGGCATCGACTACGTGAAAGCTGCGCAGCTGCTGCAGGACGAGCTTGGCGAGAAGCTTTCCGGCCTGATCATCGGCCAGAACGGCAAGTCCTCGACGCTGAACGGCTGGCTGCCATCGGCGATCCTCGGAACCAAGGTGGTGGACGCGGTGGGTGACATCCGCGCCCATCCTACCGGCGATATGGGCTCGATCGGCATGGCGGGTTCGCCCGAGCAGATGATCCAGACCGCCGTCGGCGGCAACCGCGCCGAAAACCGCTATATCGAACTGGTCGTGAAGGGCGCAACGGCGAAGATCTCGCCGATCCTGCGCGCCGCATCCGACCAGTCCGGCGGCTTCATCGCCTCCTGCCGCAACCCCTTGCGCGCTTCCTATGTCCGCACGCATGCGGCGCTCGGCGGCATTTCCATGGCGCTTTCGCTCGGCGAAGCGATCATCGAGGCGGAAAAGAAGGGCGGCAGCGCGGTCATCGACGCCATCTGCAAGACCACCGGCGGCCATATCCTGGCTGAAGGCACGATCACCAAGAAGGACGTCGTTTACACGAAGGAAGCCTTCGACATCGGCACCGTCACGGTCGGCAGTGGCGACAAGGCCGTCGTCATGCATGTGATGAACGAGTACATGGCCGTCGAGGATACCGGCGGCAAGCGGCTGGCAACCTTCCCCTCCGTCATAACAACGCTATCGCCGGAAGGCGAGCCCTTGAGCGTCGGCCAGCTGCACGAAGGCATGAACGTCTTCATCCTGCATGTGCCGATGGACATCATTCCGCTGTCTGCCAGCGTGCTCGACCCCACCGTCTATCCCTCCGTCGAGAAGGCCATGGGCATCGAGATCGCGAAATACGCGCTGGCCGGCAAGAAGAGCTGACGAACGCAGGAGGCTTGAATGGCCCGTGACGCCGGTCTCGAGGAATTGCTGAGAGAAGAACTCGGGGAGCGCCCCGGGCTCAGCGAAAAGGCGATGTTCGGCGGCTGGGCCTTTCTGCTCAACGGTCATCTGATGTGCGGCGCCCGTGTCGATGGAATGCTGATCCGCCTTGGCAAAGGTAACGATGCCTGGGCGCTGAAGCAGCATGACGTCAAAACCATGTTGATGGGCGGCCGCGAAATGAAGGGATGGCTGCGTGCCGGGCCGGAAGCCTATGGCAACGACATGTTGCGCAAACGGCTGCTTCTGGCCGCGCTGGACTTCGTCGAAGGCCTGCCGCCGAAATGAACGAGTATTCCTCTCCTCCCCAGCGGGGAGAAGATGTCCGCAGGACAGATGAGGGGGTGAGCGACGAAGGAGCGAACGTCTGAGCGAAAGCGAAGACGGCATATGCCGCGCCTCCCCCTCATCCGGCCCTTAGGGCCACCTTCTCCCCGAGGGGAGAAGGGAGACCACCACCAACAAAGAAAACAGGGAAGGGAAATCCATGCCGAAAGCCAATCCACGTCACCCGAAATTCCCCATTCCGGGCGGCCCGGAGCTGCGTGCCAAGGGCTGGCGGCAGGAGGCCCTGCTGCGCCTGCTCGAAAACGTGCTCTCCGTTGGCGAAGACCCGGACAATCTCATCGTCTATGCCGCGCTCGGCAAAGCCGCCCGCAACTGGGCGGCGCATAAGGGCATCGTCAAGGCGCTGACGGAAATGGATGAGAACCAGACCCTGCTCATCCAGTCCGGCAAGCCGATCGGCCTCATCCGCACGCATGACAAGGCGCCGCTCGTCATCATGGCGAATTGCAACATCGTCGGGCAATGGGCAAAGGCCGAGGTGTTCTACGAACTGCAGCGCAAGGGCCTGATCTGCTGGGGCGGCCTGACGGCCGGCGCCTGGCAATATATCGGCAGCCAGGGCGTGATCCAGGGCACCTATGAAATCTTCATGCGCATCGCCGAGCGCCGCTTCGGCGGCGATCTTTTCGGCCGTTTCGTGCTGACGGCCGGCCTCGGCGGCATGGGCGGCGCACAGCCGCTCGCCGGCCGCATGGCTGGTGCCGCCATCCTCTGCGTCGACATCGATGCCGAGCGCGCCAGGAAGCGCCAGGAAATCGGCTATCTGCAGGAAATCGCGCCGGATCTCGATTCAGCGCTGGCGATGATCGACGCTGCGGTCAAGGAAAAGCGGGCGCTTTCCGTCGGCCTCGTCGGCAATGCGGCCGAAATCTATCCGGAGATCGCACGGCGCGGCATCGTGCCCGATATCGTCACCGACCAAACCTCGGCCCACGATCTCGTCTATGGCTATGTACCGAAGGGCATGAGCCTCGCACAGGTGAAAGACCTGCGCGACGACGGCCAGGGCCAGCTGATGGCAGCCAGCCGCGCATCGATCGTCGAGCATGTGAAGGCGATGCTGGACTTCCAGAAGAAGGGTTCCGAAGTCTTCGACAACGGCAACCTGATCCGTACCCAGGCGAAGGAAGGCGGCGTCGCCAATGCCTTCGATATCCCGATCTTCACCGAAGCCTATCTGCGGCCCCTCTTCTGCCGCGCCATCGGTCCGTTCCGCTGGATGGCGCTTTCGGGCGAGGAAAGCGATATCGCCCGCATCGACGATCTGCTCTTGGAAATGTTCCCGGACAACAAGATCGTCACCAACTGGATCAGGCTCGCCCGCGAGCATGTGCCCTTCGAGGGCCTGCCGGCGCGTATCGCCTGGCTCGGCCATGGCGAACGCACCGAACTTGCCCGCCGCGTCAACGAGCTTGTCGCAAGCGGCGAACTCAAGGGCCCGATCGCATTTTCGCGCGACCACCTCGATGCCGGCGCCATGGCGCACCCGAACATCATGACAGAAGGCATGAAGGACGGTTCCGACGCTATCGCCGACTGGCCGCTGATCGACGCGATGATGCTCTGCTCGTCCATGGCCGACCTCGTCGTCGTCCATTCCGGCGGCGGCGGCTATGCCGGCTACATGACGAGCTGCGGCGTCACCGTGGTCGCCGATGGCACGGCTGCGGCCGACGAACGGCTCGACCATGCGCTCACTAACGACACGGCGCTCGGCGTCATGCGATACGCCGATGCCGGCTATGAAGAAGCGCTGGACGAAGTTGCGAAAAAGGATGTGCCCTATATCCGTCTGGGATAGGCGCGTCTGTTCTTGGCGACATTGAAAGACTATGGTCCCGGGCAATTATTGACAAGTTTTGAGAGTTGCCCGTGATCCCCTGGACCTTGCTTGATACCGCGAAAATCCCTGGCGGCGGCGAGCTGCGCTTGAAGCAGCGCGGCCAGGAATTTTCCATCATGCTCGGCACCAACGAGCTGATGAATAGCCGCCTGAGCGGCTCGGAGCGCGCGCTTGCCACGCTTTCCTGTGAGAAGATCAAGGGCCGGAAAGCACCGCACATACTGATCGGCGGCCTCGGTATGGGCTTTACCTTGCGCGCGGCACTCGGCGAACTCGCTGCCGACGCCAAGGTGACGGTCGCGGAGCTCGTTCCGGCTGTCGTGACCTGGGCACGCGGGCCGATGGCAGCGATCTTCGACGGCTGCCTCGACGATGCGCGCGTTGCCATCCATGAAGGCGATGTGCGTCCGCTCATCCGTGCCCGCAAGGCGACATACGATGCTATCCTGCTCGATGTCGACAACGGGCCTGACGGCATTACGTCGGAAGCCAATGACGGGCTCTACGATTATCAGGGCCTGAAGGCCGCCCATAACGCGCTGCGCGCTGGCGGCATCCTCGCCGTCTGGTCTTCCGGGCCCGATGAGCGCTTCACGAAACGACTGCGCGACAGCGGTTTTGCGGCCGAGGTGGTCAACACGCGCGCCAATGGCAAGACAGGCGCGCGTCACGTCATCTGGTTGGCTACCAAGGGCTAAGCCTCGCGCTAAAGATAGCGCGTTTCCTCCGGCGCCCTGTCGAAATGGTCATCGCGGCCGTCGAAGTACCCTACAGGCAGCGAGGCCAGTTCCTCGTCGCTGGCATCGTCCAGGCAACTGATGCTGATCGCATAGAACTTGCCGCCGAGTGCCGGATTTTCCCCTTGGTTGAAGGAGCTGATGCCACAGGTCTTGCAGAAGAGATGGTGCAGGATACGCGGGCCGAACTGATATTCGCTGATGTTGCCTTCGCCCGAGGTCAGACGGAAATCGGCGGGTGTGGCGACGGCCAGCCAGTTGCGCTTCTTCTTGCAGATCGAGCAATTGCACTTGAAGGTCCCGCCCTGCAGGTCGAGATCGGCTTCGTAGCTGACGGCGCCGCAATGGCAGCTGCCATGATAGGTCTTCTTCATCACTCCAATCCTTCCCTTGAGGTGGCTTCCGCATAGGCGACATATTTGTCGAGAGCCTGCTCCCAGCCGCCGGTCTGCAATCTCAATTCGGTATCGTCGGGCAGTTCGACCTTGCGGAAGACGAGACGCGTCCTCTCGCCAAGCTCTTGAAACTCCACGGTCACCTGCATGGTATGCTCGGGCTTGCCCTCGTGGTTTTCCCAGGCGAAGGTGAAGACGAGGCGCTCGGGGGGTACTATCTCGAGATAACGGCCATGGCTCCAATATTCCCGGCCTTCTGCCGTGAGGATGCAGTGCCGCCAAGCTCCGCCTTCGCGCAAATCCACCGAGACGGATGAGGCGGTCGTGGTCTGCGGTCCCCACCAGCGCATCAGATGCTCCGGTTCCGTCCAGAGACGAAACAGCAGGGCACGTGGCGCGGCAATGTCGCGTGTCAGCACGATCTCGCGTGGCGGGCGCATGCTGCCGCCCTCAGTTGCTGGGGTCATTCTTTCCTCCCTTTTGCAATAGGGCCGCATAGGCTTCCAGGCGATCGAGATTGTCGTTCCAGAACTGTCTGTAACTCTCCAGCCAATCATCTACCTGCCGGAGCGGCTTCGGCTCCAGCCGGCAGGGCCGCCATTGCGCCTCCCTCCCCTTCGAGATCAGGCCGGCCTTTTCCAACACCTTCAGATGCTTGGAGACGGCGACCAGCGACATGTCGAAAGGTTCGGCCAGTTCGGAGACGGATGCCTCGCCAGTCGCCAATCGCGCCAGGATTGCCCTGCGGGTCGGATCGGCAAGAGCCGAGAGGGTCATGCTCAAAGTATCCATGCGGATCATTAAACCATATAGTTAATTAACTTATAGGTTTAATATAGGTCGCAATCATGCTCTGTCAAGAAGCGCCGGCCGGCGAGCAATCTCAGGAAATGATGTTGGATACTTCGATCAGATTCTGATCCGGATCTCGGAAATAGACCGAGAGAATAGGACCGGTTGCGCCGGTCCGGCGCACGGGGCCTTCCTCGATCGCTACGCCCTCGGCCTGCAAGTGAGCGATGATGTCATCGAGCGGCGTGGCGCTGATGAAGCAGAGATCGGCCGAGCCCGGCGTCGGCCGATCGGCCTTCGGCTCGAACTCATGTCCCGCGCAGTGCAGATTGATCTTCTGATTGCCGAAGGTCAGAGCCTTGCGGCCCTCCCCGAAGGTTTCGACGCCCATGCCGAGGACACGGGCATAAAAATCGCAGCTCTTGTCGATGCTTGCGACCGTCAGCACGAGATGATCGAGATGGTCGATGTGGATCATGACGGCCCTCCGGCCTTAGCGGCGCGCCAGCCTGGCAACGGCAAGGGCACTGACGAGACAGAGTGCCAACATGATGAGGATGAAGGCAACCACCGCATTCCAGCCATCGGCAAGCCAGAAATAGCCGCCGAGCGAGCCGGCAATGCTGGAGCCGAGATAATAGGCGAGCAGATAGAGCGACGAGGCGTGCCCCTTGAGGCCGTGGGCAAGCCGCCCCACCAGTGCACTGGCAACCGAATGGGCCATGAAGAAGCCAATGGTTACCAAAACAATGCCGAGAATGATCAGCGACAGCGAGCTGGAAAGTGTCACGGCCGCACCGAGTGCTGCGATCAGCACGCCGATCGGCAGCACGATGAAATGACCGATGCGATCGCCGAGCAGGCCTGCCGCCCAGGAGGCGACGATGCCGAAGAGATAGGCGGTGAAGATCAGGCCGAGCTCGGTCTGGCTGAGATTGTAAGGCGCGGCGACGAGGCGGAAGCCTGCATAATTATAGACGGTGACGAAGGAGCCCATGACCAGGAAGCCGATGGCGAACAACATCGGCAGTGCCGGGTTGCCGAAATGGCCGCTCCAGGCCTTCACATGGAAAGCGATATCGAAACCTTTGCGCGGCGTGAAATTGCGCGACGGCGGCAACAGATAGAGAAAGCCGGTGGCGGCGATCAGGCCGAGGATGCCGACCGCAGCCAGCGCCGGCCGCCAGCTGAAAAATTCGGCAATCGTGCCCGTCATTACGCGGCCGGCCATACCGCCAAAGGCGTTGCCGGCAATATAGAGACCCATGGCGCCGCCGAGACCGCGCGGCTCGATCTCCTCGGCCAGATAGGTCATGGCGACGGCGGGCACGCCACCCAGGAGGAAGCCTTCGAGCGCCCGAACGACCAGCAGCATATGCCAGCTCGGAGACACCGCGCAGATGATCGTACAGATGGCCGCGCCGAGCAGCGAAATGAACATCAGGCTGCGGCGCCCGAGGCTTTCGGAAACGGCGGCGGCCCCGAAAATCGCGAAAGCCAGAAAGCCGGTCGAAAGCGATAGCGACAGCGAGCTTTCAGCGGGCGTGACCCCGAAATCCTGTGAGAAGATCGGCAGCAAAGGCTGGACGCAATAGAGCAGCGAGAAGGTGGCGAAGCCGGAAAGGAACAGCGCAATGGTCGCACGACGGAAGGCGGGCGTGCCGCGCGTGAGGAATTGGCGAGACTCAGCCGGTGGCTCCTTTTTCACCAGCGTCAATTCCAGACGCGACGGGACTTCGGAGGCAGTCGTCTTTTGCCTGTTGGCGGGGCGGAACATGGGGCATCCAATCTTTCTTGCCGCTAAATCTATTCAATATCGCTTCATTAGTCCAATATATGGAACAGGCGATTTCAATAGGTTTTGGAGATAACGTTGGAGCTGCGTCATATCCGCTACTTTCTGGCACTCGCGGCGGAGGGAAATTTTACCCGCGCCGCCGCCAATCTCGGCATCGGCCAGCCGCCGCTCAGCCAGCAGATCAAGGATCTGGAAAATGAAATAGGGGTACAGCTGTTTCACCGCGTGCCGCATGGCGCCGAACTGACAGTGGCCGGCGAAGCCTTTCTGGCCGAGGCGAAGACCGCCGTGGATGCGGCGGAAAAAGCAAAGCTTGCGGCCCAGCGCGCCAATCGCGGCGAGATCGGCCGGCTCTCGCTCGGCTTCACTGCTTCCTCCGCCTTCAACAGCATCGTCACGGCAACCATCCGAGAGTTTCGCGATCACTGGCCCGGAGTGCTGCTGTCGCTGACCGAGATGAACACCAATGCCCTGATGGAGCGGTTACTGCGCGGCGAAATCGATGCCGCCTTCATCCGACCCGGCCTGGAGGATACGCGCGATGTGCGCCTGAAGCGCTTTGCAGACGAGCCGATGATGATAGCACTGCCGGCCCGCCATCCCCTTGCGGCTGGGAATCAGGTGCCGATCGCAGCGCTTGCCGGCGAACCCTTCATCCTCTTTCCGCGGATGGTCGGCCTCAGCCTTTACGACGATATCGTCGCGGCCTGCCGCGAGGCGGGCTTTGACCTCGTGGTGACGCAGGAGGCACCGCAGATACCGTCGATCGTCAATCTCGTCGCCGCCAACCTCGGGGTTTCCATCGTTCCCGCGTCGATCGCGCAGATCAAGCTCGACGGCGTCGCCTATCGGCCGATCGACGGGCCGCCGGTCGTGGCGCGGCTCGGCCTTGCAAGCCTCAAGGCACAGCGCTCGCCCGTCGTCGCCAATCTCATGAGCCTGATTGCCTGATCAGGCGCTCTCGTCCCAATAGGGTGGATCGCCGAACGCCGTTTTCAGATGATCGGCGATGGCGCGCAGCTTCGCCGAAGGATTGCGCCCTTCCGGATGGGCCATGAAGATGAATTCCGGCGCCGGCCGATATCCGACATCGATCTCGACAAGCCGCCCTTCCCTCACCGAAGGTCCAGCAATAAAGGCTGGCAACAAGGCGATACCGAGCCCGGCAACCGCGGCATCATGAAGAACATCGCCGTTATTCACGCCCAATGCCAGCGTTCCCCTGATGACGACGGCGCCCTCGGGGCCCTGAAAACGCCAATCCGCCACGCCGCGATTCGTGTAGAAAATACCACGATGATTCTCGAGGTCGGCCAGGGAGGAGGGCTTGCCGTGACGTATCAGATAATCCGGCGACGCCACAACAAGACGGCGGCTGCGGGCAAGCTTCCATGCGATCAGGCGCGAGTCCGCAATCAGGCCGTGGCGGATGATCGCGTCATAGCCATCAGAGGCCGCATCGACCCGGCGGTCGTCGAGATCAAGTGTCAGCTCGATTTCGGGATGATCGACCAAGAACGGATAGAGAGCAGGCCCCAGATGCAGGCGGCCGAAGGTAACGGGCGCGGCGATGCGCAGCGGCCCCATCAACGTGCCGCGCCGCTCGGCGAGATCGGCGGCGGCCTCGCGCACCTCCTGCGCGATGCGGGTCGCGCGCTGCAGAAAGGCTGCCCCGTCCTCCGTCAACGTCAGCTTGCGGGTGGTGCGGTGAAGCAAAGTCGCCCCCAACGCCTTCTCCATTTCCGACAGACGCTCGCTGACGACGGATTTCGACAGGCGCAGGCGTCGGGCCGCCTCGCTGATCGAGCCGGCCTCGGCTACTGTCACGAATGTCACGATCCCATCGATCTTCAACATCGTTCGGAAACTCCGAATTCGAATTCCACTATTTGCAGACTAATCCGAACGATCAGGAAAGGCCATCTTCCACGTATCGGACAAACCGAAAGACACGTCCTCACACAGGAGATGGAACAATGAATCGCTTGAATGGAAAAGTTGCAATAATCACCGGCGCCAGCTCCGGCATCGGCCGCACCACGGCAAAGCTCTTTGCCGCCGAAGGCGCCAAGGTTATCGTCGGCGCCCGCCGCGCCGCAGAGCTGGAAAGCCTAGCCGCCGAGATCAAAGCTGCCGGCGGTGAAGCAGCCGTGCTGGCCGGCGATGTACGCTCGGAAGACTATCACAAGGCGCTGGTCGCCCTTGCGGTCGAACGCTATGGCAAGCTTGATATCGCTTTCAACAATGCCGGCACGCTCGGCGAAGCCGGTCCGAGCACCGAGGTTTCCGAGGCAGGCTTTGCCGATGCGCTGGCGATCAACCTCACCGCATCGTTCCTGGCCGCCAAGCACCAGATTGGCGAAATGGTCAAGCACGGCGGTGGCTCGGTGATCTTCACGTCGACCTTTGTCGGCTATACCGTCGGCTTCCCGGGCGTTGCCGCCTATGCCGCCAGCAAGTCCGGCCTGATCGGCCTGACGCAGGCACTTGCCGCCGAATTCGGTCCGCAGAATGTGCGCGTCAATGCCATACTGCCCGGCGCCGTCGATACCGACATGTATCGCGAGATGAACGACACGGCCGACAAGCAGGCCTTCATAACCAATCTGCATGCGCTGAAGCGCGTTGCCGGCCCCGAAGAGATTGCGCGCTCGGTCCTCTATCTCGCCTCGGATGATGCAAGCTTCGTCAGCGGCACAGCTTCGCTCGTCGACGGCGGGCTGTCGATCACGCGTACCTGAGCGGGCGTTTTGCCGGCGCAATTATCGCGCCGGCAACTTCGGAATACGGACATGATCCCGCAACCAGTTCCTGTTTGCGGGATCATGTCGCTGGAATGCCTTGAATGGATAAGAGCGGGCCGCAGATCTTGCTTCCCCTTGCGGCCTTTCAACTCAGAACATCGTATTGTTGTTCTTCGACGTCTCGGGGATCGGCTGCACCGAGTCCCAATGTTCCTGGATCTTGTTGTCCTCGACGCGGAAGATATCGACGATGGCGCTGCCGCGATCGCCCGGCTGGCGAATGGCGTGGACGCGCAGGATCACGTAGTCGCCGTCGACCATCACACGCTTGATCTCGCTCTTCGACTGCGGATAGTTCTTCTTCAGGTATTCGAGGAAGCCGCGCAGGCCTTCGGGACCATCGGCCGCCATCGGATTGTGCTGGATGTACTTGCCGAGATATTTCGAGGCCGCGTCGAAGTCCTTTTCGTTCAGCGCCTTCTGGTAGAAATCCAGAACGATCTCCTTGTTCTTCAGCTCTTGCGGCGAATAGGCACGCTCGGCAAAAGCCGGCATGGCGGCGGCCATGATTGGCAGGGCGATCATCGCGATTTTCATCAGTTTCAAGGCGTTGCTCCTTTGGTCGTTAACGTGTTCAGTGTTGTCGAGACGGAAGGCGCTCGCAAATGACAAGGATGTGAGGCCGGCGTGATCATCTGCCGGAAATGGCGGGAAAGGACAGCTTGCAACCGTAATGAGAGAATGCCGCGATTGCCTATGACACACCAAAGGCTTAGGCTTGTCGGCAAAAGAACAGACGACGGGTTCAGGCATGGTTCTCGCAGGAAAGCGCATCCTTCTCATCATCTCCGGCGGCATCGCGGCCTATAAAAGCCTCGATCTCATCCGCCGGCTGCGCGAGCGCGGCGCGAGCGTGCGGCCGGTCATGACATCGGGCGCGCAGGAGTTCATCACGCCGCTCGCTGTCGGGGCACTGGCAGCCGACCACGTCTTCACCGATCTGTTTTCACGTCAGGACGAGCAGGATGTCGGCCATATCAGGCTGGCGCGCGATTGCGATCTCGTGCTGATCGCGCCGGCGACCGCCGATCTGCTCGCCAAGATGGCAAACGGGCTGGCGGACGATCTGGCCTCGACCATTCTGCTTGCCACGGATCGGCCTGTCCTTGCCGCACCGGCCATGAACCCGAAAATGTGGGCGCATCCGGCGACCAAGCGCAACGTCGAGATGCTGCACGGCGACGGCATCGCCTTCGTCGGGCCGATGACGGGGGAAATGGCTGAAAGCGGCGAGATCGGTGCCGGCCGGATGGCGGAACCGCTCGATATCGTCGCCGCCGTCGAGAGGCGGCTGGATGATGGTGCAAAGCCGCTTGCCGGCAGGAAGGTCATCATCACCTCGGGGCCGACGCACGAACCGATCGATCCCGTACGCTATATTGCCAACCGGTCATCAGGCCGCCAGGGCCACGCCATCGCCGCAGCGCTTGCCGCACTCGGCGCCGACGTCACCCTCGTCGCTGGCCCTGTCACCATTCCCGATCCGACTGGTGTGCGGGTCATCCATGTCGAGCGCGCCGACGAGATGCGCGACGCCGTCCTGGCTGCTCTTCCGGCCGACGTCGCCATCATGGTCGCAGCCGTCGCCGACTGGAAGGTCGCTTCCGCCTCCGACCAGAAGATCAAGAAGCATCCGGGCGAATCTCTCCCGACCCTGGCGCTCACCGAAAATCCCGATATCCTGAAGACAGTCGGCCATCACACGCAGCGGCCGAAGCTGGTCATCGGCTTTGCCGCCGAGACGCAGGACGTCGAGAGCAATGCGAAGGTGAAGCTCGAACGCAAGGGCGCCGATATCATCGTCGCCAACGACGTCTCACCGGCGACCGGCATCATGGGCGGCACGCACAACCGCGTGAAGATCATCAGCCACCACGGCGTCGAACAGTGGCCCGATCTCGACAAGGATGAGGTGGCGACACGGCTCGCGGCCCTGATCGCCAAACAATTCACGCAGGGATAGCAGCGATTGGCGGGCGTTCGACGGGCGCGCGTTTTTCAGGCTGGAAGGCCGTGACATGGACGCCGGTATCGTCGATCATGACGGCGCTGCCGTCCGGGATCTCGCGCCAAGCGTCGACATCGTCGTTCAGCGGCTCCGAAACGAGGCAATTGCCTGACCCGACCGGCGAGGCATAGAGCGTCGGCGCCTTGCGGTCGGTCGCATAGCGTATGGCGTAAAGCGACTTGCCGTCGGAAAAGGCTGCTGTGAAGCGTACCAGCACCGAGCCGGTCAGACGCAGCGAAAGCCCTTCGACGAAGCCGATGGTTTCGGCCATCGCGGCAATCGGATTTGCAGCCATGCCGAATTGCATCGCCAGCAGGAACAAGAGTTCAGAATCGGTCGTGCCGCTGCGGGCATGAAACAGCCGGTCGTCGAGCATGGCTTCCATCGGCCGGCGCAGGCGGTCGAAATTGGAAATCTGGCCGTTATGCTGGAACGACCAGTTCTCGAAGACGAAAGGATGGCAATTGTCGCGTCGCGTGCCGCCACCGGTGGCCGCGCGGACATGGGCGAGGAAGAGCGGCGAACGGATCTGCCGCGCCAGGCTCTTCAGATTGCAATCGGACCAGGCCGGCAGGATATCGCGATAGCGGCCGGGCTCCGGCCGATCGCCATACCAGGCAATACCGAAACCATCGCCGTTGGTCGCCGTCTTGGCGCGCGTGGCGCAATGGGATTGTTCGACCAGGGAGTGGGCAGGCGAAGACACCAGCTCCTCCAGATAGAGGGGGTCTCCACGATAGGCTGCCCAGCGACACATGCGTCTCTTACTCCGATTCCTGCTGTCTTCCTGTCCCGCGGGAGAATGGCAAATCTTGGACGATTGTTTATGCGAAATGGGTAATAAACTCTTAATTTTCCATGCAGTTGCTTGCAGGATGACAGATATTTGACGCTTCGTCCGATCACGTTTGGCATCGCAACATTTTCTTCGTGAAGCCCGCTGTCATAGGGCTTTTGCCGCAGATGCGCCGAGCCCAGGCATTTCAATGCGACAAGAAGTGTGAAGCTTCATAAGGCCGAACCCCTTGCATCGGCTCAAATTTGAGCTACGTTTGTCTTGTCTGAAACGTAACGAAAGGAAGGTGATCCAATGTCTAGTGGGATTTCGGTCTTGGTATCTGGCATGGAAATGGTCGTGAACGTCGCGAGGCAGCCCTCGCACTGATCAACACCTTCCCGAAGCGCTAGCCGCTTCAGGCCAGTTACGGGCCAAAGCTCATGGGGGGTCGCTTGAGGCGGCCCCTTTTGCGTTTTCAAGCGCCAATATCCGGACGATCGGCCCGATCCTCCCCGGCAGCGATTTTGTTTTTTACCTTGCCAAACGGGAAGAGCGCCTTAGCTAAGGCAACATGTCTTCTCAGGAACAGCCCGAACAGGGTGACGCCAAGCCGAGGTCGTTCAAAGAGCCGGCCCTTACCGCACTCTCATTGTATCCTCAGGACTGGGCGCTGTTCCTCGATATCGACGGAACCTTGCTCGATCTCGCCGAAAGGCCGGAAGCGATCGTTGTTCCCGACTATCTGCCCGGCACGCTCCATGCGCTCTCCCGCCAGCTCGGCGGCGCACTGGCATTGGTGACCGGTCGCTCGATCGAGTTCGTCGATCCGCTCTTTGCCCCTTTCCGCTTCCCCGTTGGCGGCCTGCATGGCGCGGAACGGCGCGATGCAGCCGGACGGTTGCGGCGCGCGCATATCCCGACCGCCTTTCAGGAGATGAAACAGGTCATCCGGCACGAGGCCACGGCCTGGCCCGGCGCCATCGTCGAAGACAAAGGAGCTGCCGTCGCAGTTCACTTCCGGCATGCGCCGGCAAGCGAGGTCGAAATCGGCGAGGCCATGCAGCGCCATCTGGAGGACGCCGGTCCCGACTGGGCCCTTCAGCGCGGCAAGAAGGTGATCGAAATCTGCCCCGCTCATGCGAGCAAGGGACATGCCGTCGAGGCGTTTCTGGCCGAGGCTCCCTTCGAGGGACGCCGCCCGATCACCATTGGCGACGACGTGACCGACGAGACGATGTTTGCCGCCGCCAATCGTCTCGGCGGCCAATCGGTGCGCATTGGCGATGCCAGCGGAAAAACGCTGGCGCGTGCATCCATTGGCTCGCCCGCGCGTTTAAGAGACGTGCTGGCAACGCTCGTCAGGTAATCCGTCGATCCGTTCGGCGCCTCCAGCGTCTTATTTTCCCGCAATTCCGAACGGAAAGCTGCTGCGCACTTTTCCTGGAATTGCTTTGGCCTTCTCGAAAGGAAGTTACCATTGAGTCGTCTGATCATCGTTTCCAACCGCGTTTCCGTGCCCGATCACAAGGGTGCCGCTGCCGCCGGCGGCCTTGCCGTGGCGCTGCAGGCAGCCCTTGCCGAACGCGGCGGCATCTGGATGGGCTGGTCCGGCAAATCGAGCGGCGACATCGAGCCCGAGCCGCTGCAGATGACGCAGGACGGCAATATCACCTATGCCCTAACCGATCTGACCCAGACCGATGTCGAGGAATATTATCAGGGCTTTGCCAACCGCGTGCTCTGGCCGATCTGCCATTACCGGCTCGATCTGGCCGAATATGCCCGCAAGGAAATGACCGGCTATTTCCGCGTCAACCGCTTCTTTGCCCATCGCCTTGCCCCATTGATCGAGCCCGACGACATCATCTGGGTGCATGACTATCACCTCATTCCGCTGGCGGCGGAGCTCAGGCAGATGGGGCTGAAGAACCGCATCGGCTTCTTCCTGCACATTCCCTGGCCGCCGGCGGATGTCGTGCTCGCCATGCCGGTGCATGAGGAAATCATGCGCGGCCTCTCCTCCTACGATCTGCTCGGCTTCCAGACCGATCATGATCTTGAGAATTTCGCGGGCTGCCTGAAGCGCGAGGGCATGGGCATCGAGAAAAGTCCGGGCCATTTCAGCGCGCATGGCCATGATTTTCGCGGCGGCGCCTATTCGATCGGCATCGAGACGGAAGGCTTTGCCGCCTTCGCCCGCAAGGCCGCGTCGCACAGCATGGTGCAGAAGGTACGCCAAAGCATCGAGGGCCGCGACCTGATCCTCGGCGTCGACCGGCTCGATTACTCGAAGGGCATCACGCAGCGTATCGACGCCTTCGAACGCTTCATCACCAACAACCCGGCCCACCAGCGCAGCGTCACCTATCTGCAGATCACCCCGAAATCGCGTTCGGAAGTCCCGGAATACGAGGTGATGCAGCACGCGGTCGCAGAACAGGCCGGAAGGGTCAACGGCGCGATCGGCACGGTCGACTGGGTGCCGATCCGCTATATCAACCGCTCGATCAGCCGCCCTATACTGGCCGGTCTCTACCGGCTTGCGAAAGTCGGGCTGGTGACGCCGCTACGCGACGGCATGAACCTCGTTGCCAAGGAATATGTCGCCGCGCAAGATCCGGACAACCCCGGCGTGCTGGTGCTCTCGCGCTTTGCCGGCGCTGCTCGCAAGCTGCACGGTGCCTTGCTGGTCAATCCCTATGATGTCGACGGCACCGCCAATGCGCTCGCACGCGGCATCAACATGCCATTGCAGGAGCGGCAGGAACGCTGGCGCGGCATGATGGATTATCTCCTCGAAAACGACGTATCGCATTGGTGCGAGACGTTTCTCGCGGATCTCACGGCAGAGTAAATCAGGATCGCTCGGCTGCGGCTTCCATAAGCAGCCATTGCGCCAGCTGCTCCGCCTCCGCGTTTGCAGCAGCCGGCGGCAGCAGCCAATAGCCACGCTCCGGCGCCTCCAGCATGGGGCCGGCCGTCACCAGCGTCCGGGCAGTAAGCAGGGAATCGACGAGGCCCATCCAGCCGATCGCCACACCCTGCTCGCTGAGCGCGGCCTGCACAACCAGCGAATAGGTATTGAAGCGCAGGTCGCCGCGACCGGCATGGGCGTCCCGGTTAACACCGAAGGCCGCGAGATAACTCTCCCAATCGAACCAGGGCGATGGCATCTCCGAATCGAGATGGACAAGCGTGGTGCCCGCGAGCTGCGACGGATCGGTGAATGGCCCATGGCGCTCCGCGAAGCCCCTGGTGCAGATCGGCACGACCTTCTCCGGCAAAAGCAGCGTGGCCGCCGGACCGAATTCGCTGCGCGCGCCGAAGAAGACGGCGATATCGCCGCTCTCCGGCGCGCCCCGATCCAGCCGCTGCGTGGCGACGATCTGGATATCTACCTCCGGATGGAGAACCCGGAACGTGTGCATGCGCGGGATCAGCCACAGAGCGGAAAAGGCGTAGTCGGTCCGCAGGCGAACGGATGGGCGCGCCGCCTCGACGCGGAAGCTGCGCACCAGATTGTCGACGCCGCCGACCGCCCTTTCGACGATCTCGAACAGGCGCTGGCCTTCGGCCGAGAGTTCGACACCGCGATGCTGACGGCGGAACAGGGAGACACCCATCTGCTCTTCGATGCGGCGGATCTGATAGCTGACGGCCGGTTGCGTCAGGCCAAGCGATAGGGCGGCGGCGGAGAGGCTGCCGGCGCGCGCCACCTCCAGAAAAATCCGCAGCCAGCCAAGATCGACGACACGTTCAGCCATAAATTTTCCTTTTGGCATCCATTGAAAAATGCCCGCTTCACAGAGATAACTCTAGTGATGTTCAATAAATTAATCCAATAACAAGAGGGAACCATCGTCATGCGCATGTCTGCAATGGGCCGGCTGGCCGCCGGCGCTCTTCTTTCCGTCCTTTCCTTTGCCGGCATCGCCCGGGCCGACGGCGACAGCTGCAAGACGATCCATATGTCGGACCCCGGCTGGACCGATATTACCTCGACCAACGGCGTGACCGGCGTGTTGCTGACGGCTCTCGGCTACGAGCCCGATATCAAGACCCTGTCCGTGCCGATCGGCTATCAGGCGATGAAGACGAAAGAGATCGATGTCTTCCTCGGCAACTGGATGCCGGCGCAGAAAGCCTTCGTCGACGACCTCAACAAGGCGAAGGCCATCGAGGTGCTGAACCGCAATCTCCAGGGCGCGAAATTCACGCTCGCCGTCCCAACCTATGTTGCAGATAAGGGCATCAAGAACTTCTCAGATCTGCAGAAGCATGCCGGCGATTTCGACCACAAGATCTACGGTATCGAACCCGGTGCGCCGGCCAATGCCAACATCCAGAAGATGATCGATGCCAACGATTTCGGCCTCAAGGGCTGGGAACTGGTGGAATCCAGCGAACAGGCGATGCTGTCGCAGGTGGAGCGCGCCGCAAAGGACAAGCAGGCAATCGTCTTCCTCGCCTGGGCGCCGCATCCGATGAACGAACGGTTCAAGATCGCCTATCTCTCCGGCGGCGATGCCTATTTCGGCGCGAATTACGGCGGGGCCGAAGTCTACACGCTGGCGCGCGCCGGCTGGGCAGCCCAATGTCCGAATGCCGCCAAGCTCTTCCACAACCTGGCCTTCGATATCGGCATGGAGAATTCGCTGATGGGTTCGATCCTCGGCGGCGACAGCGCCAAGGACGCCGCGACCGCCTGGCTGAAGGCACATCCGGACGCCTTGACGCCCTGGCTTTCCGGCGTCACCACTATCGACGGCAAGCCCGGCCTCGATACCGTCAAAGCCGCCATCGGCCTCTGATCTCCAAGGAAGACGCTACCATGTCCCGCCCGAATATCCTCATCCTTATGGTCGATCAGTTCAACGGGACATTCTTTCCCGACGGCCCGGCGGATTTCCTGCACGCGCCGGTCCTGAAGGCCCTGGCGAAGCGCTCGGTGCGCTTTGCCAACAGCTATACGGCAAGCCCGCTCTGCGCGCCGGCGCGGGCCTCCTTCATGTCGGGGCAGCTGCCAAGCCGCACGCGCGTCTACGACAATGCCGCCGAATTTTCCTCCGACATCCCGACCTTCGCTCATCACCTCCGCGCCGCCGGCTATCAGACGGCGCTGTCGGGCAAGATGCATTTCGTCGGTCCGGACCAGATGCACGGCTTCGAAGAACGGCTGACAACAGACATCTACCCGGCCGATTTCGGCTGGACGCCTGATTATACGAAGCCCGGCGAACGCATCGACTGGTGGTATCACAATCTCGGTTCGGTGACCGGCGCCGGCACGGCCGAGATTACCAACCAGATGGAATATGACGACGAGGTCGCCTATCACGCGACCCGCAAGCTCTATGACCTCTCACGCGGCCATGACGAGCGGCCCTGGTGCCTGACCGTCAGCTTCACGCATCCGCACGACCCTTACGTCGCGCGCCGGCGCTTCTGGGATCTCTATGAGGATTGCCCGGCACTCGACCCGGACGTCGGCGAAATCCCCTTCGAGCGGCAGGACCCGCATTCGCAGCGGCTGATGAAGGCCTGTGACCACACCGCCTTCGACATCACTCCGGAGCAGATCCGTCGGGCGCGGCGCGGCTATTTCGCCAATATCTCCTATGTCGACGAGAAGATCGGCGAGATCCTCGAAACGCTCGAGCGCGGCCGCATGACCGACAACACCATCATCCTCTTCGTCTCGGACCACGGCGACATGCTCGGTGAGCGCGGTCTCTGGTTCAAGATGAACTTCTTCGAGGGCTCCGCCCGCGTGCCGCTGATGATATCGGCGCCCGGTTGGCAGCCGAAGCGCATCGATCAACCGGTTTCGACACTCGACGTGACGCCGACGCTGGCCGCCCTTGCCGGGATCGACATCGCCTCGCTGCGCCGCTGGACCGATGGCGAAGACCTGACGCCCTTGGCTCTCGACACCGGAAGCCGCAGCCCCGTGCCGATGGAATATGCGGCGGAAGGCTCCGAAGCGCCGCTCGTGGGCTTACGCGACGGCCGCTACAAGCTGACGCTTTGCGAGAAGGACCCGCCGATGCTATTTAACATCGCGGAGGACCCGAAGGAGCTTAACAATCTGGCCGGCAACCCGGCCTATGCCGAAACGCTGAACCGGCTGACGGCGCGAGCGATGGCCCGCTGGAACCTGGCAAGCTTCGACGCTGATGTGCGCGAGAGCCAGGCGCGGCGATGGGTCGTCTATACCGCCCTTCGCAACGGCGCCTACTACCCATGGGACTACCAGCCCTTGCAAAAGGCGTCGGAGCGATACATGCGCAACCACATGGATCTCAACGTGCTGGAGGAAAACCAGCGGTTTCCGCGCGGCGAATAGAATTTCGGTAGCTTGCCGCGAACCGAAACGATATTGTTGCGCCGCAAAAGGGAGAAACATCCATGAAAATCAGTGCAAGAAACCGCCTCAAGGGCAAGGTCGTCGAAATCACCAAGGGCGCGACGACAGCGCATGTCCGCATCGATATCGGCAACGGCTCGATCGTCACCTCCTCGATCACCAACGAAGCCGTGGACGAGCTGGGCCTGACGGTCGGCGCATCGGCCTATGCCGTCATCAAGGCATCCGACGTCATGGTCGCCGTCGACTAAAGCAATTCCAGGAAAAGTGCGAAGCGGTTTTCCGTCCGGAATTGCGTAAAACAATCTAAGCATCGCGCTTCTGGCAGTAATGCGCGGTCTCGCCGTCGCCGGTCTGGAAATCTCCGGGCTGCGCCGGCGCGATGGGTTTGAACAGCGTGCGATCCGGCTTCAGGTCGAGCAGCGGCGTGCCATCCAGGCAATCGAGGCCGCGCACCAGCAATACGGCACCCTCGACGGCTTCAAGCTTGACGATGGATGTGCCGATAGGGTTGGGCCGCACCGGCGATCGCAGCGCGAATGTGCCATGTACCCTGCCGTTTCTGGCCGGGCTCTGCAGCACGAGATCCCGGCGCGAACGATCCAGCCAATAGAGAATTTCCAGGCGCTCGAAAGCTTCGACGCCGGTCAGCGCCGGCACCCAGGGCTCGAAGATTTCTACCCGGCAAATCGGCCCGTCATGCCGCCCCTGCCTCGGCGTTTCCAGGCGCGATGTCCAGGGCGTGGAAATGCGGCCGATGAAGGTGAGGCCGGCATCCGAGGCTGCGGGCGGCTCGACGGCCACTTCGTTTTCGCGAATCTCGTTCTCACGAACCATGCGCTGCTTCCTTCCTCGATGCCGGTTACTTCACGCCCTTCAGCAGCGTCGCCAGCTGATCGTCCGTCAGATCGACCTGATAGAACAGTTTGTAGAACGTCTTCACATCATCGGAGAAATCGCTCCTGAAGAGTTTCGGATAGAGCAGCTTCTCCATCCAGCGCACGCCGAGCAGCCGGTTGACGCCGGGCGGCGAATCGAACCAACCGAAGGGCAGCGACGGCGGCACGAAAACCTTGCCGTCCTTGACAGCCTTGATGCCGGCCCATTGCGGATCGCTCTTCACCAACGCGGCGAATTTTGCATCATCGGCGATGATGATATCGGGATTCCAGCCGACGACCTGCTGCGGCGTCACCTTGGTCAACCCGCCCTTACCCGCAGCGGCGGCAACATTCATTGTGCCGACGGCATCGAGTATCTCCAGATTGATCGAGCCGGAAAGCCCGGTTTCCAGGCCATCGGCGCCACGGCCATAGTAAACGCGCGGGCGTGGATCGTTCGGCAACGTCGCCAGTTTTTCGTTCAGATCCTTGATTGCCGAATCGGCATAATCGGCCAGCTTGTCGGCGCGATCCTTGACGCCGATCAGGGCGCCGACGTCGCGAAGCGTATCGGCTGTGCGGGCAAAGCTGCCGTCGACAAGGACATAGGGAATATGCGTTTCGGCCTGCACCTTGTCTGCCAGAGCCTTGTAGGTCGGATCGACCGTGCCGGCATCGAGGATGATGTCGGGCTTGGCGTCCATGACCGCCTGTGCGCTGATCGTGCCGTCCTTGCCCGTCAGGCGCCCGACGGTGGGCAGCGCCCGAACCGACGGCATCAGATAGGCTTTTGCCGCATTATCAGGCGCGTGAACCCAGCCCACCAGTTTCTCGGGCGCCAGCACATAGACCAGCACCGTGGCCGGCGGCCCGGCCACCAATATGCGGTTGATCTTGTCCGGCACAGACACCGTGCGTCCGGCCGCATCGGTGATGATTCGCGCGTCTGCTGCGACCGGCACCAGGCCGACGAAGGCCAGAGCAAGAACCGCAAGAAATTTCATCATGAAAGCTGCTCGTTCTGATCGAGGGGACCCCGGGGCGGCACTATGGCATAGCGCTATATCGGATGGAACATGGCGAAACCACTATTCCAAAATGAAACGCATCCAAACCGATCACGTCGGCTTGAGGCGCGATCGTGGCTGCTTTCATTACATCGCATGTAATTGAGAGCAGCATTCGCCTTGGAGTATCTAAACACCATCTTCTTGCAGGAAGAGCTTTTAGCCCTTCAACGAAAGAGAGCTTTTGCCCGGCATGACATCGATGGCCACGACATCATGCCAAGGGCAGGCTCAGGAGAATTCCATGACGACCATGTCATTCACTAAGAAAGACGCCCCGCAATGGCTGCTGGCCTTCTGGCGGGAAATCGACGACAAGACCTTCGGCGAAGGCTTTGATTGCCTCGCGGAAGACGCGACATGCAACCTCGGCATTGCCGACTGGAAGGGGCGCGACACCATTCGCCAGAACCTTCGCGCCTTCATCGACACCGGCTTTACCGCGTTGCATGATGTCACCGAATATTGGGACGGCGGATCGCTAAAGGTGTTTCGCGGCACGGTGACCATGACGCCCGACGATCGGGCGCAACCCATGGTCAAACCGGTCATGATGCACTTTTTCTATATGGATGAGACCGATCCCGCCAAGGTGCGTCATTGGTATGGGTCGGTCGGACCTGTTGCCTTCTCATAGAAATTGAAGCTGGCGGGGTGTTGAATGACGCCCCGCCACAATGACACGAGCGAAGCAAGGCCATTGCAAGATGAGTTCTTCCCAAGCAAATCTGAGACCACCAAACGAACTCGGCCCGCAGCTGCGCGCCTGGCGCGACACGCGCGGCAAGAGCCAGCTCGAGCTTTCCCTCGACACCGGTATTTCGCAGCGTCAGATCAGCTTTATCGAAAGCGGCAGGAGCACGCCCGGCCGCCAGAATGTCCTGCGTCTCGCCGATGCGTTGGACGTGCCTTTCCGCGAGCGCAACACCCTGCTGCTCGCCGCCGGCTACGCGCCGATCTACTCGGAAGGAAGCTTCGATGATCGCGAGATGCAGGGCGTTGCGAAAGCGCTGAAGCGTATGCTGCATCAGCACGAGCCGTTTCCGGCCGTGGTGATGGACCGCTACTGGAATGTGCTGATGGCCAATGATGCGACGCTTCGCTTCTTCGGCCGGTTCATCGATATGGCCACGCGCCCGGCACCCCGCAATCTCCTGCATCTGATGTTCGATCCGGCGGGCATGCGGCCCTTCATTCCGGATTGGGACGAGACGGCCAAGAGCCTTTTGGGACGCGTCTTCCGCGAGGCCGTCGGTCGTGTCATCGATGCACGGACGAAGGAGCTCGTCGACAGTCTGCTCGCGTACCCCGATGTGAATGCCGAATGGCGGATATCACCGACGATGGAGAACGCGCCACTCATCCCCCTATCCTTCATGAAGGACGGACATATCCTGAGATTTTTCTCGCTGGTCACGACGGTCGGAACCGCGCAGATGATCACGACCCAGGAACTGCGCATCGAATGCATGTTCCCGATGGATGAAGCTACAGAGGCTCAGTACGCTGAACTCATGAATCCGACGGAACAATAATCGCCATGCGCCACAGGCTCATCGCCGGCAACTACAAGATTGCCGGTATCACGCCGCCTTGACGGCGTGATATTCCTTGATGGCGACCATCTTGATAGCCGGATAACGTTCCGCCTCGTAACGCAGCGAGAAGCCGTCCTGCGCGAGGAAGACCGGGTCGCCGTCGAGATCGCGGGCGATATCGCCGCGGCGCGCGGTGACGAATTTTTCAAGGTCGGCGGCCTGGTCAGCTGACACCCATCGGCAAACCGAAAAGCGCGACATTTCGAAGGAAACCGGCAGGCCGTATTCGGCCATCAGCCGCTCCTTCAAGACGTCGAGCTGCAGCGCGCCGACGACGCCGACGATGGCGGGCGAGCCGTCTTCCGGCGAGAAGAGCTGCACGACGCCTTCCTCGGCCATCTGCTGCAGCGCTTCCTTGAGCTTCTTCGCCTTCATCGCATCCTCAAGGCGCACGCGGCGCAGGATTTCCGGCGAGAAGTTCGGCACGCCCTGGAAGACGAGGGATTCGCCTTCCGTCAGCGTATCGCCGATGCGCAGCGTTCCGTGGTTCGGAATGCCGACGACGTCACCGGCATAGGCGGTATCGGCGAGCTGGCGCTGCGAGGCGAAGAAGAACTGCGGCGCGGTGAGACCGAGCTGCTTGCCGGTGCGCGACAGCCGCGCCTTCATGCCGCGCTCCAGCTTGCCGGAGCAGATGCGGGCAAAGGCGATGCGGTCGCGATGGTTTGGGTCCATGTTGGCCTGGATCTTGAAGACGAAGGCCGTCATCTTGTCGTCGGTGGCGTGCACCGTCCTGATATCGGCGACCTGATCGCGCGGCGGCGGCGCGAATTCGCCGAGCGCATTGATGAGATCGCGTACGCCGAAATTGCGCAGCGCAGAACCGAAGAAGACCGGCGTCATATGGCCCTCAAGGAAGGATTCCTGGTCGAAGGGGCGGCAGGCCTCGATCGCCAGTTCCGTCTCGTCGATGAAGGCCTGGCGCTCGTTTTCCGGCAACCTGTCGGCAACGGCCTGCGGGCCGTTGACGGGGGTCGCGGCAACTTCGGTATCGGAGCCACGGACGGTGTTGGATGCCAGATGATAGGAGCCGCAGAAGGTCTTCGAGCGGCCGATGGGCCAGGTGATCGGCGCCGTGTCGAGCGCCAGCTTCTCTTCGACCTCATCGAGAATCTCGAAGGGATCGCGGCTTTCGCGGTCCATCTTGTTGATGAAGGTGATGATCGGGATGTCGCGCATGCGGCAGACTTCGAACAGCTTCAGCGTTCGCGGCTCGATGCCCTTGGCGGCGTCGATGACCATGACGGCGGCGTCGACGGCCGTCAGCGTACGGTAGGTGTCGTCGGCGAAGTCTTCGTGGCCGGGCGTGTCGAGAATGTTGAAGACATTGCCTTCGTATTCGAAGGTCATGACCGAGGTCACGACCGAAATGCCGCGCTCGCGCTCGATCTTCATCCAGTCGGATCGCGTCTGCATCCGATCCTTCTTCGCCTTGACTTCGCCGGCAAGCTGGATGGCGCCGCCGAACAGCAGCAGCTTTTCGGTGAGCGTCGTCTTGCCCGCGTCCGGGTGAGCGATAATAGCGAATGTGCGGCGGCGGGAGACCGCCTCGGCGAGACTTTCGGCCATGCGTGTGAATCCTGTGAATTGCGGCCGTATCTAGCGACTCAAAGCCCTAAATGCAATTGACCTCCGGCGTTCGAGCGCAAACTATTGCAGGATGACCATTCACACCGACACCCGACCGACCGTGAACCTCATCCGCCTGCCGCATGGCGAAGGCATTGAGCTACCAGCCTACCAGACCAGGGGCGCTGCGGGCATGGACCTGCGCGCCGCAGTCGATGATGGCGCGCCGCTGACGCTCCTTCCGGGTAAGCGGGATCTCGTTCCCACCGGCTTCATCTTCGAGGTTCCGGAAGGCTACGAGGCGCAGATCCGTCCGCGCTCGGGCCTTGCTTTCAAGAACGGCATCACCTGCCTGAACTCGCCGGGCACGGTCGACAGCGACTATCGCGGCGAAGTGAAGGTGCTGCTGATCAACCTCGGCGAGGAGCCGTTCGAGATCACGCGCGGTATGCGCATCGCACAGATGGTCATTGCTCCTTCGATCCAGGCCCGCATTTTCGAGACGACTGAAGCAAGCGAGACCATACGCGGAGCAGGCGGTTTCGGCTCGACCGGCGTGTGATGCCGGAGCTTGCCCAGGCGCATGGCCTAACTCTGCGCCAGGACTATTTCGGCGATCTCACCGCATGGAAGGGCCTTGTCGACCTGCTACAGGACACGTTCTCGATCGACGTCGACCTGCAAGCTTCGTTCGGCGGCCCCGACCCGACCAGCATGCCCTTCGGCTATTTCGATGGCGACGGGCGCTGCGTCGCCAATTTCACTGCCTTCTCCATGCCGGTGATCGTCAATGGCCGCTCCGTCAAGGCAGCGGGCTATCAGTCCGGTGCCGTGCGGCCGGAATGGCGTGAGCGCGGGCTCTATCGCGACCTGATGCAACGTGCCTTTGAGCGTACCGCAGCCGAGGGCTACGAACTCGATCTCCTGCTGACCGACAAGCCGGCTCTCTATGAGCGTTACGGCTTTCGCAGCCTGCCACAGCATATCTCTGTTGCGCGGATGCCAAAGCTCGAGAGATCCGGCTCGACTGCCCGGCGGCTCTCCCTGGAAGCGCCGGAGGATCTGCTGCTGATCAAGACGCTGTTGCAAAACCGGCAACCGGTCTCCACTCGCTTCGCGGTTATCAGGCAGATGGAGATGTTTCTGCTGAATGCCTGCTTCAATCCTGCGATCCGCCTGACGACACTCGGCGATGCGGCGGTCGTTGCATGGACGTTTGACGGTGCGACTTTCTGGCTTCTCGATATAGCGGGAACGACCATTCCATCCCTCGCGACCATCCTGTCCGCGCTCGACGTCGAACCGGACCGCATCGAGATCTGCTTTTCGCCGGATCGCCTGGATTGCGAGGTATCGCTCGAACCCTATGAAGGTTACACGATGCTGATGGTACGCGGCAAAGCGGCGGACGATATTGCCGGGCCGCTCATGCTGTCGCCGATGGCCGAATTCTAGAGCCGCTTAACGGCTCTAGCCCCCTGTTCTGCGCAATTGCCAACGGAAAACCGCTACGCAGTTTTCCTGGAATTGCGCTAGCGCGAAAGCGGCGGCAGGCGGCGCTTGACCGGCGTTGCCTTGATCATCGACGTGTTCGTCTCGGCGCGCTCGGTGATCTTGTCGAGAATGCCGTCGAGTTCGCCCATCGAGCGCACCACCAGCCGGCCGATGAAGCAATCGTCGCCGGTAACCTTGTCGCATTCGATGAATTCCGGCGTCTCCTGAATGATGCGCTCGACGACATGCAGCTGGCCGGGCAAGGGCCGGATGCGAACGATCGCCTGCAGCGGATAGCCGATCGCCTCCGGCGCGATGTCGATGGTGAAGGCTGAAATGACGCCGCGCTCCTCCAGCCGTCGCAGCCGTTCCGCGGCACTCGGCGACGACAGGCCGGCCACTTCCGCCAGCTCTTTCAGCGATATCCGGGCATTGCGCGCCAGCGCCTCCAGCATTCGCTGATCGGTATCATTGAGACCGAGAGCCGCATTAGGAATACCCATAACTCAACCTCATTTATTTAGGTAAATCCGCCGTATCACCTCATTAAATCTATATCACCTATTCCAACAGCGCAATATCATCTGCCCCGATAGACGGGAGCCAAGACGATGAACGAGACAAGACGCGGTGCGATGGAAATGACGGCGGCGATGCTGATTTCAGGCACGATCGGTTGGTTCGTGCTGACGTCCGGGCAGGCCGTCACCGGTGTCGTCTTCTGGCGCTGTTTCTTCGGTGCGCTGACGCTGCTCGCCATATGCGCAGCCATGGGCCTGTTGCGCCCCGGCATTCTGAGCCTCAAGACGTTTTCCATCGCGGTCGGCGGCGGGATCGCCATCGTCCTGAACTGGCTGCTGCTTTTCGCCGCCTACTCCCACGCCTCGATTTCGATCGCCACGACCGTCTACAACACGCAGCCATTCATGCTGCTCGGGCTCGGCGCACTGTTCCTGGGAGAGCGGATCACCTTCACCAAGCTGTTCTGGCTCGGCCTCGCCTTTGCCGGCATGGTGGTTATTGTCGAAGGCAAACCAGCCGGGGCGGCAGGCTCCGGGAGTTACGCAATCGGCATCCTGCTTTCGCTTGGCGCAGCCTTCTTCTATGCGCTGGCGGCAATTGCCGCCAAGTGGCTGAAGGGCACGCCGCCGCATCTGATCGCACTTATTCAGGTGTCAACGGGCATCCTGATGCTGGCGCCCTTCACCGATTTCTCCGCCGCCCCGCATGATGCCGGCGGATGGTCGATCCTCGTCACCATGGGCATCGTCCATACCGGCCTGATGTATGTGCTGCTCTATGGCGCCATCCAGAAGCTGCCGACACATCTCACCGGCGCGCTATCCTTCATCTATCCGATCGCCGCCATCGTGGTCGATCGTTTCGCCTTCGGCCATGTGCTTGGCATCGCACAGATCGCCGGCGCGGTCATCATTCTCGCGGCCGCCGCCGGCATGAATCTCGGCTGGACGATGCCCCTGCCCTGGCATAGAAACGATCGTCTTTCAAAAGGGACCGCCGAATGATCACCTGTTATCTGCGCTACGTTATCGACCCATACAAGCTTGCCCAGTTCGAGCACTATGCCCAGCTCTGGATTCCGCTGGTCAACCGGCTGGGCGGCACGCATCACGGTTATTTCATGCCGCATGAGGGCGCCAGCAACATCGCGCTCGCGCTCTTCAGCTTCCCGAGCCTTGCCGCCTATGAGGAATATCGGCTGAAAATACCCGAGGACGCGGAATGCCAGGCTGCGCTTGCCTACGGCGAGGAAACGCGCTGCATCGTCAGCTACGAGCGCAGCTTCATGCGGCCGGTTTTCTAAGACTTATTTAGCCGGAGTCGGACAGGTTTCGGGGCGACCATCGAGACCTTCCGCCATCTTTTCGAATGTCGCGCCTGATCCAGCCTTGCTTGCGCCGATGCGCAGCACATAGAGGCTGTCGAAATCCTTGCCATGCCATTTCGGCACCGCTTTTTCATCACCGCCATTCTCGCTCATCAGCTGGCGGGCGAGATCGACGATCTGCTTATGCTCCCACGCGACGAAGATCAGCTTGCCGGCATAGGCGGGCTTTGCCAGCGCGGTCTTCAGGCCGGCGATATCCTCGTAGCCGAAGCTGGTATCGACAGGCATGCCGAGCGCGATCGCGGTCGGCTCGATGGTGGCGAGCGGCCGGATGTAATCATAGGAGGCGCCGGAATCTTCCTTCCGTTTCGACGGATCGGGCGCGAAGATCGCCGCGGGCTTGCCGAAGAGCTTTGTCAGCACCGGCGGCAGGGCCAGCGCCCGGTTGAGACCTTGGCAGCTCAATTGGCCGAGACCCGCCTCGGGCTTTTCGCCGTGACGCATGAAGACGATTGTCTGCGTATCCGTCTCCGTCGCCGAAGCGGCACTCCAGAACGATGTCAGCGCCAGAAGGCTGGCGGCGAGCGGCAGCGAAACGCTCCGCATCAACGCTGTGCCTCGAAAGCCATGCGCACGGCAAGCCCGGCGAGCACCGTGCCCATCAGCCAGCGCTGCACCAGCGCGAAGGACGGACGGCGGGTGAGGAACATGGCGATCCAGCCGGCACTCAGCGCGAAGATGGCATTGAATGTCACACTGATGACGATCTGCGCAAAGCCCAGAACAATCGATTGAGTGAAGACACTGCCGGCGGCGGGATCGATGAACTGCGGCAGCAGCGACAGATAAAGGATCGCGACCTTTGGATTGAGCAGGCTGGTCACCAGCCCCATGGTGAACAGCCGGCGCGTGCTATCCTTCGGCAGCTCACGCACCTGAAATGCGGAGCGGCCGCCGGGCTTCAGCGCATTCCAGGCCAGCCAGCCGAGATAGGCGGCACCCGCCAGACGCAGCGCATCATAGGCGAAGGGGACGGCAAAGACGAAGGCGGTAATGCCGAGCGCGGCCGAAAACATGTAGAACAGGAAGCCGCAGGCGACGCCTCCAAGCGAGATCAGCCCCGCCGCCGGCCCCTGCGAGATCGAGCGCGACACCAGATAGATCATGTTCGGTCCGGGTGTCAGCACCATGCCGAGAGCGATCAGGGCAAAGGCGATCATGCTGGTCAGGTGTGGCATAGCGCCTCCGGCGGTAGGAAGGTATTCAGAAGAGAATCTCGCTGGAAACAGCGATCTTGATTTCATGCGATCCAGCATCGAAGCCGTCAAGCAGCATATTGTGATGGGTGACAATGTCTTCGAAGCTCAGCCGACCCATATCCGCTGTGGTGTGGCCGTCGGAGATCAGCGTCACATCGAAGCCGAGCGAAACGGCGCGACGCACGGTCGTATCGACACAGAACTGCGTCATGCAGCCGCCGACGATGAGATGGGTGACGCCGCGCGCGCGCAGCCGCGCCTCCAGATCCGTCTCGAAGAAGGAATCGCAGCTCGTCTTGTGCACGACGACATCGCCGGCCTCGGGCGCGATTTCCCGACGCAGCTGCCAGCCTTCGCTACGCTTGACCAGCCGATGCCCCGGAGCGCCGTCATGCTGGACGATGAAGGCCGGAATGCCAGCGGCACGCGCCTTGTGCTTCAGCGCGGCAAGCTTGGCGATGACCATCTCAAGCGCGGCATCAGTGACCGGTTGACGTTCCGGCGTGCCGAGGCCGGCCAGAATGGAGTTCTGAAGATCGATGAGTAGCAATGCAGAAGACATGATATCCTTGGGCAAAGCAGTTTCGACGCGCCGTTAACGCCTTGGTAATCTGTTCGCCGCGCCGGCGCAATCGCTTGAAAACGCAAAGGTGGTGCGCTAGAGCGAATACCATCTCAGGAGGAAAACTTCATGACGCTCGCGGCCCTGTTTGCCTATTGCGGCGCGCTGTTCATCGCCGCCGCCATTCCCGGTCCGGGCATTACCGCGATCGTGGCGCGCGCCCTCGGCTCCGGCTTTCGCGAGACCTTCTTCATGGGCCTCGGCCTCGTGCTCGGCGACACGATCTACCTGACGGCCGTCATCCTCGGCCTTGCCTTCGTGGCGCAGACCTTCACCGAGGTCTTCATCGTCATCAAGATCGCCGGCGCGCTCTATCTCGGCTATATCGCCTGGAAACTCTGGACCGCCGGGCTGCTGGCCGCCGATATCGCGGCGAAGAAATCCAGCGGCGCCGGCATGTCCTTTCTCTCTGGCCTGCTCGTGACGCTCGGCAACCCGAAGACCATGCTCTTCTATGTCGCGCTCGTGCCGACGCTGATCGACATCGGCAGCATCGGCCTGCGGGAATATGCGATCCTGGTGGCGGCAACCTTCGTCGTGCTGCTGATCGTTCTCGTGCCCTACATGCTGCTGGCTTCACGGGCCCGAACCTTCCTGAAGCAGCCGCGGGCACTGCAGATACTGAACAGGGTCGCCGCCAGCATTCTCGCCGCCACGGCCGCCTTCATCGCGGCTCGCGCGGCCTGAAAAAATATTCTCTGAAGCGGTCATTCGGGAGATTATTTTCTCACGGTCTACAAGTGGCGAGGATGCGCGCACTCTGGTTTCCGCAAGCGTTTGATCCTATTGTCATTCGATAATTCAAATGTAGGGAGAGTTACCCATGTCCGACACCCGCAAACCCGGCCGCGGCCGCGTCTATGCCTCGATTACCGAGACCATCGGCGATACGCCGATCGTCCGCCTCGACAAGCTGGCGAAGGAAAAGGGCGTCAAGGCCAACCTCTTGGCAAAGCTTGAATTCTTCAATCCGATCGCTTCGGTGAAGGACCGTATCGGCGTCGCCATGATCGAAAGCCTGGAAGCGCAGGGCAAGATCGCGCCGGGCAGGACGGTGCTGATCGAGCCGACCTCGGGCAACACAGGCATCGCGCTTGCCTTCGCCGCCGCCGCCAAGGGTTACAAGCTGATCCTCACCATGCCGGAGACCATGTCGATCGAACGCCGCAAGATGCTGGCGCTGCTCGGCGCCGAGCTGGTGCTGACCGAGGGACCGAAGGGCATGAAGGGCGCGATCGCCAAGGCAGAAGAGCTGGCCTCGACGCTGCCGGATGCCATCATTCCGCAGCAGTTCGAAAATCCGGCCAATCCGGAAATCCATCGCAAGACGACGGCCGAGGAAATCTGGAACGACACTGAGGGCAAGGTCGATATCTTCGTGTCCGGCATCGGCACCGGCGGCACGATCACCGGCGTCGGCCAGGTGCTGAAGGCTCGCAAGCCCGACGTCAAGGTCATTGCCGTCGAGCCGACGGATTCCCCGGTTCTTTCCGGCGGCAATCCCGGCCCGCACAAGATCCAGGGCATCGGCGCCGGCTTTGCGCCCAAGATCCTCGATACCCACGTCTACGACGAGGTGGTCACGGTCAGCAATGACGAGGCTTTCCAACTGGCGCGGCTCGTGGCCAAGCTCGAAGGCGTGCCTGTCGGCATCTCCTCGGGTGCCGCGCTGACGGCTGCCATCAAGGTCGGCCAGCGCCCGGAAAACGAAGGCAAGACCATTGTCGTCATCATCCCGTCCTTCGCCGAACGCTATCTTTCGACGGCGCTGTTCGAGGGGCTTGGCGGCTAACGCTGGCAATTGCGATTTTGACTTTCATGGGGCGCTTCGGTGCCCCTCTTTCATTCAGGCAAGCCGCAGACGATCAGGCGTTAGCTGAGGTTCGGATTTTCAGGCGTGCGCAACCAGCCGCTCGCCGACAATACGATAGGAAATGGCTTCGGCGAGATGGATGCGGCCAACGGTCGGCTTATCGTCGAGATCGGCGAGCGTCCGCGCGACCTTGAGGATGCGATGATAGCCACGGGCCGAGAATTTCATCTTCTCGGCCGCATCACGCAGCAATTGCAGGCCGGCGGCGTCCGGCTCGGCGATGGTTTCGATCATCGAGGTCGAGCAGCGAGCATTGGTGCTGATGCCCTTCATGCCGGCCCTTTCGAAACGCTCGCGCTGCCGTTCACGGGCGCGCGCGACGCGCAGCGCCACGTCGGCACTCTTTTCCGCCGTCGTCGGCCGGATGAGATCGGCAGCAGACACGGCCGGCACGTCGATGCGGATATCGATGCGATCGAGCAAGGGGCCGGAAATGCGGCCCTGATAATCGGAGGCGCAACGCGGCCCGCGGGCGCAGGTATGACCCGGCTCACCGGCCATGCCGCAGCGGCACGGATTCATCGCCGCCACAAGCTGGATGCCGGCGGGATAGGCGACGCGGTGGTTTGCCCTGGCAATGACGCACTCGCCGGTTTCGAGCGGCTGGCGCAGCGCATCGAGGGCCTGTGGCGAAAACTCCGGCAGTTCATCGAGAAAGAGGATGCCGTGATGGGCGAGCGAGACCTCTCCCGGCCTGGCGCGCAGGCCGCCGCCGACCAGCGCCGCCATGGTGGCGGAATGATGCGGCGCGCGATAGGGCCGCCGATCGGAGAGCTTGCCGCCGGAAAGCTGGCCGGCGATCGAATGGATCATCGACACTTCCAACAGCTCGTTCGTCGACAGTGGCGGCAATATCGACGGCAGGCGCGAGGCCAGCATCGACTTGCCGGAACCGGGCGGTCCGACGAACAACAGATTGTGGCCGCCGGCGGCCGCCACTTCCAGGGCGCGCTTGGCGCTTTCCTGCCCCTTGATGTCGGCAAGATCGGGCAGATTGACCGCGCTTGCGCGAACAGAGGGCTCCGGCCGTGACAGGACCTGTGTGCCGCGGAAATGATTGGCGAGGGCGATCAGGCTGCGCGGCGCCAGAATGTCGATCTCCTTGCCCGCCCAGGCGGCTTCCGGCCCACTTTCGGCCGGGCAGATCAGCCCCTTGCCCATGGCATTGGCGGCGATGGCCGCGGGAAGCGCGCCGGCAACGGGGGCGATCGTGCCATCGAGATTGAGTTCGCCGATGACGGTATAGGACGATAGGGCATCAGCCGGGATCGCACCCAGTGCCGCCATCAGGCCGAGTGCGATGGCAAGATCGAAATGAGATCCTTCTTTGGGCAGATCAGCCGGTGCGAGATTGACCGTGACCTTCTTCGGCGGCAGTGCCAGGCCGGAAGCATGAAGCGCGGCCTGCACCCGCTCGCGGCTCTCGGCAACCGCCTTGTCGGGCAGACCGACGATGTGCATCAGCACCTTGCCGGGCGCGATCATCACCTGCACTTCGACCGGCACGCCCTCAATGCCCTGAAACGCAACCGTACTGACGCGCGCCACCATGCCCTGCCCCTTGTTATCAGACTCGCTTGCCGCTACTTGCCCCGATCAGCAAACTGTGGGTTGCAATCTGGCACAAGACAGAGAATGAAACAAGAACAATAAATGAACGGAAATACGGTATACACGGCCGGCGATCATGCACCGGCGCTTTAGGCCACGGGCAGGAATCAATAACCGGATCTAGTGATCAGGCCCGCTTGGCTTCGATCGCATCCCAGAGCAGGCTGGCGATATCGGCGCCACCGAAGCGTTTGACCTCACGGATGCCGGTCGGCGACGTCACGTTGATCTCGGTCATGTAGTCGCCGATGACGTCGATGCCGACGAGCAGGAAGCCGCGGGCCTTGAGCGCCGGGCCGATGCGGGCGCAGATTTCCTGCTCGCGCGCCGTCAGCTCGGTCGCTTCGGCACGGCCGCCGACATGCATGTTGGAGCGGGCGTCATGCTCGGCCGGCACGCGATTGATCGCGCCGACGGCCTCGCCATCGACGAGGATGATGCGCTTGTCGCCCTTGCGCACGTCGGGCAGGTATTGCTGGGCAATAAAGGGCTCGCGGAAGAGCTGGCCGAACATTTCAAGCAGCGAGGAAAGGTTGCGGTCGTCGCGCGTCGAATGGAAGACGCCGGCGCCGCCATTGCCGTAGAGCGGCTTCAGGATGATGTCGCCCATCTCCTCGCGGAAGCGGCGGATTTCGCCGGCATCGCGGGTGATCAGCGTCTTCGGCATCAGATCGGCGAATTCGGTGACGAAGATCTTTTCCGGCGAGTTGCGCACCCAGGCCGGATCGTTGACGACGAGCGTCTTCGGGTGGATGCGCTCGAGCAGATGCGTCGAGGTGATATAGGCCATATCGAAGGGCGGGTCCTGGCGCAGCAGCACCACGTCCATGATCGAGAGATCGACGCGCTCGGGCTCGCCGAGCTCGAAATGGTCGCCCTTGACATCGCGCAGGATCATCGGCTCTACGGAGGCATAGACCTCGCCGTCGCGCATGCTCAGCCGCTCGGGCGTGTAGTGAAAGAGTTTGTAGCCGCGGTTCTGCGCCTCGAGGCTCATGGCGAAGGTCGAGTCGCCCGCAATATTGATGCCCCGGACATGGTCCATCTGGACCGCGACATTCTTGATACCAGCCATAGTCAGCCCTCGCTCGAATTCGCCGACAGATGTAGGTCGGCCCGCCTTCAAACGCAACGGCTATTCAAGGGCTTCCGTTAGGGTCTACCGCACTTAGGCGGCGAGGCCCTGCGTGCTGCCGCCCTGCCTGACGAGATCGCGCAGGCGATAGGCCATCGTCAGCGGCTTCGGGAACGGCTTGCGCAAGAAGGCGACCTTGCGCAGATAGCGGTCGATCCGCCACGTCGCCCAGGTGCCGCCGGCAAAATAGGCGACATCACCGGCGCAAAGCGTGCGCTCGACACCGTCTTCCGTGGTGATATGCACCTCGCCTTCGAGGATCATCACGGTTTCGTCCCAGCCGAAATACCAGCGGAACTCGCCGGCCGTACAATCCCAGAGAGCGGTCATCGCGGCATCGTCCTGCCCGCGCGAATGCTCGGCTATGCGGGCAACCGGATTGCCCGCCAAAACCCAGGACGGCTCGATCGGCGACGGTTTCATTTCCATGTCGTCGCTGGCGCCCGCCACGAAGTTCTTCGACGGCGGCAGCGCGACGACGACCGGTACGGCGCGCGCGGCAAAGGCCGCCATGCTCGCCAACATCAGTTTCAAGACCATGCAATCCCCCAAATTCCATGCGCGTCTACAATCTCATCGCATGGAAGGGGTAACGGCTCGGTTCATGAAACCGAGCGCATTTTAACGATTGCAGCGATCAGACGGAAAAACCTTCGATTGTGCACACGACCATGTCGTGGTCGGAGAGCGGCTTGCCCTCTTCATTGAGGGAGGAAACGAGATGGCTTTCGCCGATCTTCAGCCCGCGGGTGATGAACCAGTCGAGCTTCATGGCGCGATCAGGAAAGCGCGTGATCAGGCTTGGGCGCGTGCTTGTCTGATCGAGCGGGCCGCCATGGCATTCGAAGCCACGGCCCTCGGCCATGGCAAACAATGTATCCGTCGAGAAATCGCCGCCAGTGTGATTGCCGGTATTGAGATCGCCGCCGATCAGGATCGGCAGGCCGGGTGCGAAAGCCTCGACCTCATCGATCAATGCCGCCATCTGCCGCTCGCGATAGGCAGCGGTCGCAACGCTTTCGAGATGAACGGAAACCGCGACCATTGGGCCGGCCTCCGTCTCGACGATGGCGCCGACGGCGCAGCGATCGCCGATGCGCGGCTGCTCATTGCTGTCGTTGAACCAGACGGCCTCGCCCGGCAGGCGGATCATGAAAGCATCCTTCAGGGCGACGGAGGCCATGAGTGCGTTACCGTGAAAGCCCCTCTCGTTGAAATCGTCGCGGCAGTAGGAACGCTCGATTTCCGAACCAAGGCTGAGCTCCAGGAACTCGACGCCATAAGCATGATTCATGCCGAGTTCATCGGCGATGATGGCCGTCGGGTCGCGCTGCTCGGTGCGGGCCATGCCCAGATCCATTTCCGACAGCAGCACCAACGGCGCGCCGGTGTCGCGCAGCTTGGCAGCACTTTCCTTGGCAAACAGGCAGCGCTCGAGATTCCAGGCCGCGACCGTAAAGGGGAATCCCAAGGCCTCGACCTGAGCCTCCGCCCCGCCGATGCGCACCGTATTCAGGCAGGCGAGCGATGCCAGTTTCGCGGCATGAATGGCCGGGTTTTTTTCCAGAGAAGCAAAGCTCTTGCGCTCTTCCTGCGAGGGTACGGTGAAGGCGGAAACGGTGTTGCGGATCATAATGAAGCCTGTCGAAATGGAGCTATGCGCTTCGGCGCAAAAATCGGGAGTGCCAGTCGCCCGGCAATAGGCTGATTTTGTGACGGTGCTGTAACGCCATGCTTAAAACGCATCCGGAAAATGCAGCGGCCAGCGACCGGGTAGCATGGCGACGATGTCGTAGCGTTGCGACAGACGGGCGAAATCCGGTTGCCGGGCGAGCCACAGATCGCTGGCGGCGCGGATGCGTCTCTGTGATGACAAGGAAACCGCGTCGATCGCCTCCTGCGCGCCACGCCTCGATTTGACCTCGACGAAGACGGCCAGATCGGCCTTGCGGGCGACGATATCGATTTCGCCGAGCTTGGTTCGGTGGCGGATGGCGATGATGCGATAGCCCTTGAGCATAAGAAAGGCGGCGGCGAGATATTCGGCGACATGGCCACGCCGCCAGGCCTTTTGTCGTTTCAGCCTTTCGCCCGTCTCACCCATGGCGCTCCTTCATGTCGAGCAGGCGCTGGTAAAGCTCCTTGCGCGGCAGGCCGGTGAGGCGCGCAGCTTCGGTCGCGGCCTTGGCGGTCGGCATCGTCCCGGCAAGATCGGCCAGGATGGCATCGACATCAGCCTCCGCCGCGACGCTCTCCGCCGGCGGGCCGACGAGCCAGACGATCTCGCCCTTCACATTGTCGACAGTGTCATAGAATGCGGCGAGTTCGGAGAGCGAACCGCGGCGGAACTCCTCGAAGGTCTTCGTCAACTCGCGACAGACGGCGCCTGCGCGCTCGCCGCCGAGCACATCGGCGGCGGCGGCAAGGGTCGCGGTGATGCGATGCGGCGATTCAAAGAAGATGAGGGTGGCGGGGACGCCCGAAAGCTCGGCCAGCCGATCACGCTTGCCCTTGTCCTTGGCGGGCAGAAAGCCGGCAAAGAAGAAGGCGTCGTTTGGCAGGCCGGAGCCGACGAGGGCGGCAAGTGGCGCCGAGGCGCCTGGAATGGGAACGACCTTGTAGCCCGCTTCGATCGCCTGCACCGCAAGCCGGTAGCCGGGATCGGAGACGAGCGGCGTGCCGGCATCCGACACCAGCGCCACCGACCGGCCGGCTTCCAGCGCCTGCAGCAGCCGCGGACCGGCCTCATCGGCATTGTGCTCATGATAGGCATAGGGCCGGTTCTGGATGCCGTAGCGATCGAGCAGGACGCGGGTAACGCGGGTGTCCTCGCAAGCCAGAACATCGGCGCCGGCGAGCGTTTCCAGCGCCCTCAACGTAATGTCGCCGAGATTGCCGATGGGCGTCGCGACGAGATAGAGCGCCGGTTCGAGGGGACGGGCCGGAATTTGGTTATTGTGCAGACGGAAACTGCGCGCCCCGCCGCTTGATTGGTCTTCGTTCATACCGGTCCTGAATTCGCTTGGGATAAGCAGCCTTTATGGGCGAGGCGTGGGCTGACGGCAAGAGCGGTGCAAATCCTGTGAGCATTGTCGACGAAATGTCGAATTGGCGCTTGGCAATTGATCCATGCCTCTTGCATTCGGATGGAGAAGTCTGCCAAGTTGCCTGTCCAATCTTTCGGGCCTTGTCCGAAAACATGTCGCTCGGGCGCCTCGGGCCGCCCGGCAAGTCACGGTCGAAAGCGGTAGCATCCATGCGTATAACAATTGAGCGGTCGAACCTCCTGAAGTCGCTGAACCACGTGCATCGCGTGGTCGAGCGTCGCAACACGATCCCGATCCTGTCCAACGTGCTGCTGAAGGCCGACGGCACGAGCCTCGACATGAAGGCGACGGACCTCGATCTCGAAATCACCGAGGCGACGCCCGCCAATGTCGAGCAGGCCGGCGCCACCACGGTTCCCGCGCATCTGCTCTACGACATCGTGCGCAAGCTGTCCGACGGATCGGAAGTGCTTCTTGCCACCAACCCCGACGGCAGCTCCATGACGGTCGCCTCGGGCCGCTCGAAATTCTCGCTGCAATGCCTGCCGGAATCGGATTTTCCGGATCTCACCGCCGGCAGCTTCAGCCACTCCTTCAAGCTGAAGGCAGCGGATCTGAAGATGCTGATCGACCGCACGCAGTTCGCGATCTCCACCGAGGAAACCCGTTACTACCTCAACGGCATCTTCTTCCACACGATCGAAAGCGATGGCGATCTGAAGCTCAGGGCCGTCGCCACCGACGGCCATCGTCTGGCCCGCGCCGATGTTACCGCTCCTTCGGGCTCCGAAGGCATGCCCGGCATCATCATCCCGCGCAAGACTGTGGGAGAACTGCAGAAGCTCGTGGACACGCCAGATACGATCGTGACGGTCGAAGTATCCGACGCCAAGATCCGCCTGACGATCGGCTCCATAGTCATGACATCGAAGCTGATCGACGGCACCTTCCCGGATTATCAGCGCGTCATCCCGGCCAATAACGACAAGGAAATGCGGGTCGATTGCCAGACCTTCGCCCAGGCGGTCGATCGTGTTTCGACAATCTCATCGGAACGCGGCCGCGCCGTGAAACTGGCGCTGTCTGATGGTCAGCTGCTCCTCACGGTCAACAACCCGGATTCGGGAAGCGCGACCGAAGAAGTCGCGGTCGGCTATGAAATGGACCCGATGGAAATCGGCTTCAATGCCAAGTACCTGCTCGACATCACCGCGCAGCTTTCCGGCGAAGCCGCCGTGTTCCTGCTTGCCGATGCCGGCTCGCCGACGCTCATTCGCGACACGGCAGGCGACGACGCGCTTTATGTGCTGATGCCGATGCGCGTGTAGCGAAACCAAAGCGCCCTTCATGCGTTTATTCAAACGCAGGGGCGCTTTTATTTGGTCCTTTGTCGATTGCGACATTTTCTCTCGTTATTGCGGCATCCTATTGCAAGAACGCCGAGAAAGAATATGTAAGTCGCAACCATAACATCTGGTGGGGGAGAGCATGGCGCTGCGTCTCAAGGAACGGCTGGGCAAGAAGTTCGACGAAGAGATTCGTTTCTTCAGGGGCATGATGCAGGGGCCGAAGACTGTCGGGTCGATCGTTCCCACCTCCTCGATCACCGCCCGCAAGATGGCGGGTGTCATCAACCCGCAATCCGGCCTGCCGGTGCTGGAACTCGGACCGGGAACCGGGGCGATCACCAAGGCGATCCTCGGACGTGGCATCGAACCGGAGAATCTGGTCGCCATCGAATATTCGACCGATTTCTACAATCATCTCGTGCGACGCTACCCCGGCGTCAACTTCATCAACGGCGACGCCTTCGATCTTGATACGACGCTTGGCGTGCTGCGCGGCCAGACCTTCGATTCCGTCGTCTCGGGCATCCCGCTCCTCAACTTTCCGATGAAGGCGCGCGTCGCCCTGCTGGAAAGCCTTTTGGACCGTATGCCACCCGGCCGGCCGATGGTGCAGATTTCCTACGGACCGGTTTCGCCGATCATCGCCAAGCCGGATCGCTACCATATCCGCCATTACGACTTCATCGTCCGCAACATTCCGCCGGCCCAGCTCTGGGTCTACAGCCGCGGCTGAGGCAATCCATGTACGCTCTTTATATTACGCACCCGCAGGTGCGCATCGATCCCGATGTGCCTGTACCGCAATGGGGGCTTTCCGAGATCGGCGCGGCAAGGACGCGGTCGGCGGCGACGCATCCCTGGGCGCGTAAGCTTGGGCTGATCGTTTCAAGCGGCGAGCGCAAGGCGATCGAAACAGCCGAGATCCTCGCAGCGACGAGCGGCGCCGCAGTCGAGATCATCGAAGCCACGCATGAAAACGACCGCAGCGCCACAGGTTTCCTGGCGCCGCCGGAGTTCGAAAAGGCAGCCGACTGGTTCTTCGCCAACCCGCATGAAAGCTTCAAGGGCTGGGAGCGCGCCATCGACGCGCAGGCGAGGATCGTCTCGAATGTCGAGGCCATTCTGGCGCGGCACGATCCGAACATGCCGGTCGCCTTCGTCGGGCACGGCGGCGTCGGCACGCTGCTGAAATGCCATCTGGAGGGAAAGCCGATCGCGCGACAGGGTGATCAGCCGCCCGGCGGCGGCAATCTTTTCTGTTTCGATCTTGCGAAGCGCGCCATCTCATGCGACTGGACACCCATGGAAGACTGGATGGGATGGGCTTGATATGACCGCACGCGACCGCTTGATCGTTGGACTGGATGTTCCAAACCTTCAGGAGGCCGAGAAAGTGGTCGGCGCCCTCGGCGACGATATCCTCTACTACAAGATCGGCTATCAGCTCGCCTTTGCCGGCGGCCTGGAATTCGCCCGCGATCTCGCCGCCAGCGGCAAGAAGATCTTTCTCGACATGAAGCTGCTCGACATCGACAATACGGTCGCCTCCGGTGTGGAGAACATCGTCAAGATGGGCATGTCGATGCTGACGCTGCACGCCTATCCAAAGGCGATGAAGGCGGCCGTCGAAGCGGCCAAGGGATCGGACCTCTGCCTGCTCGGCGTCACCGTGCTGACCTCGATGGACGAAGAGGACCTGATCGCCGCCGGCTATGAATATGATCCGCATACGCTGGTGCTGCGCCGGGCCGAGCAGGCACATCTCGCCGGCATGGGCGGCATCGTCTGCTCGGCGGAGGAGTCAGCCGCCGTCCGCAAGATCATCGGGCCTGACATGGCGGTGGTGACCCCCGGTATCCGGCCCGCCGGCAGCGACAAGGGCGACCAGAAGCGGGTAATGACGCCGGCCGATGCCATCAAGGCCGGATCGAGCCATCTCGTCGTCGCCCGACCGATCGTCAAGGCGGCCGATCCGAGGCAAGCCGCCCGCGCCATCCTCGCCGAGATCGACGCCGCACTCTAAACGACAACAGCAAGCAGGGAGGAAAACATGCCAAAGGGATATTGGATCGCACGCGTGGATGTTCGCGACCTCGAGCGCTACAAGGATTACGTCGCTGCCGCGAAGCCCGCCTTCGAGAAATATGGCGCGAATTTCCTCGCCCGCGGCGGTGCCTTCACGCCGCTTGAGGGACAGGCGCGCGGCCGCAATGTCGTCATCGAGTTTCCATCGCTGCAGCACGCCGTCGACTGCTATAATTCGCCGGAATATCAGATCGCCGCCAAAATCCGCCAGCAGGTGGCGGACGCTGAAATGGTCGTCGTCGAAGGGGTTTGAACCCTTTGAAAAGCCGACGCTGCGATGCAGCGCGATAGCACTTCACCTCTGCGCCCGGATCGGCTAAGACGAAACCAGATAAGCCCAATCAAAGCCTTTCGAGGAGCCTGCCATGACCCTGTCCAACCTCCCGCCGCTCGTCACCGTGTTCGGAGGATCAGGCTTCATCGGGCGGCACGTGGTGCGTGCGCTTGCCAAGCGCGGCTATCGCATCCGCGTCGCGGTGCGCCGCCCCGATCTTGCCGGTTTCCTGGTGCCGCTCGGCAATCTCGGCCAGATTTCGATCGTTCAGGCCAATGTGCGCTACCGCAACTCCATCGACCGCGCCGTCGAAGGCGCCCAGCATGTCGTCAACTGCGTCGGCATTCTGGCTGAAAGCGGCCGCAACACCTTCGACGCCGTCCAGGAATTCGGCGCCAAGGCCATCGCCGAGGCAGCCCGCGGCGTCGGCGCTTCGCTGACGCATATTTCGGCGCTCAGCGCCGATGCCAAATCGCCTTCGGCCTATGCGCGCACCAAGGCCCGCGCCGAAGCCGCGATCCTGTCGATCAGGCCCGATGCCGTCATCCTGCGCCCCTCGATCGTCTTCGGGCCGGAAGACGAGTTCTTCAACAAGTTTGCCGACATGTCGCGCACAGCGCCATTCCTGCCGTTGATCGGCGGCGGCAAGACGAAGTTCCAGCCCGTCTACGTCGAGGATATCGCCGAAGCCGTTGCCCGCAGCGTCGACGGCAAGCTGAAGGCCGGCACGACCTACGAGCTCGGCGGCCCGGAAGTTCTGTCTTTTCGCGAATGTCTCGAGACGACGCTTGCCGTCATCAACCGGAAGAAGGCGCTCGTCTCCATCCCCTTCGGCCTTGCCTCGCTGATCGGCTCTGTCGCCTCGCTGGTGCCGCTCATCAAGCCGCCGATCACCACCGACCAGGTGACCCTCTTGAAGAGCGACAACGTCGTTTCCAAGCAGGCGGAAGCGGAAGGACGCACCTTGAAGGGCATCGGCCTGCTGCCGACGCTGCTTGTCTCCGTGCTGCCGTCCTATCTCGTGCGCTATCGCCCGCAGGGTCAGTTTACCGGTTCCGGCAAAGCCGCGTAGCGATTCGGCAACTCAAAAAAATCAGCGCCGCCCGGCTTCGTCGAGCGGCGTTTTTTGTTGCCTATGAGAGACGGATCGGAGCTCAGAGGCACTGGCAAAGCCTGTTCATTCACAGCTTAGCGTTGCTCAAAAGACGCACTGTGGAAATAGTAGCATTAACGTCAAATTTAATATGAACATTTATTGCTATTGCTCATCTCACTGACTAACACAGCCGCGCGTCTCAGGCTTGGACAATGAACCGGTCCGTGGCGCGCTTCACACTTCTGCGGAAAGGCATTCTTCGATGGGCAAGTCTATCGCGCTTCTGTTTGCGTGCGCGGCACTGGTGATTCTGGCCGGCTCTTTCGTAGCCCGCGGCAGCATCGCCTCGATCAAGGGCGAATGTGCGCCGACCTACGGCGTCGACCCCTGCACGACGGGTTCCATCGACACGTCCTCCCCGAACTGATCGGGCATGAAAAAGGCCGGTGAAAACCGGCCTTCGCTTTTTCCAGGATTGCTGGGTCTGGCGATCCGCCTCAGCCGAAGTAAAGCGCGATTAGGCCGACCGTGCCGACGGCGATACGCCACCATGCAAAGGGGGCGAAGCCGTTGCGGGAAACGAAGTCGAGCAGCGCGCGCACGACGAACAGCGCCGAGATGAAGGCGGTGACGAAGCCGATGACGATCAGCAGGCCCTGGTCCATGCTGAGATCGTGACGGCTCTTCCAAAGATCCAGCGCAAAGGCGCCCGCCATCGTCGGCATGGCGAGGAAGAACGAAAATTCGGCCGCCGAACGCTTGTCGGCTCCAAGCAGGAGCGCACCGACGATAGTGGAGCCGGAACGCGACGTTCCCGGGATCATCGCCAGGCACTGGAAGAAGCCGATCTTGACCGCCATCGGCCAGGAAAATTCGTAGGCGCTGGTATATTTCGGCGTGAACTTGATCCTGTCGATGACGAGCAGGACAATGCCGCCGAGGATCAGTGAGATACAGATGACCTTCGGCGAGTCGAACAGCACCGTCTTGATGAAATCATGCGCCAGCGCACCAATGAAGGCAGCCGGCAGGAAGCCGAACAGAACGGCCAGAACGAAGTGACGGGCCTTGACGCTGACGGGCAACGCCTTGGCGATCTGAACGAGGCGATTGAAATAGACGAGCAAGATGGCGAGAATCGCACCGAGCTGGATCAAAACTTCAAAAGTGCCGGCCGACTTGAAGCCGAGAAAATGTCCGAGCAATATCAGATGACCCGTCGAGGAGACCGGAATGAACTCCGTAAGCCCCTCCACAAGGCCTAAAACCAGCGCGATAATAATTTGTTCAGCCATATCGTGTCCTTTGTCAAACGGCAGGGCGGCCCGATTCGCTTGTGCAAACTAGGCCAAGATCCTATAGCTTCAACCGATGACAAATGACTAGGGTCGCAGAATCGCGACCCAAAAGACTCCATAGCATCAATCAGAAACACCCGAGTACCAATGCCGACGCTGTATCATCACCCCATGTCATCTTCCTCCCGGTTCGTTCGTCTGATCCTGACGGAATATGGCTACCAGACGGAGCTGATCGAGGAACAGACCTGGGAAAAGCGACGCGATTTCCTGGCGCTGAACCCCGCCGGCACCTTGCCTGTCTATGTCGATGACAGCATGCGGGCGCTCTGTGGCGCCTCCGTCATTTCCGAATATCTCGACGAGACGCACGGCGTGCTGAAGCGCGACCGCCGGCTCCTAGCCGAAGATCCGTTCCAGCGCGCCGAGATCCGCCGGCTGACGGAATGGTTCATGCAGAAGATGGAGCAGGACGTGACGCGGCCGCTGTCGCGCGAGCGCGTCTTCAAGCTGCAGATGACCGCCGAACAGGGCGGCGGCGCACCCGATTCCAAGGTCATGCGCATGGCGCGCGGCAACATCCGCCAGCACATGAAGTATCTGTCCTGGCTCGCGGGCTCGCGGCAGTGGCTGGCCGGCGAGCGGCTAAGCTATGCCGATCTTGCCGCCGCGGCCTCGGTTTCCGTGCTAGACTACCTGGGCGAGATCGACTGGACGGAATCGCCTGTTGCCAAGGAATGGTACCAGCGGCTGAAGTCACGCCCGTCCTTCCGGCCGATCCTGGCGGAGCGGGTGCGCGGCGTCACTCCGGTTTCGCACTACGCCGATCTGGATTTCTAGAGCGCTTTCGCTTTTCTTCGAACAGCGAAAACGCTCTATCTCTTTTTTCACGCAATTCCGGACGGAAAACCGCTAACGCACTTTTCCTGAAATTGCTTTGACGAGGGCTCGATATGCCCGATAATCGCGACGCAGAAAAAGCTGACAAGCAACGACGTACGCTGACCGCGTTCCTGCGCGAGGAAGCACTTGCCCAGGGCTTCGATCTCTGTCGCATCACGAGGCCGGATGCCATCCCCGAGGCTGCCGTCCGCCTCGGACAATTCCTCGACAAGGGCCATCACGGCACCATGGGCTGGATGGAGGAGACACGCGACCGTAGAGGCGACCCGCGCGTGCTCTGGAGCGAGGCCCGCTCCATCGTCGTCTTCGGCCTCAATTACGGTCCCGATGAAGATCCCCGCGGCATTCTGGAGAAGAAGGACAAGGCGGCGATATCAGTCTATGCCAGAAACCGCGATTATCACGACGTCATCAAGGGGCGGCTGAAGGAGATTGCAACGCGCTTTGCAGCGCGCTCGAAGGAGGACGTCAAGGTCTTCGTCGACACCGCGCCGGTCATGGAAAAGCCGCTCGCGGGCGCGGCCGGCCTCGGATGGCAGGGCAAGCACACCAATCTCGTCAACCGCGCCTTCGGCTCCTGGCTGTTTCTCGGCTCGATGTTCACCACGGCCGATCTCGATCCGGATCAGCCCGAGATCGACCATTGCGGCTCGTGCCGGGCCTGTCTCGACGTCTGCCCGACATCGGCATTCCCCGCGCCCTATCAGCTCGATGCGCGCCGCTGCATTTCCTATCTGACCATAGAACACAAGGGGCCGATCGACCCAGAGCTGCGGCCGATGATCGGCAATCGCATCTACGGCTGCGACGACTGCCTTGCCGCCTGTCCCTGGAACAAGTTCGCCAGTGCCGCCTCTGAAATGAAGCTCGTTGCGCGGGACGATCTCAAGGAACCGTCTATCGCCTTCCTGCTTGATCTCGACGACGCGGCTTTCCGTGCCTTCTTCAGCGGTTCGCCGGTCAAACGCATCGGCCGCGACCGGTTCATCCGCAACGTGCTGATCGCGGCCGGCAATTCCGGCGAGCGATCCCTTATAGAGAGATGTCGAGAATTGGCCGGAGACCCCTCACCCGTCGTGCGCGGCATGGCCGTCTGGGCGCTATCGCGGCTGATGACGGCTGGCGAATTCAAAGCATTTGCGGCACAAAGGCAGGACGAAGCGGACGAAGAGGTTCGCGCCGAATGGACATTGGCGGGAGTAACGTAATGCATGTGATGATTTTCGGCTGCGGCTATTCCGGAACGGCGATCGCCAAGGCCTTCGCCGGCTCCGGCATTCGCATCACCGGCACGACCCGCTCCGCCGACAAGGCGGCATTGCTGACGAAGGAAGGCATCGAGGCCTTCGTCTTCGACGGCGAGACGCTCGATCCCGCTCTGGCCGAGGCGATAACAACAGCGACGCATCTGGTGCAATCGATCTCGCCGGGCAATTCAGGCGATCCGCTGCTGCGGCTGGCGCAGCTCAATCTCAAGGCACTGATGCCGAAGCTGGAGTGGGTCTGCTATCTCTCGACTGTCGGCGTCTATGGCGACCATAAGGGCGCCTGGATCAGCGAACAGACATCGCTGCATCCGATCGCCGACCGTTCGGTCGAACGTGTCGAGGCGGAAGACGGCTGGCTGCGGGTCGGCATCAGGCTCGATCTTCCCGTCGCCGTGCTCAGGCTTTCCGGCATCTACGGTCCTGGCCGCAATGCCTTCTGCAATCTGGAAAAGGGAACCGCGCGGCGGCTTATCAAGGCAAACCAGGTCTTCAACCGCATCCGTGTCGAGGATATCGGCGCCTGCGCCCACTTCCTGTCCGAGCGCAAACTCGGCGGCATATATAATGTCACCGACGATGAGCCTGCGCCGCCGCAGGATGTCGTTGCCGAGGCCGCCCGCCTGATGGGTGTCGAAGCGCCGCCGGAGCAGCCGTTCGAAACGGCGGAGCTGACGCCGATGGCGCGCTCCTTCTATGGCGAGAACAAGCGCGTTTCGAACGCGAAGCTGCGGGCGCTCGGCTTTCCCTTTCGCTACCCTGAGTATCGCATGTCGCTTGCCGAACTCTGGTCCTCCGGACAGTGGCGCGGCTAAGAAAATAGCTCTTCACACCAAGCGGAATCGCACGAAAATTCCTACTTAGCCGGCTGGCCTAGTTCAATTTGCTCCGCGTTTATGGTTAACGACCTCTAAAATTGCACAAATGGGGCAATGATTATGGCGAAGTCGGAAAATTATTTTTCCTGTTTTCGTGATCCCTGGCATTGTCGCGCATCCGCGAGAAAATTCATTCCATTTTTAACTGATTTTATTAGGTTTTTTCCACAATCAAGCAAATTCGCCGAATAGCCATAGTATTCCCTCAATATCACAAATGTTACAGCTCGTAACATTCCGTGATATTAAATGGCACTTTTTCGCCATTTTTGGCCTGATTTAAGCCCCGCCGCCTACCCAAGGCGCAAGTTCAATAGCTTGAGGGAAAAATCGGTTTGAAGAAAATCGCACGTTCATTGGCGATCGCCGCAACTATATCCGCCTCCTTTGCTGTCGTTTCGACACCGGCATTTGCATCCGCTGGCTGCGGAGGCGCTTCATGGTACGGGGGAAGCTCCAAGACTGCTTCCGGGGAACGTATGAGTTCCAGAAATCTTACTGCAGCCCATCGTTCGCTTGCCTTCGGTACGCGCCTCCGGGTCACCAACAAGCATAACGGCCGCAGCGTCGTCGTTCGTATCAACGACCGTGGGCCTTTCATTCGCGGACGCGTACTAGACCTTTCCCGTGCTGCCGCGCAGAACATCGGCATGGTCGCCTCCGGCACCGCCAAGGTCTGCTACGAGGTCGTCGCCTCGAAGTAATCGTCGATGGCCGGAACCACCGGCAAATCGGCATGACGCTTGCTCTCTCGGTCAATCGCGGCTACCACGCGATTGAGACGTCTCGAAATCCGCCGGCATAAGCATTATTTGCGCGGATTGGCGAGTTGTCAGCGGTTTTGGTAGTGCGCAGCTTCCCAGGATGAGCTCCAATGGGTTCCGGGTCGTGCGCAAGCAGGAGAGTGTGAATGCGTCTGGGCGGCCGATTGCAGGGGGCCATCGAAGTTCTTGCCGATATCGAAGCGCGCAAGCGACCGGTGGCCGATGCCCTGAAGGATTGGGGTCTTGCCCATCGCTTCGCCGGTTCCGGCGACAGGGCCGCGATCGGCAACATCGTCTATGACGCGCTACGGATGCGGCTTTCGCATGGCTGGCTCATGGGGGACGATAGTCCCTCGGCGCTTGCCCATGCCGTCCTCTTCCGCCAATGGGGCCTGACGCCCGAGGCACTGGCCGCCGAACTCGACGGCGATAAATTCGCGCCCGAGGCGCCGAGCGCCGAAACGCTTACCGCCTTTGCCGCCCGCAAGCTCGACGATGCGCCCCTTCACGTCCAGGGCGATATTCCCGAATGGGTCGAGCCTTCCTTCAGCCAAGCCTTCGGCGATGGCTGGCTCTCCGAAGCGCAGGCTCTTTCCGAACGCCCGACGCTCGACCTTCGCGCCAATTCGCTGAAGGCGGACCGCGCCAAGGTCGTGAAGGCCCTGGAGCGCGCCGGCGGGCAGGCATCGAAAATCGCCCGTTTCGGCATCCGCATTCCCGCTGGCGAAGGCGCGTCCCGCCTGCCGAACGTCACGGCCGAGCTCTCCTTCCAGAAGGGCTGGTTCGAGGTGCAGGACGAAGGCTCGCAGATCGTCGCGGATCTGGTGCTGCCCGAAGAGGGCGACCAGGTGCTCGATTATTGCGCCGGCGGCGGCGGCAAGACGCTCGCCATGTCGGCCGCGATGCACAACAAGGGCCAGGTCCATGCCTATGACAGCGACCGGCGGCGGCTGGCGCCGATCATCGAACGATTGAAGCGGGCCGGCACCCGCAATGTTCAGGTCCATGACGAACGCAACGGCCTGCTTCAACTGCGCGGCAAGTTCGACAAGGTTCTGGTCGATGCCCCCTGCACCGGCACGGGCACCTGGCGGCGCCGTCCCGATACGAAGTGGCGGCTGACGCAGAAGAACCTCGACGAGCGCACCAGTCAGCAGCAGGAGGCCTTGGCTCAGGCCGGCGAATTCGTCCGTCCCGGCGGCTCGCTGCTCTATGTCACCTGCTCGGTGCTGCCGGAAGAGAACGAGGTGCAGGTGAACCGTTTCGCCGCCCAGAACCCCGACTTCGATGTGGTGGAAACGCTTGATGCCTGGGAGAAGCTGTTCGGCAAGGATGCCCCTCAGCCCCGTTCGTCGGATGGCAAGACCATCACGCTCACGCCGGCCTCCACGGATACCGACGGGTTCTTCTTCTGCCGCCTGCAGCGGAAGGGGTGAGGAAAAATCATTCCGCTCGCAGCGGATATTGCTGCCTGGGCGGAATAAGATGATGCAGCACGGCGATCGCGATCAGCAGAAGGCCGCCGAGCGCGACGACCGTAAACAGCGTCCATGCCGACAGATGCGATCCTAAAGCCACCAGCGGCACGGCGCCGGCCGGCGGATGCGTGACCCGCAAGATCAACATTCCCGCAATGGCGAGACCGACCGCGACGGCGGCCGCCCACCACAGGCCCGGAAGCAGTGCCATGGCAAGGCTGCCGACGAACGCAGCCAGAAGATAGCCGCCGAGCACATTGGCCGGTTGCGCCAGCGGGCTTTTCGGCTGGCCGAAGATCAGCACGGCCGTCGCACCGAAGGGCGCGATCAGCAGCGGGATGCCGGTTGCCACAGCCAGGCCGCCGACGGCGGTCATGCCGGTAACGGCGCCGATGCCCGACTTCAGATGCCCGTGCCAATGACCTTTCGGCTCATGACGATGAATAAAATGCTTCAAATGATGGCGCATGGAAGATCTTCGCGATCCGGCTGAAATCTAGTTGCCTGTTTTTTGACCTGCATCTGCTGCTTTTTCAAGCAAATCCATTCCATTCACAATGCGGAAGTCAAGAATTTCACGTCTTATAATCGTTCTAAACTAGAGCGTTTGACACAAGTTTGTTTTTCATACATGACACAAAATGCCAAGTTTTGACGGTGCCCCCGCTGTCACAGGAGAGGAACATGAAACTAAAGATCAATGTTGGCGCCGCGCTCGCGGTGGCCGTTGTCACGACTGCCGCTTATGGCCTGCCGGCCTACGCAGCCGCTCCGGAACCGGCGGCCGTCGTCAAGCATTATGCGGAACTGGCCCATGCCAAATATCAGGACTCCCTGACGACGGCGAAGGCTCTCGACAAGGCGATCGACGCTCTGCTCGCCAACCCGAGCGACAAGACGCTGAAGGCAGCGCGCGCAGCCTGGATCAAGGCTCGCGTTCCCTATGCGCAGACGGAAGTCTATCGTTTCGGCAACCCGATCGTCGACGACTGGGAAGGCAAGGTGAACTCCTGGCCGCTAGACGAGGGCCTGATCGACTATGTCGACGCCTCCTACGGCACCGAAAGCGACGAGAATGCGCTCTATGTCGCCAATGTCATCGCCAACAAGTCGATCAAGATCAACGGCAAGGACGTCGACGCCTCGCACCTCAGCCCGGAATTCCTGTCGGGCACGCTGCATCAGGCCGGCGGCGTCGAGGCCAATGTCGCGACGGGCTACCACGCCATCGAATTCCTGCTCTGGGGCCAGGATCTGCATGGCACCGGACCTGGCGCCGGCGAACGCCCGGCCACGGATTACGATCTGAAGAATTGCACGCACGGCAATTGCGACCGCCGCGCCGAATATCTGCGATCCGCTTCGACGCTGCTCGTTTCCGACCTTCAGGACATGACGGACAAGTGGGCGCCGGATGGTGAAGCCACCAAGCATGTCGAAGCCGATCCGAATGCCGGTCTCACCACCATCCTGACCGGCATGGGCTCGCTCTCTTACGGTGAGCTTGCCGGCGAGCGCATGAAGCTCGGCCTGCTGCTGCACGATCCGGAAGAAGAGCAGGATTGCTTCTCCGACAACACCTACAACGAGCACAATGGCGACGCCATTGGCATCGCATCTGGCTATAACGGCAACTATACCCGCGTCGACGGCACCAAGATGAAGGGTCCGTCGCTGCATGATCTGGTCAAGGCCAAGGACCCAGCACTCGACAAGGAAATGGAAGGCAAGCTCGACACGACGCTTTCGGCCATGAAGGCGCTGGTGCATCGCGGCGAGACGGTCGAGAAATACGATCAGATGATCGGCGAAGGCAACAAGGAAGGCAACGCCACGGTCCAGAAGGCCATCGACGGCCTGCTCGACCAGACGAAGAGCATACAGCGCGTCATCGCCGCCCTCGATCTCGGCACGATCAAGCTCGAAGGTTCGGACAGCCTGGACAATCCGAACGCCGTCTTCAAGAAGAAGTAATGAGGGAGGGTGGCAGCGCAACCAGGCGCTGCCACCCCGCTATCCATGACAGGTTTACCGGCCAATAGAGCCCTTTTGCCCGCCCTTGCCGCGGGTTTTCTGGTTTTCTCCATTACGCTGGCCGCCGCCGATATTCTCGATTTTCCGAGCAGCCGCACCGACCTCTCCTCCGAGGAACTGAAGCGCGTCCACGACGTCACCCGCGCGACCAGCAATTTTCTCAAGGCCGAGCCTTACGAAACGATGCAGGGCGGCGCGCCAACCTCGATCGACAAGGTCACGCGCGATATCTTCTCGCAGCCTTCCGCCAACCTGAACGCGGAGCAGGGGCAGGATTTTCACCTCGGTAACGCGCTCTTCCGCAAGCTCTGGGTTTCGGCCCCCTCCTCCACGCAGGCGTCCGATGGGCTTGGCCCGCTGTTCAACGCGCGCTCCTGCCAGAGTTGCCATATCCGCGACGGCCGCGGTCATCCGCCGGAGACGGCGGGAGCCCCCGCGACCTCGATGGTACTGCGCCTGGGCCGGCCGGCCATCACCCCGGAGGAAGAACAGGCGGTCAAGGAGTTCCGCGCGCTGAATTTTCCGGACTCCACTTATGGCAAACAACTGCAGGATCTCGCCGTGCCCGGCCTTGCCGCCGAAGGCAAGGTGACTGTCAGCTACAGCGAGGAGACGGTGACGCTTGCCGGCGGCGAGACCGTGACCTTGCGCAAGCCGACATACGGTGTCAGCGATCTCGCCTACGGGCCGATGGACGCCAACACCACGCTTTCGCCGCGCATCGCGCCGCCGATGATCGGCCTTGGCCTGATCGAAGCCATTCCCGATGCGGATATCCTCGCCAATGCCGACCCGGACGGCAAGAAAGGCAGCGGCATACACGGTCGCCCCGCCATCGTTCGCGATCACCGCACCGGCCAGCTCGCGCTCGGGCGCTTCGGCTGGAAAGCCCAGAACGCCACCGTGCGCGACCAGGTGGCCGACGCCTTCTCGGTCGATATCGGCATTTCGACGCCCGACCGGCCCAATCCCTATGGCGACTGCACGCCTAAAGAAGCGCGCTGCCTGACCATGCCGACCGGTGTGCAGAAGCGGCTGGGCGACACGGAAGCGCCGGACCCCGTGCTTCCCCTCGTCACCTTCTATTCCGAAAATCTTGCCGTGCCGGCCCGCCGAGGGACAGGCTCTGCCAACGTGCTGCACGGCAAGGACATGTTCTACCGCTCCGGCTGTGCCGCCTGCCATACGCCGAAATTCGTCACCCGCGATGGCATCAAGGGCAGCGACGGCAAGGATTCGCCGCAGGCCTTCCAGCTGATCTGGCCCTATTCCGACTTCCTGCTGCACGACATGGGCGAAGGCCTCTCCGACGGGCAGCAGGTGGGCGTCGCATCCGGCAGCGATTGGCGCACGCCGCCCCTCTGGGGTATAGGCCTGACACAGACGGTCAGCGGCCAGCAGGCCTATCTGCATGACGGCCGCGCCCGCACATTGACCGAAGCCATCCTCTGGCATGGAGGAGAGGCGGAAAACGCCCGCAACGCATTCGCCGGTCTTTCAAAGGACGATCGGCAAGCCCTCATCAACTTTCTGGAGTCACTCTGATGCACCACTGGAAAAGCCTTGCAGCCAGCCTTCTCCTCACCGTCGCCGCCCTGCCCGCCCATGCCGAGGACGCGACGACCACCGGCGCCGGCCTGAACGAGGCGGCGGTGCCGGCAACCCTGCAGAAGGCGGTGGATGACGTCATCCGCCCGGGCTACCGCGCCATGCACGACTCCGCGTCAAAGCTGACGGTAGCGATGAAGGCGCTTTGCGCCGATCCCACCGATACTACCCTTTCCGGCGCGAAGTCCGCCTTCGGAGATACGGTGAAGAGCTGGTCGCGCATCGAGATCGTCGACACTGGCCCGATCATCGACAAGAACCGCTTCGAACACATCCTCTTCTATCCCGACCGCAAGGGCGTCGGCCTCAGGCAGGTGCAGGCGCTGATCGCCAAGGCTGACGAGCACGACACGACCGTCGAGGCCGTCGCCGGCAAGAGCGTGGCGCTCATGAGCATGACGGCGCTGGAATATGTGCTGTTCGGCAACGGGTCCGACGTTCTAGGCAAGGACAAGCAGAGCTTCCGTTGCCGCTATGGCGCGGCGGTTGCCGGCAACATCGAAAGCACGGCCAAGGCAATCGCCGACGAATGGGACGCGCCCGATGGCGTGCAGAAATCCTGGAAGTTTCCGGGCAAATCCAGCGACGACTTCATGGACAACAAGGAGGCCGTGACCGCACTGCTCGGCATCCTCGTCCATGGGGCCGCCAATGTCCGCGACCAGCGGCTGGAAACCTTCTACAAGGGCGATCCGGCGGCGACACGGCCGAAGATGGCGATCTACTGGCGCTCGGCCAATACATGGACCTCGTTCACTGGTAATATCGAAGGCCTCAGAACGCTCTGGGAAAAGGCCGATATGGCAAGCCTGCTTCCCGCCGACAAGCGCGCCGCCGCCGCCAAGATCGACGGCCTGCTGAACGAGCTTGCGACGACGGCGCCGACGATCAATCCGGATATCGAGGCTGCCATCGGCAACGATGCCGAGCGCGCCAAGATCGACAAGCTGCTCTCCGTCAGCCGCGACCTTGCAACCAGCTTCAGCGACCAGTACGGCGGCGCCATCGGCCTTTCGGCCGGTTTCTCCTTCGCAGACGGAGACTAGAACATGATGCCGAAAAGTGTTTGCGGTTTTCGGGCGACATCATGTTCTACTTCTTCGATTTTAGAGCGGATGATTTTAGGTCGAACAGACCTAAAATCATCCGGCTCTGGGCGCATGCGCAGCGGCCTCATCGATCGAAGAGCTTTCGTCAAGGCGGCAGGGCTGACCTTTCTCGCTGCCTTGAAACCCGGTGCCCTGATGGCGCTGGAACGGGCCGACGCCGTCTATGCCTCCGGCATTCGCGCCGCCGACGGTTCCTTTGCCGTGGCGACGGTGACCGAGCAGGGCCGCATCGTCGATCAGGTCGCGCTGCCGGCCCGTGCCCACGGCATGGCCTTTTCGAAGGCGACCGGCAAGACCGTCGCCTTCGCGCGCCGTCCCGGCACCTATGCGATGATCTTCGATCCCTGGAACAAGGCCGAGCCGATCGTCATATCAGCCAAAGAGGGACGGCATTTCTACGGGCACGGCACGTTTTCGCCTGACGGCAAACTGCTTTATGCCAGCGAGAACGACTTCGACGACAATCGCGGCATCATCGGGCTCTACGACAGCGGCAACCGCTTTGCCCGCATCGGCGAATACGAGACCTATGGCGTCGGCCCGCACGACATGACGGTTTCGGACGATGGCAGGTATCTGATCGTCGCCAATGGCGGCATCGAGACGCATCCGGATTTCGGCCGCACCAAGCTCAACCTCGACCATATGCAACCGTCGCTGACGCTGATCGATGCGGCCACCGGCCGACTGATCGAGAAGCACACGCTGCCGGCGCAATATGCCCAGGTCTCGACCCGGCACGTCGATGTCGATGCCAGCGGCCGGGTCTGGTTTGCCTGCCAGTACGAGGGCCACCGCAACGACCTGCCGCCGCTTGTCGGCCATTTCGCGAGGGGCGAGGACCTGAGTTTCGTCACCTTGCCCGACGATACGACCCGGGCGCTCGGCAACTATGTCGGCGCCATCGCCGTCAACCGCGCCGAAAACCTCGTGGGGGTGACATCACCGATCGAAGGAACCTCGGTGACGCTGGATGCAAAGACCGGCAAGGTGCTGAAGGTGGAAAGCATCGCTGATGCGGCCGGAATCGCGCCCGCTCCTCGCGGGTTCGCCGTATCCTCGTATGATGGAGATTTCCTGGGCGAGCACAGCGACGTCGCCTGGGATCAGCATATCGTGCGCATCGCCCGCAGCTGATTTTCCAGGCCTCAGTCAGCCTTGCTGGCCTCTATGAAGCGACGCAGGGCCGTCGCCGCATTCAGCATATGTGCTCGCATGCGCCGCGACGCCATCTCGCCATCACCCTCGGCGATGGCCTGCATGATGGCGTCATGTTCAGCTCTGGAGCGATCGAGGCGCTCATCCTGCTGCAACTGTGCGCGGCGGAAGGCGGTCAAGCGATTGCGGATAGCGATCGCTTGTTCGGCCAGAAAGCTATTATGCGTTGCGTGATAGATCGCCTCATGAAAAGCGCGATTGAAGGCATCGTAGGCATCGAAATCGCCCTTCTTCACGATCGTCGCGGACGCATCGTGCAGCTCGATCAGATGGCTGCGCTCCAAAGGCGTCATGCGATAGGTGGCAAGCCTCACGCACATGGCCTCGATTTCCGCCACCGTCTCGAACATCTCCATGATGCGCTCCGGTGTCATGCGGGCAACGACCACGCCGCGCCGGGGCCGTACCTCGACCAGACCGCTCACCGCTAGCTGCCGCAGTGCCTCGCGAACCGGCGTGCGCGAGGCACCGAAACGATCGGCCAGCTGCTGCTCGTCGAGTGCAGCACCCGCCTCCAGACGTCCAGTCGCGATCTCGTCCGCCAAGGCATTGCGAATACGGTCCGACAGCAATTCGCGGTCGTCGGCGGCATCTTCGAGTTCATTTGTCATTTTCGACCTCCCGGCCCTTTCGCTTCGTCTCGTATGCAACATCACCTCTACGACCACACTTTGCATGCAAAATATCAATCACGCAACTGTTACGTATTCAATTATTGACCACTTTCGACGATGGGAATACAAAAATCATCAATGAGCTTCATCCTGCATACACACAGCCGCGAAAATAGCGGCCCAGAATGCAGCAAAGCCAGCGACTGCCGATTTCATCCCTCCGATGCAAAGGACCAGGATCATGATGATAACCAGACGGAATTTCTCGGCGGCACTTTTTGCCGGCGCCGCCGCCTCGCTCGTTTCCACCAGCGGCATGGCCGCCGCCAGCACACCCCTCGCCGCAGCGAAGGCGGCACCGCAAAAGGCCCGCAACATCGTGTTGGTGCATGGGCTCTTCGCCGACGGTTCCTGCTGGTCGGAGGTCATCGCGCGGCTGCAGGCAAAGGGGCTGAACTGCACCGCTGTACAGAACCCGTTGACCACGTTGCCGGAAGCCGTTGCCTCCGCCCAGCGCGTTCTCGACCGCCAGGATGGCCCGACCGTTCTCGTCGGCCACTCCTTCTCGGGCATGATCGTCACCGAAGCGGGCATGCACCCGAAGGTCTCGTCGCTGGTCTATGTCGCAGCCCGCGCCCCCGACGCCGGCGAGGATTACACGGCGCTCGCCAAGACCTATCCGACGCCGCCGGCATCGGCCGGTATCGTCTTTGACGGCGACGAGGGCCGTTTGACCGAAGAAGCTTTCCTGCGCGACTTTGCCGGCGACCTCCCCGAAGCCAAGGCCAAGGTTCTCTACGCCGTGCAGGAGCCGTTCCAAAAAGAGCTCCTCACCGGCAAGACGACGCAGGCTGCGTGGCATTCGAAGCCGAGCTGGTATGCCGTCTCCACCGAGGACCGGACAATCAACCCCGATCTCGAACGCTTCATGGCGAAGCGCATGGGCGCCAAGACCATCGAGGTGAAGGCAAGCCATCTTGCGCTGATCTCCCACCCCGATACGATCGCTCATCTGATCCTCGAAGCGGCCGGGCACTAGGCCGACAGGTCGCCGGCCTACCCCTTGCGCGCAAACTCCGTCTGCTCCGCTGTGACTGCTGCCGCAGCCGCCTTTGCGGCCGCGCGTAGCCAATCAGGACCTCGCCTGTCGAGATCGGCGAGAATGCCAGGAATGAGCGACGCATCGTTGGCGTGGCAATTGGCGATCTCGAAGCCCATCAGATCCAACATGTCGGGCGAGAGCAGCACCTCAGCGTCGCCCTCGACCTCGATCTTGCGGCTGTTGGGCGACAGGCGGCGCACCAGCAAGCCCGCACCCACCTGATACCGCGGATCGGGCGAGCGTGCCCGCCCGCCGGCGATGACACCCGTCCGGATCGTCTTGTCCGACGGATCGTGCATCAGCGACCAGCCCGATTGCAGCAGCGCCTTGACCTCGCGCAGGACAGGGCCGCCGCGCCATTCTATGTAGGCGACGAAGCGTGGGCGGCCAAGGCTGCCGGTGCCGGCGAGGCGCGGCTTCGGCTCGAAGGCGGTTGCCGGATCGGGCAAGGCCCTGTGCAGCGCTTGAATATAGCGATCCGCGACAGGGCCGCTTGCCGGCGCCAGGTTGCGATACTTTTCCCAGAAGGCCTTGCGCTCGGCATTCGGCAGCAGCACGGCATTGCGCAGCCATTTGTAGTCGCGCTCGAGAATGACGGGAGACGGCTTGCGCAAGCCGCGGCGATAGCCGGCGAGGATGCTGTCGGTGACCACGCGCGGCGTCGGGCCGTCCTCGCCGCGCGCCAGCATCGCACTCGTCGCCAGGCGCACGAGATCGAGCGCATAGGGCATGACGGCAGCCTCGTCGAAATCATTGGCGCCCCAGACGAGCCGGCCCTCCTCATCGCGCCAGGTGCCGAAATTTTCCAGATGCGTGTCGCCGATCGCCAATGGCTGCGGCGCGTTCCTAAGATCGGGGCAGATATCGAGCATCGTTTCGGCCCAGCGCCAATAGGTGCCTCGCAGGAAGGAGAAGCTGTCGGCCTTCATCAGTCTGTGCTTCTTTTCCAACCCGGCCTCGACGAGATCGGCGCCGAGCTGCGCCCGCATCCAAGTCTCGTAGGCCGCCACCGATTGCAAGATCGTCGTCATCTGCGCCCTCATCACGCTTCGTCACTTCGGATAGCATGGCGATCCGATCGAGGAAATTCGATGTCGGCAGGCGAAGCCGGAGCGCTTCGCCTTTTCCACCGGATAACCCTTGTCCTTGCCGCTTCTCCATGCCAATTTCGCACCCGCGAAAGGGGACGGCATGACAGAAGTAGACAGCGGCGATTTTCGAGCCCGGATCAGAACGAGCTTCGAGCGGCAGGCGGCGATGGCGACCATCGGTGCCGAACTGACACGCGTAGAACATGGCGCGGTCGAGATCGAGCTGCCGTTCGACGTCAAGCTGACGCAGCAGCACGGCATCCTGCATGCCGGCATCATCGCCGCCGCGCTGGATTCGGCCTGCGGCTTTGCCGCCTACAGTGTCATCGATCCCTCCGCGTCGATCCTGACGATCGAATTCAAGATCAATCTGATGTCGCCGGGACGCGGCGAGCGTTTTCTGTTTCGCGGCGATGTCACCAAGCCCGGCACGACGATCATCGTCGCCGATGGCCGCGGCTATGCCATTGGCGACGGACCGGCCAAGCTGATTGCCTCGATGACGGGAACAATGATGGTCATCCGGGGCAGAGAGGGAATTAGCGGATGAAATTCGAATTGAAGCGGGTATCGGGCAAATCGATCCTGTTCGTCATGGCGGCCGAGGCCGAATACGGGCCCTTCCTGCGCTCGCGCATCGATCCGCTGATGACGGGTGTCGGCCCCGTCGAGGCCGCCATCGCGCTGACCCGCACATTTGCCAAGCTCGAAGCTCAGGACGACCTGCCCGATCTCGTGGTGTCTCTTGGCTCGGCCGGTTCCGCCAGGCTGGAGCAGACGGAGGTCTATCAGGTCACCTCGGTTTCCTACCGCGACATGGATGCCTCGCCGCTCGGTTTCGAGAAGGGCCGCACGCCGTTCCTCGATCTGCCCGCGACGATCGACCTGCCGCTGCGCATCCCGACCATTGCCGAGGGCAGCCTTTCGACAGGCGCCAATATCGTTTCCGGTACGGATGCCTACGCGCGCATCGGCACAGACATGGTCGATATGGAAACCTTTGCCGTGCTGCGCGTCTGCCAGATCTATGGTCTGCCGCTGATCGGGCTGCGGGGGATTTCCGACGGGCAAGTGGAATTGCAGCGCATTTCCGACTGGACCGAATATCTGCATGTGATCGACCGCAAACTGTCCTATGCCGTCGATGGGCTGTTTACCGCGCTGGAAGACGGGGTATTCTGGTTCTGAGGGCCGAAACCGCCCTATGTGAGGACAATCGGGACAATAAAATCGGCGCTCGCGTGATTTGCCCGATTGCCAGGGAAAGCGCTTTTCATTAAAGGCTCGCCATGACCCAGACAGCACATCCAGACACCGTTCTCATCGTCGATTTTGGCAGCCAGGTGACGCAGCTCATCGCACGGCGCGTGCGCGAAGCGGGCGTCTACTGCGAAATCGTTCCCTTCCAATCCGCCGAAGCCGGCTTTGAGCGGCTGCGGCCGAAGGCCGTGATCCTCTCCGGTAGCCCGGCCTCGACCGTGGACGAAGGCTCGCCCAGAGCGCCGCAGATCATCTTCGACAGCGGCATCCCGGTGTTCGGCATCTGCTACGGCCAGCAGACCATGTGCATGCAGCTTGGCGGCAAGGTGGAGAGCGGACATCACCGCGAATTCGGCCGCGCCTTCCTCGACGTCAACAAGGATTGCGCGCTCTTCGAAGGCCTGTGGTCCTCCGGCTCGCGCCATCAGGTCTGGATGAGCCACGGCGACCGCGTGACAGCGCTGCCCGATGGCTTCGAAGTCGTCGCCACCTCCTCGAACGCACCCTACGCCTTCATCGCCGACGAGGCACGTAAGTATTACGGCGTGCAGTTCCATCCGGAAGTCGTGCATACGCCCGATGGCGCCAAACTCATCGGTAACTTCATCCACAATATTGCAGGGATCAAGGGCGACTGGTCGATGTCGGCCTATCGCGCCAAGGCGGTGCAGGCGATCCGTGATCAGGTCGGCGACAAGCGCGTCATCTGCGCGCTGTCGGGTGGCGTCGATTCCTCCGTCGCAGCCCTTCTGATCCACGAAGCGGTCGGCGATCAGCTCACCTGCATCCTCGTCGACCACGGCCTGATGCGTAAGGACGAGGCGGCCAATGTCGTCGCCATGTTCAGCGAGCACTACAATCTGCATCTCCTGCATGTCGATGCTTCCGACCGCTTCATCGGCGAGCTGGAGGGTGTCAGCGACCCCGAGACCAAGCGCAAGATCATCGGCCGCCTCTTCATCGAGACCTTCGAAGAGGAAGCCAAGAAGCTCGGCGGCGCCGATTTCCTCGGCCAGGGCACGCTCTATCCCGACGTGATCGAAAGCGTTTCGTTTACCGGCGGCCCCTCGGTCACCATCAAGTCGCACCACAATGTCGGCGGCCTGCCGGAGCGCATGAACATGCAGCTCGTCGAGCCGCTGCGCGAACTCTTCAAGGACGAAGTGCGGGCGCTCGGCAAGGAGCTTGGCCTGCCCGACAGCTTCATTGGCCGCCACCCCTTCCCGGGTCCGGGCCTCGCCATCCGTTGCCCGGGCGGCATCAGCCGCGAGAAGCTGGAGATCTTGCGCGAAGCCGATGCCATCTATCTCGACGAGATTCGCAAGGCCGGCCTCTACGACGCCATCTGGCAGGCATTTGCCGTGCTGCTGCCTGTCCAGACCGTCGGCGTCATGGGCGACGGCCGCACCTATGAATTCGTCTGCGCGCTGCGCGCCGTGACCTCCGTCGACGGCATGACCGCGGATTTCTATCACTACGACATGGAATTCCTCGGCCGCGCCGCGACGCGCATCATCAACGAAGTCCGCGGCATCAACCGCGTTGTCTACGACGTCACGTCGAAGCCGCCCGGCACGATCGAGTGGGAGTGAGGGGAAAAACCGGGAAATTCGGGGTTTCGGTTCTGCGATAGATTTGCCGCTGCTTCATGGGTTGAAAGGGCGTTGGGCGACCTTGCTCTCAATCACGACCATCGCTCATGAGATAGTGATGCTCGAAGCGTAACAGGGCGCTTGATCGCCAGCGTTGACGCACAAAGGGCTGGACAGTCTGCTCGTCGGTCCAACCCGCCGTTTATCGAGACCGGCTGATCTGAGCTCGGGAAGTGAGCCACCGTATTCATCCGTATTTGAGATGCGCGAACACGGCCGCCAGACCCCTTGTGCCGAGATCGGCCTCGGCATGCGTCAAGCCCGAGAAGCCGAGCAAGAGGCCGTGACGGGGCATGGGTGCCACATGCATGGGCGAAATTGGCAGAACCGCAACGCCATGCCGGCGCGCTGCCTGCGCCAACGCGACATCGTTGTGTTCCGCGTCGGGCCGAGCCAGAAGATGGACGCCCTGGTGCGGGGAATTCACCTGCAGATGATCGGACAAGCGCGCGCGCAACAATGACACCAGCACGTCGCGCGAGGCGCGATAGGCCTCGCGCAGCCGTCGCAGATGGCTCGAGAAATGCCCCTCGGCCAAAAAGTCGGCCACCACCAATTGCTGGAATGGCGCGGGGAAACGATCAAGTAGCGTTCGCATCACCCGAAACGCGGGCACCAGATCTGCCGGCACCACCAGATAGCCGAGGCGCAGGCCCGGCAACAGAGCCTTGCTGAAGGTACCGGCATAGATAACGCAATGATGCTCATCGACGCCTTGCAAAGCCGCCAGCGGCCGGTCGTCATAGCGGAACTCGCTGTCGTAATCGTCTTCGATGACCCAAGCCCCCGTGGCGGCCGCCCAATCGAGGAGCGCCAGACGCCTCGCCATCGAGAGAACCGCCCCGGTCGGGTATTGATGGGAAGGCGTTACATAGACGGCCCGCGGCTTGACGGCGAGCGCCGCCAGCACGGTGACGTCGAGGCCATCGCCATCGACCGGCACGGGCGCCAGCCCCGCGCCATGGACCGTCAAGGCAAGCCTGGCCGGCGGATAGCAGGGGTCCTCGACCGCCACGAAATCACCCGGGTCGATCAGCGTGCGGATTGCCAGATCGATCGCTTGCTGCGACCCCGCCGTGATGAAGATGCGATCGGGCGTGCAGCGCACGCCGCGCGCTGCCAGGAGATAGGCAGCCACCGCTTCGCGCAGCACCGTCTCGCCCTGGGGATCGCGGTAGTGGTCCGACAGGGCGCCGAGATGGCGATGGCCGATGCGGGTCAAGACAGCGCGCGTCTTTGCATCCGGTGGCGTCCGGCCAGTGACAAAGGGTATCTGCAAGGAAGGCTCGGACAATTGGGGCGGGGGCGCGGTCACGGCGCGAGCGGCGCGGGAGAGCAAGCGGCCAGGCTCAGGCCGGTTCCATCCCGCCCCGCCCGAGCGTCCTGTGCGCTCCGGCACATCGGTTGAGACATAGGTGCCGGAGCCGGCGCGGCCGACCGCATAGCCTTCGCTCATCAGCGTTTCGTAGGCCTCGGTGACAAGGCCACGAGACATGCCCCACAGGCGCGCCGCCGCGCGCGTGGATGGAAGCCGCGCCCCCGGCGGCATGCGGCCGGCAACGATCTCCTGGCGCAAAGCAAGATAAAGCTGCCGGACAAGCGGCAGGCCCGATGCCCGATCAACCTCGATATCGACCAGATGCGCGGTGCCTTCGCGCCGGCGAGAATCTTCGGCTGTCACCTCCGCCTCCGCAAGAGTGGCCCCCGGAAGTCAATCCAAGTGGACCTGTCATTTTGACGATTCTGACAGAATACTTGGGCCAATTATAGCTGGAGTCAAACATCATGCGCGCATCACACGCCTATTGCCTGTTCGTCGCGAGCTTTCTGACGGCGGCCGGTTACGGCGCGACCTTCCTTCTGACCGAGCATTTCCGTACCCTCGGCGGCAGCGAGATCGAGACCGGCATCACGCTTGGCGGTGCCATGCTTGGCACGCTGATTGGCGTCCCGCTGGTCGGTTGGTTCGCCGGCCGCTTCGGCGCGGCCCGGATGGCTGCACTCGGGGCGCTATCGGTCTGCGCCGGCTATCTTGCTCTGGCCTCGCTGCACACCCTTTCTCCCATGATTGGCGGGGCCGGCTTCCTCATCGGCCTTGGCTGGGGGGTCTTCTATCTTGCCGCGCCGATGGCCCTGTCGGAGCGCGTCACCGATCGCGAGCGTGGCTTCTGGTTCACGCGCTTCGGCGCCTTCCTGATGGCTGGCATCGGTGCCAGCCCGATCGCGGCGGGGGCGCTCACGGGAAGCCTCGGCCTTTCCACGGCGACAGCCTTCTGCGTCGTCGCCGCGGCCTGCGTTCTCGCGGCACTGCTCTTATGGATGTTCGAAAATCTGGCGCCGAGACCCGCAGCCACGACGTCGCAACAGTCCAGCGACGGCTGGGTGCGTAAGCTGCCGAGCATCGCTCGGACAAAAGCCATTTATCCCATACTGATGGTGGGTCTAGGCGCCTGCGTGTTCAGCGGTCTCCTGACGTTCCAGACGTCGCTGGTGCGCGGTACGGGCCTGCAGGCGAGCACCTTCTTCGCCGCCTATGCCATTACCGTGGTGGCATCGCGTTTCGTACTTGCCCCGCTCGTCAGCCGGGCCAACGGTGACCGCGCCGCCATTGTGCTCCTGTCGGTGATGATTCTTGGCGTGGTGGTTGCCTTCGCTCTTCCCTACGGTGTGCTGATCCAGGTTGCGAGCGCTGTTCTACTCGGCCTCGGCTACGGCCTGGTCTACGCGGTCATCCAGACACAGGCCGTCAACGACGGCCCTCCGGAACAGCGCAACGCGGCACTGACCTGGTTCGCAATCGCCTATTTTCTTGGCGTCTTCGGGTTTCCGATGCTGGGCGGCTGGCTGATCGTCGCTGTCGGCACCGCCGGTTTTCTTGGCGCCGTGCTGGTGTTCGGGATCGCCGAGATGGGCCTGGCATTGCTGCGCCTGCGTGATGTGCCACGGCCGCAGCCGCTGGAAACGTCATTCAACGAACCGCGCCAAACAGGAGGATCACGGTGAGCCATTCGGAGGTGAGCAACCAAGCCGAAGGCCCGCTGGCGATCGATGGCGAAACCGCGCATTTCGCCTTTCAGCGAAAAAATCCAATGATGTCAGAAGGCGCGATTTTTGACGGCGCTTCCGGTGGCATGGAACGAACCGAAAAAATTAGTTAGGAAATTCAACGCGCATGGGAGTTGTAACAATCGGGTGGGAATAAGCAGCACCGGGCGCTCGCCGCGTAGTTTTTCTTGGGAGCCTGATCGCTCATTCAGCAAATCAGGCGCCCAGGGAATTATGAGGGTGGAATCTTACCCTTACTTCACGGTAATGCTCATGCCGCTGATATCGGCATTGACCTGAAGACCGACCTGCCGGCCTGTGAGTTCGAGCTGGGCGCCCTTGTCATTGGTCATGACGATCATCTGGGCGCCTTTGCCGATTGCGCCGCCGCCGCCCGCTGCACCGTAGACGCCGCTTACATCCCGGGCGCGGCGAATGTTGCGCACGCTACCCTGAAAATATGTCTTCGAGGCTCCAAAGGCGAGGCCGCCCGAGATGCCGCCGATCGAGATGGGATATTTGCGGCCATGGAAGGTCAGCGTGCCTTCGCCGCCGGAGCCGCCGACGAAGAAAGCCGCCTTGTAGACGGCAAAGCGGATCGTGCCGCTATCGGCATGCGCGACGCTGGCGAAGCTAACTCCCGCGGCAGCAATGGCCGCAACCGCGACTGAACGAAATCCAGATGAAATCTTCATAATAAGACACTCCTCAAAAGCGCCGCTTACCCAGCCGGCCGGTCGCGACATTAACGTCGCATCAAACTTATACAGGAACGGTTTCGCGCGTCATTGGTTCCAAAGCACGGTAATAACAAAGCGTTAGAGCGCATCGAATCAACTGCGCGGGAATGAGGGGCAACGGCGATAGCAACGTCGTTTCGGCGGGGAATCGCTATGTCCTTATTCCCACCATATGCTAATACTCCCTGCAATATATGGTTGAACGCGTTGCGCTTCCCGCCAAGGAAGCAATGGCGCCTTGATCTATAAAATATTGTCTACAGACGGGAGGTTTTCCATGACAGGCTCGCCAGACTCCAGTCCCGATTCCAGCAAGACATTCACGGTGGAGAACGATGCCACCGCTGGCTACTGGCACCACAGCCCGGAAAATACCCTGCCACCACCCGACATGATGGGCGCCTATATGCGCAACCGCCCCGTGCCGGGGAATGAGGTGAAGGACCGCAAGGCCTGGATCATCGGCAGCGGCATCGCCGGTCTGGCGGCCGCTTTCTACATGATCCGCGACGGCCGCATGGCGGGTGAAGACATCACCATCCTCGATGCGATCGATATCGAGGGCGGCTCACTTGATGGCGCCGGCAATCCCGATGAAGGCTATATCATCCGCGGCGGCCGCGAGATGAACTGGAACTACGACAACCTCTGGGACATGTTCCAGGACGTGCAGGCGCTCGAGCTGCCCGAAGGCCACAGCGTTCTCGACGAATACCGGCTGGTCAACGACAACGACCCCAACTTTTCAAAAGCCCGGCTGATGCACAAGCGCGGCGAGATCCGGGATTTCTCGACGCTCGGCCTCTCGCGCTCGCAGCAATGGGAGCTGATCCGGCTGCTGCTGAAGCGCAAGGAAGACCTGGACGATATCACTATCGAGCAATATTTCAGCGCCGGTTTCCTGGAAACGAACTTCTGGTATCTCTGGCGTTCGATGTTCGCATTCGAGAACTGGCAGAGCCTGCTCGAGATGAAGCTCTACATGCACCGCTTCCTCGATGCGCTCGACGGGCTCAAGGACATGTCGGCGCTGATCTTTCCGAAGTACAATCAGTATGACAGCTTCGTGCGGCCTCTCGTCCGCCATCTTCAGGAACGCGGGGTCAAGGTTCAGTTCGGCACGCGCGCCTATGACCTCGACATGACAGTCGATGGCGACGCACGCACCGTGACGTCGATCCGTGCTGATATCGACGGCAAGGATGATGTCATCGCCGTCGGCCCGAACGACGTGGTGTTCGCGCTGACCGGATCGATGACGGAGGGCACCGCCTATGGCGACATGGAGACGGCGCCCGCGCTCCAGCGCGGACGGCACGAACCCGGCGAGACCAGCGATTGGACACTGTGGAAGAACCTGGCGAAGAAATCGCCGATCTTCGGAAAGCCGGAGAAATTCTACGGCGATACCGAAAAGTCGATGTGGGAGTCGGTCACGCTCACCTGCAAGCCCTCGCCCTTCGTGGAAAAGCTGAAGGAACTCTCGGTCAACGATCCCTATTCGGGAAAATCGGTCACCGGCGGCATTATCACCTTCACCGATTCCAACTGGGTGCTCAGCTTCACCTGCAACCGCCAGCCGCATTTTCCCGACCAACCCGACGACGTGCTCGTCATCTGGGTCTATGCGCTGTTGATGGACAAGGAGGGCAACTACGTCAAGAAACCGATGCCGGCATGCACCGGTCGCGAGATCATCGCCGAACTCTGCTATCATCTGGGCATCGAGGATCAGCTTGATGCGGTCGTCGCCAATACCAAGGCACGCCTTGCGCTGATGCCCTACATCACCGCCATGTTCATGCCGCGCGCGGCAGGCGACAGGCCGCATGTCGTGCCGGCGGGATGCACCAACCTGGCATTGATGGGGCAGTTCGTGGAAACCTCGAACGACATCATCTTCACGATGGACAGCTCGATCCGCACGGCGCGCGTCGGCGTCTACACGCTTTTAGGCCTGCGCAAGCAGGTGCCTGACATCAGCCCCGTCCAGTATGATATCCGCACCCTCCTCAAGGCGGCGCGGGCACTTAATAATGACGAGCCCTTTCCGGGTGAACGGCTGCTTCACCGGCTGCTGGACAAGACCTATTTCGCCCACATTCTGCCGCCGTTGCCGGACCAGGAAACCACGCTGCGCGAAAAGGCCGAAGGCGAGCTTGCCGAACTCTTCGGAGTCGGCGGGCAAGCGGTTAGCCGGGTTATAAACTTGCTGGAGAAGGTCAGGGAAAATCTGATATCGCGCAGCAAGCGCTGATGCACGATGTCAGACAATCCGGTCGAAGAGATGAATGAGCCAATCGAAAGCGCAGCGCCAACGGGCGGGCTGGCGGAGATTCTCGCGCCCCGCCTTTCCGTCATCTTCTGCGGATTGAACCCGGCGCTAACGGCGCATCGGGACGGTCATAATTTCTCCAACCGCAGCAACCGCTTCTGGCGCGTGCTGCATCTTGCCGGCTTCACCCCTCGCCTGCTGCGGGCCGAGGAAGAGCGAGAAATGCTGCACTATGGTCTCGGCCTGACATCCGCAGTCTCCCGTCCGACGAAAAGCGCCAGCGAGTTGCGGAAGAGCGATTATGTCGCCGCCGCTCCCATACTCGAAGAGAAGATCAGAAGGCTTGCTCCCAGCAATCTGGCGTTTCTGGGCAAGGCGGCCTATGCGGCCATCAGCCTTCGTGCGCAGGTCGAATGGGGCAGGCAGCCGGACGAGTTTGCAGGCGCCTCGGTCTGGGTACTGCCCAATCCGAGTGGCCTCAATCGGGCCTTCGATCTCACAAAGCTGACAGAGCATTATCGTGAGGTGAAGTTGGCCATTGAACGCGATGGTAACGGCGTCAAATAGACGAGGATGACAACGTCGGACGCGTGCTGGAGGGCCGCGCAACATGATCGAGCGTTCCGCGGTCAATAACTACCGCAGCCTGACAACCACCTTGCCGGTCGCCTTGCCCGCCTCCATAAATTGGTGCGCCGCACGGATCTCCCCGAAGTCAAATAGATGAGCGGGTTTCGCCTGATACGAGCCTTCCGTGGCGCGATCGACGATGGCCTGGAACGGGATCTCCGATAGGGGAAAGGCCGGCGTACCGGTGACGAGAGCGCTGGCGAAAACGCTGAGGTGTACACCGCTTGGCATCTGAAACACCGGCTCCATTGTCAGCGGACCGCCTCCGCCGAGAAAACCCACTAAGCAGACACGTCCTCCGCGTCTAACCGAGGCCAGCGTATCCAGAACCGTGGTGTTGCCGACGATATCGATGGCGGCATCGATGCCTTGCGGATGCCGCTCCCTTATGACGGCCGAAAGCTGCGGCGACTCAAGCAAGACCTCTTCGGCACCCAGCGTCTTCAGACTGTCGAAGCGGGAGGCATGGCGCGATGTTGCCACCACGTGGGCGCCGGCTTGCCGGGCAATGTTCACGGCCGCCTGGCCGAGAGCCGACGTCGCACCGCGTATGAGAACAATCCGATCCTTGGCCACGTCGAGAATGCCGATGAGGCTCGTCCAAGCCGTGGCATAGGATTCCGGGATGGCGGCCAGTTCCTCCCACGGCAAGTCCGTATCGACTACCACGATATTGCTGGCGGGGGCGCAAACCATCTCGGCATAGCTGCCGTTGATGCCGCGCCCCATTCCGCCGACCAGGGCCATCACTTTCTGACCGGGAACGAACCGGTCATCCGGATCGAACCTGACAGTCCCCACGCATTCAATACCCGAAATCTCGGCAACGTCGCCCCAGGCCCCCTTGCGGAAATAGATCTCGGCATGATTGAGCCCGAACGCTTTTACATCGATCAGGACCTGACCTGGTTGCGGGATAGGGTCCGGACGCTCCTCTATCTGAAGAACCTCGGGACCGCCGTACTGCTTGATGACGATGGCGCGCATGTTTTTGGCTCCTGATGGCGTTGAGCCAGTAGATAAAATCAATCTGTATTGATAAAAAGATTGAAGTTTTGATGATCTCTATAGAGCCGAATTATGGACTTCACGATCCATCAGCTTGTCTGCTTCGATGCCGTCATTCGGGAAGGCAGCTTCCAGGCTGCCGCAGAGAAAATCGGACGGAGCCAGCCGTCCGTCTCCGCAGCCGTGAAAAACCTGGAGGGCCAACTTGGATTAAGCCTGCTTGATCGCAGCGGCTATCGGGTCCTGCTCACCGAGGCGGGCCGATCCTTTCATGATCGCATGCATGTCCTGCTGGGCGAACTTCACGAGCTGAAGACCTATGCGAGCCAACTCGCAATGGGTGATGAATCGGAACTCCAGGTCGTCATCGGCGATCTCTGCCCCCTCCCCGAAACCTTGGGCCTGCTGCGCCGCTTTTTCGACGGATGCCCGGGCACGCGGCTCAACCTGCATTTCGAGGCAATCTCCGGCCCCTGGGAGCGCCTATTCGACGGAGAGGCCGATCTCATTCTCCATCATATCGACAAGGCTGATCCGCGCTTCGAATTTCTCGATCTGTTCACCGTCGAACTCCTGCCTGTGGTGACGCCGGGCTTCCTCCATTTCCCGATCTCCTCATCGATCACGACAGAGCATATGCGGGACTACGTACAATGCGTCATCCGCGACAGCGCGCGGCATTCGCCATCGCGAAACTACTATCTTGTCGAGGGCGCACGCAGCTGGACCGTCAGCGACCAGACCATGAAGCGAGAACTCATCCTGCAGGGCATGGGTTGGGGACACATGCCGCGATACCTGATCGAGCAGGATCTGCGCGATGGGCGGCTGATCAACATCGCCGGCAAGCATCTGCGAGGCGGACAGGTGGAGATCGTCGCGGCCCGCCGTCGCGCCGAGGCGCATGGCCCGGTCGCCAGCCGCCTCTGGACCTATATTGCCGAGCAGGCCGCATCCTTCGCTTCAACCATTCTTTTGTGACCAGGCTTCGATGCAGGCCTTGCGAGCGGGCGACATGGATGGGAAATGACCAACGAATGCCGGCCGCATTTTCCAGGATGGTCCCGATCAATCATTCTTCTGCGGGTCGAGCACGCCGATCGTATGCAGCCACTGCTCCACGAGCGCCGGCCAGTGGCCAATGGGGAGCTTGGTCGAGCGAAGACCGAAGGCGTGGCCGCCCTGCGCATAAAGGTGCATTTCCGTGGGGACGCCGGCCTTCTGCAGCGCGATATAATAGGCGAGCGATTGTTCCACGCCGTCGACATCGTCATTCTCGGCTTGCAGCAGAAAGGTTGGCGGGGTGTCGGCGCTGACGGTGATGTCCGGGCGCAGGCTCATGTCCGCCTCGTCGCGGCTGGCGCGGTCGTCGTCCTCGTGCGCCCATAAATGGCCGGGATAGAGGGCGATCGCGAAATCTGGCCGGCTACTCAGCTTATCGGCGTCATCGACCGGTGCATATGTCCGCTGTGCGAAATGCGTGCTGACGGCGGCGACGAGATGTCCACCGGCGGAAAAGCCCATGACGCCGATCTTGTGGGGGTCGACCTGCCATTGCGCTGCATATTGGCGCACCAGCCCCAGCGTGCGCTCGGCGTCCTGCAGCGCGGTTTGCACCTTCGGATAGCGGCGATGTCCCTTCTCCCATGTCGGACCCGAATTCGGCACTCGATACTTCAGCAGCACGCAGGTGATGCCGCGCGAAGTCAGCCAGTCGCAGATCTCCGTGCCCTCCAAGCCCATGGCCAGGACCTTGTAACCCCCGCCCGGGAAGACGACCACGGCCGCGCCTGTGTTGTGGCCCTCGGGAGCATACATGGTCATCGTCGGTCGGCTGACATCCGCGACCGTCGCCCCGTCGACACCAACAGACTCGGGTTTCGCATCAGGGATGGCGTCCGGCACCGTCCCAGGCCAAATCGGCACCTCGATGTGGCCGGATGAAGGTTGCCAAACTGCGGAGTGTGCTTGCGAACATGCGCAAATGACCACAAGGAGAGACATTGCAAAGATCGATTTCTGCATGGCGCGATGGATGTCCCGCTGCGAGCGTCAATTTATATCGATGAACGAAATCAACCCACCTTCGATGATGATCGATTGCAGCTTTATCATGGCTCCGACCGGCCGGCTGCAACGATCAATTGGCGAAATTGATGCGGCAGAACCATGCGTGCTCAACTGCGACCCAACTCGCCAAAAGCCCGTTCGAGCGTCGATCGCCCTTCGGCGAATTCCGTCACCGGATCGACTTTGCCGGCATTCGCCTCGATACGGGCACGCGACAGGGTGAAGCCCGGCATGGTTTCGACCGGCTTCATCTTCAATCCGCTCAGCACCTGATGCAGCTGGGCGGCGCATTTGCCGCCGCCATGGCCGCCATAGGTGACGATCATAGCCGGCTTGCCTGCCCATTCGCGATAGAGATGATCGAGCGCATTCTTCAGCGCGGCCGGGTAGCCCCAATTATATTGCGGGCTGACGAAGACAACGGCATCGCCGCCGGCGATCTTCTCGCTCCAGGCCTTAGTGAGATCGGTGCGATAATCGCCCGTGGCCGGGATGCTCGGCTCGACATCCATCGGCAAGGGCCAGTCGCGCAGATCGACGATTTCAAATTCGGCCGGCAGGATTTCGCGCCCGACGGATGCTACCCATTCGGCAATGACAGGGCATATGCGGTTCGGCCTGACACTTCCGATAATGACGAGAATTCTGGATAGCATGGGCGTAATACTTTCTCAATTTATGTGCATAATACACTTATATGAAAAAGGTGAAATCTGTAAAGGTGCAAAATACACATATTGCCGATGAGCTGGCCGGCGGCCTGCCGGACATCGTCAATTTCCTGAATACGCCGCAGCGCGATGAGGCCCTGTTGCGCGCGGCAGGCGCGGCTCGGAATGCAAGGGCCGCTCGGCGTTGCCGAACTCGCCGAACAGGTGGGACGCGATTACACGAGGGTCAGTCGCCAGCTAGCGCGGCTAGAGAGCCTCGCCCTAGTCATTGCCTAGAGCGCCAGCGACTGCTGCACCGGCTTCGGCGGCGCGAGCTGGACGCCTTCCAGCTCCAGCATGCGGGCCTTGGAGTTGGAGCCGCCGGGTGCGGAAAAGCCGCCGATCTTGCCGCCTGCCGCCAGAACACGATGGCAGGGGATGATCAGCGCCACCGGGTTTTTCGCCATGGCCTGCCCGACATCGCGCGCCGCTTCCGGCCCCACACCAAGCTGCTTGGCCAAGGTGCCGTAGGTGGTGGTGTGACCCCACCCAACCTGCCGGGCGGCATCATAGATCTGTCTGAAGAAGGCATCCTGCTCGCCGAGGTCGAGCGTGACGCCGGAAAAGTCGATCTCCTCGCCTGCGAAATAGCGCTTCACCTTGGCGACGACCTCGGCAACCTCTGGCGTCGGCGTGCCGGGCTGCGCACCCGGCAAGCGGCGCAGAAGCAGGCGCTCCGTCGCGCTCGCATCCTTCGTCGGCAATTGAAAGCGCAGGACGCCGACGTCGCTCCAGGCGATGCCGCAAAAGCCGCCGGCGGTTTCGAAGATCAGGTAATCTTGCTTTGTCTCGTTCATGACGAAAGCTCCCGTGATTTCACTTGTCATGAAAATCGTCCTCGGGAGCCTCGAATTCAACCCGATTCTTGCGCAAGCCGATATTGTCTACATTTTACCCGCTGAGGAAAGGGGCGCCACGGTGATGACGACGCCCCAATCCGTTCTTGCATCTGAACGTATCAATATCCGCCGCCGGTCGGAGGAGGATTCATCGTCATGCCGCCACCGGAACCATGCTGATCCGAGGTGGAGCAAGCTGAAATGCCGAGGCCGATGAGAGCGAGCAAGGCGATCGAGAAGATGGCTTTCGTCAACATGTGAGATCATTCCTTTGAGAACGGCACAAATACCCCTGACTGATGGTGAACAGATCAAGCGGGCGTTTTATTCGACAGCTTTTCTGAAACTGGGGTTCGGTAGGCCGCCTTCGGCCAGCTTGTTCGCCCCGCCTCACCCAAATGTTCTCTATTTGTTCTTGATCTGGTGGTCGTGCGCGCCTATGATCTTCGGACGACCAAAACAGGAGGAGGCAAAGCCGTGCGGCTTTGACGCAATCCCATGAAGAACAAAGACCAGCTCTCGCTCTATCTCAGCGGCGGATCGTCCAGCCGAACGCCACCGCCAATCGATCAAAGGCCAATCAGCGAACTCTATTTTGCAATCCTTCCCGATCGAGACACCGCCGCAAAGAGTGAGAAGCTTGCAGGCAATTTCCATCGACGGTATCGGTTTTTTGCGAAGCCGCGAAAAGCCAATCTCCTCCATGTGACGCTCTATACTATCGGCTCGTTTCGCCATTTGCCCGAAGAGACGGTGTTTGCGGCGATGGAAGCTGCCTCTAGAGTTAGGAAGCGGTCCTGTACAGTAGTCTTCGACCGGGCTGTCAGTTTCGGCAATGGCGATAATCGCCCGCTTGTTCTCTGGAACGAGAATGGAAACACCGAACTCAAGGCGATCTATCAGGAATTGGTCGATGCCATGAGGCTCACCGGCATTGAGCCGATCAAGGAAAAGCCTGTCGAGCCGCATATGACGCTACTCTATCAGGGTCGTCTGGTTCCCGACATTGTGCTCGAAGAACCTGTGAGCTGGACAGCTAAAGACTTCGTCCTCATCAACAGCCTACAGGGCGAAGCAAAGCACGATCACCTTTGCTATTGGACCTTGCGCGACTGAACGGCACATTCAAGCCTTCGGCTGGTTGCCATCCGCCGTCACCGCCGCCACCGCATCATCGACGCTGAAGCTGCAGCGGCTGCCGACGTCTGCAACGCCGGCAACAGTCATGAGATCGCGAACGCGGTCATGCACGCGGGCAAACTGGACGCGCAGTCCGGCGCGCCTCATCGCGCTGTCGAACTCCATCAGGGCATCCATGGCCGTGCTGTCGATATCTGAACTCTCTTCCAGGCTGAGAACGATGGCCCGCAACCCGGTGTCGCCGCGGCTGCCCGAGAGGATCTCGCCGAAGATCGTATCGGCATTGCCGAAAAACAGGGTTTCGCCGGGGCGCCAGATGGCAATGCCCGGCATCTCGGACGCATCGCCATGGCGGCTGACATCAACGAAGTTGTGGCTGTCGCCAAGTCGCCCAAGGCGGGCGACATAGGGCGAGGCCAGGCGATGCATCATGGCGGCGAGCGAGAGCGCGATCGCCAGCAGCATGCCGTTGAGGACGCCGAAGGCCAGCACGCCGATTGCAGCGCCGACCGCCACGTAGAAATCGCGGTGCAGGCGGCGCAGACGCAGGATCGGGCTCGGATCGAGCGCGTGCGTCAGCGCTGCGATGACGACGGCGGCCAGCACCGGCTCCGGCAGCAGCGCCACGAGCGGTCCGGCGCAGGCAATGAGGATCGCAAGGCCGATGGCGGCGAAAACGGTAGTTGCCCGCGTCTTCGCGCCGGCCGCCTCGCTGGCGAAGCCGGCGGAAAAGCCGGCGCCGACCGGCATGCCCTGAACGACTGCGCTCGCGATATTGGCGGCGCCGAGCGCGCCGAGTTCGCGGTTGACCTCCAGCGTTTCGCCGTAACGCAGCGCCAAGGCCCGCATCGTGCCCCAGGATTCGGCAAAGAGGATCAGGACGAGCGGCACGGTGAACTGCACCAGCCGCGAATAGGCGGTCCAGCCCGCATCCGGCAACGACGGCCATTGCGGCAAGATCTCGATGGCGCCGACCAGCTTGACGCCATGCGCCTCCAGACCGAGGAGATAGGAGGCAAGAATGCCGGCGGCGAGCACGAGGAAGGCGCCGGGAACGCCGGGCAATCGCTTCAAGAGCAGCAGTGCCGCAAGCGCGATGACGCCGACGGCGACGCTGATCGGATTCCACTGCAATACGGCACCAAAGAGTGTGGCGGCATAGGTCACGATGTTCGAGCCCTGCACAGATACGCCGACGAGGATCGGCAGCTGATGCAGGATGATGGTGATCGCCAGCCCCAGCGCGAAGCCGCGCAGCACGGGCCGCGAGATGAACCCGGTGATGCCGCCAAGGCGCAATGCGCCGGCAACGACGAAGAGAATGCCTGCGAGCGCGACGGCGACCGTCGCAAGGCCCATCTTGACCGTGGCATCGCCCGGCACGACGGCCAATGTCGCCGCAAGAATGGCCGCGGACGAGGATGTAGGGGAGACGATGGCAAAGCGGCTGCGGCCGAATATGGCATAGACGAGACATCCGGCAATGCCGGCGAGGATCGCCCGATGCGGCGGCAGACCGGCAATACCTGCGTAGGCAACCGCTTCCGGCAGCATCAACCCGGCCACCGATATGCCCGCGACCAGATCCGCCCTGTCCACTCCGAACCAACTGCCCAGCTTCGTCATCGATCACCGACCATAGGGATGGCGCATCCTTTTATGGATAGAGATTCGCGGCCAAGCTGCAACAGGAAAATGCCGATCGGAAATGGGGCTTACGCCGCCGCATCCGCACCGTCCCGCAACGGACAGCTGCGACCGATGATCTCGGTGACGAAATCCATGACGGCGCGGATGGCCGGCGAGCGGCGGAGATCAGGATAAGTCACGAGCCAGAGATCGCGCGTCGGCGACGGGATTGCCACCGGCAGGCGCGTCAATCCCGCCTCGCGATCGCCCAGAAAGGCTGGGAGCGCCACGACGCCGAGACCGGCACGGGCAGCCTCGAGCTGACCGAAGACATCGGTGGCGCGAAACACGATCGGCCGGCCTTCCAGCAGGCTGCGCAGCCAGGTCTGCTGCGTCAGATGCTCCATTGCCGTATCATAGCCGATGAAGGCCCAGTCCTCCTCGGGCATTTGCGCCACCGCGGCAACGGCATAGAGGCCGAAGCGCATGACGCCGATACGCCGCACCAGGAGATCGCTCTCCTCCGGCCGCGTCATGCGCACGGCGATATCAGCTTCGCCGTAGTTGAGCGCAGCGCGGCGGGTGACGCCTGCTATCGTCAGGGTGATATCCGGGTGCTCGCTGCGGAACAACGCCGCTTTCGGCGCCAGAAGATGGGCGGCGATCGACGGCGGTGCACTGACCTTGACCGCCGCGGAAAGCCCGGCGACGGCGCTCTTCGAATAGCGCCTGATCGCTTCGACATTTTCCTCCATGCCGGTCACGAGCTCGGCAATGGCGCGGCCGTCCGCCGTCAAGGGCGAAGTGCGCGGGCGCCGGTCGATGAGGCGCAGATCGAGCGAACGCTCCAGCGCGGCAATGCGTCTGCCGACGGTTGCGTGATCGACGCCCAGCTCGCGCGCCGCAGCCGAGAGCGAACCGGTCCGTGCCAGCGCGGCGAAATGAAGAAGGTCCTGCCAATCGATCATCGGTGCATTATTGCACAGATGTGGTGAGCTCATACCGAATTTATTCAAACCGGCATTTATGGTCAAAGATCTCCTGAAAGGAGACTTCTACATGCCCCTAGCGATTGCCATTACCGGCCCCGGCGGACCCGAGGCCATGAAAGCCGTCGAGCTCCCCGCCACCGAGCCAGGCCCCGGCCAGGCGCGCATCCGCCAGAGCATTTCCGGCGTCAATTTCGTCGACATCTATGTCCGGTCCGGGCTTTATCCTCTGCCGCCAGGCCAGAGCGTGCTCGGCTTCGAGGGTGCCGGCGTCATCGAGGCGCTCGGCCCTGACGTCGAAGGGCTGAAGATCGGCGACCGCGTCGCCTATATCGGCCATCCGCTTGGCAGCTATGCCGAAGTTCGCACGCTATCGGCCGCCCGCCTGGTGAAATTGCCCGAAGGCGTCAGCGAGCGGGTCGCCGGCAGCACGATGCTGCGCGGGTTGACCGCGCAAATGGTGCTGCAGAAGGTCTATCCGGTGAAATCAGGCGAATGGGTGCTGGTGCATGCAGGCGCCGGCGGTCTCGGCCAGCTCGTCACGCGCCTTGCCAAGCGGATCGGCGCCAACGTCATCGCCACGGTCGGCTCCGAAGCCAAGGCCGGGTTTGCCTACGAGGCCGGCGCGGATGTCGTGCTGCTGCACACATCGGAGGATTGGGTGGAGGAAACGCGCCGCATTGCCGATCGCCGCGGCGTGCATCTCGCCGTCGATGGCATCGGCGGAACGATGCTGTCGCAGACGCTTGCCGCCGTGCGCCCTTTCGGCATGGTCGCAAGTCTCGGCCAGGCAGCCGGCCCGATTCCGCCGATCCAGATAGAGGAGCTGACCGCGCCGCGCGCGATCAGTCTGTCGCGCCCGAGCGTATTGACCTATGCCAACGATCCGGAACTCTACCGCCAGGGCACGACGGCGCTGATGGCGGCGCTGCAAGCCGGCCTGGTCAACCCGATCGGCGCGGAATACGAGCTGAAGGATGCGGCCCAGGCCCATGCCGATCTCGAGGCTGGACGAACGACAGCCAGCGTCGTCTTGACGATGTGAGACGCTTCGAGCGGGGCCGGCTCGTCGGTCCCGCTCCAAAGGCGCAACGCCTTCGGGCCGCACGCACAATCAATTCATCCCGTCAATGGCTTTTGCTGCAAGGCAGCAATTCGTTGACCTCGGGTGCTTTTGCCTGATACCGGTTATCCGTGGCGACGCACGGGCTTCAGGCCACCGCCGCCATCGCTATTCGATACGAACCCCGATCCTTCGTGGCAAACAGCATGGGCATCGCTACTGGTGCCCGCAGGCGATATCCCGTGAACACTGCCTCCCAGACCATTCGATCCACTTCGACCCTATCCCTCGTCTCGATCGTCGCACTGACCTTCTTCGGCTACCTCGCCATCGGGCTTCCGCTTGCGGTTCTGCCGACCTATGTCGACAGCGGCCTCGGCTTCGGCGTCGTCTGGGCCGGCATCGCCGTCAGCGTGCAATATGTCGCGACCATCGTCAGTAGGGCGCAGGTCGGGCGGCTCTGCGATCAATACGGGCCACGCCGCTCGGTCTTTCTCGGCTTCCTCGCCTATGGCCTGTCAGGCGCGCTGACGATCGCCTCCACATTTACGATCCACGTCCCGACGGCCAGCCTTGCGCTCCTGCTTGCGGGCCGGCTGGCGCTCGGCATCGGCGAAAGCTGGGTGAGCACGGCGGCGATCACCTGGGCGATCGGCCTGATGGGGTCGCGTGAAACCGTTCGCATCATCTCCTGGAACGGCATCGCCACCTATGGCGGCATCGCGCTTGCCGCCCCCGTGGGTGCCTGGTTGCAGGGACAGTACGGCTTCTTCGCCATCGGCGTCGTCACCATCGTCCTTGCCGTCGCCGGATTCATGCTGGCGCAAACGCGGCCACCTGTTCCGGGCGTGAAGGAAAAGGGCATCGGCACCGGCCAGGTGCTGAGCCGCGTCGCGCCATACGGTGTCGCGCTCGCGCTCGCCTCCAGCGGCTTCGGCGTCGTCATGGCCTTCGTCGCTCTCTTCTTTCATAGCCGTGGCTGGGATGGCGCATCCTTTGCGCTCAGCGCCTTCGGCGTTGCCTTCATGGGCGTGCGCCTGGGTCTTGCACAAGCGGTTGCCCGCTTCGGCGGTCTGCCGTTGGTGCGCATTTCCCTCGTCATCGAGATCATCGGCCTCGCGGCACTTGCCTTTGCGCCCTCTCCGACCGTCGCGATCATCGGCGCGGCGCTTGCCGGCGCCGGCTTCGCTCCGGTCTTCCCGGCACTCGGCAACGAGGCGATGGAGCGCATTCCGCCGCAAAACCGCGGCGTCGCGCTTGGGCTCTACTCGATCTTCCTCGACGTGTCGCTCGGCTCGACCGGACCGATCGCCGGCCTTTTTGCCGATCATCTCGGCTATGCAGCCCCCTTCTCCTTCGGGGTCGGCGCGGTGCTGCTCAGCCTGATCCTGAGCTTCTGCCTCCGCAGAAACAGTAGCCGCTGAGAACCATTTCAAGCCGCTCTCCCCGATCCCGATGTCATCGCCGGGCGACAAACAGTTGCGGCCAGCGGTCAAGGCTTGGTATGGGTCTCCGATTATCATCAGCAGGAGGCCCGCACATGAACGCCACGGAAATCGTCATCGAAGGCGACACCGCGGGGATCGCCTGGCGGCTGCCGGTTCTGCATTTTGCCGGCACCAAGGCCGATGCGCCGAAGATCTATATCCAGGCCGCATTGCATGCCGGGGAACTGCCGGGCACGGCACTCGTTCATTTTCTCTGCGAGCGGCTGCGGCAGGCGGAGGCGGCGGGCACGATCCTCAGCGATATCATCGTGGTGCCGCATGCCAATCCGATCGGCGCGGCGCAATCGCATTTCGGCGAGATGCAGGGCCGCTTCGATCTGGGATCGCGCACCAATTTCAACCGCGACTTCCCGCTGATCTCGTCACGTGACCGGGATCTGTTGATCGAGAACCTTGCACACTATCCCGCCGTCGACCGGCTGAAACGCCAGCTGATCCACATGGCGCTCGGTGCCGATCTGGTGATCGATCTCCATTGCGATGATGAATCCCTGCAATATGCCTATATCGATGAGGCCTTCTGGCCCGAGGCTTCCGATCTCGCCGCAGCGCTCAAGATGGATGCCGTCTTGCTGTCGGATGGCGAAAGCTCGGCCTTCGAAGAGGCCGTCAGCTTCGCCTGGAAATACGAGGTACCGGGCGAGAAGAAGGCAAGGTTGCCGGGCAAGCTTTCGGTGACGGTCGAGTTGCGGGGCACCCGCGATGTCTATCCCGAAATGGCAAGGGACGATGCAGCAGGGCTCTGGCGCTTCCTGGCTGCGCGCGGCGCAGTGCATGATGACAGCGTCGCGCTCGGCGCATTCGATGGACCGGCCGTGCCGCTCGACAATGTCGAGATGATCCGTGCGCCGCAGGCAGGCACCGTGCTTTTCCATCGCAATATCGGCGAGCGGGTCGAAGAAGGTGAGCTGCTGGCAACCATCATCACCGCAGCCGGCATGGCGGATGGAACTATTGACGTCCGCGCGCCGCAAGCCGGCCTCATCATCACCCGCGTCTCGGACCGGCTGGTGCGCCGGCGTGGCGATCTGATGAAGATCGGCTCGGACAAGCCGAGCTCCGTCGCCCGCAAGCCGGGAACGCTGGAAGACTGACCTGAGTCTAGCGGCGATCGATGACCTTGCAGCGCATGGCAAAGGCGATCGCCGCCGCCTCGCGAAGGAGCACACCGAAGCGACGAAGTTGATGCCGCGCTCCGACAAGCGCAACACGCTCCACGGCCGTTAGCCGGGCAAGAATTGAACGATATCCCATTGCAATCATGCCTCCTATCGAGCTGATACAGGCAATGTTCAATGCATCGAGGGTGCAGTATGCGCCTCTCTGAACTGTATGTATGCAGTGTGCATATATTTTATGAAAATGTCAAGGCCCTATCAAGGGGCTACGTCATGAAGGCGATCGGGCAGCGATCCTGATCGCAAACGCCCTGATCGCAAATGCGACAGACAACATTCTGATCGTCACCGAGGTCGACCAATGCCGGCAGCAGCTTCTCGACGAGATGGCCGAATTGCGCCGCCTCTTCCGGGCCGAGCACCGCAAAGGCCCGATGAATGACCGCGCGGCGAGCGGCCAGGCTACGCTCGAAAAGCGCGCGTCCGCTCTCGGTCAATTGCAGCGACCGGGCGCGCTTGTCACCCTCGACGCCGCCGGCACGCAGTACGAGATCGGACGCCACCAGCTGGTCGACAAGGCGTACGGTGGCGGAATGGGAAAGCGCGATCATCCTGCGCAAGGTCTCGATCGTCAGGCCGGGCTCGGTGCCGATCTGGACGATGGCGGCAATCGCGCTCGGGCCAAGCCCGGTTTCATCGGCAAAGGCCCTTTCCATCTTGTCCACCAGAGCCAGGCCCATGGCGCCAAAGAGATTTTCCAGCCGCAATGTTTCCTTGTCCGTCGCCATGCTTGCCCGCACCATAAATATGCACGCTGCATATTTACAGGATTATTGGTGGCAACCGCAATGGACGAGGGAACCGCTTTGCCCTCAGGCCGGCTTTCATCCGCCTTTATTCGCATGTTATGCCCTATCCGACAGCAAGAGACGGATTCGACATGACGATCACCATTTACGGCATCAAGAACTGCGACACGATGAAGAAGGCCCGGACCTGGCTCGAGGAGCATGGCATCGCCTATGATTTCCACGACTACAAGGCCGTCGGCATCGATCGGGATCATCTGGAGCGCTGGACGAAGGAGGCTGGCTGGGAAGTCGTGCTCAACCGCGCCGGCACGACCTTCAAGGCCCTCCCCGAGGCAGATCGCACCGATCTTTCGAAGGACAAGGCCATTACGCTGATGCTGGCGCAACCCTCGATGATCAAGCGCCCGGTGCTGGAGGCAGACGGCAAATTGCTCATCGGCTTCAAGCCCGATATTTATGCGGCTGCATTCGGCAAGGCCGCCTAGAGATAAGTCCATGTCAAAAACCACCCGTGCGACGCAAGTGCTGACCCAGGCGAAGGTCGCCTTCACCGTGCATGCCTATGACTACGATCCAAATGCGGAACGTGTCGGCCTGCAGGCGGCGGAAGCGCTCGGCGAGGAACCGCATCGGGTGCTGAAGACCTTGATGGCGGAGGTGGACGGCAAGCCGGTCTGCGTCGTCGTGCCCTCCGACCACGAAGTCAGCATGAAGAAGCTCGCCGCAGCCTTCGGCGGTAAGTCAGCTACCAAGATGAAGCCCGTCGATGCCGAGCGTCTGACGGGTTATCATGTCGGTGGCATCAGCCCCTTCGGCCAGAAGAAGCTGGTGCCGACCGCCATCGAGGCCCAGGCGATGACCGAGGCCTATGTCTACATCAATGGCGGCCAGCGCGGCCTGCAGGTGCGGCTCAGCCCACAGGATGCATTGACCGCCCTCAAGGCCAAGGCCGCACAGCTGATTGCCTGACGATCTTCAAGATCGGACAAATCGCCTTCAATTTCGCCGCAAACCGGTCTAAGTCTTCAGACCATCTTCGATATCAGCCAAGCAGGTTTTGCCATGACATCAGCCTCCCCCAACCATCATCCCGTCGATCACGCCAAGCTGCAGAAGCTTGCGGAAGTGGCCGTAAAGGTCGGGTTGCAGCTGCAGGCCGGCCAGGATCTGCTCATAACTGCGCCGGTCGCGGCGATGCCGCTGGTGCGGCTGATCACGCGCGAGGCCTACAAGGCCGGCGCCGGCCTCGTCTCCACCTTCTATTCGGACGAAGAGACGACGCTTGCCCGCTATGAATACGGCGAGGATGCGAGCTTCGACCGCGCCGCGACGTGGCTCTACGAGGGCATGGCCAAGGCCTTCTCCAACAATACGGCGCGTCTTGCCATTGCCGGCGACAATCCGATGCTGCTCTCCAATCAGGACCCGAACAAGGTGGCGCGCGCCAACCGCGCCAATTCGGCCGCCTACAAGCCGGCGCTCGAAAAGATCTCGAATTTCGACACCAACTGGAACATCGTCTCCTATCCGAACCCCTCCTGGGCGAAGCTGGTCTTCCCGAACGATCCGGAAGCGATCGCGGTTGCCAAGCTCGCCAAGGCGATCTTCTCGGCTTCGCGCGTCGATCTCGAAGATCCGATCGCGGCCTGGGCCGAACACAACGCCAATCTGCACAAGCGTTCGGCCTGGATGAACGGCAAGCGCTTCGCCGCCCTGCATTTCCAGGGACCGGGCACCGACCTGACGGTCGGCCTGGCCGATGGCCACGAATGGCATGGCGGCGCTTCCACCGCCAAGAACGGCATTACCTGCAACCCGAACATCCCGACGGAAGAGGTTTTCACCACGCCGCACGCGCTGCGCGTCGAAGGTCACGTCTCGTCGACGAAGCCGCTGTCGCATCAGGGCACGCTGATCGACAATATCCAGGTGCGCTTCGAAGGCGGCCGGATCATCGAGGCCAAGGCGACGCGCGGTGAGGAAGTGCTGAACAAGGTGCTCGACACCGATGAAGGAGCACGCCGGCTCGGCGAAGTGGCGCTGGTGCCGCATTCCTCGCCGATCTCGGCGAGCGGCATCCTGTTCTACAACACGCTCTTCGACGAAAACGCTTCGTGCCACATCGCGCTCGGCCAGTGCTATTCCAAGTGCTTCATCGACGGCGCCAACCTCAGTCAGGAGCAGATCAAGGCGCAGGGCGGCAATTCCAGCCTGATCCACATCGACTGGATGATCGGCTCCGACAAGGTCGATATTGACGGCATCAATGCCGATGGTTCGCGGGTTCCCGTCATGCGCAAGGGCGAGTGGGCCTAACGAGGTTCAGCCATTCGAATGCGATCGTGCCGCGGTATCCCCTGCCGCGGCATCTTTTTTGGCTGGAAGCGCAGGATCAGATCGTCGCCAGCGCTTTCCTGACGCGAGCAAGATGCGCCTTGCGTCCGGCATCGGTTACACGGTCCATATCGTGCAGCGCCAGCATGCGGAAATTCAGCCGCTTGGCGCAGAAGGCGGCAATGCCGCGCTTCAACAGGCGCCGCACCGGATTTCCCATGTAAAGATGCACGATCCACCAGGGCGAGCCGGTTGTCGTCAGTGCCCAGAACAGGCGGATATTGGTGAGCTTCGGTACGATGCGACCACCGGCGGCATCATGGGTGAAAGCGACGCCGGGCGCAAAGGCACGATCGAAGAAGCCCTTGAGGATGGCCGGGAAATTGAACCACCATTGCGGGAAGACCAGGATCAGCCCTTCGGCTGCCCGCAACCGCGTGACGATATCGTCGACACCCGAGGTATCATAGGGCTGGTCGAAATAGCCGCGCCGCTCGGATTCGTTCAGGCGCGGATCGAAGTCCTCGCGATAGAGGTCGAGGAGATCGACCTGATGCCCTCCGGCAACGAGCGTCTCTTCGGCGAGTTTTGCCACGGCCGCGGCAAAACTATCCTCCAACGGATGGGCCAAAACTAGCAGGATACGCATCAGAACAGGCTTCCCTGCTTCGGCGGAGCAGCTGCTTCAGCCGGCTTGGCACTGCGCTTCTTCGGCGACGGTGAACCGGCCGGCGACGGTGCCCCGGCATCATCACCGGTAACAGCGCCGATGCGGCCATCGGCGAACTCGATCGAGATGGCGGCGCCTGCCGTGAGCGCGGCAGCAAGCGAAACCGGCCGATCATCCTCGTCGCGAACCACGGCATAGCCGCGCTTCAGGACGTTCTTGTAGGAGAGCGACTGCAGGATGCGCTCTTGTGCGACGAGCTCGCTGCGAGCGCGGGCCAGCTGATGGCGGATGGCGGTGTCGGCTTGGCGGACGAGATTGCCGAGGCGGTCGCGCGCGCGGCCGGTCTGCGCTTCGAGGCGAGACGGCAGCGTGGCGAAGACGGCATCGGCCCGTTCGATGCGGGCGCGCGAGCGGTCGAGCATGCGCTCGATGGTCCGCTCCGCGCGCGTCATCCGCTCACCCAATTGCTGGCGGCGCTCGGCGATGCGGTTCGAGAGGATATCCGGCCGCAGCTGCGAGGCCATACGCTCGAAGGTACGGCGCTTGTTCAGCGTGTTCAGCTCCAGCCCGCGGCCGAGACCAGTGGCTGCCTCATCGAAGCGGCGGCGCGGCAAGGCGAGGATCTGGTCGAGCGAAGGCAGGGCACGCAGCAGCGCCCGCACCGATTGGCGCCGCTGATCCATCTGCCTGCCCACTCCGCCTTGCAGGCGGGCGGAAAGGTTTGCGAGCTGTGCCTCCAGCTCGGCCTTAACAGGCACGGCCATTTCGGCGGCTCCGGTTGGCGTCGGCGCCCGCACGTCGGCGGCATAATCGATCAGCGTCCAATCGGTCTCGTGACCGACGGCCGAAATCAGCGGGATGTCGCTGGCGGCAGCGGCGCGGACGACAGCCTCGTCGTTGAAACTCCAGAGATCCTCCAGGCTACCGCCGCCGCGCGCGACGATCAGCACATCGGGACGAGGGATCGGGCCATCGGGGGCGAATTCGTTGAAACCGCGAATGGCATTCGCCACCTCGTCACCGGAACCCTCCCCCTGCACCTTGACCGGCCAGACCAGCACATGCACGGGGAAGCGATCGGAAATGCGATGCAGAATATCGCGAATGACGGCGCCGGTCGGCGAGGTGACGACACCGATCACGGCAGGCATGAAGGGAAGCCTGCGCTTGCGCTCGGGATCGAAGAGGCCTTCGGCACCGAGCTTGCGCTTGCGCTCCTCCAACAGCGCCATCAAGGCGCCCGCGCCGGCCGGTTCCAGGCTCTCGATGACGATCTGATATTTCGACGAGCCCGGGAAGGTCGTCACCTTGCCGGTCGCGATAACCTCCATCCCCTCTTCGGGGCGGAATTTCAGCTTGGAGAAGGTGCCTTTCCAGATGACAGCATCGATACGGGAGCGGTCATCCTTCAGCGAGAAATAGGCGTGGCCCGAAGAATGCGGCCCGCGATAGCCTGAGATTTCGCCGCGCACGCGCACCTGGTCGAACGCATTCTCGACCGTGCGCTTGATCGATCCGGACAATTCCGAGACGGAGTATTCCGTCAGGTTCGAAGGCGAATCATTCTCAAAAAAGCTGCTCATATCCTCCTTCTACCCGATGTCGCGGTAAATGCGGAGCCTGGCGCATACCCCTTAAGTCTGAATCGATCGAAGGGCAGGATTGTGCGCATATTTAAGGTGCTGCCGCCTCCCTTGCATGTCCCATAAAAGGCGCGGAGCTTATTGGTTCATCAAGCGTTAACCCTGCTGACAAAGCCTTTCTTAGCCATCCATGCGTAAACCTGTGCAAACTGGTTCTTGGTAAAGAGGATATGGAGCGATGATATTCGCGACCGCCACGATCATCGGAATTGCCGCCGGCCTGCAGCGCACGACGATCGGCGCACTGCTCGGCGTGGCACTGGTGAGCATCGCCTTCATGGCGGCTGTCGCGATGTCTGTCACACCGCCGCCGCTGACGACACTGTTCATCACGCTCGGCGGTTACAATCTCGGCTTCATCGGCTATCTCGTCACCGCCGACATGATGGAGCAGCGTCGCGCCTAGCTCAATACTGCGGCTTGAAGCGGAAGAAGCGAACGGCGGCACCAGCCGGCGCCTGGATCGGCTCCAGATAGGACGGCACATGCCCCGCGCCGAGCTGGGCATAAAGCCCCTTCGGTTTCATCTTGGAGAGTGCTTCCACCTGCGGATCGCCCTTGCAGAAGGCAACCAGCGTGACCTTGGCGGCAAGCAGGAGCGCTTCGGCGTCCTGCAGCTCGGCAAGCGCTATATGCAATTCGGCAAGCATCCCGGCCTGATCGCGATGATAAGGTCCGGACAGAGCGCGATGCGGCGTGAAGCGCAGAAGCGGCGCTCCCATGTTGGACGTCGATACGACCACACCCGGCTCCAGGCCGGCAATGGGTGCCAGCGCCACCTTCGAGGCGCAATCGGCTGTCTCCTCCGCCTTGGCGGGCGTCGCGACATCGAGGCCGTTGCCGAAGCCCCTCGTGGCCAGCGCGCCGCCGACCGCCCATACGGCCGGAACCGAAACCAGCATCGTCACCGCATAGAGCAAGGCCGAGCGTAGGCTCCTCGTATCGGCCATGTAGCTGCGCCTGAGATCGGCAATCACCAGAGCCAAGGGCGGGATGGCCAGCAGGTTGGCGAACTCCGCGCCGCGCACCTGGACGAGCGTAATCACCCAATTGATCGCGACCATTGCCATAAGGGTGGCAAAGAGGCCGGCGCGATCGCCGCGCAGGATGCGAATTGCGCAAAAGACCATGGCCAGAAGACCGGTTGCATAGAAGGCGCCGAGCGTATCGGGCTGGTGACGGGCGATCGAAAGGATCGGCTGAGCCTCGGTCACCTTGCTCAGCCAGAGGTCCACCAGCATGGGGTCCAGATCGGCAAGCGGATTGCGCAGGCATTGCGGCGCGAGCGCGACGGTCGTTGCGAACACGAAAGCGCCATTGGCCGCGAGAACCGCAATACGCCACGGCCGAGCCAGGCGGCTGGCAAGGATGGAGGAGAAGAGAAGTCCGACACAGCCGGCGCTGGTGATGCCGTAAAAGCCGAGCGAGAGATTGTCGCAGGTGACCATGGAATAGAAACGCGGCGGCACCAGCGAAAAGAAGGCGGCGCTGACGGCGATCGTCAGCGTCAAGGCAAAGGCTCTTGCGGCAGGCGCGAAGGCTTCGCCTTTCCAGGCCCACAAACAGGCAACCGACATGCAGGCGACGGCAACGAAGGGCGTCGTCTCGGCCCCGATGCCAAGCTGGATGGCAAGGGCAATGGCGGCGATGGCGAAGTTGCGCGGCCGATAGCTTTCGTCGACCAGCATGGCGACGGTAAGGGCGACGAGACCAAGCTGGACATTGTCGTGATCGATAGATCCCGGCACGAAACGCGGCGAAATCAGCACGAAGAATGCCGTCAGGATCAACGAAAAGTGCATGCCTTCCACGCCTGCGATGCGCCGGCCGGCAAGACCCATGAAGAACATCAGCGGCAGGATGAGCATCAGCGGCCAGACTGTCAGTGCCGCTGCTTCGGCGCCTTCTGGCGAAAAGAACATCCGGAAGACGAGAATGAGGCTTGCGATCGGCAGATCGATGAAGCGCGACCAGTGCATCAATGTCCCGCCATCGAGGCCGAGGCGGTATTGCATCATGTCGAACCAGCCCTGGCCGGCGAGGAAATCACGCACCTCGACGAGGCGCATGGCGTCGTCATTATCCGGGCCGACATAGTCGGTGGGATTGCGATGAATGACGAGCTGCGCGACGATGATGACGAGGGCATAGATGAGCGCGACGACGGCCGGATGAGACCAGCGCAGAGGCGCCTTCTTCTCTGCCGTTCCGGCTGCCTCGGGCGGCAATGCCAGCGTCTGCGCCATCTCGATAAACCTCATGTTGGAAGGATAGTCGGGTTGATACGCTAGCGGCTGCCCATCAAAAAAAAGTAAAGCCCATGTCCGCTGCCGCTTTCATCACGATAATGTTTTTCGCAGCGCCGATATCCCGCCATTTTTATTTCGCAGCCATAGGGTCTTATTAACAGCCAACGGGATAAGCTCTCGTCCGGATCGTCAATCGGGCCTCAACTTGACCTCACACGTAGCAACCGGCCAAGACCATGTGGAATGAGAAGCTGAATATCGCTGTCCTCCTGCCCTGCTACAACGAAGCCGCGACGATCGGCGACGTCGTGCGCGGTTTCCGCAAGGCGCTGCCGCAGGCCGCGATCTATGTCTACGACAACAATTCCACCGACGGCACGGCGCTGCATGCGATGCTTTCGGGCGCGACCGTGGTGCGCGAACGCCGGCAGGGCAAGGGTCATGTGGTGCGCCGCATGTTCGCCGATATCGAGGCCGACATCTATCTGATGGCCGATGGCGACGGCACCTATGCGCCCGAAGATGCCGAAGAGCTGATCCGCACGCTGCTGACGGAAGGCTCCGACATGGTCGTCGGCACCCGCCGCAACGTGCATAACGATGCCGGCCGGCAGGGCCACGCCTTCGGCAACCGCATCTTCAACTGGCTCTATCGCACCATTTTCGGCGCCGATTTCACCGATATCTTTTCCGGGTACCGCGCCTTCTCGCGCCGCTTCGTCAAGAGTTTCCCCGCCGTATCGGGCGGTTTCGAGATCGAAACGGAGATGTCGGTTCATGCCTCGCGCCTGAAGCTGCCCGTCAGCGAACTCGAACTCGATTACGGTCGGCGGCCGGAAGGCTCGCATTCGAAGCTTTCCACCTTCCGCGACGGCGGCAAGATCCTCTGGATGTTCGCGATGCTGATGAAGGAAACGCGGCCCTTCGCCTTCTTCGGCATTCTGAGCGCCATTTCGATGGAAATCAGCATTGGCTTCTCTATTCCGGTCTTCATCGAGTATTTCGAAACCGGGCTGGTAACGCGCATGCCGACCTGGGTGCTCTCCCTGGCGCTGATGATGATTTCATTCATGCTGTTCACGGCCGGCCTGATCCTCGATTCCGTGGCGCGTGCCCGTGCGGAACAATTGCGCATCCACTATATGAGTCTCGCCAAGCCGTCCTCGCGCGAAAACGGCGATGACGGGGCGGTGTACATGGCTGAACTCGAGAAGCCCGCAAGCCGGAAGAAAAGGGCCAAGGCTGCATGAAGAAGCTGTTTCGCTTCCTGATCGCCGGTAGTATCGGCTTCGTCGTCGATGCCGGCGTATTGCATCTGCTACTGTGGTTCACCCCCCTCGGCCCCTTCATCGGCCGCGCCATCTCCATACCGAGCGCCCTGCTTGCGACCTGGGTTCTCAACCGCAATTTCACCTTCGGCCGGTCCGACCGGTCACTGGCGGCGGAAGGCTTCCGCTACGGTTCGGTCGGCCTGACTTCGGCGCTGCTGAACTATGCTCTCTTCAGCTCGTTGCTGATGACCGAGCCGGGGCTCAGGCCGATCATCGCCTTGACGCTGGCCTCAGGGGCGGCGACGGCGTTCAGCTTCTTCGGCTATTCACGCTTCGTCTTCCGCCACCGAGAGAACCCCTGAAGCAGTTCCAGGAAAGGTGCGCGGCGGTTTTTTGTTCCGAACTGCGTAGAGGAATGGAGAAGCCGATCAGACCGGTTCCCAGCCATCCTTTTCGCTGGCGCGGTAGATGGCGTCGATGACCTTCTGATTAAGCTTCGAGCTTTCCAACGACACGATTTCCGTGCCCTCTCCGAGAGCCGCCGACGCAAAGGCTTCCGCCTCGCGCTTGTACTGGCGGCTGTCGGGAAAGCGGAAGATCTGCGATTCCGAATGGCTGCGATTGGTCAGCTCCAGCTCTTCCGCCCCATAGCGATTGGCATTGAAGGGCGACTTCACCTCGATGAAGCCTTCCGTGCCGTGGAAGACCATGACCTGCCGGCCGGCCATCTGCGTCGAGACGTAGAAGGTGAGCTCGAAATCGCCGAAATCGGCCTTGACGCTTGAATAGATGTCGGTGCCGAATTCCGGATCGCGCTCCGTCACCGCCTGAATGCGTAGGGGTTCGCGGCCTGTAACGAAACGGGTGCTGATCGTCGGATAGACGCCGATATCGGGCAGACCGCCGCCGCCAAGCGCCGGGATATTGCGCATATTGCCGGCGTCGCGGTTGAAATAGGTAAAGGCACCCTGGATGTGGCGGAGGCGGCCGATGGCGCCATCGGCGAGCAGCGAGCGAACCTTCCGCCAGACCGGCGCATAGGCCACCATATAGGCCTCCATCACCAGTACCTTGTTGCGGTCGCGGGCAGCGATCACGCTGTCGATATCATCAGCCTTGAGCGCGATCGGCTTTTCGCACAGAACATGCTTGCCGGCATCGGCGGCCTTGATCGCCCATTCGACATGCTGGGCGGTCGGCAGCGGAATATAGACGGCATCAATGGTGTCGGAGGCGAGCATCTCCTCATAGGAGCCGAAGGCATGCGGCACGGAGAAACGATCGGCCATCTGCCGGGCGCGGTCGAGATCGCGGCTGGCGATGGCTGTCACAACGCAGTTTTCCGCATCCTGAATGGCGGGCACCACCACATCGCGGCCGATCTTCGCCGTCGACAGAATTCCGAAACGCAACATGATCTCTCTCCTGAAACGCCGCTTCCCAGGCACAGGCCGCACCATCGAAACCGGTAAAATTGAAAAGCAGAGCCGGCGACTCGACGCCGGCGCAACGGCGCCGACCTTAAGCGGCAGCCGCAGCAGGCGCAACGCCGTTCCACAAAGTGCCCTTCGCCCGTGAATAAAGAAATCGTTAGTGGAATTTCACCGCTTGCGGCGGTAGCCTGCTCTATCCCTCCCCGCCGGCGCCTCTGACGCCGGCTTCCTGCTCAAGTAATTTGGAGATGTGTCATGGACCTGCGCAAGCTTGGACGAACCGATCTTTTCGTCGCCCCCATCGTTTTCGGCGGCAACGTCTTCGGCTGGACGGCCGATGAGAAGACTTCCTACACACTGCTCGACGCCTTCTTCGATGCCGGCCTCAACACGATCGATACGGCCGACGTCTATTCCCGCTGGGTTCCCGGCAACAAGGGCGGCGATTCCGAGGAGATCATCGGCAAGTGGCTGAAGCAGAGCCGCGTTTCGCGCGACAAGGCCATTATCATCACCAAGGTCGGATCGGATATGGGTCCGGGCAAGAAGGGGCTCAAGGCCGACTATATCATCGAGGCCGCCGAGGCCTCGCTGAAGCGACTGCAGACCGATCATATCGACCTTTATCTGTCGCACTGGCCGGACCCGGAAACACCGCATGAAGAATCGCTCGCCGCCTATGCCAAGCTGAAAGAACAGGGCAAGATCCGTCATGTCGGCTGCTCGAACCTCGATGCGACGCAGCTTCAGGCCTCGCTCGATGCCGCCGCCAAGGCGGGCCTGCCGCGCTACGACGTACTGCAGCCCGAATATAACCTCTATGCCCGCGACGGTTTCGAGGGCCCGCTGGCGGATCTCTGTGTCAGGGAAGAGATCGGCGTCATCACCTATTTCAGCCTCGCAGCCGGCTTCCTGACCGGCAAATATCGCACCAAGGCGGATACCGAAGGACGCGCGCGCGAGAACCGGGTTGCCGCCTATCTCGACGATAAGGGCCTGCGCATCCTTTCAGCGCTCGACAAGGTTTCCGCCGATACCGGCGCAAAGCCCGCCGAGGTCGCGCTTGCCTGGTTGCTGCGCAAGCGCGGCGTCACCGCCCCGATCGCCAGCGCCACTAGCCTCGGCCAGCTCGACGCGCTAATCAATTCGACGAAGCTTTCGCTTTCCGATGACGCCATGCGCCTGCTCGATCAAGCCGGCGAATAAATAGAGGCCAAATAAACAGGGATAGGCAGATGACCGTGACGATCCGCGACGCCAGACCGGAAGACGAAGCACGCTGGCGTGCTTTGTGGGACGGCTATCTGGCCTTCTACCGCGTCACGATCACGCCCGACATCACCGATGCGACATGGCGCCGGGTCTTCGATCCGGCGTCGGCAATCTTCATGCGCGTGGCGGAGGTCGACGGCGAGGTGAAGGGCTTCACCCTCTGCATCACGCATGAGGGCACATGGACCCACGCTCCCGACTGCTATTTGGAAGACCTGTTCGTCGATGAAAACGCCAGGGGCCACGGCGTTGGGCGCGCGCTGCTCGACGATCTCGTCGCGCTCTGCAAGACGAACGGCTGGGCCCGGCTTTACTGGCACACCGAAGAGGGCAACGCGACGGCCCGCAAGCTCTACGACACCTACGTCAAGAGCGACGGGCACATTCGCTACCGCGTCAATATCTGAGCTTCGGAAAGCCCGCATAGTGGGTGGAATGGTCGCCGTCCCAATTGGCCATGCCAGGCTTGGTCAGCATGCCACGTGGGCTGACAAAGCTCTGGATGGTTCGTTTCGGCCGCTCGTGCCACTGGATATTGAAGGCCCACAGTTTCGGGAAGAAGCAGAGCGACGCATAGGGTAGGTGGTCGTGAATCCACCAGGCGAGCTTCTGCCAATCGCCCTCATGGCTCTGGTGATCGATCAGCCATGGCACGACGATGCAGACGGCGGCGCCCACGCAACCGTCGAGATCGCGCATGTCCCATATGTGATGCGCGGCGGTATGGGGATTGGTGGAGCAATTCAGTCCGTTCTTGTTGCCGAAAGCGTTGACCTCGGGGGAACGGTAGCCGGAGCGGATATGGAGCCGGCCAAAGGTCGCCTCCAGCGGCTCCAGCAATTCCTCGCAGAGCCTGCGGCCGGTCTCGATCGCCAGGTCCGGGTGCTCGGGTATATTGGGAATGCGGTAGAAATCTGATATTTCCGAATGCAGGAAATCGCGGAAGAAGAAGTTCTTCGACAGCCTGACGCGGCCGAGATCCTCAAGCCCCTTCATCGATCCCGGCTTTCTCATCGCTGCAATCCCTTTCTGAAACTATCGATCAGCCGAGACAAGTTATGGCATTGCCGCCGCCCGATTTCTGTCAGTAGTGGCTTATTGCTTGTTTCAGCGCCATTCCGAACGCTCTAGGGGCCGGTATATTTGAAGAAGTCGATGAAGGCTCTGAGCGCCGGGCGCATCTGCCGGCGGCTTGGATAATAGATGCAGAAGCCGGGATAGGGCGGGCACCAGTCCTCGAGCACGCGGATGAGCTTGCCTTCTGCCAGTTCCTGCTGAACGCGTATGTCGAACAGATAGGAAAGGCCGGCGCCATTGACGGCAGCCAGAACCGCAAGCCGGTCCTCGATCACGATCAAGGGGCCGTCGATCGCCACGATCAGCTCGCGGCCATCCTTCTCGAATTCCCAGCGATAGATCGAGCCGTCGGTGAAACGCCGTTTGATGCAGCGGTGATGGACGAGATCGCGCGGATGCAAAGGCTTCGGATTCCTCTCGAAATAGGCAGGGGAACCGGCAATGACGGTGCGTATGTCAGGCGAGACCTTCACTGCGATCATGTCGCCCTCGATGCTCTCAGCCAGCCGGATGCCGGCGTCGAAGCCCTCCTTGACGATATCGCTGAAGCCGTCCTCGTTGGCGATTTCAAGGGTGATATCGGGATAGGTATTGAGGAAATCGCCAAGCCGCGGCGCCATCAGCAGATCGGAGGCAAAGCGCGGGGCGGTGATGCGCAGCGTCCCCGCCGGGCGGCCACGGGTCGCAAGCGTATCCTCCAATGCGATATCGATCTCCTCCAGGGCCGGCGCGAGCCTTTGAAGCAATGCCTGCCCCTCCTCGGTCGGGAGCACGCTGCGCGTGGTGCGGGCGAGCAGCCGCACGCCGAGGCTTTCCTCGAGGCTGGAGACAGCATGGCTGACCGCCGACGGCGCGATCGACAATTCCTTGCCGGCAGCGCGGAAGCTGCGATGGGCGGCGACGGCGGCAAAAACCGCGAGTTGGGAGAGCTGGGTTCGGTTCATTGATCTCAATTATAGAACAGCCCATTGGGATTTGCATGGATTTTCATTCATTATCCGGAACCCTAACTTGAGTTCGTAGGCAGCGGACACAAGCCCCTGCCGCTCCCATAAAGCTCAAGAGGAAGACATCATGAAAACCCGCAGGCTTGGTCAGGATCTCACCGTTTCCGCCGTTGGACTCGGCTGCATGGGCATGAGCTTTGCCTATGGCGCGACCGACGACAACGAATCCATCAAGACGCTCCGTCACTCCGTCGATCTCGGCGTCACCTTTTTCGACACCGCCGAAACCTATGGTCCCTTCACCAACGAGGAGCTGCTCGGCCGCGCGCTGAAGCCGGTTCGCAACCGCGTGGTCATCGCCACCAAGTTCGGCTTCAAGCTCGATCTCACGAAATCAGGCCTCGCCGCCATGATCGGCGTCGACAGCCGGCCCGAACACGTCAGGCAAGTCGCCGAAGCCTCGCTGAAGCGGCTCGACACCGATGTCATCGACCTGTTCTACCAGCACCGCGTCGATCCGAACGTGCCGATCGAGGATACGGTCGGCGCCATGGCGGAACTGGTGAAAGAAGGCAAGGTGCGGGCGCTCGGCCTTTCCGAAGCCGGTTCCGCCACCATCCGCCGCGCTCATGCGGTGCATCCGATCGCCGCCCTTCAGAGCGAATATTCGCTCTGGAGCCGCGATCCGGAAGAGGATGTGCTTGCCACCTGCCGCGAACTCGGCATCGGCTTCGTGCCCTACAGCCCGCTCGGCCGCGGCTTCCTGACCGGCGCGATCCACAAGACGGACGATCTTGCCGCCGACGATTTCCGCCGCTCGCTGCCGCGCTTCCAGGGCGACAATTTCGATGCCAACGCGGCCCTGGTCGCAAGGCTCCAAGCGCTCGCTGAGGAAAAGGGCGTCACGGCGGCGCAACTGGCGCTCGCATGGGTGCTGCACCAGGGCGACGATATCGTGCCGATCCCCGGCGCCCGCAAGCTGCATCATCTCGAGCAGAATGCGGCGGCTGCCGACATCGCGCTTTCACTTAAGGAAGTGAAGGAACTCGGCGAGATCATCACGCCCGAAACGGTTGCCGGAAAGCGGTATACCGATGCCTCCCTGGCCATGACGAATATATGACAAACGGGCAGCCTTTCCTGCCCGGGCGAAGACATCGGCCGTTTAGGCCGGTGTCATTTTGGGACTGAAAAGAAAAGTGAAGCGCCACCAAGGAGCAACGGAACATGCGAATTGCCTGATTTGCCGCGCCTTTCAACCGTCTAGGCAGATCGTCATGGGCGCAAAGCGTACGCCGCAACTCGACGCTCGGTTGACAAATGGGTCCGAAATTTGAAGATTGCCGCCATCAAAAACGGGCAGCGTTGGGAGGACTTATGTCTAAGCGCGCGTTTATCGGCTTCTCCGCTTTTCTTCTCGCCACTTTCGCATCTCTGAGCCCTTCGGCCGCAGCCGACGTCAAGCGCCAGGTGGTCACCACCAAGGATGGCGATTACTTCGGCTTCGATCTGCGCACCGAGCAGAACGTGACGCTGGACCAGTGCTCCGCATCCTGCATCGGCGACAAGTCCTGCAAGGCCTTCACCTACAATCCCAAGGTGAAGTGGTGCTTCATGAAGTCGGACTTCAACCAGCTCAACAGCTTCCCCGGCGCGATCGCCGGCAAGATCGTCGAGACGGCCGCGACCAGCGAACCGGACATCGGTGCAGCACCTGCCCTTTCCTTCCTCTCCGACAACTTCGTCCAGAGCGCGCGCGATGCAAGGAACACGCTGACGCTTGGCAACGAACTAAAGGGCCAGGGCGTCGAAAGCCTGATCGCGCTCGGCCGCATCGAGCTGACCTCCGGCAATGTCAACAATGCCCTGAACGCCTTCCAGGGCGCGCTTTCGCTCAGCCCCGACAATGGCGACCTGTGGGTCGAGATGGCGCGCGCCGCCAACACGATCACGAACGACACGTCCGTCGCGACCAAGGCGGCCTATGCGGCGCTCAACGGCTATCAGCTGACCCGCACCACGAGCAGCCGCGCCGATGCGCTCGCTGTTTTGGCCGAAGCGCTGAAGAATGCGCAGAACTATCGTCCGGCGCTCAACGCCTACAAGGCGAGCCTTAATCTCGTCAGCTCCGCCGCGGTCCAGGCCGCCTATAACGATCTTCTCGCCCGCCAGGGCTTCCGTGTCACCGGCAACACGCTCGACAACGACAATGCCTCGCCGCGCGCCTGCGTGCAGTTCTCCGAAAAACTGGTGAAGAGCGGCGTCGACTACACGCCTTTCGTCACCCTCAATGGGGCCGCGCCGAAGGGTGTCGACGCGAAGGACAACCAGATCTGCGTCGAGGGCTTGGAATTCGGCCAGCATTACCGCATTTCGCTGCGCGCCGGCCTGCCCTCCTCGGTGGATGAAAACCTCGCCTCGCAGGTCAATGTCGATATCTACGTCAAGGATCGCGCCGCGTCGCTGCGCTTCACCGGCGACAATTTCGTCCTGCCCTCGACAGCTCGCCGCGGCATTCCGATCGTATCCGTTAACGCTAACACGGCCAATCTCAAGCTCTATCGCATCGGCGACCGCAATATCGCCCAGCTTCTGAACAACTCGCAGTTCCTGACGCAGGTGGACAGCTACAGCGCACAGACCATCCAGGATACCAACGGCGAACTGGTCTGGCAGGGTTCCATCGAGATCAAGCAGGAACTCAACAAGGAAGTCGCGACCAGCTTCCCGGTCGACGAGGCGCTGCCGCAGCGCAAGCCCGGCGTCTACGTGCTGACGGCGGTTGCGCCCGACAGCGGCCATGAGTGGGACCCGCAGGCGACGCAGTGGTTCGTCGTGTCCGATATCGGCGTCACCACCTATGCCGGCACCGACGGGCTGAATGTTTTCGCCCGCTCGCTCGGCAGCGCCAAGCCGCTCGCCGGCATCCAGCTGCAACTGCTGGCCAAAAACAACGAAATCCTCGGCACAGCGAAGACCGACGACAATGGCCGCGCCGTCTTCAGCGCCGGTCTGATGCGCGGCACGGCGGGCATGACGCCGGCCGTCATCACCGCCCAGAACGGCGATCAGGATTATGTCTTCCTCGACATGACGCGCGCCGGCTTCGATCTCTCCGACCGCGGCGTGGCCGGTAGAACCGCGCCCGGCGCGATCGACCTGCTGACATGGACCGAGCGCGGCATCTACCGCGCCGGCGAGACGGTGCATGCCTCCGCGCTTGCCCGTGACGTCAGCTCGACGGCGGTCGAAAACCTGCCGCTCACCTTCGTCTTCCTGCGCCCCGATGGCGTCGAGGACCGCCGCATCGTCACCGATGGCGGCAAGCTCGGCGGCTACAATGTCGACCTGCCGCTGCAGCAGACCTCGATGCGCGGCACCTGGACGATGAACATCTACACCGACCCGAAGGGTTCCTCCATCGGCTCGCAGACCTTCCTCGTCGACGACTTCGTGCCGGATCGCATCGAATTCGATATGAAGAGCGACGCCAAGGAGATCGAAGTCGGCCAGCCGACGCCTGTTAATGTCGACGGACGCTACCTCTATGGCGCGCCGGCCGCCGGCCTCAACCTCGAAGGCGAAGTGACGCTGAAGCCGACGCGCCAGAGCGACGCCTATAAGGGCTATCAGTTTGGTCTCGCCGATGAAGGCGCCGGCAAGGACAATAATGACGGCGACGACAGCAGCAGCGGTGACAGCAAGGCCGAGAGCACGCAGGTACCGCTCGAAGACCTGCAGGCGCTGGACGAAAACGGCAAGACCACCTTCGACGTCACGATCAACGACACGCCTTCGACCACGCAGCTGCTGAATGCCAATATCACCGTGCGCATGCAGGAGGCAGGCGGCCGCGCCGTCGAGCGCTCGCTGACCCTGCCCGTCAAGGCGGATGGCCCGCGCATCGGCATCAAGCCGGAATTCGACGGCGATCTCGGCGAAAACTCGGTCGGCAACTTCCACGTCATTGCCGTTGACGCCAACGGCCAGAAGCAGGCCATGCAGGGCCTGACCTGGAAGCTGCTCAGCGTCGAGCGCAATTATCAATGGTATCGCGACGGCAGCAGCTGGAAGTTCGAGCCGATCATGTCCACCAAGCAGGTGGCGGTCGGCACGATCAACGCCACGACGGATGGTGCTGCGATTTCCATGCCGGTCACCTGGGGCCGCTACCGGCTCGAAGTCTCCACCGCCGATACGAATGGCCCGCAATCCAGCGTCGAGTTCAATGCCGGCTGGTATGTCGCCTCCACCTCGACGGAGACGCCGGATGCGCTGGAAATCGCGCTCGACAAGGGAAGCTACCATGTCGGCGACACCGCCAAGCTGAAGGTGACCTCGCGCTATGCCGGCCAGCTGATGGTGACGGCCGGCTCGGAAACGCTGATCTCGGTCACCAATGCCGATATCGGTGCGACGGGCGGCGAAATCGACATCCCGGTCACGGCTGACTGGGGCGCCGGCACCTATCTGACCGCGACTCTCTTCCGCCCCGGCGACGCTCAGGAAAGCCGCATGCCGATGCGCGCCATCGGCATCAAATGGGCACCTGTCGACCCTGGCGAACGCAAGCTGCAGATCAAGATCGACGCGCCTGATAAGACGCTGCCGCGCCAGCCACTCAACATCGCGCTGCAGGTGGCCGGCGCAGGCGCCAATGAGGACGCCTATGTCACGATCGCCGCCGTCGATGTCGGCATCCTCAATCTCACGCGCTACCAGCCGCCGGCTCCCGACGACTGGTATTACGGCCAGCGCCAGCTCGGCCTCGAAATCCGCGACATCTACGGTCGCCTGATCGATGGCTCGCTCGGCGAAACCGGCAAGCTTCGCACCGGCGGCGACGGCGGACAGGCAGCCTTGCAGGCAAGCCCGCCAAAGGAAAAGCTGATCGCCTTCTTCTCCGGTCCGATCAAGCTCGATGCCAACGGCAAGGCCAATGTCAGCTTCGACATTCCGCAGTTCAACGGCACGGCGCGGTTGATGGCCGTTGCCTGGTCGAAGGCCGGCGTCGGCCACGCGACGCAGGACGTGATCATCCGCGATCCCGTCGTCGTCACCGCAAGCCTGCCGAAGTTCCTGGCGCCCGGAGACAAGGCAAACCTGCGGCTCGATGTCGCCAACACCGATGCGCCTGCCGGCGAATACACGCTTGCGGTCAACGGCAACAGCGCCGTGACCGTGGATGAAAATGCCACACAGCAGAAGATCAACCTGGAAACCGGCGGCAAATACGCCATCACGCTGCCGCTGACAGGCGGACAGCCTGGCGACGGCACTCTCTCGATCAAGCTGTCGAATGCGTCGGGCATGTCGCTCGATCAATCGGTCGATATTCCCGTTCGCCCGGCGCAGCTGCCGGTCACCGAACGGCGTGTCATCGCGCTTGCGCCCGGCAAGAGCCTGACCGTCAATGCCGACCTTCTCGCCGACAGCGTGCTGCCCGGCGCCGCCGTCAGCGTCAATGTCAGCCGCTCCGCCGCCTTCGACGTGCCGGCCCTCTTGATGAGCCTCAGCCACTATCCCTACGGCTGCGCGGAACAGACGGCGAGCAGCGCGATGCCGCTGCTCTACTTCAGCGACATGGCGGTCAAGAACGGTCTTGCGGACGATGCCGAAATCCAGAAGCGCGTGCAGGACGCCATCTATCGCGAGATGTCCTACCAGTCCTCGACCGGCAGCTTTGGCCTCTGGGGCCCAGGCTCGGGCGATCTCTGGCTCGACGCCTACGTGATGGACTTCCTGACCCGCGCCCGCGAGCAGAAGTACAACGTGCCGGATCAGGCCATGGTGCAGGGGCTGGAAAACCTCCAGAATGCGCTGAGCGCCAATACCAACGTCAAGGACAACGGCAACGAGATCGCCTACGCGCTCTACGTGCTGGCGCGTAACAAAAGGGCCTCGATCAGCGATCTGCGCTACTATGCGGATACGATGCTGAACGACTTCCCGACGCCGCTGTCCAAGGCACATCTGGCCGCATCATTGGCGCTCTACGGCGATGCACAGCGTTCGCGCAACATCTTCGTGGACTCGCTGCAGATGTCGCAGCAGGCGGCGATCACCAAGGTCAGCTTCATTCGCTCGGATTACGGTTCGTCGCTGCGCGACGGTGCCGCCGTGCTGGCGCTTGCCGCAGAAAGCCGCCCGGTGCCGCCGATCATTCCAGAACTTGCGAGCGTCGTCGCCAAGGATTGGCAAACCAAGAAATATACCAGCACCCAGGAACAGACCTGGATGCTGCTCGCCGCCCGCGCCCTGCAGAATGGTGACGACGGCCTGACGCTCGATGTCAACGGCGCCGCCCATAGCGGCACCTACATGGCGCAGATGAGCGGAGACGCGCTGATGGGCCATCCGCTGACCGTCACCAACACGACGCGCCAGCCGTTGTCGGCTGCCGTGACCACGGTCGCGGCTCCGGTTGCGCCGCTGCCCGCCAGTGGCAACGGCTTCAAGATCGAGCGCAAGTACTACACGCTCGACGGCGAAGAGGCGAATGTCAGCCAGGCACAGCAGAATGAACGTTATGTCGTTGTGCTGCATGTGACCGAGGACAATGACTGGCCGCAGCGCCTGCTCGTGACCGATCTCCTGCCCGCCGGCTTTGAGATCGACAATCCGAGCATCGTCAACAGCGCCCAGCTTTCGAATTTCGACTGGCTCAGCGACGTGCAGCCCGCCCATGTCGAATTCCGCAACGACCGCTTTGTTGCCGCCTTCGACCAGAGTTCCGGCGCCGATCGTGACCTGACCTTCGCCTATGTTGTGCGCGCCGTGACCCCCGGCGTCTACGACCACCCGGCCGCGAGCGTCGAGGACATGTATCGTCCGCAGTTCTCGGCCCGCACGGCGATGGGCCGCATGGAGGTGCTGGGCGCCCAGCAGTAAGAAGCAGAAATGAAGGCGCGGTGGAAAATTGCGATCGGCCTTGGAGCCACTGCCGCAACAGTGGTGGCGCTGGTCTTTGGCCTGGAAGCCGCGGACCGCGCCTATCCGCCGCCGCTGGACAATGCCCGCGTGGTCTCGGCCGAGGTGCTCGACGCCAATGGCGATCTGCTGCGCGCCTTCGCCACGCCCGAGGGCCGTTGGCGGCTGAAGACCGGCGTTGCCGACGTCGATCCGCAATATCTGCGCATGCTGGTCGCCTACGAAGACAGACGCTTCTACGATCATCACGGCGTCGACCCCATGGCGATCGGACGCGCCTTCCTGCAGCTCGTCACCCACGGCCGCATCGTGTCAGGCGGCTCGACGCTGTCGATGCAGGTGGCGCGGCTGATCGAGCCGCGCAGCGAACGGTCCCTGACGGCGAAGCTCCTGCAGGTCGTTCGCGCCATCCAGATCGAGCGGCGGCTGACCAAGGAACAGATCCTCGATCTCTATCTGACCCATGCGCCCTATGGCGGCAATCTGGAAGGCGTGCGCGCCGCGAGCCTCGCCTATTTCGGCAAGGAGCCGCGGCACCTGACAGTCGCGCAGGCAGGCCTGCTCGTGGCACTGCCGCAGTTGCCGGAAAAGCGCCGGCCGGACCGCAATCTCGCCGCCGCCCAGGCCGCCCGGCATCGTGTGCTTGAGCGCGCGGCGGTGGCTACGGTGATCGGCGAAGGCGAAGCGGAACGGGCGTCACTCTCGCCCATTCCAGCGGACCGGCGGCAGCTGCCAGCCTATGCCGCGCATCTGGCCGAACTGGCGCTCCGAAAGCAGCCCGGCGTCGTCAAGCACAAGACGACGCTGCGGCGCGACGTGCAGCAAGGGCTCGAAGCCGTTGCGGATGCAGCGGCGAAGCGGCTGGGGCCGAAGGTGTCTGTCGCCATGATCATGGCCGACGCCAAGACCGGCGAGATCATCGGCGAAGTCGGTTCGGCCAATTATTTCGATTCCTCGCGCGCCGGCTGGGTCGACATGACCCGCGTGCTGCGCTCGCCCGGCTCGACGCTGAAGCCGTTCATCTACGGCCTTGCCTTCGAGCAGGGCTATGTGGCGCAGGAGACGATCGTCGAGGATCGGCCCGCCGATTTCTACGGCTACCGCCCGCGCAATTTCGACATGAGCTACCAGGGCGATGTCAGCGTGCGCCAGGCATTGCAATTATCTCTCAATGTGCCGGCCGTGCGCCTGCTCGACGCCGTCGGGCCGACGCGGCTGCTGGTGCGCTTCCGCCGCGCCGAGGTGAAGCCGAAGCTGCCACCGAACGAGGCGCCGGGCCTCGCCATCGGCCTTGGCGGCGTTGGCGTGACGCTCAAGGACCTCGTGCAGCTCTATGCCGGGCTTGCCAATCGTGGCAAGGCGATGCGGATCGGCGATGGCGTTCAGGACGAGCCGGGAGCGATCGACGACGAGCCGCTGATGGAGCCAATCGCGGTGTGGAACATCACCGACATTCTCTCCGACATCATCGCGCCGCGCGGCAGCAAGCAGCTCGGCATCGCCTACAAGACCGGCACCAGCTACGGCAACCGTGACGCATGGTCGATCGGCTATGACGGCGCGCATGTGCTCGGCGTCTGGGTCGGCCGTCCGGACAATGGCGCCGTGCCGGGGCTGGCGGGCTATGTTTCGGCCGCGCCGATCCTGTTCGAAGCCTTTGCCAAATCAGGCGTTGCCATAACCCCCTTCCCGCCGGCTCCGATGGGCGCGGTGCGCATCGCGCCGACCGAGCTGCCGATCAGCCAAAGGCGCTTTTCCGTCACCGCCGCCGGGCTGCTGGCCGCTTCGAGCCGCGAACCGGCGCCGCAGATCGTCTATCCGCCGGAAGGCGCGCGCGTCGATCTCGGCGCCAGCAGCGGCAACGAGCAGATCATGCCGCTGGCGCTGAAGCTGCAGGGTGGACGGGCGCCGTTCCGCTGGCTCGCCAACGGCAAGCCGCTGCCCGACATGTCGCGCCGTCGCACCAACCAGTGGACGCCGGATGGCGCGGGATATTCGACATTGACCGTGATCGATGCGGCCGGGCGGGCGGCGAGCGTGCGGGTTTTCGTCGAATAGTATCCGTCACATCCTCGCGATCACGCCGTCACGTTTTTGTCAGCCGACGGCGTCTATGATATCTTACGCATAACTCAAACGAGGAATGGCGAGATGTCGGAAGAGCAGGCAATCCGTGCGGTTGTTCATCTCTATGTGGATGGCATGGCATTCGCGAACGAGCCGGCGCTACGCAAGGCGTTCCATCCGCGAGCCGATATCATCGGCAATTACCAGGGCGCGGTGGAATGGATGACCCGGGATGAATTCATCGCCGCCATCGTCGAGGAAGGCAGCGCCCCGCCCGGCACCATACCGCTGATGGACATCGAGCTGATCGACATCGAGGGCGATGCGGCCAGCGTCAAGGTCGTCGACGAATTCGCCGGCATGCGGTTTTCCGACTATCTGTCACTGGTGAAGATCGATGGGCGCTGGAGCGTGGTGAACAAGGTTTACCATCTGCATCGGTAGAACCGGTTGCTTTTGATATGGCGCACCTCTGATACCCCCCTCTGTCCCTTTCGGGACATCTCCCCCACATGGGGGGAGATCGTTGGGAGCCTGCAGCTCTTTATCCGCAAGACAGTAATTTGTGGTTTCTGCGGACTCGATGTTTGCTTGAGGCAGGCGAGCGCCGCAAGTTACCAATCTCCCCCCATGTGGGGGAGATGTCACGAAAGTGACAGAGGGGGGTGACGCACCCTCCGCAAACTCAGCGGCAGATAAGACGCCTCACCCCCTCAACACCCCGCCCGTCGTCTTCGCCACATTCGCCACGATCTTCTGCGTCAGCGCCTCGAAGTCCTCGTCGGTCAGCGTGCGCTCGGCCGGCTGGATCTGCACTTCGATGGCGATCGACTTCTTGCCTTCACCGAGCGATGCGCCCTCGAAGATGTCGAAGACGTTGACGCCGGTCACCAGCTTGCGGTCGGCGCCGACGGCGGCGCGGATGATGGCGCCGGCTTCTACCGACTTGTCGACCACGAAGGCGAAGTCGCGCTTGACGGCCTGGAACGGCGAAAGCTCCAGCGCCGGCTTGGTGCGGGTCGCCTTCTTCTTCGGCTCGGGCATGGCATCGACATAAACCTCGAAGCCGGCGAGAGCGCCTGACACGTCGAGCGCTTCCAGCGTCTTCGGGTGGAATTCGCCGAAATAGCCGAGCACGACCTTCGGACCCATCTTGATGGTGCCGGAGCGGCCGGGGTGATACCAGGCGGGGCCGCCCTGCTCGATCTGGATGTTGGTCATCGGCAGGCCGCAGGCCTCGATCACGGCAAGCGCGTCGGCCTTGGCATCGAAGACGTCGACCGGCTTACCGCCGCCCTTGGCAGCGTTCGACCACATGCGGCCGGCGCCTGACAGCGTTGCCGTGCCGCGGCGGATACCGCCGGCGACGCGACGCTGGCCTTCGGGCGTATCGTTTTCATAGGTGCCGGAGACTTCGAAGATCGCGACGTCGCCATAGCCCTTGTCGGCATTGCGCTGCACAGCCGAGAGCAGGCCCGGCAGCAGCGACGGACGCATGTCGGACATGTCTGATGCGATCGGGTTCGCAAGCTTCAGCGCGTTGGAACCGCCGCCGAAGAGTTTGGCCTGATCTTCGGAAATGAAGGACCAGGTGACGGCTTCCAACATGCCGCGCGATGCCAGCGCGCGCTTCGCCGTGCGCGTGCGGATCTGCAGCACCGTCAGGATCTTACCGTTGACGGCGGCATGGCTGCTAAGCGGCTGCGGCTTGATGTTGTCGACGCCGTGGATGCGCATGATCTCTTCGACGAGGTCGGCCTTGCCGTCGACATCCGGGCGCCAGGAGGGAACGGCGACCGAGATGCGCTCGCCCGAACCGGAGACCGAGAAACCGAGCTTGGTCAGGATCGACTTGCTTTCATCAGCCGAGACCTCGAGGCCGGTCAGGCGCTTGACTTCCGATAGCGGGAAATCGACCACCTTGGCCTCATAGCCCTTATAACCTTCGACCCGTGCCTTGGCAGCCGTGCCGCCGCAGCAGGCAAGCACCAGCTCGGTCGTGCGCTCAAGCCCCGGAACCATGTATTCCGGATCGACGCCACGCTCGAAGCGGTAGCGCGCATCGGTGATGATGCCGAGGCCACGGCCGCTCTTGGCGATGTTCATCGGGTCCCAGAGTGCCGATTCGATCAGCACGTCCGTGGTATTCTCGTCGCAGCCGGAATGTTCGCCGCCCATGATGCCGCCGATCGACTCGACGCCATTGTCGTCCGATATGACGACGTTGCTCGGGTTGAGCTTGTATTCGCGCTCGTCCAGCGCCAGCACGGTCTCACCGTCCTTAGCGCGACGCACGACCAGATTGCCCTTGACCTTGGCGGCGTCGAAGACGTGCATCGGCCGGCCCTGATCGAAGGTCATGTAGTTGGTGATGTCGACCAGCGCGCTGATCGGGCGAAGACCGATCGCGAGCAGCCGCTGCTGCATCCACTTCGGGCTCGGGCCGTTCTTGACGCCGCGCACGAGGCGAAGCGCGAAGCCGGGGCAAAGACGCGAATCGTCCAGATCGATCTTGAGCTCGGTCGTCGTTTCGCCTTCGACGGCGAAGGACGGCGCCTTGTGCGGCTTCAGCGTCCCGAGGCCGGAGGCGGCGAGATCGCGGGCGATGCCGTAGACGCTGGTGCAATCCGGACGGTTCGGCGTCAGGTTGATCTCGATAACCGCATCGTCGAGGCCGGCATAGGCGGCAAAGCTGGTGCCGACGGGCGCATCTTCGGGCAGATCGATAATGCCGTCATGGCTGTCGGAGATTTCCAGCTCCTTTTCCGAGCACATCATGCCGCGGCTTTCGACGCCGCGAATGTTGCCGATGGCGAGCGTCACGTCGATGCCGGGAACATAGGTGCCGGGAGCCGCAAAGGCGCCAACGAGGCCTGCGCGCGCATTCGGCGCACCGCAGACGACCTGAACAGGAGCGCCGCTGCCGATATCGACCATCAGCACCTTCAGGCGATCGGCCTGCGGATGCTTTTCGGCCGAGAGAACCTTGGCGATGACGAAGGGCTTGAACGCGGCCTTGTCATCGACATCCTCTACTTCCAGCCCGATCTGTGTCAGGCGTGTGCAGATCTCGTCGAGCGTGGCATCGGTGTCCAGGTGCTCTTTCAGCCAGGAGAGTGTGAATTTCATCTGATCAATCCTTGCTTACGCGCTCAGACCGCCGAACAAAGTCGGCATGTCGAGCGGGCGGAAGCCATAGTGGTTCATCCAGCGGACATCGGCGTTGAAGAAGTCGCGCAGGTCGGGCATGCCGTATTTCAGCATGGCGATACGGTCGAGGCCCATGCCCCAGGCAAAGCCTTGATATTCATCCGGATCGAGCCCACCGTGACGCAGCACGTTCGGATGCACCATGCCGCAGCCAAGGATTTCCATCCAGTCGGTGCCTTCGCCGAACTTGACGATCGGGCCGGAACGGTCGCACTGGATATCGACCTCGAAAGAGGGCTCCGTGAACGGGAAGAACGACGGGCGGAAGCGCATCGTCACATTGTCGACCTCGAAAAAGGTCTTGCAAAACTCTTCCAGCACCCAGCGGATATTGGCGACGTTGGCCGTCTTGTCGATGACGAGGCCTTCGACCTGATGGAACATCGGCGAATGCGTGGCGTCCGAATCCTGGCGATAGGTCTTGCCGGGGATGATGATGCGGATCGGCGGGCTCGAGGCTTCCATCGTGCGGATCTGCACCGGCGAGGTGTGCGTGCGCAGCACCTTGCGCTCACCCTTCTCGTCCGGCTGGAAGAAGAAGGTGTCGTGCATTTCGCGGGCCGGATGCCCTTCCGGGAAGTTCAGCGCCGTGAAGTTATAGTAATCTGTCTCGACGTCGGGACCTTCGGCGATCGAGAAGCCCATGTCGCCGAAGATGGCAGTAATCTCGTCGACGATCTGGCTGATCGGGTGAATGCGGCCGCGTTCGGCCGGCGACGAGCGCACCGGCAGGCTGACATCGACGGTCTCGGCCTTCAGCTTCGCCTCGATCGCGGCATCGCGCAGCGCACCCTTGCGGTCATTGATCGCATCGGTCACGGAATTCTTCAGCGCGTTGATCGCAGCACCCCGCGTCTGCCGTTCTTCCGGCGACATCGAGCCCAGCGTCTTCAGCAGTTCCGAAACCGAGCCCTTCTTGCCGAGTGCTGCGACCCTGACTGCCTCGATCGACTGCTCGTCGGTCGCCGCGGCCACTTCGGCCATGAGTTGGGTTTCAAGTGATACGAGTTCCGTCATCTGGTCCTGCCTTGCGGGCGGCGGGCTTGGAACGCCGCTCAGTCCGCGGAATAATGGATGAACGCCCGCATCAGACAGCTTGTGGCAACGATGAGGCGCTGCAGATCACTATCCATGTGCAAGCGGCCAATCAACCGGGCAAATGACAAAAACACGCCAAGAATGCGGTCCTTGGCACTTGTCGCCCGATGCGCGGCCCGTTTTTCGGGCCTTACCCGACAAGACAGCCTGACACGATGGAAAAGCGTATGCTGCAAACACAAAACCCGCGCCGGTTTCGCCAGCGCGGGTTTCATAATGAATTTACGAAAGACGTGCGAGGCAGCGTTAGTTAACGGCTGCTTCGAACTCGTTCTTCGTGCCAGCGTCCTTGAGGTACTCAAGTGCCTTCTTGGATGCTGCAACGAGGGCGCCGAATGCTTCCGACTCATGGATTGCCATGTCGGAAAGAACCTTGCGGTCGACTTCGATGCCAGCCTTGGTCAGGCCGTCAATGAAGCGGCCATAGGTCAGGCCGTGTTCGCGGACGGCAGCGTTGATGCGCTGAATCCAGAGGGCGCGGAAGTTGCGCTTGTTGACCTTGCGGTCGCGGTAAGCGTACTGCTTGGAACGGTCGACGGCGGCCTTGGCGGTACGGATGGTGTTCTTGCGACGGCCGTAGAAGCCACGGGCCTGCTTCAGAACCTTCTTGTGCTTGGCGTGGGCGGTAACGCCTCTTTTTACACGTGCCATTTCATGATCTCCTTAGTCTATAGCGTTACGAATAGTCTTAGAGACCGTTCGGCAAGTAGTTCTTGATTACCTTACGGCCATCCGGTTCTGCGAGAACCATGGTGCCGCGGGCGTCGCGAATGAACTTGTTGCTACGCTTGATCATGCCGTGGCGCTTGCCAGCAGCGGCTGCCTTGACCTTGCCGGTTGCGGTGATCTTGAACCGCTTCTTGGCAGAGGACTTCGTCTTCATCTTGGGCATTTTGCTACTCCTTCGATGCTTCCTGGCGCGCTTTGCTAAAAAGCCCTTCCCACAGATCCGGACTGGCCGGGCTGCAACAAGGTGCCGGAGCGTTTGTTGTTGAACGGCGGATACGGTGACGAACCGCTCCACCAGCATTCTGAACTGCCACGGCATGCCCTGCCGGTCAGTTCGGACGCGCGCTTATAACCGCACTTGCCTTGAAGTGCAACGGTGCGGATGCGGGAATCTTTGCAGATCGATGACAGACATCGACCTCCACCGCAGACGCAGAAAAGGAAAAAGCCGCCCAAGGGACGGCTCCGGCCTCTCTTGCGTCTACCTGCGCCTCACTTCGGCGCAAGCACCATCATCATCTGGCGGCCTTCGAGCTTGGGCTCGGCTTCCACCTTGGCGATCTCAAGCGTATCTTCCTTGACCTGCTGAAGAAGCTTCATGCCGAGTTCCTGGTGGGCCATTTCGCGGCCACGGAACTTCAAGGTCACCTTCACCTTGTCGCCTTCCTCGAAGAAACGGCCGATCGCCTTCATCTTCACCTCATAGTCATGGGTGTCGATGTTCGGACGCATCTTGATTTCTTTGACTTCGACGATCTTCTGCTTCTTGCGCGCTTCGGCTGCCTTCTTCTGGTTGGCGTATTTCAGCTTGCCCAGGTCGAGGATCTTGCACACAGGCGCTTCAGCATTGGGGGAAATCTCCACCAGATCGAGACCGGCCTCCTCTGCCATTCTCAATGCCTGGTCGATCGGTACAACGCCCAAATTCTGGCCGTCAGCTGTAATGAGCTGAACTTTGGGAACGCGAATTTCCCTGTTGGAACGTGGCCCGTCCTTTACGGGCGCATCGGTTTTAAAGGGTCTGCGAATGGTCGTATTCTCCACGAATTGTTTCGGATAGCTGCAGCCTCTCGCTCCCCGTCGGCGCAACTGACGGAAATGTCGTAAAAGCTGTGTTGAAGTCAATAGCATGACACCAGGAAAAAAGCACCTCCCGCGTGTCAATAGAGTGTCATAGAAGCGCGAGATGCGCGAAGGACACAGTATCCTTCCCTAATTATATAGAGAGTCTAGCGAAGAGATCGAGGATTTTTCGGGTCACGCGAGAGCGAATCTGTTCTATAGGGCAGAAAATCCGGGAGTTTTTCATGTCCGAGACCGCCGCCGCCATCCAACCGACCTTCCTTCCCGTTGGCACGGGCGAGAGCGAGCGCCAGATCGCCATCGTCCAGCGCCCCGCCGGCAAGGGCGCCAGGAATGTCAGCTTCGTCTGGTTATCCGGCTATCGATCCGACATGAGCGGCAGCAAGGCGGTGGAACTGGATGCGCTGGCGGCGCGACTGGGTATCGGCTGCATCCGCTTCGACTATTCCGGCCACGGGCAATCCGGCGGCAAGTTCACCAACGGCACGATCTCGCGCTGGCTGGAAGAAGCGCTCGCCGTCATCGACCACACCAAGCCGAAGAAGATCGTCCTCGTCGGCTCATCGATGGGCGGCTGGATCGCGCTTCGGGTCATCCAGGAGCTGCGGAAGCGCAAGAAGGCGCCCATTATTGCCGGTCTCGTGCTGATCGCGCCCGCAGCCGATTTCACCGTCGATCTCATCGAACCGAACCTTTCGGACGTCGAGCGGCGCTCGCTGGCGGAGCGCGGCTATTTCGAAGAGCCCTCGGACTACAGCCCCGAACCTAACATCTTCACCCGCGCCCTCATCGAGGATGGCCGCGCCAATCGCGTGCTGACTGGCATCATCGAAACCGGCTGCCCGGTGCATATCTTGCAGGGCATGCAGGATGCCGACGTGCCGTTTGCGCATTCGTTAAAGCTGGTCGAGCACCTGCCGGCCGACGACGTGGTGTTAACACTTGTGCGCGATGGCGATCATCGCCTGTCGCGACCGCAGGATCTGGAGCGCATGCTCGCCGCGGCCGAGACATTGGCGCTACACGATACGCTATAAAAACAAATAGATATCTGCGAGATACCGTCTGCGTGGCCTCCTTGCCGGATGCCGTTTGCGCGCGCCTGCGTAATCACAGGCAGCAGAAAATTATGGCAGCTACCTCCTTGATTGTGCCGAAATTAACCATATGAGCCGGTTCCGGCGTTAACACTTAAGTAACGATTGACTTCGCGCACCCCCCTACATTAACAATTTGTTAACAAATGCAGGGACGATACAAGGATAGTGGGCGTGCGTATTAAGGGCTTGTTGATTGCCTTCGCTGCTATAGTTGCGATGTCGTCGGCGGCGGTGCCGGCGCCCCAGCAGGGCGTTTCGATGACCGTCGGCAACGTGACCTCCCAGCCGATCGGGCACTACGACTTTTGTCAGAGACATACCGACGAATGCGGCCCGACCCGCAATATCGGTCCCGTCGACATGAATGCGGCCTCCTGGGCGCTGGTCAACCAGGTCAACCTGCGCGTCAACAAGACCATCCGCCCGGCGACCGATATGGAAGTCTACGGTCAGGAAGAATATTGGGAATATCCGAAGACGGCCGGCGACTGCGAGGATTTTGCCCTGCTGAAGCGCAGGATGCTGATGCAGAGCGGCATTTCCGCTTCCAACCTCTTGATGACGGTCGTGCGCAAGCCCGATGGTGAGGGACATGCGGTGCTGACGCTGCGCACCAAGCAGGGCGACTATATCCTCGACAACCTCGAAGACGAGATCAAGGTGTGGTCCAAGACCCCCTATTCCTACCTGAAGCGCCAGGCGAGCTTCAATGCCGGCCGCTGGGTCACCATCGAGAACGGCAACGACGTTCTGGTCGGCGCCGTCAAGTAAGCACCGCAATCACCGGCATGGGAAGAAGGCCGGCAAATTTGCCGGCCTTTCCCTATTCAGCGGTTCGGGACAGCAGCCTAGGCGTTCCCGATCAATATGCCCGCCGCGAGCACGAGAGAGCCGCCGACCACCACCTGGAAGGCCGCGCGCAGAAACGGCGTCTCCATATATTTGTTCTGGATGAAGGCGATGGCCCAGAGCTCGAAGAAGACGACGATGGCGGCGATGATCGTCGCGGTCCAGAAGTAAGGAATGAGATAGGGCAGCGCGTGGCCGAGACCGCCAACCGCTGTCATGATACCGCAGGCAAGGCCGCGCTTGATCGGCGAGCCGCGACCGGAGATCTTGCCATCGTCATGCGCCGCCTCGGTGAAACCCATGGAGATGCCCGCGCCGACGGAAGCCGAAAGACCGACGAGAAAAGTCTGCCAAGTATTTTGCGTGGCGAAGGCGGCGGCAAAGATCGGCGCCAGGGTGGAGACGGAGCCATCCATGAGACCGGCGAGCCCCGGCTGCACATAGGTCAGCACGAACTGGCGCCGCGCCTGCGCATCCTCCTCGTGCTTGACCGTATCAGGCGTGTGCTTGTCGCCCAGCATGCGCGCGACGTCCTCATGCCCCTGCTCGGCCAGCGCGAGATCGCCGAGAAGCTGGCGCGTCGAGGCATCGGACACCTGCTTGGCCGCTTCGACATAGAAATTATAGGCCTGCTGTTCCATTGCCTCGGCTTCGTCGCGCATGGCGTCGAGCGAGAGGTTCTTGCGCAGCCAATCCGGCTTGCGCTCGTAGAACCCTCGCACATGCTCGCGCCTGATCAGGGGGATACGCTCGCCGAAGCGGCGGCGATGCATGTCGATCAGCGTCTTGCGATGAGTATCCTCGACTTCGGCCATATCTTCAAAAACCTTGGCGGACTCGGGATAATGCGGGCGCAAAGTATCGGCATAGGCGAGATAGATGCGCGAATCATCCTCTTCGGCCGCGATGGCGATCGCGAGGATCTCCTGCTCTGAAAGGGAGGTGAAGGGGCGTTTCGATTGACGGAACAAGCCTAGCAGCATCGGGGGCAACCTCATAACTTTAGAATTATTCTAATTCTAAAGTGGCAGCTTGTACGGGTCAAGCGTCGAGGTGTTGTTAGGGAGGAAAATCGAGCCGGAAAATTTGCAACCCGCCGAACGAGGCAGCGACAAATAGCAAGCCGACTTTGACAGATTGCCGCAACATCGCCATGACGTCTTGGTCGCGCCGGGAAATCGCATACATAGACGCAGACAGACGTCGGTGCCGCGAGGTGCCGCGTCCCCGCTCGGAGAACATGATGGAACATGACCTACAGGCCCGCGCCGCTCATCTGGCCGGCATTCGCGAAAGGGCCGAGGCGGAGATGGCGAGCATCGGCATCGATGCTGCCTTCATCGACAGGCTGGTCGACACATTCTATGGCCGCGTTCAAGCGCATCCCCGGCTTGGCCCTGTGTTCGACGGACGCCTTGCCGGGCGCTGGCCCGACCATATGGAAAAGATGAAGCGCTTCTGGTCATCGGTTGCCTTCAAGAACGGCGCCTATGGCGGCAAGCCGGTGCAGGCGCATCTTGGCGTCGAGGGCATGGCAGCCGATCTCTTTCCTGAATGGCTGGCGCTTTTCTCGCAAACGCTTGCCGATATCGCACCCTCCGAGCAGGCGAAGGGCTGGTTCATGGCAACGGCCGAGCGTATCGCCAAGAGCCTGACGCTCTCGCTCTTCTATAATCCGGCGCTGGACGATCCCGCGAGGAAGACTGTTTAGGCGAGCCGCGCGCAAATGCGCGGCGCAATGGCTGCTGCCGCCAACCACGGTGACATCCTTATGGCAACTTTGAGCCTTATACGGTTCATCACCGGTTTTGCAAGTTCAACATTTTCTGTTTTGCCAGACACGGCATCTGGAAATATCAATGTGCCGACGGTCACAACGGAAATCTCCATCGAATTATCCAGGTCGATGGCTCTTCCGCGTCTGTCGCAAGGGATTTAGGATAGGGTATCGTGAAAGGCAGGTCTTCGGGAATGAGTGGCTCTTCAGCAGGAACTAGAAATCACGCATGAAGCATCGGCTTGTCGTTCTCTCTATTTCTCTCGCGATTGCTGTCGTCATCATGAGCTCATTTGCCAGCCGCTCCGCCTTGGGGCTGGTCGTTAGAGCCTGCGAGGTCAACTCGACCCTGACGGGATCGCCGTATCCGTGCCTCAAGATCGTTCGGGCTGAGGCCCCGTTGTCCTCCTATGTCGTTCTTCGCGAGCCGGCGGACAAGGAGCGCACCATTCTTGCACCGCTGGCCGATGTGCCCGGCATCGAAGACCCGCGCCTTCTGGCGGCGGACGCACCGAACTATTTCGATGACGCCTGGCGAGAGAGGGCCGACGGACTGGGTCTGCGCGCCTGGAAGGATTCGCCGCAGAATTTTGCACTGGCGATAAACGCCGCCAACTGGCGCACCCAGGATCGGCTTCATATCCATATGGGGTGCCAGACGCCCCGCTTTCACGCTTTGCTGAAGACCCATGCGACAGCGATCGAAAGCGGCCGGTTTACAAACTTGAAGACAAGGGCCGGTTGGTGGGCGACCTTCTACAAGGCCGAAGACCTCTCCAACATGAACCCGTTGAAGCTTGTCGCGGATGGCGTTGCCGGAGCCCGCTCGAACATGGAAAACGTGGTCGTTGGCGTTTTCAGCTCCACATCGGCGGACGGGCAGCATGGCTTCTATATTCTGGCGAGAATCATGGGAGAAAACAAATCCCGTGGGTCGGCGGAGGATATGATTGATCCCAAGTGTACACTGTAAGATGCGGCACGATAGGGATGAGTGGCCAGTCGGGTTTGAGTGCGCGGAGAGCGGTTACCCCCCTTTGTCACGAAGTGACTGAGGGGGGTCCCAGAGGCTCGGCACGCTCGAACCCCAGCGATCCGACCGACAAATCAGCCTTTTGCCGCAAAAATCGTAGCCCCGATGCTGGCGGAAACGACGAGCGCCGTGCCGAACATCTGCGAGGGCGTCATCGGCTGCGACAGGATGATGAAGCCGGCAAAGGCGCCGATGGCGGGCTCGAGGCTCATGAGGATGCCGAAGGACGACGTCGGCATCCGCCTGAGCGCCACCATTTCCAGAACATAGGGAAGCAGCGGCACAAGCAGCGCCAGGCCGGCAATTTCGAGGAGGCCGTAACCCGTCAGATGCGGAGCGGCGGAGACAAAGCCGAAGGGCGTCGAAACGACCGCCGCGACCAGCAGCGACATGGAAAGGCCTTCGAGCCCCTGAAAGGCATTGCCGACCTTCTTCGTCAGCAGAATGTAGCAGGCCCACCCTGCCCCGGCGCCGATGGCAAAGAGGATGCCCGGCATATTGCCGACCCATTCCTCGCCATCATAAGCCAAGAGCAGGACGCCGATCGCGGCAAAGATCGGCCATAGAAGCTGGCGGCTCAGGCCGAAGCCGAGGGTCGCGACCAGCAAAGGTCCGAGAAATTCGATAGCGACGGCAAGGCCCAGGGGAATGCGCGCGATCGCCGAAAAGAAGGAGGTCGTCATCAACGCAGAGACGGTGCCGAGCGCCAGCACGCCGAGCCATTGCGAGCGGTTGTAGCTGAAGATCTTCGGACGGACGACTAGCGCCAAGGCGATGGAGGCGAAGACGAGGCGCAGCCATGTGGCGCCCGCAGGCCCATAGGCATTGATGATCGGAGCCGACAGGGCCGAGCCGAACTGGATTGACGACATCGACATGACGCACATGAGCACGCCGGCGGCAATGCCGCCCGAAGACGGCGCGACATCCGGATGCGGCATCAGCGCCGCGCCGCCATCCGTGCCACTCTCGATCAGTTTCTGGTCCATGACCTCCCCCGTTTCGCGGGTTTTTTAGAGCTCTGGCCAGATGCTGGCAAATTCAAACTTTTCATCCTGCGATCAGGGGCCTTGATACAAGCGCTTCTCAGGCTTCAAGGCCCTTCAGCACATTGGCGACGTTGAGGCCGATCTCGGGAACGCCGTAACCGCCCTCCATACAGACGAGGACGGGCAGACCGGCAGCCGCAACACGCTCGCCCATGCGGATGAAATCTTGTGACGCCAGTTTGAAGAAGGAAATGGGATCGCGCTCGAACGTATCGACGCCGAGCGAGAGGACGATCGCCTCCGCACCGAACGCCTTGATGCGGGCAAGCGCGTCGTCGAGTGCCGCCGACCAGACCTCCCAGGGCGTGCCGCGCTGCATGGGGTAGTTGCGGTTTGTGCCGATGCCATCACCCTCACCTTCCTCATCGGCATGGCCGAGGAAATAAGGAAAGGCATGGATCGGATCGCCATGCAGCGAAGCGGTGAAGACATCGCCGCGCCGGTAGAATATGTCCTGCGTGCCGTTGCCGTGATGGAAATCGACATCGAGCACGGCAACCCTGGCCGCGCCGTGATCGCGCAGGCGCTGCGCGGCAACGCCGGCATTGTTGATGAAGCAATAGCCGCCGAAGAGATCGTAGCCGGCATGATGACCGGGCGGGCGGCAGAGCGCGAAGGCGAAACGATGGCCGGCGTTCAGCCAATCGGCACCGGTCATGGCGCAGCGCATCGAGGCGAGTGCTGCCTCGTAGGTGCCTTTGGTGATTGAGGTGTCGGCGGCATTGGCATAGTGGCCGATCAAACCGACGATGTTTTCCGGTATGCGCTGGCTGGTGCGCCTGACAGGAAAGGAATTCGAGATCGCCTCGCCCGTGTAGCCGGCGGCGACCCAGCGCTCCCAGACCACACCCAGAAAATCGAGATAGGCCGGATCATGCACCTTGCGCGCCGTCTCCAACCCATGGGCATCAGGCGCAACGACATCGGTAAGACCAGCCTCCTTGACGGCAGCCAGAATCCATTCGGCGCGGAAGGGCGCTTCAAAGGGCGTGACGAGCTGGCCATCATGCAGCTCGGTCTTCGCATCCCTGAGCTTGTGATCTTCCGAATAGATGACGCGCATGTCTGCCTCCTCCGTTATCCCGTCGACGCAAGGCTTACATGGATCGCGCCTGAGAAAAAAGAGCACGGGGCGGTCTTGAAGGTCATCGCAAACGACTGCACCTTCCGCCTGCATTGGATGAAGCGAGGGCAGCAGCATGAAAATCCTGATGGTCGATGTCGACGGCGTTCTGGTGCATGGCCGCCCGAGCGACGGGCTGCCGCTTTTCACCTATCTGGAGCGCGATCTCGGGCTAAAGCTGGAAGTGCTTCAACAAGCGTTCTTCAAAACCTGTTGGGTCGATATCGTCACCGGCCGTGATGCGCTGGAGCCGAGGCTAGCGGAGGTTCTCGGCAGGGTCGCTCCCCATCTCAGTGCCCGAACGCTGATCGACTACTGGTTCGAAAACGACTCCCGCCTCGAACACGGCCTGCTCGAAGAGCTCGCCGCATTGCGTGCCGGGGGAACGAGAATGTTCCTCGCGACCAACCAGGAGCGCATGCGCGCCGCCTATCTGATGGACCAACTCGGGCTCTCCTCACGTTTCGACGGCATTTTCTATTCCGCCGCGCTCGGCCATCAGAAGCCATCAGCCGAATTCTTCCGGCTGGCGACCGAACGGGTCGAGCTTCCCGCCGGCCAGATCGGCTTCATCGATGACGTCGAGGCCAATATCGAGGCCGCGCGGCAATTCGGCTGGAAGGCGATGCAATGGACATCGGGCTCCAAGTTGCAGGATGCCATTGCCGCCTTCTCTGCCTAAGCGGTCATTTTCAGATTGCGATGCGCTTGTAGAAAATGGTCGTGTCGCAAAGTCCGCCTTCCGGCCACAGGGCATAATCCGGGATGACGCCGACGCGTTGCCAGCCGAGACGTGGATAGATCGCCTCGGCTTCACTGCCGGTTGCCGTATCGAGCACCAGCAAGCTCTTGCCGAGGCGGGCCGCCTCGCGCTCCGCAGCTTCCATCAACAGACGGGCAAGACCCTTGCCGCGGGCGGAACGATGCACCAGCAATTTCTTCAGATCGCCGCGATGCGGCTGGTTCGGCATCTGTGCGGCGCCGACCTGCACCGTTCCGACGACCCTGCCCTCGATCTCAGCGACGAGAAGCAATGTCCCGCCGCTCTCGACGCCATCTGCGACACCTTGCCAGTAGGGCAAGGCATCAGCCGTTCCGTAAGGCTGCATGAAGCCGACGGAGGCGCCGCCATTGACGCAATCGGCAAGTACGTCGCAGAGATCCGTGAGCCTATCACGAGCCTCGGCGGCGGAGAGAAGACGAATATCGGTCATGAAGAGGTCCTTGGGTAGCTACGAACGGCCGCGATCGAGGATGACGCTGTAGCGCGCCGGACCCTCGCTGGGATTATGGAAGGCGTGGCCGTCGCCGACGCCCATGAACAGGCAATCGCCCGGCATCAGGCAATGGACGACGTCGCGATGCGTCACTTCCATCTCGCCCTCGAACAGCCAGACATGCTGGGTCATATCGGCGCTGGCCGTATTCGGCGGGAAGATGACGCGTGCACCGGGAGGGAAGATAACTTCGACGACATCGACCTTCGAACCCGTGCCCGGCGGTGAGACGGCACGCCTGACATAGCCGGTTCCCGGATCGCGCCAGATCGCCTGCTGCTCGCGGCGGGCAAGCGGCGACACCTCCTCCTCCTCCTCGGCAAAGAAGGCCGAAAGCGAAAGGCCGAGCGCCGCGCAGAGCCGCGACAGCAGCGAGGCCGTCGGGCTCGCCTCCGCCCGCTCGATGCGCGAGATCATGGCGCGGCTGACCGCCGAGGCATTGGCGAGCTCATCCAGCGTCAGGCCGCGGGCGATACGCAGCTCCTTGATGCGGACGCCGATCGCCAGTTCCAGATCATCATCCGCCATCGTCCATGTCTCGCGCTTTGTAATTCCACTATATGAGAAATACACGATCTCATGATGGAATCAAGTGCGCTTCGATGCTGAGCGACAGCGGCCGGAAAAGGCTAACATAACGTGAAGATAGCCGCCAAACCCCTGCTTTTCCGCTTTGCGGCGCGGGGCGGCGCTGCTATATGGCGCGCATGAGCACCAATTCCACCACTCCGCTTTCGCACATCCGCAACTTCTCGATCGTGGCCCATATCGACCACGGCAAATCGACGCTGGCCGACCGCCTGATCCAGACGACGGGCGGCCTTGCCGAACGCGAGATGTCGGAGCAGGTGCTCGACAATATGGAGATCGAGCGCGAGCGCGGCATCACCATCAAGGCCCAGACGGTGCGCCTGCACTACAAGGCCAATAATGGCGAGACCTATATCCTCAACCTGATCGACACGCCCGGCCACGTCGACTTCGCCTACGAAGTCTCGCGCTCGCTGTCGGCCTGCGAGGGTTCGCTGCTGGTTGTCGACGCGTCGCAGGGCGTGGAAGCGCAGACTCTCGCCAATGTCTATCAGGCGATCGACAACAATCACGAGCTCGTCACCGTGCTTAACAAGATCGACCTGCCGGCGGCCGAGCCCGACCGCATCAAGGACCAGATCGAGGAAGTGATCGGCATCGATGCGTCGGACGCCGTACTGATTTCGGCGAAGACCGGCCTCGGCATTCCCGACGTTCTGGAAGCCATCGTTCACAAGCTGCCGGCGCCGAAGAGCGCAGGCGGCGAAAAGGCGCCCTTGAAGGCGCTGCTGGTCGACAGCTGGTACGACACCTATCTCGGCGTCATGGTCCTCGTGCGCATCATCGACGGCACGCTGACCAAGGGCCAGACCATCCGCATGATGGGCACCGACGCGAAATACCAGATCGAGCGCGTCGGCGTTCTCACGCCGAAGATGGTCGCCGTCGACAGTCTCGGTCCCGGCGAGATCGGCTTCATTACCGCCTCGATCAAGGAAGTGGCCGATACCCGCGTCGGCGATACCATCACCGAGGACAAGCGTCCGACCGCCCAGGCCCTGCCTGGCTTCAAGCCGGCGCAGCCCGTGGTGTTCTGCGGCCTCTTCCCGGTCGATGCCGCCGATTTCGAGGACCTTCGCTCGGCCATGGGCAAGCTGCGCCTCAACGACGCCAGCTTCTCCTTCGAAATGGAATCCTCGGCCGCTCTCGGTTTCGGTTTCCGCTGCGGCTTCCTCGGCCTTCTGCACCTGGAAATCATCCAGGAGCGCCTGGAGCGCGAATTCAACCTCGACCTGATCGCGACGGCCCCTTCCGTCGTCTATCAGCTCACCATGACCGACGGCACCGAGATCGAGCTGCACAACCCGGCCGACATGCCCGATGTCGTCAAGATTTCCGAATTCCGCGAGCCGTGGATCAAGGCGACGATCCTGACGCCGGACGATTATCTCGGCTCGATCCTGAAGCTCTGCCAGGACCGCCGCGGCGTCCAGACCGAGCTGACCTATGTCGGCAACCGCGCCATGATCACCTACGACCTGCCGCTCAACGAAGTCGTCTTCGACTTCTACGACCGTCTGAAGTCAATCTCCAAGGGCTATGCCTCCTTCGACTACAGCCTGACCGACTATCGCGAGAGCGATCTCGTCAAGATGTCGATCCTCGTCAATGCCGAGCCGGTGGATGCGCTGTCCATGCTCGTGCATCGCTCCGCCGCCGAAAAGCGCGGCCGCGTCATGTGCGAGAAGCTGAAGGACCTGATCCCGCAGCACATGTTCCAGATCCCGATCCAGGCCGCCATCGGCGGCCGCATCATCGCCCGCGAAACGGTGAAGGCGCTGCGCAAGGACGTGACCGCCAAGTGCTACGGCGGCGACGCCAGCCGCAAGCGCAAGCTGCTCGACAAGCAGAAGGAAGGCAAGAAGCGCATGCGGCAGTTCGGCAAGGTCGAAATCCCGCAGGAAGCGTTCATTGCGGCACTGAAGATGGGGGATGAGTGAGGCTCAGCCTCACCCTTGCCCCATATACTCCCCGATCAAGCCCTCATAATCTTCCATCGCCGGCAGCGCGGCGTAGCTGTGCTTGGCCGGCGTCGTCACCCAGGGCAGCTTTTCGCTCGTCCAGGTCTCGACGAAGGGCGTGAACCAGCCCGTATCATCAAGCATGGTGGCACGTACATTGACGAACCAGTCGACGCCATCCAGCTTCGTGAACAGCCAGCTCATGCAATGCGGGCAGAAATAGTGATGGATGGCGGCGCCGTGCAAGCCGCCGATCACGGGCTCGCCTGCGGTGACCTCGAAGCCCTGAGTCGGGATGGCGGCGCTCAGCGAATAGGGGCCTGCCGTCATACGCTGGCAGCCGGTGCAATGGCAGGCCATGGTCAGCAGCGGCTTGGCGCTGATCTTCAATCGCACCTGCCCACAGCGGCAACCGCCCTCGCTCGGTAGTTCCAGCGTGCTCATGATGATTTCCTCCTATTTCGTAGATTATCGACGTGTAGCATGTCGCTATCGGAAGCAGCGGCCCTGCAATGGACGAGAGCCCCTGGCGATCCTCAAGCCTCCGCGACTTGCAGAGACTCCGTTCGGGCGCCAATCGTCCGCACCCAGGCCCTGGCGATGGCGAGCCCTGCGGTCTCCGCCGCCGCCGCGTGTTTGGCGAGCAGCTCCGGATAGCTTTCCAACCAGCCGGGTTCCTTGCGCTCGATCGTTTCCTTGAATTCGCTGCGCCAGCGATCGACCACGGCGGCGTTGGCCTCGAAGTGGAACTGCGTGCCGTAGGTGGCGCGGCCGATGCGGAAGGCCTGGTTCGGCGTGACACCGTTTGCCGCAAGGCGTACGGCACCGGCTGGTAGGGTAAAGGTGTCGCCATGCCATTCGAAGATGGTGAATTCGTCGCCGACATCGGCGAGCAGCGCGTCTTTCCTGCCCTCATTTGTCAGGCCGACCGTCTTCCAGCCGAATTCATGGGCGGTGCCGATCAGATTGTCCGCCTCATAGGCTCGCGCCAGGATCTGGCTGCCGAGGCAGATGCCAAGCACGGACTTGTCTTCGCCCTCGAAGCGCCGCATCAGGCCCGCCAGTTCCGGCAGGTAGGGGTGAGTTTCATCATCACGGGCATTCTGCTCGCCGCCGAGCACCACAAGCGCATCATAGGCTGAGGTGTCCTTGGGAAGGGCCTCGCCATCCCAGGCGCGGACCCAGTCGATCGTTGCTCCAGCCTCCTCCAGCGCGATGCCGAGGGCGCCAAGCGGGGTGTTCTTCATGTTCTCGATGATTGCGACGTGCATGCCGATGATTCCCGAGCGATATTCCCGCCAGAGATGAGCACGGGGCGGCCGGTCAGGCAAGAGGCCAGAGCGGTTAAGCTTTCCAAACCACTTCGCGCTTTTCCTGGAATGGCTTTGGCTTGCGGCCGCCTAAGACTATGCCTAGATGTCAGCAAACGACAAAGGATCATGACGATGAGCGACAAGCCGCGGATCACCATTCTCTATTGCACGCAATGCAACTGGCTGCTGCGCTCCGGCTGGATGGCACAGGAGCTGCTGCAGACCTTTACGGACAGTCTCGGCGAAGTGGCGCTGATCCCCGGCACCGGCGGCGTCTTCGAAATCCGCATCGATGGCGAACTGTTGTGGGAGCGCAAGCGCGACGGCGGCTTCCCCGGGCCGAAGGAACTGAAGCAGCGGGTGCGCGATATCATCGACCCGGAGCGCGATCTCGGCCATACGGACCGCGCATCGTTGGAAAGCTGAGCCGTCCCTCGATCCGCCAGCCGAGACATCAATCGAAGGGCGACCGGCAGGGCTGGGTGCCGCGGTTGATCGTGGTGTAGCTGTTGGTGCCGGGATTGTAGGTCCGGTAACGTTCGGCGCACCAGGTCTGATGCCGCCTGAGCTGCTGGGCCGGCGAAGGGAAGACGGTCCGCGACGGCGGCGTAAAGGTCTCGCGAGGCGGCGTTTGGATGCGCGGATTCCCGAACCGATTGACCCCTCCCGTGAAGGGCGGCGTGATCGGAAGCGGCTGGCCGGGCCGGGTGTAGAACTGCCGGGAGCCGAAGCCGAAGCAGCCGCGGGAATCGCAAATGACGGAATCGGTGCGCGGCGGAGTGATGACCTTTCGAGGGTCCGAGGCGGCCGTGGCGAAATCCGCCTGCGACAGCGCGACGAGTGCGAGAGCGCAACCTAGCGCGATCCTGTGAAAAACAGCCATGACGAGCTCCTGTTCCGGACGCTACGAACCTGTGCCGCGGCCGCTGCGCCTCTCAACCTATTTGGGGTCGTGACAGTGGCAAAACCAGTGTTGCCGCAACCGGAACGCATCGACCCACGATCAGTTGATCGCCGCCACCGCTTGCGCCATAACAGCGCAATCATTGCAAGGGAGATTGCCCGTGAGCAGCTTGAAATTCGGCACCAGCGGCCTTCGTGGCCTATCCGCGGACCTTACGGGACGGGCATCCGCGCTTTATGCCACGGCCTTTGCCCGCCATTTGCTGAAGAGCGGCCACGCAAAACCCGGCGATCTCATCCTCGTCGGCCGGGATTTCCGCGAATCGAGCCCGGCCATTTCGGCCACCTGCATCGGTGCGCTGAAGCGGGCGGGCCTGACGCCGATCGACTGCGGCACTTTGCCGACGCCGGCGCTGGCGCTCTATGGCCTGCAGCTGAAAGCGGCCTCGCTGATGATTACCGGCTCGCATATTCCCGCTGACCGCAACGGCATCAAATTCTACCGGCCGGACGGCGAAATCGACAAGCGCGACGAAGTGGCGATCAGCGAGGAAGCCCTGGCGATCGACGATTCGGTTCTGGACGAAACGCCCGACGAAGCGGAAGACCGCAAGGCGCAGACCGAGGCGCTCTTCCTGGAGCGCAACAAGGGCCTGCTGCCATCAGGCAGCCTCGTCGGCCTCGCCATCGGTGTCTACCAGCACAGCACGGTGGCGCGCGATCTCTTCGGCGAGGTGCTTTCCCATTACGGCGCCCGCGTCGTGCCGCTCGGCCGCTCCGAGAGCTTCATCCCGGTGGATACCGAAGCGGTCTCGGCCGAGACCATCCGCCTCATGAAAGGCTGGGCGCCGGAACATGGGCTGGACGCGATCGTTTCGGCCGATGGCGATGGTGACCGGCCGCTGGTCGCGGATGAAACCGGCGAGCCGCTGCGTGGCGATCTGCTCGGCCTCATCGCCGCAAACTTCCTCGGGGCGGACGTGGTGGTCACGCCGGTCACCTCCAATTCCGGTATCGAGGCGGCCGGCTCCTATGCCGTCACCCGCACCCGCGTCGGCTCGCCCTATGTGATCGCCGGCATGGACGAGGCTATTGCCGCCGGCCGGGGCAATGTCATGGGTTTCGAAGCCAATGGCGGCACGCTGACGGCCAGCCGCTTCATCGTCGCGGGAAAACCCTTCGACGCGCTGCCGACGCGCGACAGCTTCCTGCCGATCCTGGCGACGCTTTACGCCGCCGTGAAGGCAAAGAAACCGCTTTCGTCGGTTGCCGGCAGCTACCACCTGCCGTTTGCCGCTGCCGACCGCCTGGAGAATTTCCCCGTGGAGACCAGCGCGGCGCTGATGGCCTATCTGCGCGCCTCCGACGCCAATCTTGCGGATTTCTTGAAGCCGGTGGCTGCCGTCGCTTCCAAGAGCGATATCGACGGGCTGCGGGTCACGCTTGTGGATAACCGAATCATCCATTTCCGCCCCTCCGGAAATGCACCGGAAATGCGCTGCTATGTGGAAGCATCCAGCGAAAGCGAGGCAAAGGCCTTGCTGGAACAGGGACTTGGCCTGATCAGCGCATGGGCGGCAGCCCGGGTCTGACCCGGGCTTCAACCGCTTTTTTCACGAATGACACGAAAACTTCAAAAACCCTGTTGACACCGGACGGCCACCCCCGTACATCGCTCTCCGTCGCCCAGATGGCGGAATTGGTAGACGCGCCAGCTTCAGGTGCTGGTACCCGAAAGGGTGTGGAGGTTCGAGTCCTCTTCTGGGCACCATTCCATTTTGAGAAACGTTGATTTCTCAATATTTTCAAGACTCAGCGAGTAAACGTGATGCAGCTTCCGGTTAGCCGGAAGTTCACGTGAGCTTGTCTTGAAACAGGCCGGGTGGGTGGAAATCCGCGCCTTCGGCATTTCTCGCACAATCTCGGTTCCAACGGTTGCCCGATGCCGCCTGCGGCAGGTGATGACAGCCTGATCGATGACGGACGCCGAAGTTCTCCAGGTCAGCTTTAAATCATTGACTGCCGAAGAAGACATCGACCTAATAAGGGAAACCTCGAGGGATTTTCGATGGATCACAAGAGCGACTGGTACGATCTGATCGTCGGCAATGGCAACGTCAACGAAGGGCTCGGGAGGATGATGGGGTTCATCCTCGCCGTTATCGTGATCCTCAGCCTGATCTTCTGGATGTTCTGAGCGTTCGCCGCCCGAATGTCCGGGGCCACTTCATCACTCTCGCCATGTGTTCCATGTCGATCTAGAGCAGTTCCAGCAAAAGTGCGAAGCGGTTTTGCGTCCGGAACTGCGTAAAGACAAAAGGATAGAGGATTTCCGTGACTCCATTTAAAACGGAAATGCTCTAGTGAAGGCTTCCGGCGTCCGGCCTGACGCTGAGCCCCGCCTCGCGGGCTGCGTCCAGGAAGGCTTTTCGCGAATCCTCGGCGGAAGCCTTGCCAAGAACGGCGTCGAGGCACACGAGCACGGCCTCGTCCACCACAGGCCCGCTATTTACCGGCCATTCCTCGCTCATGCAGTTTGCTGCATCCAACGCGTTGGTAATGATCGCAAAGTGTCCCGCGCCGCCAAGCTCGACTATGACGGGATTGTTCCAATCACCGTGTTCCATGACCCTGCCTCCTCAGCCCGTCCATCTTGCGATAACGGGAGCGATGGCGAGATGTTCCCGCGCTCTGGGGATGCCCTTAAGATTTTCCTGAGGCTTCATCGGGCCAGGCTCGATGTGCGGCATGGCGCGCGATAATCCTCGGCTGGCTTGATGCCGGCGTCCAGGCCTTGGGTGCCGATCGGCCCATCCCTGCTTCCCGCTCTGTGCAAACCTCCATCCCGCTACCGCGCTACCTCTTGCGTCTCCAACTCGTTAACTTTTGCGGTTGGGAGGGCAAGACGAATAAGGGGAACAACAAAATGGACCACGTCTGCAATCTGCTCTGGCTGGCCTTCAGCGTCGCTCTTCTCTTTGCCGCGCTCAATCGACGCCTGGTCGGGGATTATCTCGCCATGTGGTACCTGCTTGTTATCACCGCCGTGACCGTGATGGCCTGGGCGGGCTTCTTTCCGACCGACATGGCAACCGTCCGGGTCCTCTAACTCCATCGGCCCGGCGTGAGAAACGGACAAGGCGAAAATCCGCAAGAGACGGACGGTTGCCTGATGTTCCCCTTTTGGCGGCGCGCGTCAGTAATGTTCGGATTGCGAGAAAGTGTGGGCGAGCTCGGCCTGGCCGGCCGTCAGGCCGCAGTCGACGGGCAGGCAGACGCCCGTAATGGCCGAGGCGAGCGGGCTTGCGAGGAAAGACACGGCATTGGCGACATCGGCGGGATCGACGACGCGCTGCAGCGCATACCAGCGCTTTGCTTCTTCGAAGACATTCGGGTTCGCGGCGGCGCGCACTTCCCAGGCCTGGGTACGCACGGTGCCGGGCGCGACCGCATTCGAGCGGATGCCGAACTTGCCGTATTCGACCGCGACCAGCCGGGTGAAATGCAAAAGCCCGGCCTTGGCGGCGCTATAGGCGGGGTGACCGAAGACGGCCATGCCGTTGACGGAGGCGATATTGATGACCGACCCCTTCGACGCCTTCAGCTGATCCTCGACGGCGCGGAAGCACAGGAAGGCTGCCTCGAGATTGAGGGCATTGTCGGCACGCCAGATGGCGGGCGTGGTGTCATGAAGGCTGACGGCGCGGGCGGCACCGGCGTTGTTGACGAGCGTCTTCACCCCACCCAAACCCGATGCGGCCTTGGCCATGCCGGCAACATCGGCGTCGCTCGTGATATCCGCCTTGAACGACGCGAAACGTTCCGCCGGGCCGAGCCCTTCTGCCGCCTTCCGCACCGCCGCCTCGTCGATATCGACGAGCAGGATGATATCGTGGTCATCCGCCAGGCGCTTTGCGATGGCGCGGCCGATATCGCCGGCCGCCCCGGTGACGATGGCAACAGATTTGCTCATGTGATTTTCCTCTGAATACGTTCCCTAGCGGCAAGTCCGCCGCTCATTATCGTTGCTTCTCTTGCAGCTCCCGACGGAAAACCGCTTCGCACTTTTCCTGGAATTGCTTTAGTCCCCCAGCAGCTGGCGGTCGTCGCCGTCGCGATGGGTGACAAGCTGCTGCTTGATGCGACGCAGCGTCACCGTGGCTTGCGGCTGGATGCGGTAGGCGATCAGGCTGGCGAGAATGTCCACCACGGCGAGATAGGCAATGCGTGTCGATGTCGGCCGATAGATATTGTCGCCCTCCGGCAGATCGACGGGCAGCGTGATCTCGGCAGCGCGGGCCACCGGGCTTTCGCTCTGGGTCAGGGCGATGGTCGGCACCTTGGCTTCGCGCGCCAGCGCGAAAGCGCGCACCAGTTCGGCGTTGCGACCGGAGAAGGATGAGCCGATCAGCACATCCGTCGGCTTGGCGGCAGCTGCCATCATCAGCTGCATGCTGTGGTCGGAGCTCGCGGTAATGCGAAGGCCGAGCCGGAACAGCCGGTTCTGCAGCTCGGTGGCGATCATCGAGGAATTGCCGCCGGAACCGAAGGCATAGATCATCTCGGCGCCGGCAAGCCGGTTTGCCGCGCGCTCGATGGCGGCGACGTCCAGTCCGCGATGCAGCAGGAAGAGCGCATTCTGCGCCTTGGTAATAATGTCCTGGGCGACATCGGCCGGCGCGATGCTCTTCGGCTCGGGTTTCAGATAGCGCATGCCGACATAGGCGGTGCGCGCAAGCTGCACCTTGAAATCGGAAAAGCTTTCGCAACCGAGCCGGCGGCAGAAGCGCGTCACCGTCGGCGGCGAGACATCCGCCTTGCCGGCCAGCTCGATGATGGAGGCGTTGACTGCGAATTCGAAATCATTGAGGACGATATCGGCGATGCGGATTTCCGATTGCGAAAGCCGGCCCCTCTCGTCCTGCATGGTCGTGAAGATATCCATCAGCCCCCCCTTTGTCGCTGTTTTCCTAACGTTTGACACGTAGTAGGCGACGCGACCCATCTCAACCTCACCATCGCCGCCGGCGCCTGTGAACAGGCTTGCGGGCGGATGCGGCTTGTCATTCGTTCCCATTCCGCCGAACCCTGACATGTGATGGCCACCATGCGGTTCCTGCAAATTATTTTCTTGATACGTTGACAAATGACCATAGAAAGCAGAATTTGACCAGTGAAAATCGCAAATTATGAAAAGAATTTAAATGACGGCGAATACCATGCGCGATCCTTTCAAGAATCCCTTCCCTGCCAGCGATACCCCCAGGCATTCGATCTGGGAGATGCTCGTTCCGCGCGATATCGATGCTTTTCTTGCTGCCGACTGGTCGATGGTAGCGGGCGATTTCGTCGAAGAGGGCTTCATTGGCATCGACGGCAAGCGTGACGTCAGCCCGGACAAATGGCGCCTCGCCTTCCCGACGCTGTCGGCCTATCGCGACGAGTGGCTGCGCCAGGCACGCGATTTCGCCACGCAATCCTTCGCCGAAGATGTGCGCACCGCCATCTTCACCACGACGACGCTCGAAGACATCGAGATCGAAGGCGATATGGCGCTGGTGCGCAAGAAGTTCGACGGCAGCCTGAAGAAGTCGGATGGCGGCATCGACGTGATGAAATGGCAGACGCTTTATTATTGCCGCCTGCATGAAGGGCGCTGGAAGATCTGCGGCTTCACCGGTTACCTGCCGAACCCCATGGAATAGAGGCGACAGCATTGCGCATTTTCACCGCGGCCCTTGCGACCGAGACGAATACCTTCTCCCCCATCTGCATCGACCGTCGCGCTTTCGAAGCCTCTCTCTATGCGCCGCCAGGCATGCACCCGGAAACGCCGACGCTGTGTTCCGCGCCGATCACCGTCGGCCGCCGCATCGCGGTGGAAAAAGGCTGGGAGGTAATCGAGGGCACTGCCACCTGGGCCGATCCGGCCGGACTGGTGAACCGCCGGACTTATGAGGAACTGCGCGACGAGATTCTCGATCAGCTGCGGGCCGCGATGCCCGTCGATGCCGTCGTGCTTGGCCTGCACGGGGCCATGGTTGCCGATGGTTACGAGGATACCGAAGGCGATTTCCTCACACGCATCCGCGACATCGTCGGGCCTGATATCCTCGTCTGCTCCGAGCTGGACCCTCATAGCCATCTGACCGGGAAACGTCTCGCGGCGGCGGATTTCTTCGTCTATTTCAAGGAATTCCCGCACACTGATTTCGTCGATCGCGCCGAGGACCTCTGGCGCATCGCCATCGACGCGCTGGAAGGTCGGGTCAAGCCGGTCATGTCCGTCTTCGACTGCCGCATGATCGATGTCTTTCCGACATCGCGCGAGCCGATGCGCTCCTTCGTCGACAAGATCATGGCGATGGAGAAGAGCGACGCCGATATCCTCTCGATCTCGGTTGTTCATGGCTTCATGGCCGGCGACGTGCCTGAGATGGGCACGAAACTTCTCGTCGTCACCGATAATAAGCCGGATAAGGGCTCTGCTGTCGCCCGCGATCTCGGCCTCGAACTCTTCTCCAAGCGCGGCACCTTCATCATGCCGCAGATCGACGAGAAGCAGGCCGTGAGTGAGGCCATGGCCGCGACGTCCGGCCCGGTCGTCATTGCCGATCTATGGGACAATCCCGGCGGCGGCACGGCCGGCGACGCCACGGTCATCCTGCAGGAATTGCTTGATCGCGGCGGCACCGACACGGCGATCGGCACGATCTGGGACCCGATGGCCGTGCAGATCTGCATGGCGGCCGGCGAAGGCGCGGAAATCCTCTTGCGCTTCGGCGCGAAATCGGCGCCGGGCACTGGCAACCCCATCGACGGCCTCGTCAAGATCATCCGCCTCGTCAGCAATGCGGAGATGCGCTTCGGCGAAAGCTTCGCACCCTTCGGCGATGCCGCGCATATTCAGCTCGATGGCATCGACATCATCCTGAATTCGACACGCGCCCAGAGCTTCGATCCGAGCCTGTTCTCCGTCATGGGCATCGATCCGACAACCAAGAAAATCCTCGTCATCAAGTCGACCAATCATTTCTACGCATCCTTCTCGAAGATCGCCTCGGAGATCCTTTACTGCTCCGCGGGAACGCCCTATCCCAACAATCCGGCGCGCACGCCCTATCGCCGCGCGCGAAAGGATCTCTGGCCGATGGTGGCAGACCCCTTTGCGGAAGAACGGAAAGACGCCTGACATGGCCCCTAACATCGCTCATGACATCGCCTTGGAAATCAGCCCCAAGCCCGGCGACCGGATCGACAACCTCTCCACGCCGCGCCCGGTCATCGACGAGGACCGGTTGGCTGCGAACATCGCCCGCGTGCAGTCCTACATGGACGCGCACGGCGTGAATTTTCGGCCACATATCAAGACGCACAAAATCCCTGCATTGGCACGCGCGCAGGTCGCCGCCGGCGCCAAGGGCATCAACTGCCAAAAGATCACCGAGGCGGAGGTCTTTGCCGATGCGGGCTTCGAGGATATTCTGATCACCTTCAATATTCTCGCACCGGAAAAGCTCGCGCGTCTCTCCGCTCTGAACGATCGGATTTCGGGCCTCAAGGTCGTGGCGGACAGCGCCGTGACGGTGGATGGCCTTGCCGGCTGGTTCGCCGCCCGCAAGCCGCTGACCGTTCTGGTGGAATGCGATACAGGCGGGGCGCGCTGCGGCGTGCAATCCCCTGGCGACGCTGCAAAGCTTGGCAAACACATCGCCGGCAAGCCGGGTCTCGTTTTCGGCGGCCTGATGACCTATCCGAAGCCGGATAGTACGGCGGCGACGCAGGAATTCCTGTCGGAAGCGGTAAGGCTGCTGAAAGCCGAGGGCGCGGAATGCCCGATCGTCAGCAATGGCGGCACGCCGAGCCTCTTCGAAGCGCATCTCGTCACCGCAGCCACCGAGCATCGCGCCGGCACCTACATCTATAACGACCGCTCCATGGTGCGTGCGGGCCATTGCGGCGAAGAGGATTGCGCCATGCATATCCTTGCCACCGTCGTCTCGCGCCCGACCGAAGATCGCGCCGTCATCGATGCCGGCTCGAAGGCTTTGACCTCGGATCTTCTCGGCTTTTCAGATTACGGCCAGGTGGTCGGCTATCCCGATGCCGTCATCAAGGGGCTTTCCGAGGAGCATGGCGTCATCGACCTGTCGAAGTGCGCCGGCCCGCGCCCGCAGATCGGCGACAAGATCCGCATCATCCCGAACCACACCTGCGTCGTCTCCAACCTCTTCGACCAGATGGTGTTTCATCGCGATGGCGTTGTCACCCGGGTCGAAGACGTGGCAGCGCGCGGGCTGGTCTGGTAGGCGATCGCCTATCCGTCCTCTTGGTTGCTTCCCGGGCCACCCTCGTCCTTCGACGGGCTCAGGATAAGGGCGGAGGAGCTATGCTGGGCGAGATGATCAGTCCTCATGGTGAGGAGGCCCAAAGGGCCGTCTCGAACCACGAGGGCGGATGGTTGCTTCTGTAGCCGCCTCCCCTCAGGAAGCGGCCTGGTTCAGCAAGTCCATATCGATTTCGGTCAGCTCCACCCGCCGCTCGAAAGCCTGGCCGCTCTCGTCGAAGAGGTGGCAATCGCCGATGCGGATGCTGGTCTTGAGCGGCACATCCATGCGCATGGCGGCACTGCCCGCGAGCGTCGCGCAGAAATTCTCGTCGATCCCGTCAGTCGTGGCATAGGCAACGGTTTGCGCGCCCAGACGCTCGACGACGGTCGGCACGATGGTCAGGGTGAGGTCACCATCGCCAAGCTGGACATGTTCCGGCCGGATACCGAGCGTCAGTGCCTTGCCGACGAAGCCCGGGCGGGGTGTGACAGGCAGCAGGGCCTTCTGCCCCTTGTAATCAACCTCCACGCCCGCATCGCTGACATTGGTGCAGGTGACAGGCAAGAAGTTCATCTTCGGATTGCCGATGAAGCGAGCGACGAAGGTATTGGCAGGCTTGTGATAGAGCTCCAACGGAGCGCCCACCTGCGATATCTCGCCGGCGTTCAGCACCACAATACGGTCGGCCATGGTCATGGCCTCGACCTGATCGTGCGTCACGTAGATCATGGTCGCCTGCAACTGACGATGCAGTTTCGCCAGTTCAATGCGCATGTCGGCGCGCAGGGCGGCGTCGAGGTTGGACAGCGGTTCGTCAAAGAGGAAGATCTTCGGCTCGCGCACGATCGCGCGTCCGATGGCGACGCGCTGCCGCTGGCCGCCAGACAGCTGGCCCGGCTTCTGCTGCAGGCGCTGATCCAGATGCAGGATGCGGGCAGCATTCTCGACCTTGGCCTTGAGCTTGTCCTCCGGCATTTTCTCCACCCGCAAGGGGAAGGCGATGTTCTCGAAGACAGACATATGCGGATAGAGAGCATAGGACTGGAAGACCATTGCGATGCCGCGCTTGACGGGCGGCAGATCGTTGACGCGAGCACCATCGATCATGATGTCGCCGCTGGTCACTTCGTCGAGGCCTGCAATCATGCGCAGCAAGGTGGACTTGCCGCAGCCGGACGGACCGACGAAGACGATGAATTCACCGTCATTTACGTCGAGCTCAACGCCCTTGATGACCTCGAAGTGACCATAAAATTTTTTGACCTGATTAAGGTGCAGCTTTCCCAAACTCTGTCTCCGCGCGGCGCCGCCATTTGACGGGCAGGGCTCCAAAGGCCGCGCGCGGTGCGCGCGGCCCGGTGACTTGCAGGCTTATTTATACTGCTCGAGATCGGCAGCGGCCTTCTTCAGGGCATCCGCCGGCTGGGCCTGACCGGTAACAACCGACTGGACCATGGAGATCATCACGTTCTGGAAGCCCTTATAGTCCTTGAAGAGCGGCTCGGGACCACCGTAGGCGATGCCATCGATGAACGGCTTCCAGGAAGCGTCCTTCTTGACGAACTCGTCAACCAGCGGCGACGGGCGCAGCGGCGTCAGGCCGGCGCCGCCCTGGAGTTCGTATTCCGCCTGCGGGCCCGGAGACGTGATGAACTTGGCGAATTCGGCTGCCTTGTCCTCGACGCCGCTGCCTTTGAAGACGGCAAGGCTGTCGGTGATGAGCAGCGTGCCCTGACCCTTGGCCGAAGGACCGAGCGGCAGCGGTGCTACGCCCCAGCTGATCTTTGTTTCCTTCAGGCGAGCGGCGGCGCCGGAGCCGGCCTGGATCATGCCGACCTTGCCATCGAGGAAGATGGCGCGCATTTCGTTCTGCTCGTAAGCCGTCGGTCCTTCGACCGAGTAAGGCGTAATGTCCTTGTAGGCCTGAAGGGCGGCCAGCACTTCCGGGCTGTCGAGAACAATCTTGTCGCCGTCGATGACCTTGCCGTTGTTGGTGTAAACCCAGTGCAGGAACTGGTGCATGGTGTTGTCGTAGGTCTTGGCCGACAGGCCGTAGCCGGGGATACCGGTCTTTTCCTTGATCTGCTTGGCGTCGGCGATTTCCTCGGCCCAGGTGGTCGGCGGCTTCTCAGGGTCAAGACCGGCCTTTTTGAAGAGGTCCTTGTTCCAGTAGAGTGCCTTGGTCGAGAAGGCGATAGGCGTGCCCCACTGCTTTCCGTCGAACGTTACCGTATTAACGATGCCCGGATAATAGGCCTTCTTCTCGTCGTCCGTCATCGGGATCGGAACGATCAGATCGTTGTCGGCGAACTGCTTCAGCGTGCGCGAACCGACATAGGCCATGGCGACCGGCGTGCCGGCTGCGGCGAGCGTCGTGGCCTTGTCCTGGCACTGCTCCCAGCCGACGACCTCAGGCTTGACGGCCCAGCCCGGGTTCTTGTCTTCCCACTGCTTGATGTACTTGACATGGATCGGATCGATGGTGTCACCGCAATAGATCCAGCTGATCTCCTTGTCGGCCGCGTGCGCGGTCACGGCGCCAAGCGCGGTGGAGCCGAGCAAAGCAAGGGCAAGAAGCCCCGTCTTGAAATGGAATGTCACGTTTAAGCTCCCGTTCTCTCTGGTGGTTGATTTGTTTTATTGCTTCACCGCGCCGGCGGTCAGACCGCTGACGAGATACCGTTGCAGGAAGAAGATCACGACCAGCGCCGGCGCGATGCCGACGAAGCTTGCGGCCATGAGTTCGTTCCAGACGACCTCCTGCCGGCCGAAATAGGCAAAGAGCCCAACCGGCAGCGGCATGTATTCCGTCTTCGAATTGAAGGTAAGAGCATAGATGAATTGCTGTGCGTAGGAACCGATGAAAGTGGTAATGGCGACAACGGTGATGCCCGGCATGGCGATCGGCAGGATGACGCGACGCAGCGTATAGAAATGGCTGGCACCATCAACAAAGGCCGCCTCGTCGAGCTCCCTCGGAATGCGCATCATGTAGGTGCGCAGCAACCAGATCCCTGAGGGAATAAGGAAAGCGACACCCGGTATGATCATGGCAAAGTAGGTGTTCAGCACGCCGAAGGAGCGCATGAGCCGGAACAGCGGGATCAGCAGCACGGCGCCGGAGAACATGTTGACCGCCAGGAAGGCCCCGAGCAGCAGGCCGGAGCCTCTGAACTCGAAACGCGCGAAAGCATAGGCTGCCGGCACGACGAGGATCAGCACGATAATGGTGCTCACGCCGGAAATCAGGAACGAGTTAAAGATATACCAGCCGAAGCCGGGAACACTGGTCCACATCGTGCGATAGGCTGCAAACGAACCGTTTTCGGGAATGAAGCGGTAGGGCGACGAGAAGAGCTGGCTGAGCGGCTTCAGCGAGACCAGGAACCCTTCGACGAAGGGTGCCAGCACGAAGGTCAGGAAGAGCAGGATGCCGGCGTAGATGCCGATGAGCTCGTACCACTTGTAGCGATTGATCATCGAAGGCTGGCTCATCGCTGCTTGGCTCCCGTGGAAAAGCGGCTGGTCAGGCGGAAATAGGCAAGGCAGAAGATCGACAGAAAGATGCAGATCAGCACCGCGCGGGCCGCACCCTCGCCATATTTGTAGGACCCGATCGCCGTTCGATAGGTGTCGATGATCATCGTCGTCGTCTCGCCGTTCGGGCCGCCGCGCGTCAAGATCCAGATGATGTCGAAGGAATTGAAGGTGGCGATCAGCGACAGCATCGACATGGTGACCAGGGACGGCACCAGCAGCGGCAGGGTAATGCGGCGGAAGCGATAGAGACGGCCAGCGCCGTCCGTCCACGCGGCCTCATAGAGATCGTGTGGGATCGCCTGCATGGCCGCCAGCATATAAAGAGTGACCATCGGCACGCCGATCCAGACGTCGGTGACGATCGTCGCCCAGAAGGCCGAGCTGCCATAGGCGAGAAACGCCACCGGGCCGTCGACGATTCCGAAACGCTGCAGCAGGCCCGAAATCATGCCGAACTGGCCATTGTACATCCAGCCCCACATGAAGATACCGATCGCCATCGGCACGATCCAGGGCGGCATGGTCAGCACGCGGAAGAGCGCGCGACCCGGAACGGCCGAGTTCAGCAGTGCCGCCCCCAGCGTTCCGATGATCATCTTGATCGACACGGAGAAGAACGTCCAGATGAAGGTGCGGACGATGACGCCTGCGAATGTGTCGTTGAAGATCTTCGCATAGTTCTCGAAACCGACCCAATTCGTCACCTTCTTCAGCGACGCATCGGTGAAGGACAGGATAACGGTGTCGACCAAAGGATAGGCGACGATGACGATGACGTAGAGAAGAGCCGGAAAAAGCAGGAGCCAGGCGAAGATGACCGTGCTGCGTTGAACACCCATCCTGCGCCCCTCCCTAGGCGGCTCTTGAATGAAGCGCTTCGTCGAACTCGTCCCAGATCGGTCGGAGATCGATGACGGCCTTCTTCATGCGCGCTTCGTCCATCGACAGTGCCAGAATGCCGGCCTCCAGCGCATTCTGGGTCGAAACCGGCAGATGCAGACCCGTTTTGGCGTTCGCGATGATATCAGCGGCCATCTGCTCGTCGGCACCGTAGTGCTGGGAGAGCGTCGTGGCCGCGTAGGTATTTTCGATTACCTTTTTGCCGGTGAGCATCTCATGCACATTGAAATAGCCACGGATAAAGTCGCCTTCGGCCATGCCGCGCGAGCCCATGATGGCAAAGCGGCGGAACTGGTCCGGCACATTCAGATTGGTGTGGAAGTTCATGCCGACGCCGTTGGCATATTCGACGATCGCCACCTGATAGTCGATGATGTCACCGTCGCTGTCGAACACCTTGTCCGATCCCATCCAGCCGCTCGGCTTGCGATGGAAAAGCTCGAGGTCGTTAATGCCTTCTCGAGCCGGGTCGTTTTCGGGAATAAAGCTCTTGCGGCCGCCGAAGCTTGCGACCCTCTCCGGCCTTGCGCCGACCACGCCATTATAGAGATCGAGGTCGTGGCAGCACTTCTCGAGCATGAAGCTACCGGAATAATGTTGGTAGCGGCGCCAGTCGCGCATGAAAAAGGCGCCGTGATAGGGCTCGATATGCTCTGACGCCTCGATGGAAACGACATTGCCGAGTTTCCCTTCGGCCTGGGCGGCCAGCAGATCGCGGTACATTGGCGAGTAACGCAGGACGAGGCCGACATTCAGGCGCTCATGGCCAAACTTTGCCATCAGGCGGGCAAGCTCGATGCTGTCCTTGATTGATGTGACGATCGGCTTTTCGCAGAAAATCTTGAGACCGGCCTCAAGGCCGATGCGGATGTGATCGAGATGCATGTGGTTCGGCGAACCGATCATCAAGAGGTCGATCTTCTCGTTGGCGATCAGCTCCTGAGGTGTCGCATAGGCCTTTCCGGCCGATATGCCCTGTTCCAGCAAACCGGGCAGGCCCGCCGGTTCCGGATCGACATATCCGGCAATCTCGAAACTTTCGTCGATCGCCTTGAAGACATAGCCCAGATAACCCAGGCGGAATCCCAGCCCAATGATTCCAACGCGCATGCTTTTTGAGTTCCCATTACGTAATTTATTTTCGTAACCTTGGGGCAAATTTTCGCATTCGTCAACGACGTTCGCGCATTTAACCAAAAACATGAAATTTATTTTCAGATCGCCGGCAAAACCTGCACGACGTTGAAGCGGAGCCACGCTCGTTTTGATTGCGCTGCCGCTTAATTCGGCAGGCTGCCTACAGCATCATCTATCCGGGCCGTTATATTGCCAATACTGGTAGTTTGGCTTTCTGGTGCTGCTGGAAATGACGCCATTCTGGTCGCAGACATAGCCCAGCCGAGGCAGGCCCCGGTAGAACGGACCGTCATGGAAATAATCCGCGTACACGGTGGCAGTGCGACATTGAAATTTTTCGTCAGCCGCCATTTTCGGCGCCGTTACGCCCGGAAGGTCCTTGTAAGGATAGACGGGAGCGACATATGGCTTCGGCAGCAGCGGATTGTCGGCAAAGGCGGCTGCGGGCATCACGACCGCAAGGAACAGCGCAGCAACGGCGATTTTCGACTTGACCCACATGAATTACCAGGCTCCTTTGCGGATGCGAACGCAACGATCACACGTCGCACTCGATAGATATAATGGGGCTTCAGTGGCACGCCAACGGGTCCCCGATCAGAATCACGCGCATGCGATGGTTTCCGCACCACCAGACGGTCCGTTCACGCTACGTTACACCAAAGAAAATGCTTTTATCTGAGAATACAACATATGCGTGCAATAGCGGTTTGCGACAAGCCATAAGCATGATATATAGTATAAAAAATGGCATCCTAGTTGCTGTCGGCGCGATTTCTGTTTGAAGGAGTAGCAGTCATTCTCGAACAGATTAATCGTATCCCTCCCCGCGTTGATCCCGAGATCGCTGACGACGTCGCTCAGCAGGTTTCGATCTATGTCATCAACCTCGATCGCTCACGTGATCGCTGGGAGCACCTGTGCAGCCAGGCTGTCGAGTACGACCTGCATGTTACGCGCATTCCCGCCGTCGATGGGCGCGTGATTGCGGAGGCGGACCGGGTCGATTTCCACCAGCATTCGTTCATCTACCATAATGGCCGCAAGCTTCTGCCGGGAGAATACGGATGCTACCGCAGCCATCTCATTGCGCTTGAGCAATTTGTCGCCAGCGGCGACAAGATGGCGATCATCATGGAAGACGATGTCGAGCTGAACGAGAAGCTGATCCCGCGCGCCGTCGCAGCGATGGAAAGCGTCCAAGGCGCCCGTCTGGTCAAACTCGTCAACCATCGCCTCGTTGGCTTCAAACCGATCTGCGAAACCGCCGAAAACGATGTCATAGGCCGTTGCATGCACGGCCCGCAGGGGTCGGCTGCCTGCTACATCGTCAACCGCAAGGCGGCCAAGAAGCTGCTGACGACGCTGAAGCCCATGCTTCTTCCTTACGACATCGCTCTGGAGCGCGGCTGGTCGACCGGCGTCGAGACATTCACGACATTGGAAAACCTGGTCGATTTCAGCCCGCACCGCGCCGACACCACCATCGGCAAGCGCGTGCATTACCGCGCCGTAAAGCGGCATTTCATGTTGCGCCTGACGGCATACTGGTTCCGCACATGCGATCAGCTGCGTCGCTGGTACTACGCCATCAAGGTCAAACAGTAGCTCGTGGCAAAGCCTGGCCATCGCCGAGACCAAAAGCACGGCGAGCAGCCGGGCAGCGGCCGAACACGCATTTACAGCTGCGCGACATTGTCGAGGTTCGGCTGATCGACCGTCAGATCCGTCTCGCGTTCGCGATAGACCAGATCGACCACCTCACTACTCGGCGCATAGCCGGAGACCAGCTTCTGCAGCAGGGTTCTTGCGAAGGGAATGTCGTTTTCATCCAGCGCCGCCTCGAGTGCGGCAAGCCGCTTCGACAGCTCGGGCCAGGGCAGAAAATCCTCCTTGGCCTGCATGATGCGCGGATGGCCGGTCGGCTGAGGGTTGTCGCCGATCAATAGTTCCTCGAAGAGCTTTTCGCCCGGTCGCAGGCCGGTGATTTCAAGCTCGATATCGCCATCCGGCTCGTCTTCGTCCCGCACGGTCAGACCGGACAGCTCCACCATGCGCCGCGCGAGGTCGGCAATGCGCACCGGCTCGCCCATGTCGAGCAGGAAGACGTCGCCGCCCGCCGACATAGCACCCGCCTGGATCACGAGCTGCGATGCCTCGGGAATGGTCATGAAATAGCGGGTGATGTCGGGATGCGTGAGCGTGATCGGCCCGCCATCGCGAATCTGCTGACGAAACAACGGCACGACCGAACCGGAGGAGCCGAGCACATTACCGAAGCGGACCATGGCAAAATTCGTGCCGTTGTCGCCTGGCTTGCGATTGGCATCCATTGCCTGCAGCACCATTTCCGCCAGCCGCTTGCTCGCACCCATGATATTGGTCGGACGCACGGCCTTGTCGGTGCTGATGAGCACGAAATTCTCGACACCATAATCGCGCGCGGCTTCAGCAGCGATCAGCGTTCCCAGGACATTGTTGCGGATGCCCGCGACGGGGTTGTATTCGACGAGCGGCACGTGCTTATAGGCGGCGGCGTGATAGACGGTCTTCGGCCGCCAGGCCTCCATGATCTGCCTGATCCGCTGACCGTCCCGGACGGACGCCAGGAAGGGAATGATGCGCACGTCGGCATGGCCGGCGGAGGCTGCCGATTTTTCCAGCTCGGCATGAATGGCATAGAGGGCGAACTCGCTCTGCTCGACCAGCAGCAGCGAGGACGGGCCGTTCTTCAGGATCTGGCGGCAAAGCTCGCTGCCAATCGAGCCGCCGGCGCCGGTGACCATGACGGCCTTGCCGCGAATGTTCTTCTCGATCAGGCCGCGATCGGGCGCGATCACGTTGCGGCCGAGCAGATCCTCGATATCCAGTTCGCGCAGATCCGAAACCGCCACGCGGCCCTGGGCGAGCGCCGTCAGATCGGGCATGGTCCGCACCGTGACGCGGGCCTTGCGCATGTCTTCTAGGATTTCATTGCGGCGTTGCCGCGAGGCGTTCGGCAAGGCCAGCAGCACGCCCTTGATCTCACCCGAGACCACGAGCGCCGGCAGATCGGCCGGATCGTAGATCGGCAGGCCGCCCATGATGCTGCCATGCAGGTTGCGGTCGTCGTCGAGATAGCCGACGACGTTCAGCTCGGCGCTGTTGGCAAGAGCGCCCGTCAGCTGCCGCCCCGAGGCGCCGGCGCCATAGACCAGCACCTTGGCGAGCTGATTGCGATTGAGAAGCCGCTGATAGGCGTTGCCGAGCCAGTAGCGCGTCCACATGCGCGACAGGCCGATCGCGATCAGCAGCAGCAAGGGCTGCAATATGCCGACCGTGCGCGGCACGCCCGGCACACTGATCGCGGTGAAAACCGTCATGAAGGCAAGCGCATAGATCGCCACCGCCTTGACGACCGTCACGAAGGCCGAAAGCCCCGCATAGCGGAAAATCGCGCGATAGAGGCCAAGGACGATGAAGATCGGAATGGCAAGCAGAAGCGAGACTATGGCCGGCAGCCATTCCACTCCTTCGAGAATGACCCAATCGTCGAGGCGCAGACAATAGGCGAACCAGACCGTCAGCACGCACAGGCTGGCATCGACCAGCAGCGCAAGCGCGCGCTTGGTGGAGCGTGGCAAAGCCAGAAACGGCAGAACGAGTTTATCCGCGGGCACCATCGGTCAGTTTTCCCTGGCGCCAGTCATCGGAGCAGCGCACCGCTTTTCTCGCATAGATTGTCTCACAAAGTATCATACGACGCCTAATGACCGTATCGCGCTTCCATTAGCAAGATCCGATCATCCCCAGCGCCGATTTACATTTAGAACAGTCGGCGGACAATTGCATCCTCAATGCTGAAAAAGCCGCCGTCGCGAAAAGGTGAAACCGTGATCACCTGGCGAAGTAGCCACGGATAACGGGGTGCCGAAACAGGCCGAGGAGAATGGCAAACGCCATGCCGAGACCGGCGCCGAACATCGCGCCGGCGATAAGACCGGCCACCATCATCACCTTGCGGCTCGGCCCATCGGGCTTCAGCGGCGGTTCCGCCTCGGAGATCACCCGAATATTGCTCTGCGACAGATCTTGCGCATCGCTTGCCTGGCCGGACCGCTTCAGCAGCGATTCATAGAGATCGCGCGACGCGGTCGCCTTGCGCTGCAGCTCGTTCAGGCCGACGAGCTTGCCTGACGTGTTGACCTGCGAGGCCTTCTGCACGGCAAGTTCCTTGGCGATATCCTGCTCGGCCTTCTGCGCCTGTTCGTAATCGGCGCGGGCAGACGTCATCTGCCGCTGCAGCTCCGCGCGGATTTCTGCGGCAAGGCTTTCCAGCGAGGATTTGGCCGCGAGCAGACGCGGATGGCGGGCGCCGAGCTGGCTCTGCAGGCTGCCGACATTGGCGGCGAGCGTCGCATATTGTTGACGCAGGCTGCTTAGCGCCGTCGATGCCGTGCTGGCGCTGGGACTGTTGGGATTGTTTGCGACCACATCCTCGAAGCTCAGCTTGCCGGCCGCGTCGGCTCGAGCCCTGGCCTCGATTGTTCGCTGCTGGGCGGTCACCAGCATGTCGTTCAGCGCCGTCAGACGCTTGTCGGAGATCAGATTGCCCTCGACAGCCACCATGTCGTTGTCGGCGCGGTAGGTCTCGACCGCCTTTTCGGCTGACAGCACCTGCTGGCGCAAATCCTCCAGGCGAGTATCCAGCGCCGTATTGCTGTTCCTGTAGCTGTTCGCCGCCGCCTTGCTCTCCTCCGCCATGAAGGAGGTCACGAGCTGATTGGCGATCCCAGCCGATTTCTGCGGATCGCCCGTCGTCACTTTCGCAGTCACGACATAGGTGCTGGACTCTCGGGCGATCTGCACGGCTTTCGCCAGGGCAGCGGCCGCCACATATTTTGCCGCCTCGCCGGTGGCGCCGCCATTGAATTTCGGGTCCTGATCGAGTTTCAGCGCATCGACGACGCGGCCAAGCACCTTGCCCGAAGACAGGATCTGCGTCTGGCTGTCGATCATCGTCGTGATCAACTCCGGCGCCGTCGGAGCTTGTTGGGTGGAATCGGAGCCTCCGACCGGGCGGGGATCAAAATAGAGGCTGGTTTCCGCGGAGAATTTCTGCGGGATCATCGGAATGACGGCAGCGCCCAATACGGCGCCGGCTGCCGCCAGGGCGAGCACGACGAGCTTCCTTGCCAAGATCGAACGAATGGCAGAGCGAAGATCGAGGAGCGGCGCATTCGCTGACGGAGCAGATGCCGGCTGCGCGACGACATTCGCCTCGGCCGCTACCGCTTGCTTTGCGGCTGGAACAGCCGCGATTGTCACTGGCTCAGCTGCCGCTTGCGGGAGGGCTGCCTCCTCAGGCTCGAATCTGTCCGCTACCCTCCGATGGGCAGAAGGGTCAGGATCGGGCATTTCAGGCAGCTCGGAAGATGTGACGGGCTCAGCCGCAGCGACGAAGTCGCGCAGGCGCAAGACTGGACTGCGTGGGCGCACGCTGTCGTGCCGCGTGTCAGACGGCTCGGCACCGTGCCAACTCGCAAGTTGGTCCGATCTCTTGCTTCGTTCCATTGAGCTCATGTCAGACTTTCAATGCTTCGCAGGCGGATTCCACGCAGCAGATGCCCTGAGTTTAGAAATGTTTGGCTAACGGAACATTAAGGACGCTCCAAGGAAATCGCGATACCGGCGACGACGGCACCCACCTTTTCACCATTGCTCAACACCATGATCCCTATGAGAAGGACACATCCGCACGGAAGATGGGGAGCATGAAATGAATGGGCAAAGGACCTTGGTGTTGCGCCGCCTGTTGGCGGCAGCTGCCATGCTTGTTTTTGCGGGACAGGCGGGAAGCGGTCTGGCCGCGCCCCAGCTGTGTTACCGCGGCGTCAATCTCTCCGGCGCGGAATATGGCGAGCGCGATGGCGCGGCCAATGTAAACTACACCTACCCTTCGGAAGATACGGTACGATACTTTGCCGGAAAGGGCATGAACGTCATCCGCCTGCCTTTCCGCTGGGAGCGGTTACAGCCCGCGCTCGGCCAGCCTTTGAACGGCGGCGAACTGCAGCGGCTGAAGGACGCGGTCGATCTCATCCAGAAACACGGGATGTCAGTCGTGCTCGATCCGCATAACTACGCCTATTACGACAAGACCCAGATCGGGCAGGCTCCCGTAACGGATCTCGCCTTCGGCGACTTCTGGGCGCGGCTCGCAGTCGAATTCTCCAACCATAAGGGCGTGGCCTTCGGTCTGATGAACGAGCCGCACGACATCAAGGCCCCCGATTGGCTGGAAGCGGCGAACACAGCCATCCGCAGCATCCGCACGGTCGGCGCACGCAATCTCATCCTCGTACCCGGCACGAATTGGACAGGCGCTCACAGCTGGTCGGCCGACGTGCTGGGCGGCGGTGCAAACGGAACGGTCATGCTCGGCATCAAGGACCCGCTCGATTTCTACGCCTTCGAATTCCACCAGTATCTCGATTCCGACAGCTCGGGCACACATCCGGTCTGCGATGGCACCGACAATGCCAAGAGGGGCATGAACGACGTCACCGACTGGCTGCGGAAGAATGGAAAGCGCGGATTCCTCGGTGAGTTCGGCGTCGCTGCCAATGACGGTTGCCTCGATGGTCTCAAACAGGTTCTCGGCATCATGAATGCCAACAGCGACGTCTGGCTCGGCTGGAGCTACTGGGCTGCGGGTGACTGGTGGCCACCGGAGGAGCCGCTCAACGTCCAGCCGCACAACGGCCGCGACAAGCCGCAGATGAAGGTTCTGATAGAGGGACTGAGCAAGAAAACGCCGCTCCCGCCCTTCTGCGCGCTCGTCAAATCGGCGAAATGACCGACGGCAAGCAACCGGCTCTTTGTCGCGAATCATCGGGCTGGTATGCTGCCGCAGCCAGTGAAGACGCCACGACCCCGGATATCTGATGCAACGTTCAGGCGAAAAGCAGCCGATCAATTACGTCATCCTCACGATCTCGCTGCTGGCGGTCTGCTACAACTGCATCCTGGCTTTCATCAATCACAATATCACGCCGCTGACGCCGAGCTCGGTCGTGCTGTCCGAAGTGCTGCTGCAGGTTGCCGCTTTCACCTATCTGCTGACGAAAGGCATCTATGAGGAGGACATCGCGCCGCTCCTTTACCTGCTGCTGACCATCGCGCTGACGATCTTCGTCATGGCCATCAACAAGCAGGCCTATATCGACCATCTGCGCAACGTGATGATCATCTTCGCCTTTTCGATCATGGGACGGCTAGCCAACGAGCGCACCGTCAAGCTCGCCTTCAAGATTTCATGCCTCATCGTACTTGCCGTGCTCATCTGCGAAATCGTGTCGGTGAAGCAGTATGTCGCGCTGTTTCATCCGGCCGAATATTTCCAGAACACGCGCGGCGTGCCACCGGCCACCTACAGCGATATCGGCCTGTTTCGCGGGGCACTCGGCTTCGAGGGCCGGTTTTCCTTCGGCCTGATAGACCACCGGTCATCATCCATCTTCCTCGAACAGGTCTCGCTCGCCAATTTCTGCGGCGTGATGGTGCTGTATCTCATCAGCTTTTCGAACCGGTTGCGCTGGTTCGACCGGCTGCTGATTTTCTCGACCGTGGTGCTGATCCTGCTGACGAACGACACGCGCACGATGCTGATCTTCAGCCTCATCTGCGTTGCCGGCTATTTCATCTATCCCTGGCTGCCGAAGGCGATGGACCTTCTGACGATGCCGGTCATCATCGTCGTCGGTTTCGTCATTCACGGCCTGAAGCCGACGGTGACGGGCGATAATTTCGTCGGCCGCATCAATGGCACGGTGAAGGCTTTCCTCGGCATGGATCTGCAGAGCACCATCGGCCTGCAACTCGATCAGGTCGGCATCTTCTTCGATAGCGGATATGTCTACATCATCTACGGCGCCACCATCTTCGGCCTGATTTTGTTCTGGCTCTACGCCTCGCTCTATCCGGGCGGCGAGACTGTCAATCAGCGACGTCTCGGCCATGCGCTTTCTCTCTTCCTGTTCCTCAATCTGATGATCGGCTCGACGGCCATCTTCTCCATGAAGACGGCCGGCCTGGTCTGGCTTCTCGTCGGCTTCCTGAAATTCAACGAGGGCACCCAGGCAAAGCAACCCCGGAAGCTCGCCCTGGCCACCTCAGGCTGAGGCGGGGATGCGCCGTCCGAAGGCGCAATGGGAACGGCTTTTTCCTCGCCATCCTGCCTAAATTAGCGTCGAAAGCTGATGGGGCGGAAGGTATTTCCCACCCTTGCGATTTCCTTTAAGTGGGCGGGCATCCTCGGTATAAGAGAGAAGAACCATGAAGAACTATGTACTGACCGTTGCGTGCCAGTCGACGCGCGGGATTGTTGCGGCGATATCGAACTATCTGGCCGGACAGGGCTGTAACATCGTCGATTCCAGCCAGTTCGACGATCTCGACACCGGCATGTTCTTCATGCGCGTCTCCTTCATCTCGGAAGAAGGCGTCGGCGAAGCGGCATTGGTCGACGGCTTCAAGCCGATCGCGGAAAAGTTCGCCATGGTGTCGGAGATCCATGATGCCAAGAAGCGCATGAAGGTGCTGCTGATGGTGTCGCGCTTCGGCCATTGCCTGAACGACCTGCTCTACCGCTGGAAGATCGGCGCGCTGCCGATCGACATTGTCGGCGTCGTCTCCAACCATTTCGACTACCAGAAAGTCGTCGTCAATCACGACATTCCCTTCCACCATATTCCGGTGACCAAGGCCAACAAGCCCGAGGCGGAAGCCCGGATCATGGATGTGGTCGAGCAGACCGGCACCGAGCTGATCGTGCTGGCGCGCTACATGCAGATCCTGTCGGACTCCATGTGCCAGAAGATGTCCGGCCGGATCATCAACATCCACCATTCCTTCCTGCCGTCGTTCAAGGGGGCCAACCCCTACAAGCAGGCCTATGAGCGCGGGGTGAAGCTGATCGGGGCGACGGCGCATTACGTCACCGCCGATCTCGACGAGGGTCCGATCATCGAGCAGGACACGGCGCGCATCACGCATGCGCAGTCGGCCGAGGATTACGTGTCGATCGGCCGCGATGTCGAGAGCCAGGTGCTGGCCCGCGCCATCCATGCCCATATCCATTTCCGCACCTTCCTCAACGGCAACCGCACCGTCGTCTTCCCGGCAAGCCCAGGTTCATACGCCTCCGAGCGGATGGGCTGAGACGCGCCACTGTCGCCGTCTCCCTTTTCTTTTCGTTCCGAAGCCCGATTTGATATTGCTGATATCGAATCGGTCAGGGATTAGGAAAAGACATGCCATTCTATCGCGACGGAACGCTGCTGCTTGCGGCGTTCTTGCTATCTGCATCGGCGTCCCATGCCGAAACCGCCGAGCAGGACCCCTCCAAGATCGGTCTCGCCAAGCTGATCGAATGCACGACCTATGACGTGCCGAGCTATAATAATTTCGCCCTATGGCTGACAGGGCCGGAAAGCACCAAGGCCATGCAACAGTTCGGCATGACCGAGCTGCCTTCGGACAATCCCTTCCTGCGCGAATTCCAGCTTTCGGCGCCCGTGACCGTCTTCGGACGGCAGACGAGCAGGATTGTCTTTGCCTCCACTGGACCCCTCGCCGTGCTCGACGAGGCAGATCCGCATCCGCTTGCCAAGCAACTCGGCGTGACGGCGACCGTCGATCAACCGAACAAGTTCCTCGGCGAAAAGGCAATCGTGTCGCGCAAGGAACAGCAGGAAAATTCCGATACCGTGCTGGAGACGCGCATCCTGCTCGACGTCTCCACCGTTGACACCCATCCCGGCAAGACGCTCGCCGGTTGCAGCTATTCCATCGAGGTCGAATAAGAGATAACGCCTAGCCGGCTGCATTGCGCGGCCTATCTTCCGTCTCCTCGCTCGACCACCCTATCTGTTTTGGGTAATTTTCTTTAAGATGGAATGGTTTAGTGTCGATGCAAATGAATCGTCCGGGGGATGCCATGGCCGACGCCACGCTCGTGAACCGTATGCAACTGCCGAGACCGGACGTGACGCCGGAGGACGCAGCCGAGATCCTGCAGACGCATTACGGTCTGAGCGGGACACTGACCGAGCTCGGCAGCCAGCAGGACCGCAACTATCGCATCGATGCCGGCGACAATGCCTATGTGCTGAAGATATGCCGGGCTGAATACGAGCTGGTCGAGCTGGAAGCGCAGAACGCCGCCATCCGCCATCTGCATGCCAAGCCGGATGCGCCGCGCGTGCCCGACATCGTGCCGTCCCTGAATGGCCGTGATGTTCTCGCCATCACCGTCCGCGAACAGGACTATCTCGTCCGGCTGCTCGGTTTTCTCCCCGGCCAGACGCTCACTCAACGCAAGCATCTGCCGCCAGTTGCAGCTGCAGGGCTCGGGGCGCTTTCGGCCCGGCTCGCGCGCGACCTCGCCGATTTCGAGCATCCCGGCCTGCACAGGAACCTGCAATGGGATCTGCGCCGGGCCGGACCGGTCGCCGTGCAGCTCCTCTCGGCGATAACAGACCACGAGGCGCGCGACCGCATCGCCAAGGCGATGGTTGCCGCCGTCAAGCGCATTCAGCCGCTTGCGAGCGAGCTGCGCGTGCAGCCGGTGCATCACGACGTTACCGACGACAATGTCGTCAGCCACCCCGATGCGCATGGCCAGCAAGTGCCGGATGGCGTCATCGATTTCGGCGACATCATCCAGGGCTGGCTGGTGGGCGATCTTGCCGTCACCTGCGCCTCGCTGCTGCATCACGCCGGCGGCAATCCGTTCCATATCCTTCCCGCCGTCAAGGCCTATCACGCGATCTATCCGCTGGAGGAGGCCGAGGCCAAGGCGCTGTGGCCGCTCATCGTCGCGCGCGCCGTCATCCTGGCCGCCAGCACCGAACAGCAGCTCGCCATCGATCCCGACAACGACTATGTACGCGGCAACCTCGATTTCGAGCGCGAAATCTTCGATGTGGCGACCGGCGCGCAGCCGGACGTGATGGAAGCGGCGATCCTCAAGGCGATCGGCTTTGACATCACGCCGATCGCAACCGACCACTGGTCGCCACTGCTGCCCGATATCGATGCCTCGCAGATCGCCGCGCTCGATCTTTCCGTCAACGGATCGGATTTCGCCGACGGCAACTGGCAGAAGCCGGATATGGATTGGCGGCTGCTTGCCCAGACGGCGATAGCCTCCGGCGCCGCGGCGACCCGCTACGGCGAATTCCGCCTGTCCCTCGCAGCCCCGCTCACCATGGCGCCGCCGCAGAATTTCGCCCTGCATTGCGATGTCTGCCTGCCGGCCGGCGCCGCCGTCGCCGCCCCCTTCGCCGGCCTGCTGCAACGCCAGGGCCAGCATTTCGTGCTCGCCGGCGAGGAGATCAGCCTGCATCTCGACGGCATCGAGAGTGCTCTCGAGGACGGAGCGACCATCGAGCAAGGCGCGACGATGGGGACGATCGGCAGCGAGGGTTCGGCGATCGGCGGATTGCGCGTGCAGCTTTGCCGCGTGCCGGGCCTCGTGCCGCCGCTCTTTGCGACAGCGGATCAGGCGGATGGCTGGTCGGCCGTCTCCCCCTCGCCCGTCGCCCTCCTGAATCCGTCATGCGAAGCGCCACGGCCGGATGCGTCAGCACTGCTGTCCCTGCGCAATGCCCGCTTCGCCAAGCCGCAGAAGCACTATTACGCGTTCCCGCCGCAGATCGAACGCGGCTGGCGCGAGTTCCTGTTCGACATGCAGGGGCGCTGCTACCTCGACATGGTCAACAACGTCACGACGCTCGGCCATGCCCATCCGCGACTGACGGCTGCTATCGCCCAGCAATGGTCGCGGCTCAACACCAACTCGCGGTTCCACTATGCCGCCGTCGCCGAATTCTCCGAACGGCTGGCGACGCTGGCGCCTGATGGACTCGACAGCGTCTTCCTCGTCAATAGCGGCTCGGAGGCCAACGATCTCGCCATCCGCCTTGCCTGGGCGCATAGCGGCAAAAGGAACGTGGTCTGCCTGCTGGAGGCCTATCACGGCTGGACGGTCGCAAGCGACGCGGTCTCCACCTCGATTGCCGACAATCCGCGGGCGCTGACGACACGGCCGCACTGGGTGCATCCCGTCCTGTCTCCCAATACCTATCGCGGCCCGTTCCGGGGTCCGGATTCAGGGCTCGACTATCTCAATGACGTCACGGCCAAATTGCAGGCGATCGACGAAAAGGGAGATGGGCTTGCAGGCTTCATCGCCGAACCGGTCTATGGCAATGCCGGCGGCATCGCGCTGCCGCATGGCTACCTTGCCGGCGTTTACGATGCGGTGCGCCAGCGCGGCGGTCTTTGCATCGCCGACGAAGTACAGGTCGGCTATGGTCGGCTCGGCGAACACTTCTGGGGCTTCGAAACGCAAGGCGTTACGCCCGATATCATCACCATCGCCAAGGGCATGGGCAACGGCCACCCGCTCGGCGCCGTCATCACCCGCCGCGAGATTGCCGAATCGCTGGAAAGGGAAGGCTATTTCTTCTCTTCCGCCGGCGGCAGCCCGGTCAGCTGCGTCGTCGGACTGACCGTTCTCGATATTCTCAGGGACGAGAACCTGCAGGAAAACGCCCATGTGGTCGGCGACCGGCTGAAGGCGGGACTGATCACCCTGATGGATCGCTTCCCGCTGATCGGCGCCGTTCACGGCACGGGGCTCTATCTCGGCATGGAATTCGTCCGCGACCGCGAAACCCTGACGCCGGCCACGGAAGAGACGGCCGCGATCTGCGATCGCCTGCTCGATCTCGGGGTCATCATGCAGCCGACCGGCGATCACCTGAATGTGTTGAAGATCAAGCCGCCGCTATGCCTTGCACCCGAAAGCGCCGATTTCTTCGTGAAAGCCCTGGAAAAGGTGCTTGAGGACGGATTTTGACGGTCTCGTCGCGCCGTTAACCATTGAGGTGTTTTAGCGGCGCGTGAATTTTAATGCCGCCGGGGCATTGTCGAATCTCCTGGCAATTCCTATTTGCTTGTCGGTGATCGGCAAGCCGTTCCGACATGGGCGATAGCGCGGAAGTTCATTACAACCTTCCCCGTATTTAGCCAGATACGGAATTTTATTTTACTGATCGTCGACATTTTGACATCTTTAGGAATATGTTTCTGGAGATGAAATTGTTATTGTCTACTAATATAATAGACAATAGCGCACTCGCTCACCGGCTCCTTTTCGGAGCCCAACAAGTACAACACCAACTAGGGACGTGACATGCTGAATTTTAAAATCATCGCTTCGATCCTTGGGCGGTCCGTGCTTGGCCATGACCGCTCGGGCGCGCTCTCCAGCCCGCGCTGTCGAATGTGACGTTCGTCCCCTAATCGGATTCAAACAGTCAATTCGCCATGTCTGCACCGATAGCGGTGCGGAGGGAGTCTATTTATGAAGAAGCAAGTAATCGAGTATGGCGGCGTTCCCGTCGGTATCGTCGTTCCTGACCAGGATCGGCTCAAGTTCATCGCTGTCAAATACCATGTCCATGATCTGGACGAGCAGCATTTCAGAAATGCGGACGAAGTGAGACTCGCAATCCGCGATCTTCTCTCCCGCCAACAGGCCAAGCCGATCCACGTCTGATGGATCGGCTGGCCGTTCCCCTTGCATTGACACAACACCCGCCCTCGCCCTTCGACAAGCTCAGGGGTGAGGGCCAATCTTTTCGCTACCATCGCCAAGCCGATCCTGCTTCCCTTGCTGAAGCCGGACGTTATCGCACATATCGACCGCAAGTCGCTCCGTCCTCATGGTGAGGTGAACGGCCGACGCAGCGACAGCGTAGGCGGACGGGCCTCGAACCACGAGGGTCGGCCCCCACAGGGCCAACTATCCCCAACACCCCGCTTGTCTTTTCCCCCTCTTTACGGTCCTATCGCCGTGACAGTTTCGCGCTGCCAAAGGCGAAGGATTTTTCATTGGCTGACCTTCTCAATCTGCTGACCGATGTCGATGGCGTCGCCGTCGGTCACTCCACCGATCTCGCGCTCGGCTCCGGTGTTACCGCCATCATCTTCGACGAACCGGCGGTCGCATCCTGCACCGTGCTCGGCGGCGCGCCGGGCGGCCGCGATACGGCGCTGCTCGATCCGGCGATGACGGTCAGCGTGGTGGACGGCCTCGTTCTCTCGGGTGGCTCGGCCTTCGGGCTCGATGCCGCCGGCGGCGTGCAAGCGGGCCTCCGGGATATCGGCCGCGGCCTCAAGGTCGGCGATGCGCTGGTGCCGATCGTACCGCAGGCGATCCTGTTCGATCTCATCAATGGCGGCAACAAGGACTGGGGGCTGCACTCGCCCTATCGCGACCTCGGCTATGCGGCCTTCAAGGCAGCAAACAAGGGGCCGTTCGCGCTCGGCACGGTCGGCGCGGGCACGGGCGCCACGACAGCGACGGTCAAGGGTGGGCTCGGCTCGGCCAGTGCCGTCAGTAGCAGGGGGTACAGGATCGCCGCCATCGTCGCCGTCAACGCGCTCGGCTCGGCTACTATAGGCAATGGCCCGCACTTCTGGGCGGCTCCGTTCGAGGAAGATGGCGAATTCGGTGGCTTCGGCATGCCGCAGGTGATCGATTCGCGCCTGCGCCTGAAGGGCGCCAACATCACCGCCACGACCATTGGCGCCGTCGTCACCGACGCGCAGTTGACCAAGGCGGAAGCGCATCGCCTGTCCATCTCAGCTCATGACGGCTTTGCCCGGGCGCTTTTGCCGACACATCTGCCGCTGGACGGCGATACCGTCTTTGCCGCTTCCACCGCCAGGCACGCCCGCGACGACATGCCTGGGTTCATGGAGCTTTGCCATCTCGCCACCATCGTCATGGCGCGCGCAATCGCCCGCGGCGTCTACGAGGCGACGGCGCTGCCGATCGAGGGCACGCAGCCCGCATGGCGGGATCGTTTCGCCAAGCCAGTCGCCTAGCCGGAGATTTCGCGCATGCAGCTCCGGGCGCTGATCTATTTCGATGAGTTGGTGCGCACCAACTCGATGCGCCAGGCGGCCGAAAATCTGAACGTGGCGCCGACGGCGATCAGCCGCCAGATCGAGAATCTCGAATATCACTTCGGCACGCCGCTGGTCGAACGCAGCGCCCGCGGCATCAAATTGACGGCTGCCGGCGAACTGCTGGCGGCGCGCGCCGGCCGGACGCTGCGCGAACTCGAGCACGTTCATCAGCTGATCGAGGATCTGAAGGGCCTGCAGCGCGGCACCGTCAGCATCTATGCCAATGGCGCGTCCGTCGCTACTATCCTTGCTCCGGCGCTGGCCGAGTTCAGTTTGCGGTATCCGCGCCTGCGCTTCGAAGTGACCATCACCAGCGCCCGCGGTGCCATCGAAGCCGTCAACAATGCCGAGGCCGATATTGCGGTGACGCTGTTTGCCCCAGCGCTTTCCGGTACCAAGGTGCGTCTGCGCTCCGAGCTGGTCTATGACGTGATCGCCGCCACCGCCCATCCGCTTGCCGCCGCCAGCCAGATCACGCTTGCGGAGATCGCGGCACACGCGCTTGCCGTGCCCGATCGCTCGTTCGGCGCAAGGCAAGCCTTCGACGCACTATTCGAACGTGAGGGGCTGACACTCGATCCAGTGTTCGAGACGGGATCGCTGGAAATGCTGAAGGAACTGGTGCTGCGCGGCGCGGCCATTACCATGCTGCCGGCGCTGACCGTTCAGAGGGAGATCGAGGCGGGCCAGGTCGTCGCGCGACCGGTTGCCGGCGGCAAGGGCGTGCGGACGCCGGTCGACCTGTGCGTCGCACCCGATCGCCAGCTTTCCTTTGCGGCCGGCAAGCTGCTTGACTTCATCGAGCGCTTCATGCGCCAGCAACTTTCCGCCAAGGGGAGGCAGGATTGATCGAAACGCTGTAGACGACGAGGGTCAGTGTAGCGGTTTCGGCTACACCGAGCACACATTTTCGGAATTGTGTGTGCGCCTGCGAGATGACACTATCCTGAAAAAGACCGCATGCCGGAGGGAAGCCGGACTTGCGGGCAAAAAAGCAAGGGAACCGAGATGACCAAGTTTTCACGCCCGAGCCTTCGCCATATCGCGCGTCGGCTTGCCTGCGGCGCCGCACTTTCTGTCAGCCTGCTGATGACGGGCATGACACAGGCCGAGGCCGCGAAGACGACGCTCAATCTCGGCATGAGCGTCGAGCCGACCGGGCTTGATCCGACGATCGCCGCTCCCGTCGCGATCGGCCAGGTCACCTGGCAGAATATCTTCGAGGGACTGGTTGCGATCGACGAAAGCGGCAAGATCGTGCCGCAGCTCGCCAAGAGCTGGGAGATTTCTCCCGACGGGCTGACCTATACGTTCAAGCTTCAGAGCGCCGTGAAGTTCCATGACGGCGAGGCCTTCGATTCGGCCGCCGCCAAGTTCGCGCTCGACCGCGCCCGTGGCAAGGATTCCGTCAATCCGCAGAAGCGCTTCTTCGCGACCATCGCCTCGGTCGATACGCCCGATCCGGAAACGCTGGTGCTGCATCTTTCCTCGCCGACCGGCAGCCTGCTCTACTGGCTCGGCTGGCCCTCTTCGGTCATGGTCGGGCCGAAATCGTCTGCCAACGACAAGACGACGCCCATCGGCACCGGCCCGTTCAAATTCTCCGCCTGGACTAAGGGCGACCATGTCGACCTCGTGAAAAACCCCGACTATTGGAACAAGTCCGTCGACGTGAAGCTCGAGAAAGTGACCTTCCGCTTCATTTCCGACCCGCAGGCGGAAGCAGCGGCGCTGAAGGCCGGCGATGTCGACGCCTTTCCGGAGTTTGCCGCGCCCGAGCTGATGAGTTCCTTCGACGGCGATGCCAGACTGATGACCAAGGTCGGCAATACCGAGCTCAAGGTCGTGGCCGGCATGAACAACACGCGCAAGCCCTTCGACGACAAGCGCGTTCGCCAGGCGTTGATGATGGCGCTCGACCGCAAGACGATCATCGAGGGCGCCTGGTCCGGCTTCGGCACGGCGATCGGCAGCCACTACACGCCGAACGATCCCGGCTACAAGGACCTGACCGGCGCGCTGCCCTATGATGCCGCCAAGGCTAAGGCACTGCTTGCCGAAGCCGGCTATCCAAACGGTTTCACCTTCACCATCAAGACGCCGCAGATGGCCTATGCGCCGCGCAGCGCCCAGGTGATGCAGGCGATGTTTGCCGATATCGGCGTGACGATGAACATCGAGCCGACGGAGTTTCCGGCGAAATGGGTGCAGGACGTTTTCAGCGGCCGCAACTACGACATGACCATCGTCGCACATGCCGAGCCGCTGGATATCGATATCTATTCGCGCGACCCTTATTACTTCAACTACAAGAACCCTGTCTTCAACGAGCTGATGAAGAAGATCCAGCTCACCGCCGATCCGGCCGAGCAGAACAAGCTCTACGGCGAGGCGCAGGCCATTCTTGCAGAGGACGTGCCGGCGCTCTTCCTCTTCGTCATGCCGAAGCTCGGCGTCTGGGACAAGAAGCTGAAGGGGCTTTGGGAAAACGAGCCGATCCCCTCGAACGTCCTGACCAACGTCTCCTGGGAAGACTGAGCACTTTTGCCCGCAGGCGCGGATGGGCGGATCGTTTCGCCCCTCGCTAGAGATTTCGATGCCGGCCTGATCGGCCACGGATACGCTATGATCGTATTACTCACCCGCCGGATTTTCGGTCTGATCCTGACGCTGATCGCGGTTTCGCTGCTGGTCTTCGCCGTCATGGCGCTGCTGCCGGGCGACCCTGCCGCGATCACGCTCGGCACCTCCGCGACACCCGAAACGCTGACCGCGCTCCGGCATGACATGGGTCTCGACCAACCGTTGATCGTCCGCTATGGCCAGTGGCTTGCCGGCGCGCTGACGGGCGATCTCGGCAGATCCTATACGTATGGCGTGCCGGTTGCAGGCCTCATCGCGGAACGGCTCGCAGTCACCCTGCCGCTTGCGATGCTTGCCATCCTGCTGTCCGTTATCATTGCCGTTCCGCTTGGGGTCGCCGCGGCGGCCAGGCGCGGTGGCGTTTTCGATATCCTCGCCGCTCTGTTTTCGCAGATGGGCATTGCCGTGCCGGGCTTCTGGGTCGGCCTCCTGCTGGTGTTGCTGTTTGCGACCTCGCTCGGCTGGATGCCGGCCGGCGGCTTTCCCGGCTGGAGCAACGGTGTGTGGCCATCGTTGAAAGCACTCGTGCTGCCCGCCGTGGCCCTTGCGCTGCCGCAAGCCGCAGTCTTGACCAGGGTAACGCGCTCCGCTGTGCTCGACACGCTACATGAGGATTTCGCCCGCACCGCAGTTGCCAAGGGCCTGTCGCGCAGCCGCGTGCTCTGGGGGCACGTGGTGCCGAATGCGCTGGTGCCGGTGCTGACCATCCTCGGGCTGCAATTCACCTTTCTGGTCGCCGGCGCCGTGCTGATCGAGAATGTCTTCACCCTGCCCGGCCTCGGCCGCCTCGCCTATCAGGCACTCAGCCAGCGCGACATCATCGTGCTTCAGGATGTCGTGCTGTTCTTTGCCGGCCTCGTCATCGTCGTGAACTTCCTCGTGGATCTCTCCTATCTCGCCGTCGATCCCCGGCTGCGGGCGGGAGGCGCGCGATGACCGCAGCCGAAGCAACAGCTGCCGCCCAGCCTTCCCGCCGCCGCTTTCGGGCGTTGCGACGAGCCAATCTGGTTGTCGGCGCCGTCATCATCCTCGCGCTTGTCGGCATCGCCATCCTCTCGCTGTTCTGGACGCCGGTGCCGCCGGCGAAGATGCAGATCGCCCAAAAGCTGCAGCCACCCTTCGGCTTCGGCCTTCTCGGCACGGATCAGCTCGGCCACGACGTCCTGTCGATGCTGATGGCCGGCTGCTGGAATTCTCTGTCGATCTCCGTTTCGGCCGTCGCGATCGGTGGGACACTGGGCACGATCATCGGCGTCACCGCCGCCGCCCAGCGCGGCCTGTTCGAGGCACTGGTCATGCGCGCCTGCGATGTGATCTTCGCACTGCCGCCGATCCTCTCCGCGATGATCCTGGGAGCTTTTCTCGGGACCGGACGCATGACGGCCATCATCGCCATTGCCGTCTTCATGGTGCCGGTCTTTGCCCGTGTGGCACTCGGTTCGGCGCTGCAGGCCTGGAGCCGGGACTATGTGCTGGCGGCGCGCGCCATCGGCAACACGCAGTTGTCCATCACGCTCCGCCATATCATGCCGAACATCATGGGTAGTATCATCGTCCAGGCGACGATCCAGCTCGGCCTTGCGATCCTGACCGAGGCAGGGCTTGCCTTCCTCGGCTTGAGCGTGCCGCCACCGGCGCCGACCTGGGGCCGCATGCTGGCCGACGCACAGACCTATTTCCACGTCGCGCCGTGGCTCGCCCTCCTGCCGGGCCTTGCCATCGCGCTCTCCGTGCTCGGCTTCAACCTGCTCGGCGACGGGCTGCGCGATCTCCTCGACCCCCGCGAGGCGACGCGCTGATTGAGACATGAAGAGTATAGGCCATGACCGAACCAACCGACCTTTCCATCCGAGACCTCAGGCGCAAATTTGCCGAGAAGAGCCTGTCCCCCAGCGAATACTGGCTGGCAGTCGAACAGCATATCGAGGCATGGGAGCCGACAATTGCTGCCCTTTATGCCTATGATCCCGAGGAGGCACGCAGGCAGGCGGCGGCCTCCACTGAACGCTGGGCAAGGGGCGAGCCGCTTGGGACCCTGGACGGCATCCCGGTGACCCTGAAGGAATTGATCGCCACCAAGGGCCAGCCGGTGCCGCTCGGCACGGCGGCCGTCGAGCTTGTCCCTGCCGCCGAGGACGCGCCGATTGCCGCCCGGATGCGCGAAGACGGTGCGGTGATCTTCGCCAAGACCACCTGCCCCGACTACGGCATGCTATCGTCAGGTCTTTCAAGCTTTCACAAGCTCAGCCGCAATCCGTGGGACCCCAGCCAAAATCCGGGCGGCTCCAGTGCCGGTGCGTCGGCGGCCGCCGCAGCCGGCTACGGACCGCTGCATATCGGCACCGATATCGGCGGCTCGGTGCGACTGCCGGCAGGCTGGACGGGCGTCTTCGGCTTCAAGCCGAGCCATGGCCGCATTCCGGTCGATCCCTATTATGTCGGGCGCTGCGCCGGACCGATGACCCGCATAGTCGAGGACGCCGCCTTCTCGATGGCGACGCTCTCGCGGCCCGACTGGCGCGACGGCACCAGCCTGCCCCCGAACGAGATCGACTGGATGGACCTCGATATAGACGTCCACGGTCTGAACATCGGGCTGATGCTAGATGCCGGCTGCGGCCTGCCCGTCGATGACGAGGTGGGCGATGCGGTCATTGCCGCCGCCAAACGCTTCGAAGAAGCGGGCGCGACCATCATCGACGTCGCGCCGGTGCTGACGCGACAGATGCTTGACGGGCTCGATGTCTTCTGGCGCGCGCGCTTCTGGGGCGACATCGTGGGATTGAGCGAGGAACGCCGCAACTCGATCCTGCCTTATATCCATAGCTGGGCGAAGGGTGGCGCCGATGTCAGCGGCGTCGATGCCGTTCGCGGCTTCAACCAGACGATCGAGATGCGCAAGAGCTGCGGCAGACTTTTCACTGAAGTCGACGCCGTGCTTTCACCGACCAATCCGATCGTTTCCTATCCCGCCGAATGGGCTTCCCCCACCAACGATCCCGCCCGGCCCTTCGAACATGTCGGCTTCACCGTTCCGTGGAACATGTCGGAGCAACCGGCCTCGTCGATCAATTGCGGCTTCTCCCGCTCCGGCATGCCGATCGGCCTGCAGATCGTCGGCCCGCGCTTCGGCGACATGCTGGTGCTGCGCCTTTCCAAGGCCTACGAGGACTGGAGCGGCGGCGTGACAAACTGGCCGAAACGGCCGGGATGAACACGCCCCGCTAATCCCGCGCCAATGGCAGGGAAAGACCGATCTTCACCCGGTCCATGGTGACGAGCGACTTGAACTTCGTGACATTCGGATTGTCATAGAAGAGACGCCGTGCGACCTCTTCATAAGCCGACATGCTGGCGACGACGATAATAAGCACGAAATCCGCCTCGCCGGTGACCCCATAGCATTGCTGCACTTCCGGCGCTTCGAGGAAGCTGCGCTTGATCGCGTTGATAAGGTCATAGCGCTCGTTTGCTATATGGACTTCGACGACAATGGTGATTGGCAGGCCCACCGCTGCCGGGTCGACGACGGCGATGTTCGCCTGAATGACGCCGCTCGCCTGCATACGCTTGATGCGCCGCTGCACGGCCGGCGCTGACAAATTGACCCGTTCGCCGATCTCGCGCTGCGGAACCGTATTGTCCTTCTGAAGGATATCGAGAATCGCCAGGTCGAACTCACCGAGATCGGCAATATTGCGCATTTCAAAACATCCTTACCGCAAAGAAGAAACAAAATTGCATGAAACTTGTCGCAATAGAGCCAAATCCTCTTTCCCTACGTACTAGCTTTGCGCCACAAATCACCCGACTTGCAAAGGCACGAGAATGTCACAGCCGCAAACCGATTACGATATGGGCGCCGCAGATCTTGGCGGGAGGACGGATGCCCGTCGCCCTGTCGACGGCCAGAAAGACACCGACGGCTCGAAAGGATTTCTTTTCGGGGTAGTGGCGATGATCCTCGCGGCGCTTGCGATGAGCATCTCGCCGAGCCTCGTGCGGCTGGCCGATGTCGGACCTTTCGCCAGCGCATTCTGGCGCGTCCTTCTGGCCTTGCCTATCCTCTGGATATGGATGCGCTATGCCGAAGCGGCGAAAGCCGACGCACCCCGCGCCAGCTTTACGATACCGACGATCCTGGCCGGGCTCGCCTTTGCCGGAGACCTGTTCTTCTGGCATCTCTCCATCATGCAGACGACCATCGCCAACGCCACCTTCTTCGCGACGATGGCGCCGCTCTGGGTCGTCATCTTCGGCTGGCTTCTCCTGCGGCAGCGGGTCGATCGCACCACGCTTCTCGGACTTCTGGTCTGCCTTGCCGGCGGCGCGGCGCTGGTGGTGCAGAGCCTGGCGTTCAATCCGAGCCGTGCAGTCGGCGATGCGCTCGCGATCATCACCGGCGCCTTCTTCGGCCTCTATTTTCTGGCGGTCGGTGCAGCACGTCCCAGAACGAATGCCGCGCGCGTCACCTTTGAGCTCAGCATCATAACCGCGGCGATCCTGTTCCTCATCGCCTTCTTCTTCGAACCGCGGATATTGCCGCAATCGATCTCGGGATGGGGCGCGCTTCTGGCGCTCGGCCTCATCAGCCATGCCGGCGGACAAGGGCTGCTCTCGGTGGCGCTTGGAAAGCTGCCGACGGTCTTTTCCTCGCTCGTCATTTTCCTGGAAGCCATCACGGCTGCACTCTTCGCCTGGGTACTGTTCGGCGAAGACGTGACGCTGATGCAAGCCCTCGGCGGCATCGTCATCGTTGTCGGCATCTGGATCGCGCGGCCTCGCACGCCCTGAGACTGTGGACAATACGAACGCCGGCAAGCGCTGCGGCGACAAGGTCGCGGCGCCCTTCTGCGAGATATCGGCATCAAGATCGTGCAATGCCTTTTCAATGACGCGCAGATCGTCCTGAAGGCCGTCATCGGCGCTCATCGAGCTTTCGCTGCCGGCACGCTGGATAGCGCGAGCCTCGCTGCGCAGCTCGCGCAGCCTGTCGATCTTGCCGGTCCTGCGCGTACGGTTGTCGAGCAGAATATCCCGGACCGTCTTTTCCATGGCCGTGATCGGCATGACTTCTCTCCTCTCGATAGGATATCTCGATCAGGGAGATAACGAGCGAGCGAAAAGACGGTTTCGGAGCGCTATCAGTCGATGAAACGGCGATAGCCGGTCGGCCGTTCATAGAGCCAACCGATGCGGTCGATGGCCGCGGCGAAATTCTCGCGGGCGACGGTCATGGTATGGCCGTTGGCGTGAACGATGGTTTCCGGATCTTCCATGATCGCGACATGGCCCTTCCAAAAGACGAAATCGCCGCGCCTCAGCTCCTCGCGCTCGATCGGCTGGCCGAGGCCGGCGGCCTGCATATCGGTATCGCGCGGTGCCACGCGGCCCGTCATCGCGAGCGCCAGTTGCACCAACCCCGAGCAATCGATGCCGAGGCCAGAGCGACCGCCCCAGAGATAGGGTGTCTCGAGGAAGCGCAAGGCGACATCGACAAAATCGCCGCCCCGGTTATCGCCGATCGGCTGCACATGCTTGGCGAAGATGGCGGTGCCATCCTCGAGGACGACATAGTGGTTGCCCCGCGCCTCCGCCGTGCCGGCAACATGCACGAGGCTGCCCATCGAGAGGATCGCGGCATGCGGCTTGCGCAGCTCCGGCTCGGGATAGAGGAAGGTGCGCTGGGGAACGACGACATGGGTCGGGGCGGCCGCGGCTTCCTTGATCGCCGCTTCGGGGAGATAGCCGACATAGCCGTCGGACAGAGCCTTTACCCAGCACCAGCCGTCGCGGCGCTCGAACACCGTCACTTCCTCGCCCATCAGCAGCTCGGTATCGATGCCCGAGGCGAGATCCGGCTTCGGCCGAAGCGCAATGACCGGGACGGCAACGCGCGCGCTTACGCCTTCGACGAAGCGCTCGGCCTCGACTTTGCCCCGCAGGGAAGCCTCGGCGAGATCGGGCCTGAAAGCATTGAGACGGCGGTCGAGCGTCATGGCGGAATTCCCAGATTACAGTTTGCGGCCGTGCTCGATGACGAGATCGCCGAGTTTTTCCAGATAGAGCGCGCCGGTGACCGTGCGCTTGATGATAACATTGCGGCGATCGCGATCGTCGCGCACGCGGTCGACCAATCCCATCTCGCCCATGGTGTCAAGCGCGCGCGTGATGACCGGCTTGGTGACGCCGAGCGTCGCGGCCAGACCGCGCACGGTGTGCGGCGGCGGCACGAGATAGATCTGCAGCAGGATAGCCGTCTGCCGCAAAGTCAAATCATGATCCTCGCGGCGCACCTGAGCGAGCGTCACGCCATGCCAGAGGCCGAGAGCCTGCGAGGCGGAGAGTTCAAGCGGCAAGGGCAACCCCGCAATTCGTTACGCTGCCGTTCCAGTTTCAACCAAGATCGTGGCAGATTCAAGGGGTGAACTTCCCAGTCGCTGGTAAGAAGCGCAACGACGGAACATGTTGAGAATGCACACCCCCCTCTGTCACTTCGTGACATCTCCCCCACAAGGGGGGAGATTGGTAACTCGTTGCACACGCCTACCACAAGCTGACGTTGAGCCTGCTGAACTCCTGGGGTCTTTGTTTTACGGGTGACGAGCAGCAAACTCCCAACGATCTCCCCCTTTGTGGGGGAGATGTCGCGAAAGCGACAGAGGGGGGTATCGGAGGCTCCGCATATTCAGCCCCCTACCTGCAACAACCGCGACCTACCGCACGCTCTGCCTGATATGGTGATACAGCGCCCGGATCGCCTGCGCCTCGCCGCCGCCGGGGGAATGCGGCCGCTCGCTCGGTGCCCAGCCGAAAATGTCGAAATGCACCCAGCTCGGCGTCTTGGTGACGAAGCGCTTGAGGAACAGGGCCGCGGTGATGGAGCCCGCCATGCCGCCGGCGGGCGCATTGGTGATATCGGCGAACTTGGTACGGATATCCTTGTCGTAGCCCATATAGAGCGGCATGCGCCACAGCGGGTCGTCCGTCTCCAGGCTCGCTTCCGTCAGATCGCTGGCGAGTTCCGCGTCGTCGGTGAAGAAGGGCGGCAGGTCGGGGCCGAGCGCGACGCGTGCAGCGCCCGTCAGCGTCGCCATGTCGATCATCAGGTCCGGTGCATCCTCGTCGGCATAGGCGAGCGCATCGGCGAGGATCAACCGCCCCTCGGCATCGGTATTGTCGATCTGCACGGTCAGGCCCTTGCGGCTTTTGTAGATATCGCCGGGACGGAAGGCATTGGCCGAAATCGAGTTCTCGACGACCGGAATGATGACCCGGAGGTCGACCTTGAGCTTGGCGTCCATGATCATCAGCGCCAGGCCCATGACGTTGGCGGCGCCGCCCATGTCCTTCTTCATCAGCAGCATCGAGGAGGCCGGCTTGATGTCGAGACCGCCGGTGTCGAAGCATACGCCCTTGCCGACCAGCGTGATGCGGCGATGACCCTTCTTGCCCCAGCGCATTTCGAGAAGACGCGGCGCATCGGCGCTCGCGCGTCCGACCGTGTGGACGAGCGGGAAATTTTCCTTCAGCAGATCATCGCCGATGATGACCGACATCTCGGCCTTATAGTGTTCGGCAAGCGCCCGGAAGGCGGCTTCGAGCTGCTCCGGGCCCATATCGTTGGTCGGCGTATTGATAAGATCGCGGGCGAGGAAGACGCCGGCCAGCTGCCGCTTGATGTCGGCGGCATCGGCGTCGCGCGGGATCATCAGTGTCGGCGCCGTCGCCTTCTCGGACTTGTAGCGCTCGAAGCGGTAGCTGCCGAGACCGAAGCCGAGCGAAAGCCGGTTCGCCGTCAAAGGCGCCGTCTCGATGTGCCAATCGCCCGCCGGTAGGCCGCGCGCCAACCTGCCCGTCAGGAAGGGTTGCTCTGATGGGTTGGAGCCAAGGCCGAACAATGCACCACCGAGATGACCTTCCGCCGTCGGTATCAGGAGCAATGAGCCGCTTTCGGCCTTGTAGCCGGCCTTGCGGGCCCAATCGAGCGCGATGGGATCGATCGTGCCGGTCTCGATATGCGCCGGGGTGACGGCAAAGATCGGCAGGGTCGCGCCACCCTTCGAATTGAAGGGCGTCGCGCGCTCGATGAATTGATAGGGGGCCATGACTATCCTTTGACGATGACTTCAGGGAATCGGGGACTTCAGGGAATCGAGAGTTAACCGTCTGTTAGGGTTAACAGATTATTGCTGGAGCGAACATTGCGTCGAACCTTTCCCTGTTCCGATTCTAGGCCGGGCGCAAGACTGTAAGGAATTCAGGGATAAGCGACATGCCCGCCGTCTCAGCTGCGTCTTCATTCAGAACCTTTCTCTTGCGGGGAGCTTCGGTTGCGCTTCTGGCGATCGCGCTCGCAAGCTGCTCGACAACCGGCAAAGACCGGATGACAACGGGCTCGATTCCGAAGACGTCACAATCTCTCGACACGATGAACAGCACTGACCTGGCGCAGGCAACTGCGGTCTATGGCAAGGCTTATGACGCCAATCCTAAAGATCGCGATGCCGGCGTCAACTATGCCAACGCGCTGCGCATGAGCGGACGCAACGACCAGGCGCTTGCCGTCATGCAACAGGTGGCAATCGCCAATCCGAGCGATCGCGGCGTGCTTGCGGCCTATGGCAAAGCGCAGGCGGCGGCAGGCCAGCTTGACGAAGCTCTATCGACCATCGACCGCGCCCAGCTTCCGGATCGGCCGGACTGGCGTCTGGTTTCGGCGCAGGGCGCCATCCTCGATCAGCTGGGGCGCTCCACCGATGCGCGGGCGAAATACCGAGACGCGCTGGTGCTGGCCCCCAACGAGCCGACGATCCTCTCCAATCTCGGCATGTCCTACGTGCTGACCGGCGATCTCAAGAATGCGGAAAGCTATCTCCGCACGGCCGTCACTCAGCCGGGCGCCGATAGTCGCGTGCGGCAGAATCTGGCGCTCGTCGTCGGCCTGCAGGGCCGCTTTGCGGAAGCCGAACAAATCGCCCGCCAGGAACTGACGCCGCAGCAGGCCAACGCCAACGTCGCCTATCTGCGCGGCATGCTGGCGCAGCAGAACTCCTGGCAGAAGCTTGCCACCAGCGGCGACACCAGGAAGGTCGCCCAGCAATAAGGCCCGCAAGAACCTGGCGGCTTCCTTGCAAAACTTTCGATAGCAGAGGGCAGAGCCGGCGAACGCTCGACCGGCCCAGACACTTAACGCCAGATGTGACGCGGCAGGCCCTCGGCCACCAGCCGCGCCCCGAGCGCGCCTATGACAGCACCCGCCACCCTGTCGATCCAGAGCTTCGATCCGACATAAAGCGCACGCGGGCGGTTGGAGGAGAAGGCCAGCGTCACCACCACATACCAGCCGACTTCGACCAGGAAGACTGCGGGCGGAACCGTAAACAGCAGCCAGGGCGCCGGAGCCGCGGGCAGAAGTGCGGCGAAAATACTGCCGTAGAAAATGGCCGTCTTCGGATTGCTGAGCTGCGTGCCGAGCGCGAAAAGGAAGTTGCGCACCACACCACCCGCCGCCGGTGTGGCCGGCGCATCGATGGGAAGATCGTCGGCGGCGCTGCGCCAGATACGGATGCCGACATAGATCAGATAGAGACCGCCGCCGATTTTCAGCGCGAGATACAGCCATTCAACTTTCATCAGCAATGCGCTCAGGCCGAACAGGGCCAGGGTCGCGAAAATGACGCTGCCCGTTCCCATGCCGAAGGCCGCGGCAAGACCAGCCTTGCGCGAACGGGAGATGGCAATGCGCGAAACCAGCACGAAACTCGGACCGGGGCTCACCGCCCCGATGAAGACCGCTGCGATGACGCTGAGAAATATTGCCAAGGATGACATGCGGGACCTCCCCATACGGCCGAAACGAACGCCGGCGCTTTTCGGGAATGATGCGCCCGGCGCAATCGGCGACACTGCATAGGAGATTAACCACGCCCGCGTGCCGCGGGCAAGCGGGCGGCTCAGAACTTGTCCATCGCCTGGATGATGGCCGGGCCGAGAATGACGGCCATCAAGACCGGCAGGAAGAAGATGATCATCGGTACGGTCAGCTTCGGCGGCAGCGCGGCCGCTTTCTTTTCCGCCTCGTTCATGCGTTCGTCGCGGCCTTCCTGCGCCATGACGCGCAATGCCTGCGACAGCGGTGTGCCGTAGCGTTCGGCCTGGATGAGCGCTTGCGTCACCGATTTGACGAGCTCGATCTGCGTGCGGGCGGCGAGGTTGTCAAAGGCGGTGCGGCGATCCTGCAGAAAGGAAAGCTCAGCCGTGGTCAGCACCATTTCCTCGGCAAGCGCCGGGGATTGCTCCGCCATTTCCTCGGAGACGCGATGCATGCCGGCTTCGATCGATATCCCCGACTCCACGCAGATCAGCATCAGGTCGAGCGCGTCGGGCCAGGCACGCTTGATCGATTTCTGCCGCTTGGTCATCAGGTTGGAAATATAGATGTTCGGCGCGTAGAAACCGAAATAGGCAACGACGATGACACCAAGCAGGCGGATCGGCAGCGGCCTCGAGGCGAAATAGCCGAGAACGAAGACAACGACGATCGCGACCGCCAGGAACAGGAACGGCAGCAGAAATCGCGCGACCAGGAACATGTTCAGCGCATTTTCCGAGCGCAGGCCGGCGGCGCGCAAGCGATTGACGGTATTGGCATCGACAAGCGCATTGCGCAGGTTGAAGCGCTCGACGATCTGCCTGGCATTTCGATTGTTGTGGCTGCGCAGCGATGCCTTGCCGCCATCGGCACTCAGCCGCGCCCGCTCGCGCGCGCGAATCTGCTCGCGCTCCGTCGACACGGCCTTCATGCGCTTGCCGAGATCACCGCGCTCCAGCAGCGGCAAGGCGATCGTATAGAAGGTGGCAAAGACGGCAACCGCGACGACGACGGCGAGCAGGGTGCCGGGATCGGTCAAGTTGGCAGCCAGATCGGACATGGACTATGCGGCTCCCTCCGCTCAGATCTCGAAATTGACCATGTTGCGCATGATGAAGATGCCGACCGACATCCAGATGCCGGCTCCGATCAAGATCAGATGGCCGCGCGGATCGGTGAACAGGATCATCATGTATTGCGGCGACGTCAGGTAGACGAGTGTCATGACGATGAAGGGCAGAGCGCCGATGATGACGGCGGATGCCTTGGCCTCCATCGACAGCGCCTGGACCTTCGCCTTCATTTTCTTGCGCTCGCGCAGCACCTTCGAGAGATTGCCCAGAGCTTCCGACAGGTTGCCGCCCGCCTGGGCCTGAACGCTAATGACGATCGCGAAGAAATTCACTTCCTGCAGCGGCATTTGGTTTATCATGCGTGCGCAGGCGTCCGACATGCTCAAGCCCACCTGCTGCGCCTCGACCACTCGCCGAAATTCCGACTTGACCGGCTCACGCGCCTCGGCGGCCACCAGCCGCACCGCATCGTTGAGCGGCAGACCCGAGCGAAGAGAGCGGGTGATCAGGTCAAGCGTGTTCGGAAACTCATCGAGAAACTTGACCTGCCGACGCTTGATGAGGAAACCGATGACCCAGCGCGGCAGACCGAAAGCCGTGGCAAAGAACACTCCAAGGACAGCGAGAAGCGGCGCGCCGATAATGAATAGGACCAGCATGGCGAACAGGCCGAACACCACACTGAAGACGTAGAAGCGCGCCGGCGTCAGAGACAGGCCGGCCTGCGCCAGACGCGCTTTCAGCGACTGCTTCCTTTTCGTGTTTTCCGACTGACGCCGTTCCAGATCCTTCAGCGTATCCTGCACCGACTTGCGGCGCTTCGACATTTCCTGGACACGATCGCGCGCCACCTTGACCTTGATACGGTCGGTTTCGGCCTGCTTGACCCGATTGACCCGGCTTTCCGCCTTCTTCTGGATCTCGATCCGTGAATAGAGAATGCCATAACAGACCGCGGCGGCAGAGACCGCCGTCAGCAGCACAATCAACAGCACTATCGGATCGATACCGAACATCGTAAGTCCTATTGCACCTTCTGTTCCATCTCATCGAGAGCGGCGGCCAGGCGCCGCTCCTCGTTATAGTAGCGGGCACGATCCCAGAAATGCGGCTTGCCGATACCGGTGGAGACATGCCGGCCGATGATCCGGCCGTTCGCATCCTCGCCCTCGATTTCGTAGCGCATCAGATCCTGCGTGATGATCACATCGCCTTCCATGCCGATCACCTCGGTGACCTGGGTAATGCGGCGCGAACCGTCACGCAGGCGGGCGGCCTGGATAACAACGTCAACCGAGCTGGAGATAATCTCGCGCACGGTCTTGGCCGGCAGGCTGAAACCACCCATGGCGATCATCGATTCCATACGGCTCAGGCATTCGCGCGGCGTGTTGGCGTGGATCGTGCCCATGGAGCCGTCGTGACCCGTGTTCATTGCCTGCAGCAGATCGAAAACCTCAGGCCCGCGCACTTCGCCGACGATGATGCGTTCGGGGCGCATACGCAGGCAGTTCTTGACCAGATCGCGCATGGTGATTTCGCCCTCGCCCTCGATATTGGGCGGGCGGGTTTCGAGGCGGACGACATGCGGCTGCTGCAGCTGCAGTTCGGCCGTGTCTTCGCAGGTGATGACGCGCTCGTCGCGGTCGATATAATTGGTCAGGCAGTTCAGAAGCGTTGTCTTGCCCGAGCCCGTGCCGCCTGAAATGACGACGTTGCAGCGCACGCGGCCGATGATCTGCAGCAGCGTGGCGCCTTCCACCGTGATGGCGCCGAAGCGGACGAGCTGATCGAGCGTCAGCTTGTCCTTCTTGAATTTACGGATGGTCAGCGCTGGGCCGTCGAGCGCCAAGGGTGGTGCGATGACGTTGACGCGCGAGCCATCAGGCAGACGCGCGTCGCAGATCGGGCTGGACTCATCGACGCGGCGGCCGACCTGGCTGACGATACGCTGGCAGATCGAAAGAAGCTGCGCATTGTCGCGGAAGCGGATCTCGGATTCGACGGTCTTGCCGCCGACTTCGATGAAGGTCTGGCCGGCGCCATTGACCATGATGTCGGCGATGTCGTCGCGGGCCAATAGCGGTTCCAGCGGGCCATAGCCGAGCACGTCGTTGCAGATGTCCTCGAGCAGCTCCTCCTGCTCGGAGATCGACATCGCAAAGCTTTTGATCGTGATGATGTCGTTGACGATATCGCGGATTTCCTCACGCGCGGCCTCGTTGCCGAGCTTGGAAAGCTGCGACAGGTCGATCGTGTCGATGAGCGCGGAGAAGACCTGCGCCTTGGTGTCGTAATATTCTTCGGTGCGTGCTGTGCGACGCCGGCTGGGCGTCTGCATCGGCGGCGGAACGACCTGCTGGCGTGGCTGCGCGGAATCGCGCGACGGCTCTATCAGCACTGCCGATGCCGTTGGTCCGCTCGCGGCGGGCGCACGCGCCAGTGCCGGCGGAGGCATCACGCCGCCGCTCTTTGCAGGACCTTCATTTCCGCGCTTGCCAAACATGTCCTTGATCCAATTCTACTGCTGCTGCACGACCTTCATGAAAGCTCCACTTTCGGAAGTCCATGCGAAATCAAACGGTTACTTTCGCTTCAGAAGGCCAAGCAAACCGCCCTTTCTCGCCTTCTTCAAAGCGACGCGCCCGGTGACGATGTGCGATATCTGCGAGAAGGTCTCCGCGATCGGCGACTTCGGATCGGTCTCGGAAATCATCTGGCCGCTATTGGCGGCATTGCCGAACAGGTTGATGTCAAAGGGGATGATGGCGATCGGGTCCGTCTCCAGCGGCACGCAGAACTCCGAAGGATTGATCTCCGGGCGCTTCGGCATGCCCACCTGATTGAGAATAAGGTGAGGCGCCTTGTCGTTCGGCCGCAGCTTGCGCAAGGCGTCGATCAGGTTCTTGGCATTGCGCAGATTGGCGAGATCGGGTGCCGCGCAAATGACCACCTCGTCGACGGCACCGAGCACCGAGCGCGTCCACTCCGTCCAGACATGGGGCACGTCCAGCACCGCCACCGGCGCGCTGCGCTGAAGGACGTCGAGAACCGGCAGGAAAGCCTGTCCTTCGAAATCATAGGCACGATCTAGCATCGAGGGTGCCGCAAGCAGCGACAGATGCTGGGAGCATTTGGTCAGCAACCGGTCGAGGAAGACCTCGTCCAGGCGCTCCGGCGCATAGACGGCCTCGGCGATGCCCTGCGCCGGGTCCTGATCGAAATCGATGTTGGCGGTGCCATAGGGCAGATCGAGATCGGCAAGAATGGTTTCGGTTGAAAAGAGGCTCGAAATTCCAAAGGCGCAATTATGGGCGATGGTGGATGCGCCCACCCCGCCCTTGGCACCGATGAAAGCAATGCTGCGTCCCAGCGGCTCGGCATCGGGATCGATGAAGATCGACGCCATCGCCGTCATCAGATCGACCATATCGGTTGGCTGCACGATATATTCGGAAATGCCGTTGCGGATCAGTTCGCGGTAGAGACCGATGTCGTTGTGGTAGCCGACGACGATGACCTTGGTGGTCGGATCGCAGACGGCGGCGAGCGGCTCAAGTTCCGCCAGCAGGCTGCGTGGATTGGCGCGCGTCTCCAGGATGATCAGATTCGGAGTCGGCGCCGAGGCGAACATATTCGCCGCGGCCGCGACACTGCCGCTGGTGACCCTGAGACTGGCCCTGGACATGCGTCGATCGTTGGCGCATTGGTCCATCACCTGCTGCAACTGCTCGCTTTCGCAGAAGGCATGTATGGATATGCGCGGCAACGGCCGCAGGTTGTCGAGATTGCCCGAGCGCGAGACCTCTTCCGCTTCCACGGTGGTCGAGCCGATGTCATAGTCGATGGCGTTCATGATTTCATCCCGTTGCGCCGGCCCCTTGCGTTCAATTTCCGCTACCGAAGCCGCCGACCGTTGCCGTGCTGGTCGGAGTGGAGCCGCTGCGATAATCGTTGATGACCTTGCTGCGCTGATCGGCATCGATCGGCGTCATTGCGCGCGGCGATACCAGATCGGTCGGATTGGCAACCTGCGCCGCGAGATTTTGCTGGGTCGCGCAGCCGAAATTATAATAGTTCTGATTGTCGAAGGCGTTGTCGGCGAGGTCGTCCGGCCACTGGCCGCAGGCATTGGTGGCTGCCGTCGTTGCCGTAAAGCGCAGGCGGATCGGCGCCGCGTCGCCAGGGCCGTTAGCCGCATAATATGTGTTGACGATGCGCCCTGACGGAATGCCGCTTGCGACCAGTTCCCGGCGGATCTGCGAATTGAGCGCCGATGCTGCCAGCGCATTTTCCGATTGCCGCGGCGAAAGGATTTCAACGGTGCCGCTTGCATGGGCACGATAATCCTGCACGAAGCCGCGAACCATATCGCGCATGCCTGTTGTCAGGTGCCGGTCGCTGCCTGCGACCGGTATGTCGACGCTGTGTTCCTTTTCGGTCAGCACGATGGGGTGCCGCTGGCGATAATCGTCCCTGATCGCACTGGTCGCCATACCGTCCGGAGAGCCGGCGCAGCCGCTGACAGCCGAGATCAAAGCCAGGACCGGAACGATCAGCATCGATTTGGAGAAACGCGGTCGGATGGTGCGAGGCGCATTGCTTTCGGGGCTGACCATCTTTTGCTCTCTCGCTAAGCTCGTTGAAAAGGCTGCTCTCATGGTCCCGCTCCTCACTTGTAGATGAAGCCGACCGTGCCGTGGAAATCGGCATCGGCGACCGGCGGGCCATCCTTGCGGCCGTAGATCTTGTTGACACGGTTCATGAAGAAGACGCCGGCATCATTGGGCGGCGAGAAATTGTCGTCCGGACGTGCCAGCTTCTCGCGCGCCACGGGCCGAACGAGATAGGGCGTAGCGATGATCACGAGCTCGCTCTCATCCCGCTGGAAACTCTTCTGGCGGAACAGGGCGCCCAGGATTGGGATTTTCGATGCGCCCGGCGTTCCCGAGCTCGTCTGCTGTACGCTGTCGCTCAGCAAGCCGGCAAGAGCGATAGACCCTCCCGATGGCAACTCGACCGAAGTATTGGCTGCACGCTGGTTGTAAGTCGGGGTCGATGATGACGCGACCGGTTCGGAAACCTGGGTCTGCACGTGTAGGCTGATACGCCCCCCGGCAAGAACGACAGGCGTGAAGGCCAGCGTAATGCCGTAGGTATAGGGCGTGATCGTCGTATTGCCGTCCTTGTCCGTGGTGGAATAGAGCGTCTGACCGCCGGAGTTGAAGGTCGCGGCCTGCCCGGAAATCGCAGTGAGCGTCGGCTCGGCCAGGGTGCGCACGGCGCCCGCCTGTTCGAGAGCGTTCAGATAGGTGCTGATATTGTATTTGCCGAGGGCGTATTTGAAGAGCGTCGAGATGCCGCCGGCACCAGTCGCGTTGGTGGGGTCTCCGTTTACTCCCAGGAAGTTCGTCGTTCCGTTGTTCCCGATATTGCCGAGCTGCGCCACGCCCAAACCGGAGGAATTGCTGACCAGATTGTCGAAGCCGATCTGCTTCAGGACGCTGCGCTTGATTTCGGCGACGGTGACCTTGAGCGTCACCTGATCTTCGCCTTCGATCTGGAGCATGTTGACGATCTGCGACGTCTGCCGACCTTCGGCGAAAATGGCGACTGCGTTGTTATCGCCGCTGCCGGAAGCTGTCTCGTTTCGCGTCGTCGCTTCGCCGCCCTTCAGGAAGGCCTGGGCGAGCTGCTGGGCACGAATCGAATCCTGCGGTGTGCGCACCAGGCCGGTGAGGACGATGTTGTCGGAGATGATCTCGACATTGATGTCGGAGTCCGGAATGAAGCGTTTGATATTGTCCTGCAGGCCGGCAATGTCACGCTCGATCTGCAGATCGAGGCTGACGATCTCCTTGCCGTCGGCGCCGAAGATGAAGATGTTGGTCTGACCGACCGTCTTGCCGAAAAGGTAGATGCGGCGCGAGGTCCGCGTCACAGCATCCGCCATCTTGGGATCGGAAACGAGGATGTCGTGCGCATCCGCCGGAAGATCGACGACGAGCGCCTTGTTGAGGCCGAGCTTCAAGGTGCGTTTCGTGCCGAGGCCGGCTATGGTGACGATACTGTCGGAACCGCCAGCGAAAGCTGCTGGCATACGCAGCAAAGCGGGGGCATCCCCCAGCGGCAGGCCGGCAAAGGCAACCGAGAAGGAGAGGATGGCGGCGAGAGGAAGGCCGGCTTTCTTGCTTATCTTGAACATGGTCTCGCCCCTTCTCACTGCGGTTTCGGCCCGGTTGGACCATCGGTCACGATCGCCCCGGACTTGATGACTTGGACCAGGCCACCGCCGTTGTCGCCGGCAAGCAGATAATCGGCCGCCGTCGTATCGGGCTGCTGCGCGTCGGCAACGGAGCGCAGGGCCAGCGTCAGGCGATCGGCCATCTGGTGAGCGACGACCAGCACCTTCGTCTGATCCGGCGTCAGCTCCAGTGTCGCGGTTGCGCCGACCGCAGCCTTGCTTCCGTCCTGCTTTTCCTCGATCTGCTGATCGACGGCCAGAACGCGAACGTTGCTGAGCACGGTTTCGGTGACGAGCTGCTGCTGCGAACCCTTGCGCACCATGATGACGTCGACACGGTCGTTCGGAAGGATGAAGCCGCCCGCGCCGGTGGCGACGGAAATCTCCGTGGCGACGGCCCGCTTGCCGGCCGGCAGCAATGAAGAAAGAATGCGGCTGTTGGAATCGGCGACCTTTTCCTCGCGGATCGGCTCGCCCTCGAATATCGGCAGGCGAACAACCGCACCGGTCAGATCCTTCAGTGCTTCGGGTCGTTCGTTCTGGGTAATGAAGCCCTTGACCAGCCCGCCTTCCGGCCAGGCCATCCATTGGATTGATTTTTCGTTCAGACGCGAACCGACGGGCAGATTGGCGCTCGCAACCAGCACATTGATCGTTGCTTCCTTCTCAATCACCGCCGCGACCTGCTGGGGAACGATATTGCGCGAACCAGCCAAACGCATCGCGAGCAGCCCGGCCATCCCGGCCGCGACGGCTGCCACTGCGAGTATCATTATGCGAGCGGGTTTCATGGTCATTCCTTGAGGAACAGGATTCTTCGCCCTGCAGAATGACCGGCAATTGGTATAATTATGGTTAATGTTAGGTTACATTTATTATTATTTAACCATGATTACTTGATGTATATTAGAAATTATATATGTGTGAGTTCAATTTTTACTCGCCGACTTCCGCCTCAAGGCATGCTGTGCGTCGTGGCCGCGATCAAAAGCGGTGAGGATGGAAAGGCCATGACGCCACCGATGGCAATGGCAATGCCGTAAGGGATTTTTTTCGCAACCAACAATGAATTCGGCAATGGAAGGCCGATTGCCATGATGGTGGTCGCCTGCGAGCGAAGCAGAACGATCAGGAACGTGACCATGCCGCCGATAAATGCGACATAGACGAGGAATTCCACCAGCGACGAATCAAAGCCGAACCAAAGCGTTGCCGCAGCCAGAAGCTTTGCGTCGCCACCACCCATCACATTCAACGCGAACAATGCGAAGCAGGCGAGGAAGACGGCGATGGCGCCGGCGAAATGCATGCCGAGCTCGGACAATGGCAATCCGGAGAAAGGTGCCAACACGATAAACGACACGGCCAGCGCAAGCGATACCCGGTTGGGTATCGTCATGGTCAGCAAGTCAGAAATGGCCGCAATCGAAAGGCACAGTGGAAAGATCAACAATGTTGCGGCTTCCAGCATTTCATCGGCCCGTGCTAGATGAAAATCCAAAAACCGCCCAAATATCTGGGCGGTTTTTCTATATGCTATAGTATGGCCCCGCCACCAGGTACGATTAGTACTTGGTGGATGCGTTGCCCATCTTGTTGGAGATGTTGTTGAAGGTAGTGCTGAGCGAAGTGCCCAGGGTGGTTGCACCGGTGATGATGGCAACCGAAATCAGAGCAGCGATCAGGCCGTATTCGATTGCGGTCGCGCCGGACTCATCTTTCAGGAAGCGCGAAAAAAGCTTGGACATTAATTTAACTCCACTTTGTTGACAGCACGTCCGCCAACTGTTGCCGTTGATCGGATGAGTTGCACGGTAGCTGCGCGCCGTTTCTATCGCTTTAAAGAATTAGGTTAATGTGCAGTAAATACAAAAGCGAAAATAGAATAGTTAATGTGAGTTCTATGTTATTCGCTGCAGTTTTAAAGAAATTCTTCAGCCAAATAGAAATTATTAGATGTATGAATATTAGTGCGATATACGTTTCGTCTCGAAATAATACACGATCTGTCTGGGAAGGTGACGATTGGGGCCGTGTGCGGGACATCTGCGCCATAATTGAGTGACAACAGGCCAGCTTAATCGTTCATTCACCATTCTTTCTCATTCTATCCGAAAATTCTTTTCGCCATCGCTTTCCAAGAGGCCAAGCCATGCCAATCGGCGGCAGAACAGCATTCCTTGCCGGCATTGTCGCCATGGCCGGCCTCATGCCGCAGCTTTCCCATGCTGCCGGAGAAAACATGCTGCGCGTCTATATGGATCACGCGCGCGTATTGAAGCTTGATCGCCCCGTCAGCAAGGTCATTGTCGGCAATTCGCAAGTCGCCGACGCCACGGTCGCCGATCCGAAAACCATCGTGCTGACCGGCCGCAGCTTCGGCACGACAAACATCATCCTGCTCGATGCCGACGGCAATGCCATTGTCGACGAGCAGATCCTAGTGTCGATCGACGAAGGCAATACGGTGCGTGTTTTCCGCCAGACGGATCGCGCCGTACTTTCGTGCACGCCCAATTGTGAACAGCATGCCCAACAGAACAATACGACGGCTGGGGCGCCGGCTGCAGCCGGACAATAATTAAATTCGATAAATCAAATATTCTAAAGTACTTTCGAAGAATTAGCTGCCCCACGATAATCCTGATTTCCTCTAAATATGAATAGAGAAGAGAAACGGATTATCAACAAAGCAATTCTAGTGTCGGCCGCGTGTAAATCGCCGCGGACTCCCCATGACATCAGATGACGCCCTTCTCGCCAATACGAACCCCGCACGGCGATATGCCCGGGGCCGCTTTCGCGAATTCGTGCGTTCTCGGGACGGGACAGCAGCGATCGAATTTGCCTTGCTTGCCATCCCCTATTTTCTGATCGTCTTCGCCATCATCGAGACCTTCGTCGCCTTTACGGCGGAGCAGGTCGTTTCAAACGCCGTCGATACCCTGGCGCGGCAGATCCGGACCGGGCAGATCACCACCGATCCCAACAAGACCTCCTATACGACATCGCAGCAATTCCGGCAGTCATTCTGCAACGAGATTGCCGTGCTCATCACCTGTTCCGCGTCTGAAGTACAGACGCCGGCAAACCTCTATCTCGATGTGGAGAGCTATTCGACCTTTGCGTCCATGCCGACGACGATCCCCCGCAAGTCGTCGACCGATCCCTATTCCGATCTCAACACCACAGGTTTTGCCTTCACGCCCGGCGGTGCCAAATCGCTGAACATGGTGCGCGCCTACTATCGCTGGCAGATCATCACGGATCTGCTGCGCCCCTATCTTACCAACGTGCGTCCAACCGACGGCTCGGCGTCGGTCTATCTCATTGTCGCAACCGCCGCCTTCCAGAACGAGAATTATCCGTGAGCGGCCCCGTCAGCATGCCTGGAAAGGAAAGCGCGCCCTTCTGCATCCTGAGACGTTTCGCCCGCGACGAACGTGGCGTCGGCGCGATCGAGTTCGCCATTCTCTTCCCCGTATTGCTGATGCTCTATCTCGGTGCCTTCGAGCTTACCGTCGGCCTCAACGCATCGAAGCGCGCCAGCCGTTCGGCCGGTTCGATCGCCGATATCGTCTCGCAGCAATCGACGGTCACTAAATCCGTGCTCGCGACCATGCCCTCCGTCGCCGGCGCGATCTTCGCGCCCTACGGCACGACGGGCCTGACGCTGAAGATCACCGGCATTACGATCGACACGACAGGCAAGGCAACCGTCGCCTGGTCCTGGGCGCAGGACGGAACCAGGCCATATACCGCCGGCTCCACGGTCACGGTGCCTGCCAACCTGAACCAGGCAAGCACATTCCTCGTCCGCAGCGAGCTTGCCCTTCCCTATCAGCTTATCAGCTTCGGCACCAATTTCCTGCCGAGCGGCACCAACCAGATCACCATCAGCCGGCAATATTACTACCGGCAGCGCGTCGGCAATTCGATCAGCTGCAGCGACTGCTAGGAACTCCACCGCAAGGGCGGCGCCTGGAGAACCCTTCCAAACGGAAAATTGCCAAGTCGATGCCTCCGTTATATGGGTGACGTCCAATGACCCGGAAGACCTCCCCGGGTGACGGCATTCTTATCGGGTGATCTATGGCGCGCGCCTTTCTCTTCGTTCTGGATTCTTTCGGTGTCGGCGGCGGCCCTGATGCGGCAAGCTACGGCGACGAAGGGGCCGACACGCTTGGCCATATCGCCGAATTCTGTGCCGCGGGCGCCGCCGACCGGGAGGGCCTGCGCCAGGGGCCGCTCGCTCTGCCGATCATGTCCGGCCTTGGCCTGCTGGAGATCGCCAAGGCGGCAACGGGCAATTATCCGGCCGGCATGCCGCGACCGGAAAAACTCTATGGTCTCCACGGCTGCGCCAATGAAGTCTCCCGCGGCAAGGACACGCCATCGGGCCATTGGGAGATAGCCGGAACGCCCGTCATGTTCGACTGGGGTTACTTTCCGGCAGAGGGCGATGCCTTCCCGCCGGAGCTGGTGAAAGCCATCTGCGAGGCCGCCGATCTGCCGGGCATTCTCGGCAATTGTCATGCATCCGGCACCGATATCATCGCCAGGCTCGGGGAAGAGCACATCCGCAGCGGCAAGCCGATCTGCTATACTTCGTCCGACTCCGTCTTCCAGATCGCGGCGCATGAGCGGCATTTCGGCCTCGATCGGCTGATCGGCCTCTGCAAGATCGTGCGTAGCCTGCTCGACGCTTACAATATCGGCCGCGTCATCGCCCGCCCTTTCGTCGGCGAGACCGTGGCGACATTCGAGCGAACCGGAAACCGCCGCGATTTCTCCGTGCTGCCGCCGGAGCCGACACTGCTCGACCGCCTGGTCAAGGCCGAGCGCACGGTGCACGCAGTCGGCAAGATCGGCGATATCTTCGCCCACCAGGGCATCTCCAGGGTCATCAAGGCCAATGGTAACATGGCGCTGATGGATGCGACGCTGAAGGCCATGGACGAAGCCGAGGACGGCGATCTGGTTTTCACCAATTTCGTCGACTTCGACATGCTCTATGGCCACCGCCGCGATGTGCCCGGCTATGCCGCAGCACTCGAGGCCTTCGACGCGCGGCTACCGGAAGTTCACAAGAAACTGAAGGCCGGCGATCTCGTCATTCTGACGGCCGATCATGGTTGCGACCCGACCTGGCGCGGCACCGATCACACGCGCGAGCGCGTGCCGGTCATGGCTTACGGACCGGGCATTCGTGCCCGCTCCATCGGCGTCCGCCAGACCTATGCCGATATCGGCGAGACGGTCGCGAAACATCTAGGAATTGCGGCCGGGCCGCACGGGAGGAGTTTCCTTTGACATCGCATTTGAAGAAAGTGGAGCTGCACTGCCATCTGGAGGGCGCGGCACCGCCGGCGCTGACGCTGGCACAGGCGGAGAAATACGGCGTCGATACCAGCGCCTTCCTCAAGGACGGTATCTACCTCTGGAAGGATTTTGCCGAATTCCTCGTCTGCTACGACAAGGTTTCCGAGATCTACCGCACCGAGGAAGACTATGCGCTCTTGACGGAAACCTATCTGGAAGAGCTTGCCGGCATCGGCACGATCTATAGTGAACTCATCGTCTCGCCCGACCATGGCGACCGCATCGGCCTTGGTGCCGATGCCTATATTGCCGGCGTTTCGGCCGGCATTCGTGCCGCAAAGGCAAAGACCGGCATCGAGGCGCGGCTGATCGTAACCGGCGAACGGCATTTCGGCCCGGACCGGGTGGTGAAGGCGGCGGAATATGCGGCCAAAAGCGACAATCCGTTGATATCGGGCTTCAACATGGCCGGCGAAGAGCGCATGGGCCGCGTCGCCGACTATGCCCGCGCCTTCGACATCGCCCGCGAAGCTGGGCTCGGTATCACCATCCATGCCGGCGAAGTTTGCGGCGCCTTTTCCGTCGCCGATGCCGTCGAGCTGGTGCGCCCTGATCGTATCGGCCACGGCGTGCGCGCCATCGAGGATATGGATCTCGTCAAGCGCCTCGCCGATCTCGGCACGGTGCTCGAGGTCTGCCCCGGCTCCAACATCGCGCTGAACGTCTTTCCGGATTTCCAGTCGCATCCGCTGCGCAAGCTGCGCGATGCCGGCGTGAAGGTGACGATCAATTCCGACGATCCGCCGTTCTTCCATACCTCGCTGAAGCGCGAATACGAACTGGCTTCGTCGGCTTTCGGCTTTAGCGACGACGAGATCAACGCGATGACGCGCACGGCGATCGAGGCGGCGTTCGTGGACGAAGCGACACGGGCGGCGTTACTGACAAGGCTGTAAAATGAGGATTTGGGCCGCAGATTGGGGATGAAATCCCGCAAAGCGGCCTATTTTCTTGCACCAGAGGCGATTTCCGTGGAAGAACCATCTCATATCACGGAACTACTGGAAGGCTGAAACCATGGACGGCGTCACTGTCATCGATCACCCGCTTGTGCAGCACAAGCTCACAATCATGCGCAAGAAGGACACGTCGACGGGCAGCTTCCGCCGGCTGCTGCGCGAGATTTCGACGCTGCTCTGTTACGAAGTGACGCGCGACCTGGAACTGACGATCGAGACCATCGAGACGCCGCTGCAGCCGATGGATGCGCCGATCCTCGAAGGCAAGAAGCTGGTCTTCGCCTCGATCCTGCGCGCCGGCAACGGCCTGCTCGAAGGCATGCTCGATCTCGTACCCTCAGCCCGCGTCTCGCATATCGGCGTCTACCGCGATCACGAGACGCTGCAGCCGGTCGAATATTACTTTAAGGCGCCTGAGGATATTTCCGAGCGCCTGATCATCGTCGTCGATCCGATGCTGGCAACCGGCAATTCCTCGATTGCCGCGATCGACAAGCTGAAAGAACGCGGCGCCCACAATATCCGTTTCCTGTGCCTGCTGGCGGCGCCTGAAGGTATCGCCAATTTCCGCGGCGCGCATCCGGACGTGCCGGTCTTCACCGCCGCCATCGACAGCCATCTGAACGAGAAGGGCTATATCGTGCCCGGCCTCGGCGATGCCGGCGACCGCATGTACGGTACGAAGTAAAATCAGCTATTATACTTTTTATGGAGCCCGGCGGTTATCCAACTGCCGGGCTTTTTATTGATTGCATTAGCGGCATTTCAGCAAAGCTGGCCTATAGATAGCATGGCCCGCAGGAGGGGCCTTGCCGATGCTCGTTCGCGTTCTTGTCTTTGCCGGTATCATTGCCGTTGCAGCGACCCAGGTGCCGATGCTGGTGGATAGCTACGAAGAGCGCGCGGAAAGGCCGGCACCGATAGAGGCCGTGTCGCTCGCGCCGCCAAAGTTGGAGGCTCCTGTATCCTATGGTAGCGTTCAGCTGCGCGCCAATGCCGGCGGCCACTATGAAGGTGATTTCAGCATCAACGGCCGGTCCGTGCATGGGATGATCGATACCGGCGCGACCTATGTGGCGATGAACGAGAGTACCGCGCGCAGCCTCGGCTTCAGCAGCGTCGATCTCGACTTTCGCTACTCGGTCCAAACCGCGAATGGCGCGTCCAAAGTTGCCTATATCAAACTCGACCGCCTGGAGATCGGCACGATCCGGGTTCGCGATATCGACGCCGTGGTAGCGAAGGATAGCGCACTGAGTACGACGCTCATCGGCATGAGCTTCATGAAGAAGCTGAACTCCTATGGAGTGCAGAACGGCACCCTACTGCTGAAGCAATAGGACATCAGGGCATTTCACAAGGCCGCTGCTTTCATATCAAATTCTGCTGAGAATGACTGGTGGCAAAACCGGAGCCGCCTCCACAACACGATAGTTAGCCGACAAATCGGCCGCAGCTCTCTCCGCGCTCGCCTCGTCCGCCGCGTGAACAGTAGCGATACGGTCGCCCTTGCTGACCCGCGTACCAAGCGGCAGGATATCGCTGAATCCGACGCGATGATCGATCTTGTCCTGCGGACGGCGGCGGCCGCCGCCGAGGTCGATGACGCTCATGCCAATCGCACGCGCGTCACAGCTGCCAAGCCATCCATCGGCGGCGGCGAGAACAGGCTTCTGCACCGGCGCGGTGACCAGATAGCGATTAGGATGTTCAAGCAAATCCACCGGGCCGCCGAGCCCATGCACCATCCGGCCAAAAATCTCAGCCGCCTTGCCGGATGCCAAGGCCTCGCGCGCCCGGCCCTCCGCCTCGACGGCGTTCGTGGCAATGCCGGCCTGAACCAGCATTTCGGACGCAAAGGCAAGGACAATCGTTTCGAGCCGCGTGCCTGCCTTGTTCCCCTTCAGGAAATCGAGGCAGTTGTGAAGTTCGACGACATTGCCGGCGGCATCGGCGAGCGGCTCGTTCATGTCGGTGATAAGCGCCGAGGTCTTCACCCCGCCGCCATTTGCCACCTCCACCAGCGAGCGCGCCAGCGTTTCTGCCTCCTCCTGCGAGGTCATGAAGGCGCCGCTGCCGATCTTGACGTCGAGCACCAGCGTTTCAAGCCCCGCCGCCAGTTTCTTCGACAGAATGGAGGCGGTAATCAGGGGGGCGGAATCGACGGTCGCGGTGACGTCGCGCACCGCATAAAGCTTGCCATCGGCGGGCGCCAGCGCGCCGGTCTGGCCGATGATGGCGCAGCCGACCTCGTCGACCACCTTGCGGAAGCGGGCCGCATCCGGCGTAATCCCGTAGCCGGGAATGGATTCGAGCTTGTCGAGGGTGCCGCCGGTATGTCCGAGGCCGCGGCCGGAGATCATGGGAACTGCCAGGCCGCAGGCGGCCGCGATGGGCGCCAGCATCAGCGAGACATTATCGCCGACGCCGCCAGTCGAATGCTTGTCGGCAATCGGCCTGCCGATGCCGTCCCAGGACAGAATATCGCCGGAGCGGGCCATGGCGAGCGTCAGGGCCACGGTCTCTTCCCGCGTCATGCCGCGAAACCAGACGGCCATGGCGAAGGCGCCGATCTGGCTTTCAGCCAGTTCACCACGCCCCAATGCGCCGATGAACCCATCGATATCGGCAGCTGACAGCGTGCCGCCGTTACGCTTCTGCCGGATGATCTCCTGCGGGATCATGGATCAGTAGCCCGAAGACGCCGTCTTGGACTCGCCGCCGGCCAATACGTTCAGAATATCGTCGAGCAGGCTCGACGCACCGAAGCGGAAGGTCGACGGCATGGCCCAGTCGGGCGCCATGATGGTCTCGGCGAGGCTGAGATAAAGCGCCGCATCGGAGACCGAGCCGATACCGCCGGCCGGCTTGAAACCGACCTTTCGGCCGCTGGCACGGATCGCCCGCAGCATGATGTCGGCGGCCTCCAGCGTCGCGTTGACGGTAACCTTGCCTGTGGACGTCTTGATGAAATCCGCGCCGGCGTCGATCGCCAGTTCGGAAGCACGCTGGATCAACGCCGCGTCCCTCAACTCGCCGGTTTCGAGAATGGTCTTCAGGATGACCGGTTCCTTGCACTCGGCCTTGACGGCGGCGACCATATCGGTGACGGCCTGTTCATTGCCGGCCAGGAATGCACGGTAGGGAATGACCAGATCGATCTCGTCGGCGCCATCGGCGATCGCCTCGCGGGCTTCAGCCGCGACGTCTGCCACCTCCATGTCGCCACCGGGGAAGTTCACCACGGTCGCAATCTTCACGGCGTGATCTATTCCGAGAATGCCGCGCGCCTGAGCGACGAAGCGCGGCCAGATGCAGATGGCGGCGGTATTGCCATAAGGCGATTGCGCACGGGCGCACAGCGCCTCGATCTGTGCCGGCGTGCAGTCATCCTTGAGATTGGTCAGGTCGAGCAGAGAAAGCGCAACGGCCGCCGTTTCTCTGAGGGAATGGCCCGTCATTGTGGATCTCCTTCGTCAGCAATCATTTCTTTCAAGATAGCGGCGAGGCGTGTGCCGCCGACCGGCGCCATATCCTTCGTCTCGTCATGCGAGAGTTCGGCGCCCGTCATGCCAGCACCATAGTTAGTGATGACGGAGGCGGCAGCAACCCTCAAGCCGAAAAGACGCGCCAGGATGACCTCAGGCACGGTCGACATGCCGACGGCATCGGCACCGAGGATGCGTGCCATGCGGATCTCGGCCGGCGTTTCGAAGCTCGGTCCGGAGAACCACATATAGACGCCGTGCGACAGCTTGATCTCGGCCTTTTCCGCAGCCTTGCGCATGCGCATGATGAGATCGCTATCATAGGCGCTGGTCATGCCGACGAAACGCTTGTCGCTTTCCTCGCCGATCAGCGGATTCATGCCGGAATAATTGATGTGATCGGTAATCTGCATCACCGATCCCGGCGACATCTCCTCGCGCAGCGATCCAGCCGAGTTCGTCAGGATCAGCGTATCGACGCCAAGGGCCTTCAAGGTCTCGATCGGCGCGCGCATGGCGTTGGCGTCACCCCTTTCGTAGTAATGCACCCGGCCGGAGAGCATGATGACCGGGACGTCGCCGAGCTTGCCCGCGACCAGCGTGCCGGCATGGCCGGAGACGGCGCTGACGGGGAAACCGGGTAGATCGGCATAGGGGATGCGCACGGCTTCCGCGACCTGATCGACAAGCGAACCGAGGCCGGAGCCGAGGATGACGCCGTAGCGCGGCTTCAGATCGCCGAGCTTCTCGGTGAGGATGTCGACGGCGGCGCTCATCCGAGTACCTCCGTCTCAAAGCTGAAGGGCAGCATCTCGTCCATGGTCATGGTCTTCCTCACGCCGGTTTCGTCGCAAAGATAGATCCGCGTTCCCTTACTGGCAAATTCGGCGATCTTCTGCCGGCAGCCGCCGCAGGGCGGGCAAAGCGGCAGTTTCTCCGCGATGACGGCGATCTCGACGATCTGCTTGGCGCCGCCCATGATCATCTGGCCGATCGCAGTCGGTTCGGCGCACCAGCCCTGCGGGAAGGACAGGTTCTCGATATTGGCGCCGGTATAGATCTTGCCATCCTCGGCACGGATCGCCGCGCCGACCGGAAATTTCGAATAGGGAGCATGGGCGAAGGCCATCGCTCCGCGAGCGGCCTCGAACAGATCATGCGACATGGACTAGCGCTCCTTGGTATAGGGCACGCCACCGGCCTTCGGGGGCTTGGCGACGCCGATAAAGCCTGCAAGCAGGATGCAGGTCAGAATATAGGGCAGCGCCTGGAAAATCTGTACCGGCACCTCACCCATGCCCGGAATCGTCTTGCCCTGCATGAAATTGGCGAAGGCATCGAGGAAGCCGAAGAGAAGGCAGGTGAACATGACCGGCACCGGCTTCCACTTGGCGAAAATCAGTGCGGCGAGAGCGATATAGCCCTTGCCTGCCGACATGTTGTTGATGAAAGCGGCCGACTGGGCGATGGCGAGATAGGTGCCGGAGAAGCCGCAGAGGACGCCCGCGACAATCAGCGAACGATAGCGAAGCCATTCGACCGAGATGCCGGCGGTATCGACAGCACCCGGATTTTCGCCGACAGCGCGCAGGCGCAAGCCGAAGCGGGTGCGATAGAGAATCCACCAGGAAATCGGCACGGCAAGGAAGGCGAGATAAGTCAGGATGTTGTTGCCGGAGATGACATTGGCGTAGAGCGGCCCGATGAACGGGATATCGCGGACAGCGTCGACACCCGGCAGGGTGATGCCGGAAAAGCGTGCGGTGGCGGGCAAAGTCGGCGTACGCCCGCCCTGGCCGAACCAGGCATTGCCAAGAACAATGGTCAAGCCGGCCGTCAGGAAGTTGATGGCAACGCCCGAAACGATCTGGTTGCCGCGATTGGTAATCGATGTGAAGCCGTGTAGCAGACCGAGAAGAACCGAAACGACGATGCCGGCGCCGAGACCCGCCCAAGCCGAGCCGCTGATGGCGGCAACGCAGGCTGCCGCGAAGGCGGATGCCAGCATCTTGCCCTCAAGACCGATGTCGAAGATGCCGGCGCGCTCGGAAAACAGGCCCGCCAACGCTGTGAAGATAAGCGGAATCGACAGACGGATAGTCGAGCCAAATATAGCGATCAGAAGATCATAATAATCCATCGTCCGATCCTTACGTTCTAGCAAATTGCTGGTAGATGCGCACGAGCGCGGGGCGGAACATATATTCGAGAGCGCCGGCAAACAGGATAACGAGACCTTGGATTACCACGATCATATCGCGCGTGATCTGAGGTATGTCAAAAGGCAGCGTGTCGCCACCCCTATAAAGAATGCCGAACAGAAGCGCCGCCGGGATAATGCCCAACGGATGGTTGCGGCCCATCAGCGACACGGCGATACCGACGAAGCCCGCGCCCAGCACAAACTCGATCTGCAACCGGCCGGAAGCGCCCATGACCGGATTGAGCGACATCATACCGGCAAGGGCACCCGATATGAGCATGGCGATGATGACCGTGCGGGCATAGGGAATGCCGGCATAGACTGCAGCCGTCGGGCTGAGGCCGAGCGTGCGCATTTCATAGCCGAGCTTGGTGCGCCAGACGAGCACCCAGACAAGGAAACACATGACCAGCGCGATCAGGAAGGAGACATTGAGGGGCGCGGCACCGATGGTCGACCCAAATATACCCATCAGCCAGTCGAGCTTGGGCAGCTGACCACCCTCGAGAAAGGTGCGGGTTTCGGGCGCCATCTTGCCCGGAACGATCAGCACATGCACCAGCAGGAAGTTCATCAGCGCCGATGCGATGAAGTTGAACATGATTGTGGTGATGACGACGTGGCTGCCGCGCTTGGCCTGCAGCCAGGCGGGGATGAGGGCCCAGAGAGCGCCGAAGACGGCGGCACCGACCACCGCAAACGGCATCGTTACATACCAGGGCACGTAATGGTCGAGCGTCAGCGCCACGAGGGCGCAGCCGAGACCGCCGACATAGGCCTGGCCTTCCGAGCCGATGTTGAACAGGCCGGCATGGATGGCGACGGCGACCGAGAGACCGGTGAAAATAAAGCTGGTGGCGTAATAAAGCGTGAAGCCGATACCTTCGCCGCTGCCAAGCGCACCATCTAGGAGAGATGCCAGCGCATCGAGCGGGCTGGCGCCGATAAACCAGACGACCAAGCCCGAGATCAGGAAGGCGACGATCAGATTGAGAAACGGGATCAGACCGTAGTTGATCCATTTGGGAAGCGAAACGGAAGCGGTGCTCATCGAGGCCTCACGCGGCAATGCCGGCCATCATCAGGCCGAGCGTTTGTTCACCGGCCTCAGCCGACTTTTCACCGACGATGTGGCCGGCAAACATGACGAGGATGCGATCCGAAAGCGCACGGATCTCATCCAGCTCCACCGAAACCAGCAGGATCGCCTTGCCGGCGTCGCGCATCTCGATGATGCGGCGATGGATGAACTCGATGGCGCCGATATCGACACCGCGTGTCGGCTGGCCGATCAGCAGGGCTTTCGGATCACGTTCGATCTCGCGCGCGACGACGATCTTCTGCTGGTTACCGCCGGAGAAATTGGCTGTCTTCAGCCGCGCATTCGGCGGACGAATGTCATATTTCTCGATCTTCTCGATGGCATCCTTGCGCATGGCTTCGAGATCGAGCATGCCGCCACGCCCGTATTTGGCGTCGCGGTGATAGCCGAGCATGGAATTCTCATATTCCTCGAATTTGAGGACGAGGCCCATGTGGTGGCGATCTTCGGGAATATGGGCAAGGCCGAGGTCGCGCAGCGCGGCCGGATCGGCGTTGCCGATCGGCTTGCCATGCAGATGGATCTCGCCGGAAGCCGGCTTGCGGATACCGGCGATCGCCTCCAGCAATTCCGACTGGCCGTTGCCGGCAACGCCGGCAATGCCGACGATCTCGCCGGCGCGGACATCGAAGGAGACATTGTCGACCATGGTGACGCCGCGGCCGTCCTTGACGGTGAGGTTGCGCACCGAAAGCAGGACCTCGCCCGGATTGGGAGCGCCCTTTTCGACGCGCAGCAGCACGCGGCGGCCGACCATCAGCTCGGCCAGTTCTTCCACCGTCGTTTCCGCCGTCTTGCGGGTGGCAACCATCTCGCCGCGGCGCATGACCGACACCGTATCGGTGATCGCCATGATTTCGCGCAGCTTGTGGGTGATGAGGATGATCGTCTTGCCCTGGTCGCGCAGCACGCGAAGGATGCGGAAGAGATTGTCGGCTTCGGCTGGCGTCAGAACGCCGGTGGGTTCGTCGAGAATGAGGATCTCGGCACCGCGATACATCGCCTTCAGGATCTCGACGCGCTGTTGCTGGCCGACGGGAAGCTCTTCGATCAACGCATCGGGATCGACGTCCAGGCCGTAATCCTTCTCCAGCCTGCCGAGCTCGGCGCGCGCGGCGGCGACGCCCTTGGCGAGAAGCGCGCCGCCTTCGGCGCCCAGCATCACGTTTTCAAGGACGGTGAAATTGTCGACCAGCATGAAATGCTGGTGCACCATGCCGATGCCGGCCGATATTGCCGTCTGGCTATCGCGGATGGCGATGGGACTGCCGTTGATGCGGATCTCGCCGCTGTCGGCCTGATAGAATCCGTAGAGGATCGACATGAGAGTCGATTTCCCGGCACCGTTTTCGCCGATGATCCCGTGGATCGAGCCCTTGGCGACGGTCAGGTTGATATCTTTATTGGCGTGGACAGCACCGAACTTCTTGTCGATGCCCACGAGTTCGATGGCAGAGGTTTGGTTCACTATAGGGGCTCCAGAAACCGGATTCCGGATAAGAAAAGGGCGTATGACGTTTTTGCCTCGTCATACGCCCTTGTTTCATATCAGTTCTTCGGGCAGGCGTTGTCGGTCAGATAGTCGTGGACCTTGATGGTACCAGCGACGATATCGGTCCGCGCCTTGTCAACCGCAGCCTTCATTTCCGGAGTGACGAGCGGCTTGTTGTTGTCGTCCATGGCAACGGTGACGCCATCTTCCTTCAGGCCAAGCTCCTGGGTGCCGGGCGTGAACTTGCCGTTCTTGGCATCGCTGAAGGCATTGTAAACCGCGAGGTCAACGCGCTTGACGACGGAGGTCAGAACGGAACCCGGATGCAGATAGTTCTGGTTGCTGTCGACACCGATCGACAGTTTCTTGTTGTCGGCAGCCGTCTGCAGCACGCCGAGGCCGGTCGCGCCGGCGGCGGCGTAAACAACGTCGGCGCCCTGGTCGATCTGGTTCTTGGTGAGCTCGCCGCCGCGAACCGGGTCATTCCAGGCAGCACCCGTCGTGCCGGTCATGTTCTGGAACACTTCGATCTTCGGATTCGTAGCGCGCGCACCCAGCTCGTAGCCGCACTCGAACTTGCGGATCAGCGGAATGTCCATGCCGCCGACGAAGCCGACCTTGCCGGACTTCGAGGCGATCGCGGCCATGACGCCAGCGAGATAGGAGCCTTCGTTTTCCTTGAACTTGACGGAGCGAACGTTCGGCAGATCGAGGCTGTCGTCGATCAGCACGAATTCGGTCTTCGGATATTCAGCGGCAACCTTCTGGAGAGCCGAGGTCCAGGCGAAAGAAACGGCGATAACCGGATTGAAGCCCTTGCTGGCGAAGTTGCGCAGTGCCTGTTCGCCCTGGGTGTCGCCCGTCGGCTCGAAGTCGCGATAGGCGATGCCGGTTTCCTTCTTGAACTTTTCAGCGCCGTTATAGGCAGCTTCGTTGAAGGACTTGTCGAACTTGCCGCCGGTTCCATAAACGATTGCCGGCTTGATGTCGGCCGCAAGCGCCGTTGCCGACATGGCAGCCAAGGCGAAAAGCGTCAAAAGGGATTTTTTCATGTGTTGCAGCCCTATTGTTTCTATCTTGTTGGGTCCTCCCGCAAGCCCGTTGACCGGGCATGTCTGCGGAACCGCCGACCTCCCCCGAGGCCAAGCTGGCGCGCATCCTTGCATGGCTGCACGAAAAATTCACGAGAAATTTTTCAGTTGGTAAAGATTTGTGGGAATTGGTGAAAACCCGTCCAAACAACCCGTTTTTTAAACAATTTCGGCCCAAAACTGCAATTTTATTGGTCAGGACGGTTGTCGATCAGCGCTCCGCAATCGCTAGTTTTAACCCCTTCACCGGCGTAACAAGTCCATCGTCAGATCACCGCCGACAACACTGAAATCCCTGAATGGCACAGGTCGAAAGGCACACCAGACCCCTGTCAGGCGGTGAAGCGGCCGGCGACTGGCTGACGCTTGTAGGCAATCATCCACAGAAACAGCGAGATCACCAGGAAGACCGCGAAAGCCGGCTGAAACAACAGCCATTGCATTGCCATGTCATAGAAGCGGGGGTGGACATAATAGGCGATCGCCGAGCGAAGATTTGCCAGCGACGACGGGCTGACATCGTTCCATGCATCGCCCATCGGGGTCATGACCACGGCCGAAGCCGCAACGGACTGGATGGAATCGATAGTTCCGGCGATGACCGCAACCACCAGCGCGACAAGGCTGGCAAAACGCAACAGGAAACGCATAAACTCCTCCGGATACTCGCTTTTCCTCGGCCATACACGCTTGGCCGGTCGCACTCTTTTTCCGTCCTTCTCTTTAGATAAGTTGAGTGTGGGACAAACGCAATGGAGGGGAAGCGCGTAGTTTTTTGTCCAGAAGTCAAAAAACTGTCAGATTCGGGTTGATCCCAGAAAATTCATCGGTATATATCGCGCCGTTCCCACAATAGCTCCTTTATCGGACGCGAAAGTGCAGATGGACAGGTGGCCGAGTGGTTTAAGGCGCACGCCTGGAACGCGTGTGTACGTGAAAGCGTACCGTGGGTTCGAATCCCACCTTGTCCGCCATTTGCCGCTAATAACAGCATGTCACCCAGCAGCATGGTCCATAGCCGATTATACGCTATAGCCTGACATATCTTTGCCGGGGTCATGACCGGCGAAATATCCTGTTGACCGCTATCGACCTCATGCGATCGTCACTGCTGTGTGCGCGGCGCCCTCCAAGCTGCAGTTCACACTACGCATCGAGACGGTCCAGAAGTTCAGAGATCGCATGTTCGTAGTTTTCATGCTCCCGATCGGTTGCAGCCGCCGGCGAGCCGCCGCCCTTTCCGTCCATCGCCACAGCAAGCGCTGCGCCGTGGGTATAGTCCACAAGGATATGCACCCAGAGCAGAGCTCGCGAAGGCGATAGGCCAAGCTCACCGAGCAGATCTGTCAAATTGTCCGTGATCCGCCTTGCGTGGTCGGGAAACACGCCTGGCCGGTAGAAGATAGCAAGGGTTAGACCTGGATGACGCACCACCTTTGTTCGATACGCCCCGAGAAGGCCCTCTATCCGAGATCGAACAGTTCCTTCCAAAGGGACGGCAACATCAGCGTAGACCGTATCCGCCAAAGCTCCAATCAATCCGTCCCGATCTTGGAAATGGTGATAAATCGTCATCGGATTGATGCCCGCACGCATGGCTACGGCGCGCATTGTAAGATTTTCAAAACCCTCGGTGTCCAGGATAGCCAAGGCCTCGGCAAGGATGTTTGCTGGTGACACGCTCGTCTCATCGGCGCGCGGCCTGCCTCGGCTTCGCTTGGTCATCGCGCTATCGTGTAAGTCGATTGCACCAGCCCGGAAGGAAACGGACGGGTGCCCATGTGCCTGAGATTAATGTCGTGCGGAACCGGGCCGAACAAGGGGCGGCCGGTGCCGAGCAATATAGGAACGCGCGTGATTACCAGATCGCTGATCAATCCTTCCAGGAGAAAGGATTGGATGACACGTCCCCCGTCAACATAGACACGGCGGCACCCTTCCGCTTCGAGCGTCGCCATGGCTTGCTGCGGCGATTTCCCCATGAAACGGACCTTACCGGCAAGATCAGCGGGAACCGGCTGCTCCGCCAAGGTGGCTGAAAGAACAAGCACCGGGCGACTGTAGAACCATGGTTTCATGTCACGGACCGCTTCGAAAGTACCTCGGCCCATTATTATGGCGTCGATGTCCCTTATGAAATCATCGTAGCCGTGGTCCTCGCCCGATGCGTCGCGCTCAAGCAGCCACGCGATGTCGCCGTTATCGCGCGCGATGAACCCGTCCAAGCTGGTTGCGATAAAGACATGGCCGGTAATCATCTCGCCTCTCCTAAATTATACGATGTATAATTATAGATCGCGCCAGGTGTCAACGCTCAGCGATGAGCGGGCTGCTTGAGAACCGCAGAGCTGCCGGCTTCACCGAACCATCGCAACACAGCTCGAGCGGCTTCCTCGGCATCGGGTTCGGCCTCGCCGACCCAGGCAACGAAACCGTCGGGGCGCACGAGCAAGGCACTCAAGCCCAGCCGATCCTTGGCGTCACCGGCGACATAAGTGATCCGGTCACTCCTGCGGCTCGCGATCGCTTCAAGCGGTGCGCTGCCAGCGAAATCCAGCAGCAGGCCCTTGCCCGTTCTGAGGTGATCGCCAAGCTTCGTCCCATCGGCCAGCTCGAAATCGGGGGCGCTGCGGCCCACCAGCGGATTGATGTCGCCAAGATCGTAGCGCAGAGAAACGCCCCAGACACGTTCGGCGAAATAGGTCGCGCCGTCGCGCGTATCGATCAGATCGCGGATGACGGCTTCGAGCGCGCGCGAACTCCGGCTTGGCCGCATGAGCGCGACCTGAGCGCGCGACCAGTCGAGCACCTGCGCCCCAACGGGATGCCGCTCGCTCGAATAGCTATCGAGCAGACCCTCGGGTGCCTCGCCGCGGATGGTGGCGGCAAGCTTCCATCCAAGGTTCATCGCATCGCCGAGACCGAGGTTGAGGCCCTGGCCGCCCAAGGGCGAATGAATGTGCGCGGCGTCGCCGGCAAGCAAGACGCGCCCATTGCGATAGGTAGTCGCCTGGTAGGCGCGATCCGTCCATGTGGTGGCAAGCTTGAGCGCCGTCACGGTGATGTCGGTGCCGGAGACATGGCGCAGCACGGCCTGCACCTGATCGAGCGTGATCGGCTCGGTGCGGTGGAAGGCGCCGCCGTCGAAGTCGGCCATCGAAATCGTGCCCGGCGGCGAAAAAGTATACATGCCCGTCGCGGTATAGTGGCGGCCGACGCGAAGCTTGTGCGGGTCCGCTATCTCGATTTCCGCGGAATAGCCGGTAAATTCGGGGTTGGTGCCGACGAACTCGAAACCGCCGGCCTTACGAACGGTGCTGCGGCCGCCGTCGCAGCCGACGAGCCACAGTCCGCGAAAAGTTTCGCCTCCGGCGCGAACGGTGACGCCCTCACCCGACTGCTCGAAGCTCTCGACGCCGAAGCCGCGTCTGATCCCGACCCCCATCGCCTCAGCGCGAGCGGCCAGGACCGTTTCGAGACCTTCCATCTCGACCATCATGCTGGTGCCGGCTGGGCTCGGCAGGCGATAGGGCCACTTCGAGGCGTCGATCTTGTCTTGAAAAAACTGGATGCCGGCGAAATGGCCGCCCGGGCGGCGCGACTGGTGCATCCAGTGCGCAGTCAGTGAGGCGCGATCGCCCGAGCCGTCCTTCGCAGGTTTGGGCGCAGCGACATCATCCAGCAGGCAGCGACGGTAGAAGGCCTCTAGGGTCGGCGCCGAGAGGCCGCGCATGCCAAACGGAAGGCGCTTCAGCGGCGAGCGTGGATCTGCGGCCTGCTCCAGCACCAATACGGAAAGGCCAGCGAGACGCAGCTCACAGGCGAGAAACAAGCCAACGGGTCCGCCGCCGGCAATCAAGACATCATAGTTCAAGACAGAACTCCTCAAGCGAGCGGCGCCGCAAGGGCGCCAGACATCCCGGCTTCGAGCACTCTCAGCCGGCGCGAGTCGTTGAAAAATGCCCATCCCTATTCGGGCGAGCGGCGGTCCGGTCACGGGAAACAGCCATAAAGCCTGTGCCGATTTCACCGATCTTGTGATCGCAGTACGATTTTTATACTCGGTATAAATTTATCTATGGTATAAATATCTCCATGTCAAACCGAATCAAACTCCGGGACCGCAAGAAGGAGATGACGCGTCAGGCGATCTCCAACGTGGCAACGCGCCTGTTCGTGGAGCATGGCTTCGATAACGTGTCCGTCGCCGATATCGCCGATGAGGCCGATGTCGCCAGAAAGACGGTGTTCAATTACTTCCGCCGCAAGGAGGATCTGGTCTTCGATCGCGAGGATGAGGTGCGGGAGCTGGTGCGGAAAGCGATTGCCGACCGTGGCCGGCAGCCGCCCGTCCGCGCCTTCCAGGCGCTGATGCGTGAACTGGTGGAAGCGCAGCACCCTCTGTTCAGGATCACGGAGCGGCCCATCCAGTTCTGGCGCATGGTGGCGGAGAGCCCGGCGCTGACAACACATGCGCGCGAGCTGCAGGTGACGCTTGCCGATGATCTCTCGGGAATGCTGTCCGACGCGGTGGGCAGGACGCACTCCGATCCCGATGCGCGTCTTGCGGGCGCAATGCTGATGGCGACGCTGGTGGTCGCTTATGGCGAGGCGCTACGCGCCTTTCGTGAGAAGGCAGAACCCGAGGCCGCTCTGTTAAGCGTCATGAACCGCGGCTTTGCCGGCGTCGATGTGGCGCTTGCCGGAACGCCCTATATTTGAGGCGAAAGAATTCCGGCAGGTGAACGCCGTGGGTATTGCCGGAGTGGTCTGGGACCCATTTGGCTCATGTGTGAGCGTGAAGACTTGCCATGCTTGTCCCTGTCGGTGCTGCTAGCCTTATCGATGCCGGATATTGCACAATGCCGCTCTTCTGCCTCTTACAATGATCGGCAATCAGCGCACGCCATGCAGCGTGTTCCGCGCGGATCTGCGCAGCACAAGCACTGCACAAAATTGGAGGGTGGCGATAACAAGTGGTCCGACAATTTTTCCAGGATCATGCTGAAACAAGCCTACTCCGGCGTCCAGCACTTGAATGATGCCGGCAAGCGCGCCAAGCACAAGCAATGTTGATGTTGCATGCCTGTAGATTGCTACCCATACCATCAACGCCAGCGGAATTGAGCGAGCCGCCGCGTACATGGCAAACAGAGACGATGCTGGCGTCGCGGTATAGCCACTTGGCAATATCGATAAAGGGCTGACGAGGCCTGCTATGGAATAGCTGCCTGCAACCCAGACATTGATCGCCGTGACCCATGAAGCCAGCGGCCAGGCCTTTTCTTGAAGGAACGATATCGGCATGAATGATTTCCCTGAATTGTTGAAGCATTGGCTTGGCCAAGCGGGGCGCCCATCAGCCCAAAGCCTCCGATTACGAGAAGACAGCTCAGCCTTTGCCGGAGCCTGCGAGGTCGTTCCGAGAGGCTTTCGTGTGAACGGCAAAATCTGTATCAATTGGCGATTATGAACAAAATCGAATTCGATTCATGAATTCCATCGATGACATTCATATTCGCCGCCTCGACCTGACGCTGCTCATTGTGTTCGAAATGCTGCTGAAGAAACGCAATATGAGCGCAGTCGCCGTCGAAATGGGCCTCACCCAGTCCGCCGTCAGTCACGCCGTGGGCCGGCTGCGCGCGGTGTTTGATGATGCGCTGTTTGTCAGGAAGGGCACGGGCGTTGAACCGACGGCGCGTGCGCTACTGCTGGGTCCTCCCCTGGCTGAAGCTCTCGCAAGTGTGCGTAACGCGGCGCAGATCGGGCGGCACTTCGACCCTGGAACGGCGGTTCGCCACTTTACCATTGCCGCGCCGGATACCATCGTTGCATCGATCGCCGAGACAACCTTGGCGTGGCTGGCTCACACAGCGCCGCGCTGTCGGATTATGTTCCGCACCTTCAGCCACGACAGTGCGGCAACCGCCGTTGCCGCTGGAAATGTCGATGTAGCCCTTGGCGTATTCCCAGATACGCCAAGGGAGACAATAGGCAGCGTCGTGAGTTATGAAGTATTCCGCGTTGCCTCCAGGCGCGATCATCCGCGCATTGCAGGAACACTCGACCTCGATACCTATTGCTCCCTCGATCACATATTCGTGTCGCACGATCGCGACGGGCGCGGGATGATCGATACTGCCCTCGACAGCATCGGTCGCCGGCGCCGCGTCGCGGCGATAATGCCGCAAATGCTGGTTGGTTTTGCCGCGGCAAGTCGATCCGATGCAATCATGACCGCACCGCTCAGCGCCTGTCTCTACGCAGCGTCGTTATTTCCGATCGCGCTCCATGAGCCGCCGATCGTCATTCCCGGTTTTCCGCTCACGTTACTGCATCATCGCGATGCACTTGGCGACCCAGCCATTACATGGCTCGTCAAACTTGTCACGGAAGTGCTGTTTCGAAACCAGCAAAATGACCAGGTTCGTTAGGCATCAACCCATTTTTGGAACGCATCCGGTTGCGCAGGCATTTTCATGCACCCGCTTACACACGTCAGTTCGGTCTGAAACTCAGCAGAAGGCTAGGTTTCCTGGTTGGGTCAAAGCACAACAGCGCGGATGCGGGCGCCGATTTTCATCGCTTGTGGCTTGCGATTTTAAACGTCCGTTCGAATTCTAATCCCTGCTGGCCATCTGTCGTGCGCGACAGCGCGCTTTGGGAACATAGTCTCCCATCCGCAAAAGTTCGGCCGACCAAGTCGACCGGACCTTGAGCCATGCGGCTTCTCCAACTCCACGCCGTAAACGGATTGAAGCTCTTGGGGGTGTTACGCCGCGGAAACCTGCAGCCTCGCGAGGTCCTCGAGCAGCGTCGGACCCGTCGGCTCCCAGCCCAATTTCTGCCGGGTCTTGGCGCTGGAGGCCGGCATGTCGTGGCCGGCAAACAGAGCGAGCCAGCCGAAATAATGCGGCGCCTCTTCCTTGACGACGGATTTGGCCGGCAGGTTCAGGCGTCGACCGATGGCTTCGGCAATATCACGCATAGGCACGCCTTCCTCGGCAACCGCGTGATATCTGGCATTCGGCTCGGCGCGCTCGACGACGAGCCGATAAAGGCGGGCGACATCGGAAAAATGCGCGGCAGGCCAGCGGCTTGCCCCATCTCCGACATAGGCGCAGACGCCCTTTTCCCGGTAGATCTCGATCAACGGGGTAATGAGCCCTTGGCTGACCGGATCATGCACCTGCGGCAGACGCACGACCGAGACGTTGACCCCGATTTCGCTGGCAAGGATCGCCGCCTCCTCGGAAGCTGCCCGCGGATGCCTGTCGGAACCGACGATCGCATTGTCTTCCCTGGCGGGCTCGCCCGGCACCGTGTTGGCGATCGGCGTTCCCGAGGTGATGACCAGCGGCCGGCCCGAACCCGCAAGAGCCGAGGCAAGCGTCGCGATGACGCGGCGATCATCCTCGCAATTTTGGGCGAACTTCGAGAAGTCGTGGTTGAAAGCGAGATGGATGACGCCGTCCGATTGCGAGGCGCCGCTTTTCAGGATTTCCATATCCTCGATCGTGCCGTGAAGGACTTCGGCACCAGCAGCAGCAAGCACAACCGCCTTTTCCTTCGAGCGGGAAAGGCCGAGCACCTGATGGCCGGCTCCGATCAACTCCCTGACGACATGCGAGCCGATATTTCCGGTCGCACCGGTAACGAATATACGCATATGCACTGTCTCCTTATTTCGTCGGAGACAAATCTGTGCCTATCGTTTATTCTGGTAAAGTAGTGACCTTATCATAGTAAAAACGCTAACAGGATGACCGATCTCATCGAAACCGAAAACGTGCTTGGGACCTATCTGAGGGACCGCCGCGCGAAACTCGACCCATCCGCGCTTGGATTTGCCGGCGAACGGCGGCGCACGCCAGGGCTTCGGCGCGAGGAAGTGGCGCAGCGCGCCAATATCAGCCCGACATGGTACACATGGCTGGAACAGGGACGCGGCGGCGCGCCCTCCGCCGACGTGCTCGACCGGATCGCGCGTGCGCTCATGCTGACGGAGGTGGAGCGCGAACACCTGTTCCTGCTCGGCCTCGGCCGTCCACCCGAAGCGCGTTACCGCAAGAATGACGGCGTAACGCCGCGACTGCAGCGCGTGCTCGATGCCCTGGAGCCGAGCCCTGCCATCATTCGGACCGCCACCTGGGACGTCATCGCGTGGAACCGGGCCGCACCCGTGATGCTGATCGACTACCGATTACTGCCGCCGGAAGAGCGCAATATCCTGCGCTATATCTTCCTCGATCCGCGTGCGCGCGCTATGCAATATGACTGGGAAAGCGTCGCGCGTTTCGCCCTGGGCGCATTTCGTGTCGATGCGGCTCGCGCAGGCGCATCAAGCGAGATCGAGCCTTTCGTGGCGGAGCTTTGCCGCATCAGCCCGGAATTCAGGGCCATGTGGCGCGAAAACGACGTTCCCGGCCCCCACACCGAAGCCATCAAGCATATACGCCATCCCATCCTCGGCCCGCTCGCCTTCGAATACTCGGCCTTTTCGGTCGATGGCCGGACGGATCTCAGCATGATCGTCTACAATCCGGCAACGCCTGACGATGCCGAGCGCATCAGATCGCTGCTGCCCGCCTCGCCTTCGGATCGCGTCGCTTCCGACTGAGCGCCAATGACGGAGAGAACAGCCTTCATGAGCATTGCCAGCGACACCCGTTTCTGGGACCGAGCTTCACGCAAATACGCCAAGGGTGCGGTTGCGGACCAGGCAGGATATGAGCGTACGCTGGACGGCACTCGCGCGTTGCTGAAAGCAAGCGACAGGGTGTTGGAACTGGGTTGCGGAACCGGAACGACGGCGCTTCTGCTTGCGGGTGACGTCCAGGACTATCTTGCAACGGATATCTCTGCGGAGATGATCGCAATTGCCGCAGAGCGGCATATCGCCCAGCCGATACCGACCCTTGCCTTCCGGGTCGCAACCGCTGAAGCTCTTGCGCCCGGCCCGACACAATTTAATACCGTTCTGGGATTCAACTATCTCCATCTGGTCCGCGATCTGCCAGGCACGCTTCGCCACATCCACCGCTTGCTTGCCGCAAAGGGCCTGTTCATCTCCAAGACGCCCTGCGTCGGCGAGATGAATCCGCTTATTCGACTGGCCCTGCTGCCGGCGATGCGCGCGATCGGCAAGGCACCCTACGCGGGCGTCTTTCGGGCATCGGAGCTAAGTGGGCAAATATTTGCCGCAGGCTTCGACATCCTTGCCACGGAAAATCACGCAACCAGGGGCAACGACAACCGCCCCTATATCGTCGCCCGCAAGAGGTAAAGGGGAGATGCCGGCGACAGCATATGACCCATCTTTCGATTGACCCCGACAACAAGTCAGCCCTAAATACATTTGTCGAAAATGGCTGGCTTGGTCTCGGTAGGCCCAGGCCCTTCTCCTTGAATGGAGAAGCTCTGTTCCACGCAGTCAAGTGGATACCCCGACAGTCCCTGCGCCTCGTGCGCGTTTAGGGTCTGCTCGGTGGCCATCCTTAGATGTTCCTTCGGCAGACCATGTTCGAAGGAAACTTTCCATGTCCGTTATCGATCAATCCAAGCCCATCCTCGTCTATCTCGCCGCCGGCGTTCAAGGCAGTGCCGTCGTTCGCGCCGCTCTTCGACGCGGCTTCAAGGTCAGGGCACTTGTCCGCGACCGGAGGCGGGCTTCGGCGCTCTCGGCCCTCGACGTCGAGCTTGCCGAAGGGGATCTTCGCGATCCAGCCTCGCTTCGCGCCGCCAGCGCCGGCATCGCACATGCCGTGCTCCAGATTCCGATAGGCTCGCGGGACGACATGCGTGTGCAAGCGGATAATGCTGTGTCAGCCTCCCTCAGCTGCGGCCTCAAATCCATCGTCCTGAAGCTCGCCAGCGCCAGCCGGCCGGCCCCTTGCGAAGAGCCGAGCTTCGTCGCCAATGCCACGATCGAGGACGTGGTCCGCCGCTCCGGCCTGCCCTTCACCACCGTCCGCCCGACCATGTATCTCGACAATCTGCTGAAGCCATCGGCGCGGATCGATATCGTCAATGAGGGAACCTTTGCGCCACCGCTTGCCGAATCCCAGTGCATCGCCTGGACCTCCGTCGACGATTGCGCCCGCGCTGCCGTCACCCTTCTGGAACGCGGCATCCATTCCGGCGACCATCGCATAGCCGGGCGGGAAAGCGTGGCCGGTAAGGAACTTGCATCGCGGATCGGTGCCGGGCTCGGACGCCGGGTGGCCTATCGTGCCCAGCCGCTCGATGAATTCGAGAGGGATGTCGATGCGGCGATGGGACCGGGAACGGGCCGCCGCGTCGCCTCGAAATTCCGCTTCTTCGCATCGCATCCAGCGGAAGCGGATGCGATGCTGGCCGCACCGTTCACGCCGCAGCCCGGCCTTGAGGATTTCCAGCCGACCGGCATCGAGGAATGGGTTCGGCAGCACCGGGCGCAGTTCTTCGAAACCAACCAGACGTCATCGGGCGGACCAGGCTGATCGGCTTAGCGAAATCGCGCTGAAAGTGACGCATCCCCGGCAGATCATGCAGGACGAGATTTTCGTCACGCGCCTGCGTGATCTGCTTTTCCAAGGCGAACTGACGCGCCTTCAATCGTAATAGGCCGGAGCCTGTTTGAACCCCGGCCATGCCTCGGGATCATGCCCCGGGACCACCATGGCATTGGTCTGTTCGGCAAGCGCTCGCAGCTTGGCGACCGATCGCACCGTGTCGACGGCGGAAGCCATGAAGCCGGGCAGCGCCTTTTCGTGCCAATGATCGAGCGTATAGGCGGCGTCGATCGCCAACACTATTGCACCCGCATTCGGCAGATGCACAAGGAAGGACTGGTGGCCGACGCTGTGGCCCGGCGTGAAGACCATCCGCAGCGCTCCGTCGCCATGAAGATCGTAAGCGTCGGTGGCATCGCCTTCGAGGAAGTGCCATTTCAAGCCGGGACGGTCGAAATCGCGGCGGACATAGGCGCCGGCGGCGAACCAATCGGGCGTGAAGGCATACTCATATTCGCGGCGCTGGACGATGTGGGTCGCGTTGGGGAAGCGGCCGATAGCGCCGCTATGGTCGGAATGCAGATGGGAGAGCACGACGAAACGGATGTCTTCACTGGATATGCCGAGCCTTGCCAGTTGCGCGACGCATCCCTGTTCCTTCGTCATCACAGGCCGATAGCTGTCGACGACATCGCCCCAATAGCCGCGCGGATCGGCCAGGCCCTCGGCTGCCAGCCCGCCATCGATGACGGCGTTGCCCTTGGGATGCGTGAGCAGAAACCAGGGCACCGGGATTTCATAATCGGCGCCCTCGCCCTGATTCATCCTGATGTCGTGGGCCTTGCATCGCTGCGTGCCCGATTGGAACATGTAAAGCCTGATATCGCTCATGAGCCTGACCTGTGGTTGACGTTTGAGTGCCGTTTTCGGCAATCGAAAGCTCTCTCACTAGGCGGCATCATCCACTTACATTTATCGGCTGAGCCGATATATTGGCGCGCATGGATCTGTTGGTGGCAATGCGCGTCTACGTCAGGGTGGTGGAAAGGGGCAGCATGTCGGCCGCCGCGCGCGATCTCGGCATGGGCCAGCCCGCCGTCAGCGAACGCATTGATCGGCTGGAGCAATATCTCGGCGCGCGGCTACTCACCAGAAACACCCGCAAGCTTTCCCTCACCGATGTCGGCGCCGCCTTCTATGAGCGCAGCAAGCAGGTGCTGGAAAGTGCCGACGACGCCCTGACTGTCGTCAACGGCGATCAGTCCTTGCGCGGCACGCTGAGGATCGCAGCGCCGCATGGCATCGGCGAGGTCATGCTGCCGTCAATCCTGCTGCAGATGCGCAAACAGCATCCGCTGTTGAAGATCGAGCTGATCCTCAACGACAGGATCGTCGATCCGGTGACGGAGGGTGTCGATATCTCGCTGCGGCTGGGCGATCTCGGCGAGGGAAGCTTCATTGCCCGCAAGCTCGGCCATGTCGGCCGCGTGCCGGTGGCCTCGCCGGACTATCTCGCTCTGCATGGGACGCCGACAAAGCCCGAGGACCTTGCCGACCACGCTTTCCTGCGGGTCTCCGGCCTCTTTAACGGCGGACGGCTTCCCTTGATCGGCCCGGATCGGCAAATCGAACTTGCCGCCATCGACATCGTCCTCAGCACCAGCCATTGGCGGCCGCTGCACCGCCTGCTGCTCGATGGAGCGGGCATCGGCGTCCTGCAGGAGCCGGTCTGCGCCGAGGATCTGGCGGGTGGCAGGCTGATCCGCCTGCTGCCCGAATTTACCGTGCCGGGATTCGATCTGCATGCGCTCTATGCGGCGATAAGGCCGGTTTCGCCCCGGATTCGGGCTGTTCTCTCGCTGTTGGAAGAACAGTTGCCGTCCGTCTTGCCCTAGACCCGAGGCCCGACAACCAGGGTTTCGCATCTTGCCATCACCCAGCGGAGATCTTGTTCGCTTCCGCTTAGGGCAGCTTCGCAGACCTGCTGGAGACCGATACGAAGCTGATAGCAGGACAACACCAGCGGATCGCCCATCGCCTCCGGTTCGTGCTCTTCGAAATAGCGGGCTTGCGCCTCCATGCAGGCAAGCCAAGGACGCCAGAAGAAGATGTTCGCGACATCGTAGAGCGGATCGCCGAACAGCGCCTCGCTCCAATCGATGACGCCGGTGATGACGGCGCCGTCGACAAGCACGTTGTTCGACCCGAAATCGCCATGCACGAGCCTGCGGATTTCGGGGCATTGCGGCACGAGGCTCGTCAGGCGATCGAGATGGCGATCCGACCATCCCGCACCGATGACGGCATCCACACGATCCCAGTCGTAATGCCCGTGGTCCGCAATCACAGCGAGGAAGTCGCGCCAGCTTGCATGTTCGCCGATGCCTCGATCATTGAAGCGGCCGAATCCTTGCGTCTCGTCAAGCGACGTTTCGGCCATGGCCCGCAGGACTTTGACGACGGGAGCGACCGCGCCGGGCAAAGCGGCTGCAGGCAGATCCTGCAAAGTGAGCCCGGCGGCACGGCGCGAGACACAATAGGCCTGTTGACCGACAATTCCGATCGAGAGGACTTCCGGGATGGGCAGGGCGGGTGAAGCAAAGCGGCGCGCGCAGAAGACATCCTTCTGAAATCCTTCGGCCAGGCGATTGATGCGAAGGACGAGGCTTTCACCACCAACATGAATGCCGAAGGCCTGCGATTCCTCACCTTGCGATACCGGGTTCCACTGCGAGATCGCACCCAGATCGCGCTCGACGGCTTCAACAATGGCTTCGAATGGCAGCGCCGGCTTCATTTTCTTCCTCCCTCCTTGTTACTTAAAACCAGCTTTGGCAGCGGAAAGCTAGCGATTGCCTTGATCGATGCTTTGCGTCGCCACCTTGGGCGTCGCCCGCAAGGTCAGCGCCCAGAAGACAAGCGTTGCGAGGCTGATGGCGGCACCGGAGACGCACACGCCCGCCCAGCCCGCATGGGCGTAGATGATCGTCGATGTCGATGATCCCACGGCGCTGCCGATGGAGTAGAAGATCATGTAGGCGGCGGTCAGCCTGTTCTGCGCGTCGGGCCGGACGCGATAGATCATGCCCTGGTTGGTGACGTGCGTTGCCTGCAGGCCGAAATCGATGACGAGGACGCCGAGGATCAGCCAGAGGATCGAGCGATCCAGCATCGAGATCGGTAGCCAGGCAACAAGCATCAGCGCAAGCGCAATGCCTGTGGTGCGCTGGCCATGGCCCCGGTCGGCCCAGCGCCCTGCCCTGACGGCACCGAGCGCGCCCGCGGCGCCGGCAAGGCCGAACAAGCCGACTTCGGTGTGGGAGAGGGAATGGGGCGGCGCGGTCAGCGGCAGCACGAGGGGGGCGAGCAGCGTGGTGATATTGGCGAAGATCAGCATGGCGATCACGGCGCGGATGCGCAGGACCGGTTCTTCGACAAGCAGGATGCCAAGCGAGCGGATGAGCCTAAAATAGGAAAGCCCACCCTTCGGCTTTTCCTGTCGCGGCAGTGCGCGCCATAGGAGAAGCGCGATCACAAACGTCAGTAAGGCGGAGACGATGTAGACAGTCCGCCAGCCGGAAAGATCGGTCAGCGTTCCCGCGACGCTGCGCGCCAAAAGGATGCCGAGCACGATGCCGCTGGTGACCATGCCGACGATATGGCCGCGTTCGGCGGGATGCGCGAGGCTCGCCGCATAGGCAACCAGCGCCTGCGTCACCACGGCCAGAAAGCCGACGGCCGCCATGGAGGCGAACAGCATGGTGGCACTGGAGGAAAAGCCAACAAAGAGGAGTGCCGCTACGCTCAGCAGCGATTGCAAGACAATGAGCTTGCGCCGATCGACCAGATCGCCGAGCGGCACCAGCAGGATGAGGCCGAGGCCATAGCCGAATTGTGTCGCGCCGACGATCAGGCCGGCAACCGTGCGCGACAGCTTGAGGTCATCGGCCATGACATCGAGGAGCGGATGGGCGAAATAGGCATTCGCCACGGCGAGACCGCTCGCGACGGCAAACAGGAAAATCGTGGCGCGCGTCAGCGGGGAAATGCCCTCCGCTGAGAACCCGTCGTTGCCAGCCAAGCCTGTTGCCGGGGAATGAAGGCGTGCAACATCCTTCGCGCTGCCAGCCGGCGGCGCGTCCTGGTCGATCGTCATTGCAAAACTCCCGATTCTTCGGTTTAATAATGAAACCATCGATCGAGTAACATTATTGGTTTAATCATGCAACCATTCTTGCAGACAAAAGACCGGGAGGGCTGAGCGCATGGTCGCGCGGAAAAGCCTGAAGGGTGATTATTGCCCGAGCGCGCGGTCGCTTGACGTGATCGGCGACTGGTGGTCGCTCTTGATCGTCCGCGATGCCTTCGACGGGCTGACACGGTTCGGCGAATTTCAGAAAAGCCTCGGCATCGCCAAGAACATTCTCACCGACCGCCTGCGCACGCTTGTTACAAGCGGCATTCTGGAGCTGGTGCCTGCCGGCGACAGCGGCGCGCGCATGGAATATCGCCTGACGGCGATGGGAAAGGATCTGTTCCCGGTCATGGTGGCGCTGCGCCAATTCGGCGAGCGCCATCTCTTCGCCCCGGCGGAAGAGCATTCGCTGCTGGTGGACCGGGCAAGCGGGCAGCCGGTGCAGCTTGAGATCCGCGCGCAGGATGGGCGCCCCATCGGTCCGGACGAGGCGCTGATCTTGAAGGTGCCCGAAGGGGAATGATGCAAAGTCGCAGGACTGCGACCGCGCCTTAGCGGTCAATCCTGCTTTTCGGCATCTCCGTTTCCTTCCAGCTTGCCGCGCAAGGCCAGCATGACCTTGTGCATCGTTTCGATATCCTCGATCCTCAACCCGTCCGACAGTTCGTTGACCCATGGCGCCTGCAGCCGCATGGCAGCATCGAAAATTTGCTTTCCCTTATCCGTCAGCACGACAAGCTGCGCCCGCCGGTGATGCGGATTGGTTTCGAAGGCCACGAGGCCTTCCTTTTCCAGATCATTGACGATGCGCTGGATGTTCTGGCGATTGGCCCCCATGTCGCGTGCCAGCCACGCAACTGGCTGCGGCCGGTCTGCTGCGATAATGGCACCCAGAATCTGCCAACGCGCACTCGTCAGACCAAGGGGGGCAACGAGCCTGTCACCGGATGCGAGCACCCGGCCGTGCAGTTTGAACAGCTCGAGAATGAGATTGGTCAAAGCGCTTCCGACCGAGGTTTGTTTCGCGTCATTCATTTGTCACCATATAATTTAATTGACACCATGATGTCAATTTTCTAGATATGCATCGCACCACATTGACATCATATATCCATATTGAATGGAGCACGCCATGCCTCATATGCGTCCGATGGACCCAAGCTTCCCCATAGAACGGCAGATCGGCATCGATGTCGCTCCCGTCGTCCTCGTGAATATCTTCACCCTCGCTAGGACAGACGAAGAAATCTTTCTCGATACGTGGCGCGACGACGCGGCATTCATGAAGCGGCAGCCGGGATTCATCTCGACGCAGCTTCACCGGGCGATCGGTGAAAGCCCGACCTATTTCAACTACGCCGTCTGGGAGACGATGGCGGATTTCCGCGCTGCGTTTACGCATCCTGAGTTCAGAGCAAAGATTTCGGAGTATCCATCCTCGGCCGTTGCCTCACCGCACCTGTTTCAGAAGGTGGCGATTGCGGGCATCTGCGTGGCCTAATCTCGGCCTCCATGACGAAGCCAAGAGTTCCAAATCAATAAGAGCAGGAGAGATCCGATGCGGCTCGTATTTAACATTCTCGCCATTTCGGGCTCCGCCATGTTCGCCGGCGTTATGCTCGTCATCGGCGTGACTCTTGGCGGCTACTGGAAGAGCCTTCCGGCGTCCGACTTCCTCGACTGGTTCGGCCAAAACGGCCAGTTCATCACACGCACGATTCCGCTTGTCGTCGCCCCGACACTCATCGGCCTGGCCGGCTCGCTATGGTCGGGCTGGGGCGAAGGAACGGCAAGGGCATATTGGACTGGAGCGGCCGTCTGTATTGCTGCCGTCCTGGTTCTCACCGTTGCCTGGTTCCTGCCGACCAACGCGCAATTTGCCTCCAGATCGATCCCCGTCGATCAGGTACCGGCGCGGCTCGATACCTGGCTCATGATCCATAATATGCGGATCGCACTTGCCATGATTGCGTCTGTGCTCGGGATCGTCGCCATCTATCGGTGAAGACGATCAAGCTGCGATCATTCCGGCCTTAGACATGCGCCATGCCACCATCGACGGTCAATTCGGCTCCGGTCGTGAAGCTCGCAGCCGGCGACAGCAGGAAGACAATGGCTTCAGCCACCTCCTCCGCGCGTCCCCAACGGCCCATCGGGATCATGTTCTCCACGTAGCTGCGAATTTCGGGAACGGTGACAGCGGCTTCCGTCAGCGGCGTCTCGATCGGGCCGGGCGAGACGACATTGACACGGATGCGCCGTGCCATGAGATCAGGCGATGTTCCGAGGTTGCGGGCAAACGCGCGGATGAAGCCCTTGCTGCCGGCATAGAGGGCATCGCCAGGCTGGCCCTTGCGTCCCGCGACGGAGCCGACGAAGACCACCGACGCGCCCTCGGCCAGAAGCGGCAAGGCATGAACGAAGGTGAAGACGGCGCCTTTGACATTCACATCCATCAGCCGGTCGTAGCGATCGATATCGAGGTCATCGATGTCGGGCGCATTCGAGAGGCCGGCATTGACCACAAGGCCATCCAGCAGGCCATGGCGCGATGTGACTTCACTCATGAGACGGGCAACTTTGGCCGGCTGGCCGACATCGGCGAACATGCACTCGCCACGGGAGCCGAGATCGCGCGCCAATCTAGCCAGTCGGGTTTCGTCTCTGCCACAGGCGATGACATGCGCGCCGGCTTGGGCCAGTTGCAATGCCGTGGCCCTGCCGATGCCGCTGCTTCCGCCTGTGACGAGGACGATCTTGTTGGAAAGATGCGCAGACGTGTCTGGAGTCATCGCTTGACCTCTGTTATCAACACTTGTTGACAACTCAGATAGAGGTGAAACGCGTAAATGTCAACGAGTGTTGATAATGAAGGACGACCGCCGCGCCTTACGGCAGCGGAAAGTCGCGCCCGCATCCTCTCGGCGGCCCGCGCCGCCTTCACCCGGGCGGGATATGATGCGGTCGGAGTTCGCGAGATAGCGGCATTGGCGAGTGTCGACCCGGCGATGGTGCCGCGGCTGTTCGGCTCGAAGGAGGCTCTGTTCACGACGATCGCGGACAAGGCATTCGGGCTGGAGCCGGCCTTCGAAGGGCCGATCGAGGGCATGGGCCGACGTGTGGCGCACCATCTGATGGGGCCGATCGAGCGCCGCGATCCCGACGATTTCGACGAATTCGCTTTCCTGCTGCGTTCGGTCGGCAGTCCAACGGCGGCGCCGATCCTCTCGGCTGCAATGCATACGACCTTCATCGAGCCCCTGTCGCAGCGCATGAGCGGCCCTGCCGCCGAGGCACGGGCAGCACTTGCCACAGCCTATGTGATGGGCTTTGCAGTGCTGCGCGCCGGGCTCGGCTCTCCGAGCATCGAGGCGGCAGACCAGGATATGATCATCGAAAGACTGGGGGATGCCATCCAGGCGTGCCTGACGCCGTAAAGACGATGGATCGCCAGCGCATCAACCCTGGCGATCCGCAGTCAAAACACCAGCGAGCGATGCAGCTGCGCGCCGGCCCAGGCACCATCGCCGACGGCAAGCGACACCGAATGCGGGATACGGGCGGCATCACCGCAGGCAAAGGCGCCTGGCACGGTGGTTTCCTTCATCGTGTCGGTCTGGATCTGCGTGCCGAAGGGCGTTTCCTCAAGCGCGCAGCCGAGCCGTTCGGCAACCGGGCTCGAGGGCGACACGCGCGACGCGGTGAACAGGCCGGCGAATGGCAGCAACCGTCCATCAGCAAGCCGCACGTCGGCAGCTCCCTCGAGCCTTGCGACAGGTGTTTCCTCGATCGCGACACCGCGCGCAGAGAGATCGGCGCGCTGCGCCTCATCCGGAACAAGACTGCCATTGAGGAACAGCGTCACCTCTCCCCATTCCGGCAGCAATTGCGCCTGATGCAGCGACATCGCCCCTGTGGCGATGCAGCCGATGCGACCCTGATCGAGCTCATAGCCATGGCAGTAGGGGCAATGGAAGACGCTTCTACCCCAACGTTCGCCAAGACCCTCGATCCCGGGCAAGGCATCGAAGACGCCGGTGGCAAAGAGAAGACGCCGGCCATCATGGCGCGCGCCGTCCGCCGTGGTGACGACAAAGGCATCCTTCTCGCCCTCGGCCCGTTCGGCAGCTCCCTCGATCCAGGTCAAAGTCGGATAGGCGGAAAGCTGCTCGCGCGCCTTGCGGGCGATCTCGCCGGGGTTGACGCCATCCTGGCCGAGAAAGCCGTGGGAAGCATCCGCGAAACGATTGCGACGCTTGCCGGCGTCGATGACCAGCACCTTGCGGCGGGCACGGATAAGCTGGAGGGCGGCCGCCATTCCGGCGTAGCTGCCCCCGATGACGATGACGTCATGGGTCACGATAAGGTCCTTTCAGTGCGCCATTGCGCATGACGCCGCGCAAATTCAGTGGCGAGATCGGCAAGGGTGACGTTTTCGAAGCGCTTGAGCAGCAGAGCCTCGGCTTCGGCAAAGGCATCGTCGAGCACGGAATTGACCGATTGCTCGACAAGGCATTCCGGCATCTCGTTGCGATTGCCGATGGCGAAGACGGCCGGTTCGCCCAGCGCCTCGTGCAGCTGGCGCAGCGTGACGGTCTTGAGATCGGCCGCGATCGTCCAGCCACCGGTATGCCCCCTGGCGGAACGGACGATGCCGACCTCGCGCAGCAACCCCATGGTGCGGCGCACGACGACGGGATTGGTGTGCATGCATTGCGCCAGGGTTTCCGAGGTCAGCGGTCCATCCTGCTCGGCCATATGGAGCAGGGCGTGAAGAACGGAGGAAAGTCGGCTGTCGCGTTTCATGTAACTTCAATTATTACGATTTAAAACGACATTCAAGTGTAAACCGCGCGTCGCGCGGTTAAGGGCGTTTTCTAAAATGAACGTCCCGTGCCGAGGCGCAGATGCGCAGCTCGTCGCCCAGCGACCATTCCGCGGCCCTTGCCGCCATGGCCGCCGGTACGCCCTCTGACCCCGGCCCGGCAGGGACGTCATAGGTGGCGTGCGCATCATGCGGCAGCAGCACGCCATAGCCGCGCTCAAGGGCTCCCCGCGCCGTCGCTGCCACACACATCTCCGAGAGCACACCACAGAGCACAAGGTCCTGCACGCCGAACGCGGTCAGAATAGCGTCGAGATCGGTGCCGTCGAAGCCGTTATCGTGGGTCTTCCGAATGACCACTTCGCCTGACAGAGGTGGGAAATGGAGTTTCCATCCGGCCTGAAGCGGCTCGTCCAGCGCACCGGCCGGACCATCGTTCTGCAGGAAAATCACCGGTGCCCATGCCGATCGCGCCCTATCCAACAAGGTCCCGACCATTGACTTCAGCCTGGCATGGTCAGGAATCGCATGCGGGCCTTGCACGAAGGCATTCTGCACATCGACGACGAGCAGGGCATCGGCCGGCCTGTCATAATCATCGATCATTTCCTGCTTTGTTTCCATCGATATGCCAACCCTGTGTTCGGAAGCCCTACATCATATGGATGGCGCGCGATGCGAGTTCAAAGCCGCCGATGCCGCTTTCAAGCAAGCCATTCGCGGTCTGACTGTGCTGCCGCACCTTACACAAATGCCTTCACGACCATCTCGGCGCCGAGCACCAGAAGGCAGACCAAAAACCAGCGTCGAAAAGTGGCGGGGCTGACGCGATTGCGGATGATCTGACCGGCCCACATGCCGGCGAGCGCCGGGACGATCGCAACCGCGGACAGCGCGAGATTGTCGATGCGGAAGGCACCATGCCAGGCGAGCGCGGCGGCCAGCGCTACTGTCGAAACGGTGAAGGACAGGCCGAGCGCCTGAACCAGCTCTTCCTTCTCCAGCCCGAGCGACTGCAGATAGGGCACCGCCGGCACGACGAAAACGCCGGTCGCGCCGGTCAGCAGACCGGTAATCAAGCCGATGATCGGCGATAGCAGCGGCGCCAGCGCCGGAGACACATGCAGCTGCCGGGCAAGCAGAGCGTGGCCCGCATAGACGACGAGCGCGGCTCCGAGCGCAGCCGTGGTCATGCGCGTGTCACCGGCGGCGAGAAGATATGAGCCGGCGAAAGTCCCGACGATGACGGCGAAGGTCAGGAGAAAGAAACGACGGGCAAGCGCGCCGAAGCTCGGGCCGGCCAGAAGCTGCCAGACATTGGTGACGAAAGACGGGACGATCAGCAGGCTGGCCGCCGTCAGTGGCGAGATCAGCGCGCCCAGGACGCCCATCGCCACGGTCGGCAGCCCCATGCCGGTGACGCCCTTGACCATGCCAGCCACGAAAAATGTCGCGAAGATCGTCGCGACGAGCCATATCGAATGATCCATCATGCCCTTTCACTAGCAGAGGCACGGGCCGCCACAATGCGGATGATGCGAAGGCAGCCTTCGGCTTCTCCGAAGGCTGGAGATGCGATACTCTCCAATCCATGCGCTTCGACCTGACCGATCTTCGCCTGTTCCTCGCCGTCGTCGATGCCGGCAGCATCACGCATGGGGCTGCCGATGTCGGGCTTTCGCTGCCGGCCGCCAGCGAGCGGCTACGCGACATGGAGGTGAATGGCGGTGTGCAGCTTCTGGAACGCGGGCGACGCGGCATCAGCCCGACTCCGGCCGGAGAGGCGCTGGCGCATCATGCGCGGTTGATACAGCGGCAGCTCATGCAGATGCGCGGCGAGCTCGGCGAACATGCAAGCGGCCTCAGGGCGACCATCCGGCTTGTCGCCAACACCGCCGCAATCGCCGAATATCTGCCGCCGCGCCTTGCCGAGTGGATGGGAAAACACCCGCGAACCGATATCGATCTTAGGGAGCGCCAGAGCATCGAGATTGCGCGCGCCGTTGCGGCAGGGCTGGCCGAGATCGGCATTCTATCGGATGCGGTCGATACTTCGGGCCTGATATTGCGGCCCTTCGCGATCGATCGACTGGTGGTGGTGATGCCTCGCGACCATGCGCTTGCGGCATCAAAGCAGATTGCTTTCACTGAAATCCTGCATGAGCATTTCATCGGGCTTGCCGGCGGCGCGTTGCAGGATCACATCAACGCGCAAGCCGCCCGGCTCGGCAGCCGGCTGAAAATGCGCGTGCGGATGCGGACATTCGAGAGCATCTGCGACATGGCCGGCCAGGGCATCGGTCTCGGCATCGTGCCGGAAACGGCGGCACGCCGCTGCGGCCGATCCGCGAAGATTGCCGCCCTCCGCCTCACGGACCAGTGGGCCACCCGCCAGCTTTCGGTTTGCGCCCGCTCGCTCGAAGACTTGCCGACCCCGGCGCGCGATCTTTTCGAGCATCTGGCAACGATATGACCACTGCCTGTTGAAAACGCGGTTTTGGATCGACTAGTCTTACAGGATGGCTGTCGGGAGGAGACGGCGCAATGGGAGGTGGATATGGAATTTCACGACGATGAGCTCTATCGCTTCGAAGCAGAGGGGGCCGCACCCCTGCCGCAAACCGAGACGGAAGGCCATGTCGATCATGATGGCGCCCGCATCTGGTATGCCTCCTACGGCAGCGGCGCTGCCGTGATCCTCCTGCATGGCGGGCTCGGAAACAGCGGCAATTGGGGCTATCAGATCACCCCCCTGATCGATGCCGGCCATCAGGTCATCGTCGTCGACAGCCGCGGTCATGGCCGCAGCACGCGCGACGAGCGACCCTACACCTACGAGCTTATGGCCTCGGACGTTCTCGCCGTGATGGACAGGCTAAAGATTGAAAACGCGGCCATTGCAGGATGGAGCGACGGCGCCTGCATCGGTATGGTGCTTGGAAAAACCCATCCGGAGCGCGTTTGCGGCGTCTTCTTCTTTGCCTGCAACATGGACCCGAGCGGCACCAAGGAATTCGTGGCGACGCCGATCATCGAGCGCTGTTTCTCCCGCCACACGAAGGATTATGCGGCCCTCTCCGCCACGCCTGATGCGTTCGATGCCTTCGTCGAGGCCGTCGGCCTGATGCAACGGACGGAGCCGAACTATACGATCACAGATCTCGGCGAGATCGGCGTGCCCGTCGCCATCGTGCAGAGCGAACACGACGAGTTCATCAAGCGCGAACACGCAGATTATCTCGCTCGGCACATTCCGGGCGCGAAGCTGATCTTGCTGCCCGGCGTCAGCCATTTCGCTCCACTGCAGCGACCGGCGCAGCTCAACGCCGCTTTGCTCGGCTTTCTCGCAACAATCCCGGCCTGATACGAGATTCAGTTGCGCACGTCCGATTGTTGGAATAAATGATGAGCATCATCTTATTCGACACTCCCGAGACCGATTCGCCACTGACAGGCCCTTCCGCCCCGGGGAGCAATCTTGGCTCCAGGCAGGAGAATTTTATGACAGCCACTTTGTTTTCGCCGCTTTCCGTTGGCCCCTATGAACTTGCGCATCGCATCGTCATGGCGCCTCTCACCCGCATGCGGGCAAGCCAGCCGGGCAACGTGCCCTCGGCGCTGAATGCCGAATATTATGCCCAGCGCGCCAGCCGGGGCGGCCTCATCATTTCCGAAGGCTCGCAGATTTCCCGCGTCGGACAGGGCATGCCGGCAACGCCTGGGATTTACACCGCGGAACAGATCGCCGGCTGGAAGGCGGTAACGGACGGGGTTCATTGTCGGGGCGGCAAGATCTTCCTGCAGCTCTGGCATGTCGGCCGCATCTCTCATTCCTCGCACCACGCGGATGGCGCCCTGCCGATTGCCCCTTCCGCCATTGCCGCCAAGGGACAGGCCTTCACCGCCTCGTTCGAGCGCGTGCCCTTCGAGACACCGCAGGCGATCGACATCGATCTCATGCCGCTTTTGATCGACATCTATGCGCAGGCGGCCGCCAATGCGAAGCAGGCGGGCTTCGACGGCGTCGAGATTCATGGCGCCAATGGCTACCTGATCGAGCAGTTCCTGCAGGCGCGCACCAACCAGCGAACCGACCAATATGGCGGTTCGATCGACAACCGCACCCGGCTGCTGCTGGAAGTGGTCGAGGCGGTTTCCAAGGTCTGGGGTTCGAACCGTGTCGGCGTCCGTCTTTCGCCCTTCGGCATCGCCAATGACAGCGGCGAGGACGACCCCCTGCGCCTCTACGGCCATGTCATTCGCGAGCTCGACCGGCTGCACCTTGCCTATCTGCATCTGATCGAACCGCGGGCCAGCGGCGCCGGCTTTGCCGAAGTCGACCACAAGAACGTGCCTTCGGCGGCGGAGCTGTTTCGTCCCGCCTGGTCGGGCACATTGATCGCGGCCGGAAACTTCCGGCCCGACAGCGCTCAGGCGGCACTTGCGGCAGGTCACGCCGATGCCATCGCCTTCGGCCGGCTCTTCATTGCCAATCCTGATCTGCCGGAGCGGATTCGCCGCGAGGCGCCCCTCAATCCCTATCATCGCCCGACCTTCTATGGCGGCGGCGCCGAGGGCTATACCGATTATCCGACACTCGATGCCAGGGAGGCCGCCGAATGAGTATGCCAAGCGCCGTTATAGTCGGAGTGGGAGCGGAACAGGGTCTGGGAGCCGCACTCTGCCGGCTGCTCGCCGGCAAGGGCTACCATGTGTTCATTGCCGGCCGGACATTGGCGAAGATCGACCAGGTCGCGGCCGCCATCAAGGCGTCCGGCGGCAGCGCCGAGGCGATCGAGACCGATGCAACCGATGAAGCCGCGGTTACCAGGCTGTTCGAACACGCTTTCGCGGCGCATGCGGATATTGCTGCACCCGACTTCATCGTCTTCAACGCCGGCATCAACCGCCCCATCGGCTTTCGCAATCTGACGGCCGCAGAGTTCGAGGAATTCTGGCGCATCTGCTGCTTCGGCGGCTTTCTTGTCGGTCGCGAGGCGGCACGTCATCTGGCGCCACTTGGCCGCGGCACGGTGATCTTCACCGGCGCTTCCGCCAGCCTGCGCGGCAAGGCAGGCTTTGCGCAGTTCGCCGCCGCCAAGGCGGGTCTGCGAATGATCAGCCAAAGCATGGCGCGTGAGTTCGGGCCGCTCGGCCTGCATGTCGCCCACACCATCATCGATGGCGGAATAGACGGAGAGAGGCTGCGTTCGCGGCGGCCGGATGTGGATGCCGATGGGCTGCTGAATATCGATGCCATTGCCGAAAGCTACTGGCATATTCATCGCCAGCATCCTTCTGCCTGGACACAGGAACTCGATCTCAGGCCCTACAAGGAAAACTTCTGAGGCCGATGCCGGGGCGGCGTACATCGGGGCGTTGCTCTAGCAATTGCGAGACAGCGCCTTGGCGAGAGCGAGGAGCTTCGGGTCTTCAAGCCGGGTGCGAAGTCGGATATCGGCTTCGCCTTCCGTTTCGAACGTCTCGCTCTGTATCGTGAAGGACCATGCCGACGGGCGCTTCCGGCGGCGGAAAAGCCCCACCAGCCGGCGAAGCACGCTCTGCCTGGCGGCCCTGCCCTTATGTTCGACCAACGGCGGATCGACGGCATTCGGATTGCAGGGATCACCCCAACGATCATCGTAGAGATCCTTAAAGAGATAGTTGGTCGGCATCGGTGCATCCTTTATTTTTGAATCGATTCAATTTCGGCTCGCACATCTTCTTGAATCGGTTCAATCGTACGCTTCAAAAACTCACTGTCAAGCGGAATTGAACCGATACAACTTCATTGCTAATATCCGTCGGAAACATATGGAGGATTTCATTGGTCAAGGGCACGATCAGGCTCGCGGATGTCGCCAAGGCGGCAGGCGTTTCGCAGGGAACCGCTTCCAACGTTTTCAGCCGACCCGAGGTCGTGCGTGAAGAAGTGCGTGAACATGTGCTCGAGACAGCCAAACGGCTCGGCTATGCCGGCCCGAGCCTGACTGGGCGCTTGCTGCGCGCCGGAAAGGTCAATGCGATCGGCGTCGCCGCCGCCGAACCTCTGGCCTATTTCTTCGACGATCCCTGGGCAAGAGCGCTATTGGCGGCCGTTGCCCAGGTCTGCGATGCCAGTGGCACCGGGCTTGCGCTTGTCTCGGCCAAGGATCGGCAGAAACTGGACTGGACCATCAAGAGCGCCCTGGTGGACGGCTTTATCCTGCTCTGCGTCGAAGGCGGCGAAAAGCTGGTGCAGCTGACGCGCGAGCGGCAGTTGCCCTTTATTGCCCTGGCATTGAATGACGACGATCCGTCGGTCCCGTCGGTCAGCGTCGACAATATCGGCGGGGCTGCAACTGCCGCCAGGCATCTGGCGGAACTCGGCCATCGGCGCTTTGCCGTGCTTGCCACGGAATTTTCCTATGACCATGTCGGGCCGGTCGGCATCAGCGAGATCGAGCGCGCTGTTTATTCGACCTCGCGCGATCGTGTCAGCGGCTATTGGCAGGCACTCGAAACATTTGGCATTCATCGCGACGAGGTGCCGGTCTACGAGACGGATAACCAAAAAGCGAGTGTCGAGGCCGGTCTGGAATACTTGTTTTCCATGCCGGAGCCGCCGACCGCGATCCTTGCCATGTCCGACAATATCGCCCTATTGGCCATGAACTGGCTGCGCGCGCGGGGACTCTCCGTTCCAGGAGACATCTCCATCGTCGGCTTCGATGGCGTCCCAGAGGGTGGCATGGTGGAGCCGGGCCTGACGACGATGGCTCAGCCCTTTGCCCAGATCGCGCAACGCGCGGTCAGGGCCGTCCTGGACGATGCCATGCCGGTTGAACGCGAAATGATCGACGTCACACTCATCATCCGCGGTAGCACCGCCGCGCCAAAAGCATAAGATTAATCCACCGGCTAGATCGATGGGAACACAAGCAAAATCCGCGGCTGTTTCAAGGAACTCAACTCATCATGGCAACAACTTTCAATCCGCCCGAACTCTGGCAGCCATTCGGCGCTTTCTCCATGATGAAGATTCAGGGCGCAGGTCAGATAGTTCATCTCAAGGGACAGGTATCTCTCGACAGCACAGGAGAGATCGTCGGCCGGAACGATATGAGAGCGCAGGTGCGCAAAACCTTGGAGAATATCCGGAGCGTTCTCGCATCTGTTGGCGGCGCAATGACCGATATTCTTTCCCTTAATCAATATACGACGGATATCGAACAATTCATGGCCGCCGGAGACATTCGCAAGCAATTCTTCGCCGAACCCTTTCCCGTCACCACGACCGTGGAGGTCGTCCGACTATTCGATCCGGACCTGATGATAGAAATCACCGCAGTCGCTGAAATTCCGCATGACCGGTTCAGGATGCCGTAGGAAATCAAGGTTTTCTTGCCCGTTGCAGGCAGAGTTAGCCTAGTCGGACCTGACCCAATCCGCTGTCTCAACCCGCCTGCTGTGCACTGTCGACGTTTGCGGCCCGCATCTCGATGAGCTGCCGGGCCGCAGCCGCAGCGGCATCCTTGTCGCTTGCCACCTGCACGGTCGGGAAGGCGAACTGGATGCCGTTTTCATCGAAGGCCTGCTTGATCAGCGCGAGCGCATTGCGGCGGATGACCGACAGCTCGTTGGGCTTGGCGGTAAGCGCGAGCCTGATTTCGATGGCGAAATCGCCGAACTGTTCGACACCCTTCATCTTCAGCGTCTGGATGATGCTCGGCGCCAATTCGGCATCTTCGAGCAGGCGCTGGCCGATATCCTTGACGATCCGCTTCAGTTTCACCAGGTCGGTATCATAGGTGACCTTGACGATGATCTTGTCGATCGCCCAGTCGCGATTCATGTTGTTGACCGCGCCGAGCGAGCCGAAAGGTATGGTCGCCAGCGGGCCGCGCTGGTGACGCAGCTTCACCGAGCGCAGGCTGAAGGATTCCACGACGCCCTTGTAGTGGCCGCTTTCGATATATTCGCCGATACGGAAAGCATCGTCCCAGAGGTAAAAGACGCCGCTGATGACATCCTTGACGATGGTCTGCGCACCGAAACCCACCGCGACGCCGACGACGCCGGCGCCGGCGATCAGCGGGCCGATCTGGACGCCGAGACCGGACAGCACCATCATGATGGCAATGATGCCGATGACGACAGCGAGAATGTTGCGGAAGATCGGCAGCAGCGTCTGCAGCCGGGCGCGGCTTGCCCTTATCTCATCCGACTCGCCAGCGGCGGGCAGGGACTGCATCACCTTGCCGTCGATGTAGGTTTTCGCCAGTTGCCAGACGAGATCGGCGACCAGAAGGATGACGATACCACCCAGAACACCACGGGCGACACGGCCGACGACCGATTCGCTGCCGCTCATCATCGCATGCGCCTCGACCCCGAGCATCTTGCCGAGCCACAAGGCCGCGAAAGTGATGATCAGCGCACGCACACCGCGGTCGAGCAGCACGGCAGCGATCTTGCCGGCGCCGAAAATGCCGTCGGCCGCGTCATGCAGAGCCTCGATCGCCCTTGTCGATACCGAGAGGGCGCGCGGCAGCAAGATCGCATAGATGCCGACCCACAAGAGGCCATCGAAACCGGCCACCCAGAGACACCAGAGCGTCGCGAAGAAAATCGTCAGCAGCCAGGAAACCGTCTTTGCTCCATGCTTTTCCGGCGCAACCGGCCTCGACCACACCGCGGCGGTGGCAATCAGGAAGAGACCGATGCCAAGCGCGTAACCGATCAGGTCTCTTGCACCGAAAGAAAAGTCCAGCGACGTGACAGCCTGCATGATCGCCCAGCCGCAGGCGAAATAGGCGGCAAACAGCGTACACCGCCGATACCAGTAATAGGCCACTCGCCGCCGCTCGGCGATGCGGGCCACGCCGCCATCCTCATCGAGGACGTCGTTGGCGCGACGCATGGCGATCAATTCCATGACGAGCTTGCCGATGGAAATCGCCAGCCTGATCGAAACCATCGCAATGACGCAGGCGATGGCAAAACTTTCAATGGCCGGCGGCCAATCGAAGGCCAGAAGCGGGACGAGCGTCACCAGGCCGTGGATGATGGCGGGCACGACGCCGCCCAGAAACTGGAAACGTGCCGCCTGCAATTCCGTCTCGGTGCCGGCTGCCCTTTCGGTGCGCCGCATGTGCTTGGTGTTGATGAAGCGCGCAACGGCGAGTTCGGCCACCAGCCCCAGGAAGAAGAGGAGGACAATCTGAATGATGATGCGCACGAGGCCGACCGACTTACCCTCGCCCTCCAGCTTCTCTGACGCGGTCATCACCTCGTAAGGCAGCGTCATCGCAGCGCCGGAGACCAGTTCCAGATGATGCCGCGTATGGCCGAGCATGCCCGACAGGACCGACATCTGATCGTTGCCCGTCGTTCCGGAATCGCCGGCGGGCGCGGGTTGAGGGTTGAGCTGCGTGGTCAGCCATTGTCTGACATCCGGCTCGTTCATCAGCTGGATCAACTCGCGAACCTTATCGGGCGGCGGGGCTGCCGGTTGTGGGGCTGTCGCATTCTGCGCAAACACCGCGACCGGCGCAGCCAGAGCAAATAGACATAAAAGCAGACCCACGAACGTCCACCTACCGCCCCCGACATTCTTCATCCGCGCTGCCCTTCCCGCAATCCGACCATCTGGCCCGCTCCCGCAGACTATACGCGTTTTTCATACGGGCAAGCAGGCACTTACTCCTCATCATGCCGCCATTGCCCCGCAGGGGCAGCCGCGCTAGGTTCTGCGGCGATACCGTCCAGTACTCGGGGATGCGCGTGTTCAATTTCCTGAAAAGGCTCTTCGGCAAAGGCAAGCGCGCGGACATGCATCGCGGCCAAACCTTTCCGATGCCAGAGCCCGACAGCGCGACCGCTACCAAAACGCTCGATCTCAACATTCCCGACGAAGCCTTGCAGGATGAAGCGGCCTTTGCCGCCTATCTGCAGGAGCGGTTACCATTCTTCGGCGACCTGATCCGCGTCGACTACGACCCTCCCGCCGGCAGCCTGACGCTGCACAGCCGCAACGGCGATACGATGACGAAATTCCTGAGCAATGCGTTGCTGGCGCTGCGCGAAAAACGCGGCGCGGCTCGCGCGCAGGCGCTGCTCAACTATCTCAACATGACGGAGGCCCTCGGTGACAACAGCGAGCTCGCCAAGGTCCTGCCGGTCCTGAAAACACGCGATTTCGTCGAGGTGGCGCGGCGGCAGATGATGCAGGCCGTCAAGGACGAACCCGATCCGCCGCAATTCGTCTTTCTCGACGAGGCCGAAAACCTGATCAAGCTTTTCGTCGTCAACGGCGAGACAACAGTCAATTATGTCATGGTCGAAGCACTCGACAACTGGGGTATCGATGCCAGGGAGCTTGCCGAGATGGCCCAGGTCAACCTGCAGAAATTCCTCGCCAAGACCGGCGTTCAGATCGCCAGACGCAGCCGGTTTCAATATGTCGAGGTCGACGGCCAGTTCGAATCCAGCATCGCCTTCCTGCCGAATTTCTGGGCGCAGGTGCAGGAACAATCCGGCGGCGCCGCCCCGATCGCGGCGTTCCTGTCGCGCGACAAGGTATTCTTCACACATGAGAACGACATTGAGGGCCTGCAACTTCTGGAGCTGATCAGCGCCGATTTGAGCGACGTGTCCTACGTTATTTCGCCGGATCAATATCGCTGGGAAAATGGCAGATGGACACTCTTCCGGCGCGTCGCCCGGATGGAAGCGGCCATCCGCCATTAGAGCCGGATGATTTTAGGTCTGTTCGACCTAAAATCTGAATCCGCTCTAGATCAAATAGGTAGAGCCTGATGTCGCCCGAAAACCGCTTACACTTTTCGGCACCACGCTCTAGCCGCTAAAGCGACTCACCTGCAATGGCTTCAAACCAGAACTTCCTGATCGACGCGATCTTCCGCACCGAAGAACTTCAGATAGCGCTCGACTTCCGCCGGCTCGCCCGTCGCCTTCTGCGGATTGTCCGAGAGCTTGACGGCCGGGCGGCCGTTCGCCTCGATCACCTTGCAGACGATCGAAATCGGGCTGAGGCCCTTGAGCTCGGTTGGCGCACAGCCGGCGAAATCGTTGGTGAGATTGGTGCCCCAGCCGAAACTCATGCGCACGCGGCCGTCGAAATGCTTGTAGGTATCGATGATGGCATCGACATCGAGGCCGTCGGAGAAGATCAGAAGCTTCTGGCGCGGATCGCGGCCCATCTTCTTCCACCAGTCGATGATCTTCTCACCGCCTTCGATCGGAGGGGCGCTGTCGGGACGGAAGCCGGTCCAGTCGGCCACCCATTCCGGCGCATTGCGCAGGAAGGAGGCGGTGCCGAAGGCGTCGGGCAGTACCACGAGCAGATTGCCGCCATAGAGGCGGTTCCAGTCGCGCAGCACCTTGTAGGGCGCTTTGCCGAGTTCCTCGTCGTTCCTGGCAAGCGCGGCGGCGACCATCGGCAGTTCATGCGCGTTGGTGCCGACGGCTTCGAGATCTGAATCCATGGCGAGCAGCACGTTGCTGGTGCCGGTGAATGCGTGAGGCACGCCTTCCTTCAGCGCCTCGACGCACCAGCGCTGCCAGAGGAAGCTATGGCGGCGGCGAGTGCCGAAATCGGAAATGCGCAGGCCCGGCAGCTCCCGCAGCCGGTCCACCTTTTCCCACATCTTCGCCTTGGCGCGGGCATAAAGCACATCGAGCGTGAAAGGACCGAGCGCCTTCAGCGCCGTGCGCGAGCGCAGCTCGTTGATGATGGCGAGCGCGGGGATTTCCCACATCGTCGTTTCCTTCCACGAGCCATGGAAGTCGAGAATATACTGGCCATCGCGCTTCGACAGCTCATATTCCGGCAGCTGGAAACTCGACAGCCAGGTGAGAAATTCCGGTTCGAAAATCTGGGCGCGACCATAAAAGCTGTTACCGGCAAGCCAGATCATCTCCTTCTTGGAGAGCCTGAGCGTACGGGCGTGATCGAGCTGTTCACGCAACTCCCTCTCATCGATCACTTCGGCAAGGCGGACGCTCTTGGTGCGATTGATGAGCGAGAAGGTGGCGTCGACATCGGGATAGAGCTTCCAGATCATCTGGAGCATCAGAAGCTTATAGAAATCCGTATCGATCAGGCTGCGGATGATCGGATCGAGCTTCCAGGTATGGTTATAGACGCGGGTGGCAATATCCGTCTTGGTCATGTCGTTCCTGCCCCGTCTCCTGCCCTGCGGACGTCATGCTTGTCGCCAGCGAGTATGCCGGCATGCGTTTCTAGCGCCCTGTTATCAAAAAATGTTGACCGAAAGTCCAGTCGCTGAAAGAAAATTGATACCGGAGCCAATCGGTCGCGTATCCCTCGCAACAGACCGGGCAACGCGCCCCGATTGCTGCCGCCTCATGGAGATTTAGTAGCCCCGGCCGCGATCCACCAGATGCTGCAGCGGTTCGCCGCGTTCGACGCGGGCGATCTGTTCCTCGACGTGGCGCATCAACGCCTTTTCGTCCGACACGGCGGAATCATGCGGCGTGATGATGACATTTTCCAGATCCCAGAGCGGATCGTCGGCCGAAAGCGGTTCGACGGCGAAGACATCGAGCGAGGCGCCACCGAGAATGCCGGTACGAACAGCCGAGGCGATATCGGCCTGCACCTGGCTCTTGCCACGGCCGGCATTGATGAAGACTGGCTTGCCAAGAGCGTTCTGTCGGCGAAGCTTGGAAAGGAGGGAGGCGTTGTAGATCCCGGTCGTATCCGGCGTCAGCGGCAAGAGGCCAACGAGAATGTCGGTGCGCGCCAGGAACGCATCCAGCCTACCGGCATCGAAGGTTTCCATGCCGTCGATCTCTTTCTTGCTGCGCGACCAGCCGATGACGTTGAAGCCCATGATCTTCAACTTGGCGGCGGCATCGCAGCCGAGAACGCCGAGGCCCATGACGCCGACGGTGACATCCGCTGCCTCCGGACCGTGCTGCGGCGCCCAGACATGCTGGCGCTGGTTCCTGAAATGGCCCTGCACATCGCGCAGGTGCATCAGGCACTGCATGACGACCCATTCGCTCATCCGCGTTGTCAGGCTGCGATCGACGAAACGGACCATCGGTATATCTGGCAGGCCGGCAATCGACATCATCGAATCGACGCCGGCGCCGCCCGAGAAAATCACCTTCAGATTGGGCGCGCGCTCGAAAAGATCGGCATCAGGCTTCCACAGAAGCGCATAGTCGACATGGCTCAGATCCACGCCCTTGGTGGCGGGATCGGCCAGATTGATGCTGCTGCGATCGGCAAAGGCGGTTTCCAGCGCCTTAGCGACGGTCTCGGGGCTGAATTTGAGGTCGACAAGAACGGGGCTTTTGGCCGGCATGGCGATGGCCTTCATTGCTGGATGGCGGCGGTGGGCACGGCTTCGATGTTGAAGGCGGCGGCGAGAAGCGCCTTGGTGTAATCCTCTTTCGGCGCGCGGAAAATATCGGCCGAGGCACCCTGCTCCACGACCTTGCCGAAGCGCATGACGATCAGCTCGTTGGCAAGCGCCTTCACCACCTTCAGGTCGTGGCTGATGAAGAGGTAGGCAAGATCGTGCTTCTTCTGCAGGTCGCGCAGCAAATCGACCACCTGCGCCTGCACGCTCATGTCGAGCGCCGAGGTCGGCTCGTCCAGCATGACGAAGCGTGGCTTCAGCACCATGGCGCGGGCAATGGCGATGCGCTGGCGCTGGCCACCGGAGAATTCGTGCGGGAAGCGCCAGCGGGTCGACGGATCGAGGCCGACCTCATCCAGCGCCCAGCAGACGCGCTTGTCGCGCTCGTCGGCCGAAAGAGACCGCTCATGCACCTTCAGCCCCTCGGCGATGATCTCGCCGACCGACATGCGCGGGCTGAGCGAACCATAGGGGTCCTGGAAGACCACCTGCAACTGGTTGCGCAGCGGCCGCATCTCCCGAAACGAATAGCCTGCTATCTCCTTGCCGACGAAGGCGATACGGCCTCGGGACGAAATGAGCCGGGCGAGCGCCAGGCCGAGCGTCGTCTTGCCCGATCCGGATTCGCCGACGACGCCGAGCGTCTGACCGGCTCTCAGCTTCAGATCGATGCCATCGACCGCCTTCACGTGATCGACGACCTTGCGCATGAAGCCAGCCTTGATCGGGAACCAGACGCGGATGTCGCTGCCTTCCATGACCACGGGCTTGCCGTTGTCGCTGGCCGGCGGCTCGCCGCGCGGCTCGGCGGCCAGCAGATGGCGAGTGTATTCGTGCTGCGGCCGGGTGAAGACATCTTCCACCGTGCCTGTTTCGACGATGCGGCCCTTGGTCATGACGCAGACGCGGTCGGCGAACTTGCGGACGATGCCGAGGTCGTGGGTGATGAACAGCATCGACATGCCGTGCGCGCCCTTGAGGTCGCGCAGCAATTCGAGGATCTGCGCCTGCACGGTGACGTCGAGCGCCGTCGTCGGCTCATCTGCGATCAGCAGTTCGGGGCGGTTGGCAAGCGCCATGGCGATCATCACGCGCTGGCGTTGGCCGCCGGACAGCTCGTGCGGATAGGCCTTCAGACGCTTCTCCGGCTCGCGGATGCCGACCTGGTTCAACAGTTCCAGCGTGCGGTTGCGAGCGGCTTCACCCACCATGCCCTGATGCAAGGCCAAGATTTCGCTGATCTGCTTTTCGATCGAGTGGAGCGGATTGAGCGAGGTCATCGGCTCCTGGAAGATCATGGTGATATCGTTGCCACGCACGGCGCGCAGCTCGTTGTCCGATGCCTTCAGCAGATCCTTGCCCTTGAACAGGATTTCGCCCGAGGGGTGGCTCGCGGCCGGATAGGGCAAGAGCTTCAGGATCGAATTGGCCGAGACCGATTTGCCCGAGCCGGATTCGCCGACCAGCGCCACGACCTCGCCCCGATGGATATCGAAGGAAACACCGTCGACGGCGGTCGAGGTCTGCCCACCCTGATGAAAGGCGACCGAGAGATTGCGGACGGACAGTAGCGGAGTGGAGTTTTCGCTCATCGAAACGTCTTCCGTGGATCGAAGGCGTCGCGCACGGCCTCGCCGATGAAAATCAGCAGCGACAGCATGATCGACATGGTGAAGAAGGCCGACAGTCCCAGCCAGGGAGCCTGCAGGTTGGATTTGCCCTGGGCGATCATCTCACCCAGCGACGGCGAGCCGGGCGGCATGCCGAAGCCGAGGAAATCGAGGGACGTCAAGGTGGAGATCGAACCCGACAGGATGAATGGGACGAAAGTCAGCGTCGCCACCATCGCGTTCGGCAGCAGGTGGCGATACATGATGGTGCGGTTGTCGACGCCCAGCGCACGGGCGGCACGGACATATTCGAAATTGCGCGCCCGCAGGAATTCGGCACGCACGACGCCGACCAGACCCACCCAGGAAAACAGCAGCAAGATACCGAGCAGGATGAAGAAGCCGGGCGGCAGCACGGATGCGATGATCAGCAGGATATAGAGCACCGGCATCGACGACCAGATCTCGATGAAGCGCTGCATCAACAGGTCAGTCCATCCGCCGAAATAGCCCTGCACCGCACCGGCGCAGACGCCGACGACGGCCGAGCAGATTGTCAGTACCAAACCGAACAGCACCGATATGCGGAAACCGTAGATCAGGCGGGCCAGCACATCGCGCGCCTGATCGTCGGTGCCGAGCCAGTTGAAATTGCTCCAGTTGCAGTTCGGGTCGGCAACGCCGGCCGCATAGCCCGAGCAGCGCTGCTCCTTGCTCATCATCCAGAAAGGCGGGGTCGGCGCCGACTTTCCCTGAGGAAGGTTGGAATTGGCTGTCTGATAGGAATAGTGGATCGGCGGCCAGATCATCCAGCCATTGGCATTGATCTCATCCTGGATATCCTGGGCGCGATAATCCGTCTGCGCCAGAAAGCCGCCGAATTTCTCTTCCGGATAATCGACGAAGACAGGCGTCAGGATCTCGCCCTTGTAAGAGATGAGGATCGGTCGGTCGTTCGCGATGAATTCCGCGCCAAGCGTGAGGACGAACAAGACCATGAAGATCCAGAGCGACCAGTATCCCCGGCGGTTTGCCTTGAAATTCTGCCAGCGGCGCACATTGGTCGGCGAGAACAGGCCCTTGCGCGGCGGCTTTACGGTCACCGGAAGTGCCGGATGATTGGCTGCATCCATCACACATCCCTCCGCTCGAAGTCGATGCGCGGATCGATCCAGGTGTAGATCAGGTCGGAAACGAGGCTGACGACGAGGCCCAGCAGCGAGAAGATGAACAGCGTCGCAAACACCACCGGATAGTCGCGCTGGACGACGGAGAGATAACTGAGGCGGCCAAGGCCATCGAGCGAGAAGATGTTTTCGATCAACAGCGAACCGGTGAAGAAGGCGGAGATGAAGGCGCCGGGAAAGCCGGCGATGACGATCAGCATCGCGTTGCGGAAGACATGGCCATAGAGCACGCGCCGTTCGGAAAGACCCTTGGCGCGGGCGGTGATGACATACTGCTTCTTGATTTCCTCGATGAAGGAATTCTTGGTGAGCAGCGTCGTCGTGGCGAAGGCGGCGAGCGACAACGAAATCAGCGGCAGCACCAGATGCCAGAGGTAATCGAGGATCTTCTGCCACCAGGTGAGATCGGCGAAATTATCCGAGACGAGGCCGCGCAGCGGGAACCAGTCGAAGAAGGAGCCGCCGGCAAACAGCACGATCAGCATGATGCCGAACAGGAAGCTCGGAACGGCATAGCCGATGATGATGATGCCCGAGGTCCAGACGTCGAAGGTCGATCCGTCCTGCACCGCCTTGCGGATGCCAAGCGGAATGGAAATCGCATAGGAGAAGATCAAAATCCAGATGCCGAGCGAGATCGACACCGGCAGCTTCTGGGCGATGAGATCGATGACCGAAGTGTTGCGGAAGAAACTCTCGCCGAAATCGAAGCGGATATAGTTCCACATCATCTGGCCGAAGCGCTCGAGCGGCGGCTTGTCGAAGCCGAACTGCTTGTCGAGCTTGGCGATCAACTCGGGATCGAGCCCCTGGGCGCCGCGATATTTCGAGCTGCTGTCATCGAAGGCCTGCTGGGCAGCCATGTCCGTACCGCCACCCGACAGGCGGCCATTGGCATTATCGCCCTGGCCGGTCAATTGCGCGATGACCTGCTCGACCGGACCGCCGGGCGCGAACTGCACGATGGTGAAGGAAATCGCCATGATGCCGACGATGGTCGGGATCATCAGCAGCAGGCGTCTCAGGATATAGGCACCCATCAGCCGGCCGCCCCCTCGAAGAGGACCATATTCCGCCTCGCCTCAATCCATCTATCGATCAAATCACATTCCCTTCCGCCGGATGCAAACCGGCGCAGTCATATTAGCTTGAAACTATCCGAATCAGCCTTGAGCATTTGGAGCCAGCGAGGCCCCCAATGCAAGAGAGGCTCACTTTCCGGCGCTCTTCGACCACCAGACATCGGGGAAGCCGATGGAATAGTAGGGAAGCTCGGGGAGGTGCTCGAACTTGTCCCAATAGGCTATCCTGGTCGTCGTCCCGTAGAAGGTCGGCAGAACATAGTGGTGGGCAAGCAGCACGCGGTCGAGCGCCTTAGTCGTCGCTTCCTTCTCCGCCACGTCCTTTGCGAAGATCACCTTCTGGATGAGCGCGTCGACGCCCGGATCGGCGATCCCAGCATAGTTGCGCGATCCCTGGCGGGCTGCGGAAGCGGAGCCCCAGAAATCGAGCTGCTCGTTGCCGGGGTTCAGCGTTTCCGCCCAGACAACCCAGATCATGTCGTAGTCAAAGCTGCGAATGCGATTGATATATTGCGAGGGATCGACCGTCCGGACACTGGCATCGATACCGATGCGCTTCAGGTTCTGTACATAGGGCAACACCGATCTTTCCAGCGAAGGATTGTTCAGCAGAAGCTCCAGCGAAAACGGTTGACCGGTCTGCGCGTTCACCATCTTGTTGCCCTTGAGGACCCAGCCAGCATCCTTGAACAGGGCGATCGCCTTGCGGAAATTGTCGCGCGCCTTCTGCGGATTGCCGCCGACGGGATTGGCATAAGGCGTGGTAAAGACATCGGCCGGCACCTTGTCCTTTACACTATTGAGAACATTGAGCTCGTCTCCTTGCGGGAGACCGGAGGAGGCGAACTTCGTGCCGAAAAAGAAGCTGTCGACACGCGTCAACTTGCCGAAGGAAAGGGTTCGGTTCAGCTCCTCGAAATCGTAGGCATAGTTCAGCGCTTCCCGGACTCGCTCGTCCTTGAACCGCTCGCGCCGCATGTTGGGAACAAGCGCCTGCATGATGCCGACCGAGCGTAGCGTGTTGGGCAGCTCCTCCCGCTTGATGCGGCCGTCCTTGGCGGCCGGAAAATCGTAGCCCGTCACCCAATGGCTGGTCGAATTGTCCTGCCAGTAATCGATGACGCCGCTGCGAAACGCCTCGAACGCAACGTCATAGTCGGAAAAATAGACATAGTTTATCGCGCCGAAATTGTTCGCGCCGACATTGACCGGGGTATTCTTGCCCCAATAATCGTCACGCAGTTCGTAGCGGATCGAAGAGCCCGGCTGGATAGATGCGATCTTGTAGGGACCCGATCCCATGACCGGCTCAAGCGTCGTGCGCGAGATGTCGCGCGGCTTGCCATCGGGACCATTTGCCTCCCACCAATGTTTCGGCAGGACGGTAAGCTGGCCAAGGATCGACGGCAGCTCGCGATTGCCCTTTTCATCGAAACGGAAGGTGACATCGCGCTCGCCGGTCTTTTCGGCGCTCACGACATGCGCATAGTAGCTTGTCGCCAGCGGATTGAGTTCCTTGGCTTTCTCAAAGCTGAAGATGACGTCCTCGGGCGTTACCGGCGTGCCGTCGGCCCACTTCGCCTCCGCGCGCAGGCGGAAGGTGGCGCTCGAAACGTCATCGGGATAGGAAACGCCCTCGGCAAGCAGACCATAGGACGAATTGGCCTCGTCATCGGCCTTTTTCAGCAGCGTATCGTAGATCAGCTCCGTTCCGTCGGCGACATTGCCCTTCGACAGCACCGGATTGAGGGTGTCGAAGGTGCCGCTGGCCGACAGCTTTACCTCGCCGCCCTTCGGCGCGTCCGGATTGACGTAGTCGAAATGCTTGAAGCCGGGCTGGTATTTGAGGTCGCCGAGAATCGCCGTGCCGATGCGGAATTGCGGCTCTTCGGCTTTCGAGGACAAAGGCATTGCCAGCAGGCAAAAAAGAGAAACGACCAAGCCTGCTTTCAACCGCGACAATGCCATCCATGATCTCCTGATGATTTCCAAGGAATCAGCATAGGGCAAATGAGGGCAAAAAACAGGACGCAATCACTCACCTCTTCGCAACGAGGCCGAGCGGCGCACCCAAATCAGGTTTTTGCCGCGGCTTCTTCCAGACGCCGGCGCAGCATCAGCCGCAGTTCGCCGACGACGCGCCGATCCTCCCCGGTTTCCGGCTCGTTGGCGACGACGACGGCGATGCGCAGCAGTTCGAGAACGACGCCTGACATCAGCGCGACATCGTTGGCTATCGACGGCTTGGCCTGCCGCAGGACACCCGCGATCAATTCCTTCAACTCGACGCGTGAAACCGCCTTGCGCTCCTTGGGAATATCGCGACGGCCGGCGAGCACCGAAAGTTCCGGATACGTCTCCATGAAGACACCGAGCGCATCGAAGATCGCCTCGCCGCAATCGGCTGCCGAAAGGCCGGCGCTGCTGTTCGCCACGTCCCGAAGCTCGGCCTTCAATCGCTCCAGGCGTTCGATATGCAGCGCCTCGGCAAGCAGGGGCTTGGTCGGAAAGAACTGATAGAGCGAGCCGATGGACGAGTTCGCTTCGGCAGCGATCTCGGTCATCGTCGCGGCATCATAGCCTTTCCGCGCAAAAACCCTTGCGGCCGCTTCCAGCAGGATAACGACGCGTTCATGGCCGCGCTGCCGCTTTGGGGTGCGCGTCTTCAATTCTTCACTTGATTTTCGTGAGGTTACCCTCATATTTTCCATTGTGAGGATATCCTCATGTTTTTCTCGGAGCCCCCAGATGCCACTCTACGATCCCAAGACCACCGCTCTTGTTTCCATCGATCTTCAAGCCTTCGTCCTTGGCCGCCCGCTTGCGCCCTACTCCGCCCAGCAGGTCACCACCAATACCGTCGCCATCGCAAACAGGCTGAAAGCCGATGGCGGAACGACCGTTTTCGTAACGGTCGGATTTTCCTCAGACTATGCCGACGCTGTCAATCAGCCTGTTGACGAAAGCTTCACACTTCCCCCAGGAGGTTTGCCGCCGGCCGCGCTCGAGGCTCCCCCGGAGATGGCGGCGCTGACGCCCGACGTCGCCATCGTCAAGCGCCAGTGGAGCGCCTTTTACGGCACGGAACTCGACCTGCAGCTTCGCCGCCGTGGTATCAACACGCTGATCCTGACCGGCGTCGCCACCAATTTCGGGGTAGAAGCGACCGTGCGCGATGCCTACGCGGCAAACTACGCCGTGATCGTCGCGGAAGACGCGGCGACGACCTTATCGCAGGAGATGCAGGATTTTTCCTGCACGAAAGTCATGCCGCGGCTGTCGCGCATCCGCAAGACGGCGGAAATTCTGGGGAACTGATCCGCTAGAAGCGACGGCCCATGCAAGCGAAGGCGGCCGGCCACCTGTGATTGCCGCGGTTTCACTTTCATCCCTTTTCGGGATAGTCTCACCGCAAATCACTTCGGCCCAAATCATTTCGGATAACGCCGACCGCCTTCCAAGGATATGCATGGTTTCACTTCTGGCTCGCGCCTTTCGAACGATCGGCAAATTTTCTCTCGCGACAATGATCGGAACGGGTCTGGTCGCCGGCGATGCGCTGGCGCAGCAGACCACCCCTTCGCCCGGGAGCGCCAAGGCGGTCTTCGGCGCGGTAACGCTGCCAACGCAGGGACCACCGCAATCGATCGGCTTTTATGCCAAGGGTTGCCTTGCGGGCGCGGTCGCGCTTCCGACCGACGGCCCGACCTGGCAGGTCATGCGCCTGTCGCGCAACCGCCGTTGGGGTCGCCCGGAAACAATCGGGCTGCTGGAGCGCCTGTCGCGTGATGCGGCGAAGAATGATGGCTGGCCGGGCCTCCTCGTCGGCGATATCTCGCAGCCGCGCGGCGGCCCGATGCTCAACGGCCATGCCTCGCATCAGATCGGCCTCGACGCCGATATCTGGCTGACGCCAATGCCGCGGCGCAAGCTGACAGCCGAAGAGCGCGAAGCCCTGCCCTTCACCACGATGCTCGCCAAGGACAAGTTCCTGACGATCAACGACAAGGTCTGGACGCCCGCGCATGCCCGCCTGCTGATGCGCGCGGCGAGTTACCCGCAAGTCGAGCGCATCTTCGTCAACCCGGCCATCAAGAAGAAGATGTGCGAGACATGGACCGGCGACCGCAGCAATCTCGGCAAGCTGCGGCCGGAATATGGGCACGACTCGCATTTCCATATCCGCCTCCGCTGCCCGGCCGGCTCGGTCGGCTGCACGGGACAGGCGCCGGTCGCCGCCGGCGACGGCTGCGACAAGACGCTCGCCTGGTGGCTCGGCCCCGAACCGTGGGCGAAGCCGAAGCCCGGCACCAAGCCGCCGCAAAAGCCGCGCGAGGTCATGGTTTCCGATCTGCCCAAGGCCTGCCAGGCCGTGTTGGCAGCTCCTTCGGTCGCTTCCACGCGTGCCGCTACCTCTGGCGCCAAGGCTGCCGGCGCTTCGGCCGACACAGACGCAGCGCCGATTTCCGGCGATACGCCGCCCGGTCAAATCCCGCAGCAGTGAGACCCGAACCGTCCCTGCCGGGGCAGTCTTTCAAAACGCGCCCCCTTGGTATAGAAGGCGGATAAATCGATTGAAAGCATCGGGCGGAGCAAGGATTTCATGGCCGGCAGCAAATGCATCGCGCTGATCGCGCATGATCAGAAAAAGGACGCGATGGCGGAGTTTGCGCGGCGCAACGAGGCGGCTCTGGCCGGCTGGCACATCGTTGCCACCGGCACGACAGGCGGCCGCGTGCTCGACGCCTGCCCCGATCTCAAGGTCACCCGCCTGAAAAGCGGACCGCTCGGCGGCGACCAGCAGATCGGCGCGCTCATCGCCACCGGCGAGATCGACATGCTCATCTTCTTCATCGATCCCCTTACGCCGTTGCCGCACGATGTCGACGTGAAGGCATTGACGCGGCTTGCCGTTCTCTACGACATTCCGATGGCGCTCAACGAATCCACCGCCGAGCGGCTGATCAAAACACTGAACCATTAATCCGCCTTGCCGGCGGCAGACCACGGACCTGGCCATGCCCGAGCTCAATCACAGCGATGCCCCCCTGCCTTTCCCAATCCTGATCGGCGATATCGGCGGTACCAATGCACGTTTCTCCATCCTTGCCGATGCGGACTCCGAACAGGAGCATTTTCCGGTCGTGCAGACGGCGAATTTCGCCACGATCGACGATGCGATCAAACTGACCCTCGAGAAGAGCAAGGTCCGGCCCCGCGCTGCGATCCTTGCCATGGCCGGCCCCGTCCAGGGTGACGAGATTCCGCTGACCAACTGCGACTGGGTGATCCGGCCGAGGACGATGATCGCCAATCTCGGCATCGAGGACGTGCTCGTCATCAACGATTTCGAAGCGCAGGCGCTCGCCATCGCGGATGTCGCTGACGAGCATCGCGAAACCATCGGCGAAGCGACCAACAACCTCGCCGCCTCGCGCGCCGTGCTCGGGCCGGGCACCGGGCTCGGCGTGGCGGGTCTCGTCCATACGCAGCATCAATGGGTGCCTGTGCCGGGCGAAGGCGGACATATCGATCTCGGGCCGCGCACGGCACGCGACCTGCAGATCTGGCCGCATCTGGAAACCATCGAAGGCCGCATCTCGGCCGAGCAGGCCATCTGCGGCCGCGGCCTGCAGAACATCTATCATGCCGTCTGCGCTGCCGATGGCATCGAACCCAGCCTGAAGGAGCCGGCCGACATCACCAACCACGCGCTTGCCGGCACCAACCCGCAGGCCGAGGAGACGCTGACGCTGTTCGTCACCTATCTCGGCCGCGTCGCCGGCGATATCGCCATGATCTTCATGGCGCGCGGCGGCGTCTATCTTTCCGGTGGCATCCCGCAAAAGATCCTGCCGGCGCTGCAGAAGCCGGAATTCCGCGCCGCCTTCGAGGACAAGGCGCCGCACACGGAAATGATGAAGACGATCCCGACCCATGTGGTCGTCAATCCGCTGGCAGCCCTTTCCGGCCTTGCGGCCTATGCCCGCAAGCCAGCAAGCTTCGGCCTTGCGACCGAGGGCCGCCGCTGGCGGCGTTAACCGCCTTGCAAACAACCGATGGCGCGCCAAAATAGCCGGTGCGCTATCCCTTTTTGAAGGAACCGCCTTCCTCTATAGTGAGGCCGGCTCCGTGATCGGCCTTAACCAGCGCGGCAAGCCATGTCTAGCCAAAGCCGTGCTAACTCTTTAATAGAGCCGCGCAAGCACGTGCCATATGCGGCTCGCTTGGTTCAAGACAGGAAGCCGATTATTGAAATTGCCCGATCCGAAAAGCAAAAGCGTCGACAGCGAGGCCATCACCGGCATGCTGAAACGCATTATCGCTGAGAACGGCCGCGACCACATCCGCGGCTATGCTGTCGCGATCACCTGCCTGATCCTCGTTGCCCTATCGACTGCTTACATCGGCTATATCGTCAAAGCGGTCATCGACAGCGCCTTCATCGCGCGCGATATCACCGATGCCTGGAAAATTTGCTTCAGCATCTTCCTCGTTTTCGTGGTGCGCGGCTTTGCGGGATATTTCCAATCGGTCATCCTGTCGAAAATCGGCAACAACATCATCGCCCGCTACCAGCGCCGCCTCTATTCGCATCTGATGACGCTGTCGGTCGGCTTCTTCAACGAAGCCCGCTCCGCGCAGCTCGCCGCCCGGATCAGCCAGAACGTCTCGGGCATCCGCGACGTCATGAACCTGACGATCACGTCGACGGCGCGCGACCTTCTGACCTTCATAGCCTTGCTCTGCGTCATGGTCTTCCAGGACCCGGTGCTCAGCATCGCATTCGTCGTCATCGCGCCGCCGCTCTTCTTCGCGCTGCGTTATATCTCCAAGCGTCTGCGCGCGGCCACGCGCGATGCGATCGTCCTGAACAGCCATGTGCTCGGCGCGATGCAGGAAACCATCCAGGGCATTTCCATCGTCAAGGCCTTCACGATGGAAGAAGAGCTCGAGCGCAAGATCAACAAGCTCATCACGGCAGCCGAGCATCGGCAGAACCGCATTGCCCGCCTTTCGGAGCGCAACGGCCCCCTTATCGAAACCGTCGCCGGCTTCGCGATCGCCAGCCTCTTTGCCTATGCCGCCTATCGCTCGATCTACGACAACGTCTCGCCAGGCGTGTTCTTCTCCTTCGCCACCTCGCTGCTGCTTGCCTATGATCCAGCGCGGCGCCTTGCCAAGCTGCAGGTGCAGCTGGAGCGCGCGGTCGTCAATGCGCGGATGATCTACGAATTGCTCGACATGGAGCCGCGCCAGCGCGACCTGCCGGATGCCAAGCCGCTCGTTGTCACCGATGCCCGCATCGAATTCCGCGACGTTCATTTCGCCTATGGCGACGAAGCCGTCCTGTCCGGCGTCAATTTCTCGGCCGAGGGCGGCCAGACGACGGCGCTGGTCGGCCCTTCCGGCGCCGGCAAGTCCACCGTCATCAATCTGATCCCGCGCTTCTACGATCCGAAATCCGGCAGCATCTTCATCGACGGGCAGGATATCGCCCATGTGACGAAACAGTCGCTGCGGGAACAGCTCGCCTATGTCTCGCAGCAGCCCTATCTTTTCGAAGGCACGATCCGCGACAACATCCGCTACGGCCGCCCGAACGCGACCGATGCCGAGATCGAGGAAGCAGCCCGCCTTGCCTATGCGCATGATTTCATTGTCGCTCAGCCGATGGGCTACGACACGCCCGTCGGCGAAAACGGCGTGACGCTTTCCGGCGGTCAGCGGCAGCGCCTGTCGATCGCCCGCGCACTGGTGCGCAATGCGCCGATCCTGCTTCTGGACGAAGCGACCTCGGCGCTCGATACGGAATCCGAAGCGGCCGTGCAGAAGGCGCTGGAAGAGGCGATGAGCGGCCGCACGGTCGTCGTCATCGCGCACCGGCTGTCGACCGTGGTCCGGGCCGAGAAGATCGTCGTCATGCAAAACGGCCGGGTTGTCGAAGAGGGCAACCACGAGACGCTTGCGACGGCCGACAATGGCCTTTACGCTCGGCTCAACAACCTGCAGCTACCGGCCATATCAAGCAATTCCCGCAAATAGACGATAGAGACGACATGAGCGACGATGCGATGAAGCTGGTGGTGGTTGGCGCGGCGGGCCGCATGGGACAGGCTCTCATCCGTCTCATCCACGCGACCGACGGCGTAACCCTGCATGCAGCCGTCGCCCGTCCGGGTTCCGCCTTCATCGGCAAAGATGCCGGCGAGATTGCCGGACTGGGGCCGATCGGCATTCCCATGACCGACGATCCGCTCGCTGCCTTCCTTCATGCCGAAGGCGTCATCGATTTCACGACACCGGCAACCAGCGTCACCTTCGCCAACCTTGCCGCGCAGGCCCGCATCGTCCACATCATCGGCACGACCGGATGCTCGGACGAGGACGAAGCCAGGTTCAAGGCCGCCGCGCGCCATGCCCGCATCGTCAAATCGGGCAATATGGGCCTCGGCATCAACCTTTTGAGCGTGCTTGTCGAACAGGCGGCGCGCGCGCTTCCCTCCGCCGACTGGGATATCGAAGTGCTGGAGATGCATCACCGCCACAAGGTCGATGCGCCCTCGGGCACGGCGCTTCTGCTCGGCCAGGCGGCGGCGAAGGGCCGCGGCGTCGATCTCAACGACAACTCCGTGCGCGTGCGCGACGGCCATACCGGTCCGCGCCCGACGGGTACGATCGGCTTTGCGACCTTGCGCGGCGGCGGCGTGGTCGGCGATCATTCCGTCATCTTCGCCAGCGAAAGCGAGCGGTTGACTCTGTCGCACAATGCTGGCGACCGCTCGCTGTTTGCCCGAGGCGCGCTGCAAGCGGCGCTCTGGGCGCGCGACAAGAAACCCGGCTTCTATTCCATGCTCGATGTCCTCGGGCTCTCCACACGTTGACCTGATCCTGGAGCGGATCGGCATGGAACTGCCGACCCGCTCCAGCCTTTTATTGTCTCGCAATTCCGGACGGAAAACCGTTACGCACTTTTCCTGGAATTGCTCTATCAAGGAGAAATTTTATGAGCGGTACTCTCGTCCTCGTTCGCCATGGCCAAAGCGACTGGAATTTGAAGAATCTCTTTACCGGCTGGAAGGACCCCGATCTGACCGCGCTTGGCATCGAGGAAGCCCAGACCGGCGGCAAGGCGCTGGCCGACTACGGTATCAAGTACGACATCGCCTTCACGTCCGATCTCGTCCGCGCCCAGCACACGCTGAAGATCATCCTTGATGCCGTTGGCCAGCCGAACCTGGAGACCATCAAGAACCAGGCGCTGAACGAGCGCGATTACGGCGATCTCTCCGGCCTCAACAAGGATGACGCCCGCGCCAAGTGGGGCGAAGAGCAGGTTCACATCTGGCGCCGTTCCTACGACGTTCCCCCTCCCGGCGGCGAAAGCCTGCGCGACACCGGCGCCCGCGTCTGGCCCTATTACCTGACGGAAATCCTGCCGCGCGTGCTCGCCGGCCAGAACGTGCTGGTCGCCGCCCACGGCAACTCGCTGCGCTCGCTCGTCATGGTTCTCGACCGGCTGAGCAAGGAACAGATCCTGGCGCTCAACCTCGCGACCGGCGTGCCGATGGTCTACAAGCTCAAGGCCGATTCCACCGTCGCCTCGAAGGAAGTCCTCGGCGACATGTCCGGCGCGCATTGAGCGCAAGCCATTAGGGCCAAAAGCCCCTCACCCTAGCCCTCTCCCCGCAGGCGGGGAGAGGGGGAAAGACGCGCTTCGGCGGGCTCAGGAGGCCGGATGAGGGCTCGAGCCCCCTACCCTCAATTCTCGATCGTGAAACGCACCCTGTCGGCGGCGAAGCGGGAGATCGAATATTGCACCGGCACATTGTCGAGATCGGTATTTAGCGCCTGCGTGATGAGAACGATGGCGCCCGGAGATAATTGCAGATCGGTGAGATCGCCTTCGTCGGCATGCGTCGCCGTGATCTCGGTGACGACGCGCACGTAATCCGGCACGCCGAACTCGCGAAACGCCTTGGTGATCGACCCGGTCGCCCGGTAGGTCTCGGCGATCCCGCCAAAGCGATCAGCCGGAAACCAGCTGGTGGCGCGCGATACCGGACGATGGTCCGCCTGGCCGAGCGTTTCGAGCCTTATCAACGGCGCGCCGGTCTTGAGCTTAAGCTGCTTGGCCAATTCGGCGCTGGCAGCCTCCTCGCCCGATGCAAGCAGCACGCTACGGGTTTCGCGCACTTGATCGCCAATCCCTTGCGAAAAACGCGTCCGCTTCGAAATCGGAAAGCTTAGCCGCTCCTTGCGCTCGATCAGCGTGCCGCGCCCCTGCACGGCCCGGACGATCCCCTCCTGCGCCAGCGCCGCGAGCGCGCTCCGGATCGTATGCCGGTTGACGCCGAACTGCAGCGCCAGCGTCGTTTCCGGCGGCACCATGCCTGTTTCGTCGAAATCGCCATGATTGATCGACGTGCGAATCCGGTCGGCAATCTGCCGCCAGAGCGCCACGCCCGTCTGCCTCTGTATCTTCTGCCCTGCCATTACGCCCACTCGCCCTGTCACACGCTTGTCACGACTCACTAATAGATATAAGACTATCTTGTATGGTTGTCTATATCAATAGACATTTGAAGGAAGGCGCGATGAATTCAGCACAAAGGCAGGAAGCGGCCGCACAGGAGCGCCGAGAGCGCAAGCGCGTCGCCGATCTTCTGGCACAGGCAGAGCGCGACGAGCTCGAGGCGGCCTGGGACGCATTGCCGAGCAAGCCGGCGGTGCAGCCGGTGCGCGGACCGGAAACCGGGCTCGTCATGGTGCGCGGCCGCATCGGCGGCGGCGGTTCCCCCTTCAACCTCGGCGAAGTCACGGTGACGCGCGCCACCATTCGGCTGGCATCCAACACCATCGGCCATGCGCACGCGCTTGGCACGGATCGCGAAAAGGCCCGGCTTTCGGCGATCTTCGACGCACTCTGGCAGCAGCCGGCCACCCGGGACTTCGTCGAAAAGGCCGTTCTGCAGCCGGTCACCGAGCGTATTGCAGACTATGATCGCAAGCGCGCCGAAGAGACGGCAGCGACCCGCGTCGATTTCTTCACCATGGTTCGCGGAGAAGATTGATGAGCCTTTCGAGCACCCCGACCTTCGGCAACGAGGCCCTGACCGGCGGTTTTACCGATCCGGTCTTCGACGCGCAAAGCGTCTTCAAGATGACGATGGACGCCATGGCGCGCCCGGGCACCCTGCAAACCGTTGTGGCCGACATCGCGCCGCCGGCGCCGCTCGGTGTTGCTGCCGGCGCCATCGGTCTGACCCTTTGCGACCATGACACGCCAGTCTGGCTTTCCAACAGCCTGACAAGATCGAGCCTGCCGGAATGGCTGGCCTTCCACACCGGAGCGCCCGTGATCGCGGAACGGCTGGAAGCCCATTTCGCCTTCGTCGAGGCCGGCATGGCGCTTTCCTCCTTCAGCCAGTTCGGCGTCGGTACCCAGGAATATCCTGATCGGTCGACGACGATCGTTCTGGAAATCGAAAGCCTGGAAGGCGGCAAGGAGCTGGCGCTTTCCGGCCCCGGCATCAAGGATGTGACCATGATCGCCCCGGTCGGCCTGCCGGATGCGCTGCTGCGCATCTGGAACGACAATCGCGCCCTCTTCCCGCGCGGCGTCGATCTCGTTCTGACCGCCGGCCGGCAATTCCTTTGCCTGCCGCGCACCACCAAGATCACCGCGACGGAGATGTAACATATGTATGTTGCCGTAAAGGGTGGCGAAACCGCCATCGCCAATGCTCACCGGCTGCTGGCCGACCGTCGTCGCGGCGACCGTTCGCTGCCGGCTGTTGGCATCGACCAGATCGTGGCGCAGCTCGCGCTCGCGGTCGATCGCGTCATGGCCGAAGCCTCGCTTTTTGACCGCGCACTGGCGGCCCTTGCCGTCCGACAGGCGCGCGGCGACATGATTGAAGCCATCTTCCTGCTACGCGCCTACCGCACGACGCTGCCGCGCTTCGGCTACTCCCAGCCGCTCGACACTGCGGCGATGAAGATCGAGCGCCGTATCTCCGCGACCTACAAGGACCTGCCGGGCGGCCAGCTTCTCGGCCCGACCTTCGACTATACTCACCGCCTGCTCGACCCGAGCCTCCTGACCGACGAGGCCGTCGACGAGCCGATGCAGCGTCCGGCCGAAGAGGGTCGCATCATGCGCGTTTCCGAAATCCTCGGACAAGAGGGGCTGATCGAGGGCGACGGCACCATGCCCGTCGACCACGAAATCGGCGACCTGACGCGCGAGCCGATGGAATTCCCGATGACCCGCGACCTTCGTCTGCAGGCGCTTGCTCGCGGCGATGAAGGCTTCCTGCTGGCGCTCGGCTATTCGACCCAGCGCGGCTATGGCCGCAACCACCCCTTCACCGGCGAAATCCGCATCGGCGAAGTGGAGGTCGAATTCGATGTGCCGGAACTCGGCTTTGCCGTCTCGCTCGGCCGCATCCAGGTGACCGAATGCCAGATGGTCAACCAGTTCGCCGGCTCGGCGAAGGCGCCGCCGCAGTTTACCCGCGGCTACGGGCTGGTGTTCGGGCAGAGCGAGCGCAAGGCCATGGCCATGTCGCTGGTCGACCGCGCGCTGCGGGCCGAGGAGCTTGGCGAAGACATTGTGGCACCGGCCCAGGACGAGGAATTCGTGATTTCCCACTCCGACAATGTGCAGGCGACCGGCTTCGTCGAACATCTGAAGCTGCCGCATTATGTCGACTTCCAGGCCGAGCTCGACCTGGTGCGGCGTATGCGCCGCGATTTCGAAGCCGCCCGAGACAGCGGCATGGACCCGATGACGGAGGCAGCCGAATGAGCGAACTGGCCACCTATAACTTCGCCTATCTCGACGAACAGACCAAGCGGATGATCCGCCGCGCCATCCTGAAGGCGATCGCCATACCCGGCTATCAGGTGCCCTTCGCCTCCCGCGAAATGCCGATGCCCTACGGCTGGGGCACCGGCGGCGTGCAGCTGACGGCGGCGATCATCGGTCCGGAGGATGTACTGAAGGTCATCGACCAGGGTGCCGACGACACGACCAATGCCGTCTCGATCCGCGCCTTCTTCCAGAAGGTCGCCAATGTCGCCGTGACCACCCGCACCGACGAAGCGACCATCATCCAGACGCGACACCGCATTCCGGAAACCAAGCTTGGCCCGAACCAGGTGCTGGTCTACCAGGTGCCGATCCCGGAACCCTTACGCTTCCTGGAGCCGCGCGAAACCGAGACGCGCAAGATGCACGCGCTCGAGGAATATGGCCTCATGCACGTGAAGCTCTACGAGGATATCGCGCGCAACGGCCGCATCGCCACCACCTATGCCTATCCGGTCAAGGTTGCCGGCCGCTATGTGATGGACCCGTCGCCAACGCCGAAGTTCGACAATCCGAAAATGCACCTCTCCGACGCGCTGCAGCTGTTCGGCGCCGGCCGCGAGAAGCGCATCTATGCCGTGCCGCCCTATACGCAGGTCGTCAGCCTGGATTTCGAAGACCATCCCTTCGAGGTGCAGCGCTTCGACAAGCCCTGCGCTCTTTGCGGCGCCGAGCAGGTCTATCTCGATGAGGTGATCCTCGACGACAAGGGCGGGCGCATGTTCGTCTGCTCCGATACCGATTTCTGCGAGGATCGCCGCGCCCATGGCCATGCCGGTCACATGCTGGCGTCAAATGGGCTCGCATCCGATGGACAGCCTGGTGGCAAGGAGGCTGCCGAATGAGCGACACACCACTTCTGAAAGTCAAGGACATCTCGAAATTCTACGGCAGCCGCATCGGGTGCCGCGATGTGTCCTTCGAATTGTGGCCCGGCGAAGTGCTTGCCATCGTCGGCGAATCCGGTTCCGGCAAGACGACGCTCCTCAACTGCATCTCGACCCGGCTGCTGCCGACGACGGGCAGCGTCGAATATCACATGCGCGACGAGACCTATCGCGATCTCTTCCGCATGAACGAGGCCGAACGCCGCTTCCTGATGCGCACCGACTGGGGCTTCGTGCATCAGAACCCGGCCGACGGCCTGCGCATGACGGTTTCGGCCGGCGCCAATGTCGGCGAGCGGCTGATGGCGATCGGCAACCGCCACTACGGCAACATCCGCAACACGGCCATCGACTGGCTGGAGCGGGTGGAAATCGACGCCGACCGCATCGACGACCAGCCGCGCGCCTTCTCCGGCGGCATGCGCCAGCGCCTGCAGATCGCCCGCAATCTGGTGACCGGCCCCCGCCTCGTCTTCATGGATGAGCCGACCGGCGGCCTCGACGTGTCCGTGCAGGCGCGCCTGCTCGATCTGGTGCGCGGCCTCGTCAACGATCTCGGCCTTTCGGCGATCATCGTGACGCACGATCTCGCGGTTGCCCGTCTCCTCTCGCATCGCATGATGGTGATGAAGGACGGATACGTCATCGAGCACGGCCTGACCGACCGCGTGCTCGACGATCCGCGCGAACCCTATACGCAACTGCTGGTCTCTTCGATCCTGCAGGTCTGAGGAAGAAACATGGCAACCCCACTCGTCGTTTCCGAAGTCTTCAAAAGCTTCACCATGCACCTGCGCGACGGCTTGCGCCTGCCCGTCGTCGCCGATGTCTCCTTCTCCGTCGCATCAGGCGAATGCGTCGTGCTCGGCGGCCCGTCCGGCATCGGCAAGAGCTCGCTGCTGAAGATGATCTATGGCAACTACGCCGTCGACAACGGCCAGATCCTCGTCGCGCACAAGGGCCGGATCGTCGATCTCGCCACCGCCGACCCGCGCACCGTGCTCGATGTCCGTCGTCAGACCATGGGCTATGTCAGCCAGTTCCTGCGCACCGTGCCGCGCGTCGCGGCCATCGATGTCGTTGCCGAGCCTCTGCTGGCCCGTGGCGTCGCCGTGAGCGATGGCCGTGAAAAGGCGGCAGGTCTGCTCGCGCAGCTGAACCTGCCGCAGGAACTCTGGCAATTGCCGCCCGCCACCTTCTCGGGCGGCGAGCAGCAACGCGTCAACATCGCGCGCGGCTTCATCACCGACCACGCCATCCTGCTGCTCGATGAGCCGACTGCCTCGCTCGATGCCAGGAACCGTGCCGTCGTCGTCGACATGATCGAAGAGAAGAAGCGGGCAGGTGTCGCCCTTCTCGGCATCTTCCATGACGAAGAAGTGCGTGAGGCCGTCGGCAGCCGCATTCTCGACGTCTCGCAATTCTCGCCCAGAAAGACAGCCGCATGAGCCGCAAATTGGGCGAGACGCCCTTCATCAGCCCTTCGGCCAGCGTCAACAATTCGACGCTCGGCCGCTATACCGAGGTGTCGGAGCGCTGCCGCATCGACGAGGTCGAGATCGGCGACTATTCCTACATCATGCAGGATGGCGCGGTGTGGTGTGCGACCATCGGCAAGTTCGTCAACATCGCCGCCGCCGTGCGCATCAACGCCACCAACCATCCGACATGGCGCGCCACGCTGCACCACTTCACCTATCGCGCCGCCGACTATTGGCCTGACGCCGATATGGAGACCGATTTCTTCAGCTGGCGGCGCGACAACCGCGTCGTGATCGGCCATGACGTCTGGATCGGCCATGGCGCCACCATCCTGCCCGGCGTCAATGTCGGCAATGGTGCCGTCATCGGCGCGGGCGCCGTCGTCTCCAAGGACGTCGCGCCCTACACGATCGTCGGTGGCGTGCCGGCCAAGCTGATCCGCGAACGCTTCACCTCCGAGGTCGGTGCGCGTATGGACAAGCTCTCCTGGTGGGATTGGAATCACGACCGCCTGCGCACGGCGCTTGCCGACTTCCGCGCCCTTTCGGCGGAAGAATTTCTGGATCGTTACGACGCCTAGCGCAATTCCAGGAAAAGTGTGCAGCGGTTTTCCGTCCGAGATTGCGCCAAAACAGAAAGCTGGGACGGTTTTTGACCTGACCGGCCTTGCATGGGGCCGACAGGCGATCCAGCTTTCAGGCAGCCCTTGGAGTGCGGGATCGGGAGGAGTTTCCATGGCAAAGCAGTTTTCCAGCCTCGACGACAGGCTGCGCGATTTCATCGCGCGGCAACACATCTTCTTCACCGCATCGGCGACCTCCGATTCCCGTGTCAATGTTTCGCCGCGCGAAACGCTGTGCCTGCGCATCATCTCCCCGAATGCCGCCATCTATCTCGACCGCACCGGCAGCGGCAACGAGACATCGGCCCATATGAAGGCCGACGGACGGTTGACCATCATGTTCTGCGCCGTCGAGGGACCGCCGATGATCCTGCGTCTTTATGGCAGCGGCCGGATCATCCATCGATCTTCGCCCGACTATCGCGAATTGCTGCGCGAGCACTATGCGGGCGAGGAGCCGCGCGGCGCGCGGCAGATCGTGCGGCTGGACTTCGATCTCGTACAGACTTCCTGCGGTTTCGGCGTGCCGCTCTTCACCTATGAAGGCGAGCGGCCGAGCCTTGATCAGTGGGCAAAAGCCAAGGGTCCTGACGGTATCGAGGAATACTGGCGCGAGAAGAATGTGGTCAGCATGGACGGTTTGCCGACCGGCATGTTTGACGGCTAAACTTAAGGAAAGCCCTCAGCCGGCTAATCTTGCAAAATCGCCGAGAATTGTAACAGCAGTTACATAAAACTGACATTGGAGCTTCATGAAGCGGGACTAATCGGTTGCCTTGTGGTTGGCGCCAACCCCCTCGAAACTCCCTTCGAGGCAGGGTCATGCGCCCATTCTTAGCACCGGTACCGCTGAAATTTTTGCAGCCCGGCAGCCGCGAAAGGGAAGCACTATGTTCGAACTCAGGAACGTCTCGCGCCGGTTTGGTAACAAGCTCGCTGTCGATTCCGTGACTTTGGACATACCGCAGGGACAGATGGTCGGCGTCATCGGCCGTTCCGGCGCCGGCAAGTCGACCCTGCTGCGCATGATCAACCGCCTCGCCGACCCGAGCTCCGGCTCCATCCATTTTTCCGGCGTCGAAGTGTCGAAGCTCCGCGGCCGTGCGCTGCGCAGCTGGCAGCGTGACTGCGCCATGATCTTCCAGCAGTTCAACCTCGTGCCGCGCCTCGATGTACTGACCAACGTCATGCTCGGCCGCCTCAACCAGCGCTCGACCGTCATGAGCCTGCTTTCCGTCTTCACCCGCGAGGAGCGCATCGAAGCGATCGGCGCACTGGAGCGCCTCGGCATCGAGCAGACGGCATTGCAGATGGCCGGCACGCTTTCCGGCGGCCAGCAGCAGCGCGTCGCCATCTGCCGCGCGCTGATGCAGCAGCCGAAGATGATGCTCGCCGACGAGCCGATCGCCTCGCTTGATCCGCTGAACGCCAAGATCGTCATGGACGCGCTGCGGGATATCAACGAGCGCGAAGGCATCACCGTCATCACCAACCTGCACACGCTCGACACAGCCCGCAACTATTGCGAACGCATCGTCGGTATGGCGGCCGGCAAGGTGGTCTTCGACGGCAAGCCGTCCGATCTGACGGCAGCGGCCGTCAAGGAGATCTACGGCACCGACAAGGACGGCGCCGGCATCGACGAGACCATGACGTCGACGTCGATCAATATTGCCGATCCGGCCGCGCAAGCCGCGGCAGCTGAATCCGCCGGCCCGCAACCGCTGGCACTGGCCGGTCTCTGAGCGAGACACGGCCGCGATCGAAAGCCCGCGTCAAGGGCGCATTTCTTCTAGACCGAAGGCATCCGGGGACACCGGTTAATCAGGAGACGAACCCATGTTGAAGAAAGCACTTTTTGCTGCTACCGCGCTCGTCGCGCTCGCAGCCGGCGCTGCTGCTAACGCTGCAGACCTCAAGGAATTCCGCGTTGGTATTCTCGGCGGCGAAAACGAAGCCGACCGCCTGCGCAACTATGCCTGCCTCGCCGACCACCTGAAAAAGGAATTCGGTTTCGAGAAGGTTTCGCTGTTCCCGGCCGCCGACTATGACGGCGTTATCCAGGGCCTCCTCGGCGGCACGCTCGACTTCGCCGAACTGGGCGCTTCCGGCTATGCAGCCGTCGCCATCAAGGACCCGAAGGCCGTTACCCCGATCCTGACCACGCAGCAGACCGACGGTTCGACCGGCTACTACTCGATCGGCCTCGCTCTCAAGTCCTCCGGCATCAAGACGATCATGGACGCCAAGGGCAAGAAGCTCGGCTACGCCGATCCGGACTCCACCTCGGGCTACCTCGTTCCGCTGACGCAGATTCCGAAGACCACCGGCGTTCCGAACGACAAGTTCTTCGCCTCGACCCAGTTCAACGGCGGCCATGAAAACAACCTGCTCGCCGCCTACGACGGCAAGGTCGACGTCGCTGTCGACGACTCCTCGGGCGTTGGCGATTTCAAGGACGGCTTCACCTCCGGTACCTTCCGCAAGGAAGTCGACAAGGGCGCAGTCGACCCGAACAAGCTCGTCGAAGTCTGGCGTTCGCCGCTGATCCCGAACGGTCCGCTCGTCGTTCGCAACGCGCTCGGCACCGAATGGCAGGCCAAGCTTTCGGACTTCTTCATGAAGCTCCCGACGGCTGACGCCAAGTGCTTCAACGCCATCGAAGGCGGCGACTTCAAGGGCTACGTCAAGGTTACCCCGGACTTCTACAACGCCGTTATCGACGTTCGTAAGGCTGCTATCGGCGGCTGATCCGCATCCCGATAATTGGGCGGCCGGCAACGGCCGCCCTTTTGCTATTCACAAAGGCTGGATTTCATGACGATCGCCGATACGCACCCGAATATGCAGAGCGCGCCTCAAAGCGCCAAGGAGATCGGCGACGCCTGGAGCAAGATGGTGGCCAAGCGTCGCCTCTACACCGGTATCGGCCTCGTGATCCTGCTCGTCGCCTTCGTGAGTTCCGTGCGTTTCGCCGACGAAAGCAATGCCGGCCACTTCTTCGAACGGCTGCCGCATCTCTTCGACTTTCTGAGCTGGCTCATCCCCAAGGACTGGAGCGACGTCTACCGCGCGCTCTTCGACCTGCCGAGCCCGAACGGCGCAAACGGCGCCGGCGGCGAGGAGTTCAATTTTCCGCTCGGCCGCGTTTATGTCTGGGGCGATTTCTACATTCCCGAATATTTCGAGCTGATGATCATCACGATCAACGTGGCGCTCGTTTCGACCATCATCGGCTTCGTCTTTGCAGTGCCGATGAGCTTCTTTGCGGCCCGCAACATGTCGCCGTCCAATCCGGTCCGGCTGGTGACGAAGCGCATCATGGAATTCCTGCGCGCCTTTCCGGAAATCGTCATCGCCGGCCTGTTCTCGGCGATCCTGTCGATCGGCCCGATCGCCGCCATCATTGCCGTCGGCCTTCATACGATCGGCGCGCTCGGCAAATTGTTCTACGAAGTCGTCGAGAATATCGACATGAAGCCTGACGAGGGCATGCGCGCCGTCGGCGCGAGCTGGAGCGAGCGCGTGCGATTCGGCGCCCTGCCGCAGGTTATGCCGAATTTCATGTCCTACGCGCTGCTGCGCCTCGAAATCAACGTTCGAGCCTCCACCATCATCGGCGCCGTCGGTGGCGGCGGTATCGGCGAGGAGCTGAAGCTCTCGATCTCGCGCGGCTTCGGTGCCAAGACGGTCGCGCTCGTGCTGCTGCTCTTTATCACCATCATCGCCGTCGACCAGTTTTCCGCATGGCTCCGCCGCCGCCTCGTCGGCGAACACGCCTTTCTTTTGCAGCATTGAGGTTGACCATGTCCGTCATCGACGCCGGCCGTATGCAGGAACTCGAAGCGCGCTATCCGGAGATCCTTCACCGGTCTTTCCGCCAGCGCTTCGGCGCGCTGATGATGTTCATCGGCGTCATCCTCTACGGCTTTTATGCCGTCTGGTTCTTCGATCTGCCGAAAGTCATCTCGGAAGCGCATTGGGAGCGCGTCGGCATCTATCTCAGCGAATGGATCAGCTATGACGTCCAGCCGGAGTTCCGCATCTCCGGCGACAAGATCAGCATCAAATATCCGCGCTTTTCGCCGCTTGGCGACAATCCGAACCCCGATTGGGTGAAGACCAACGCCGATGGCAGCATGACCGTTTCCGTCAGTGGCACGAGCCGCACCGTGACGGTGACGAAGACGCAGGCGATCGTGACGGCGCATGGCATCACGATCCCGATCGATATTACCGGCGACACCCCGAAGATCGTCGGCTCCGAGCCCGTTCCCAGCTGGATGACCGTCTATGACGACAATATCCTGGTCAATCTCGGCTTTGCCGGCGATGCCAGCATTTCAACCGACCGCGTGAAGATTCGCAAGCGTTTCATCGGCTGGGCCAACTTCGTCTTCGACACGCACTCGCCCTTCTTCGACAAGCCGGCGGGCGACGTCATCAGCCTGATTGTCTCCGGGCCGCGATTGGACCCGGCTCAATCCAATCTCTCGCTGGCATTCGACAATGTCTGGAACAACGGCGCCTGGCAGCATGGTGATGTCTGGACCAAGCTGTTCCAGACCATCGTCATGGCTTTCCTCGGCACGCTGCTCGGATCGATCGCCGCCTTCCCGCTCGCCTTCCTGGCGGCCCGCAACATCACGCCGAACCGGCTGCTCAATCAGGTGCTGAAGCGGTTCTTCGACTTCCTGCGCTCGGTCGACATGCTGATCTGGGCGCTGTTCCTGACCCGCGCCTTCGGCCCCGGCCCGCTCGCCGGCAGCGGCGCGATCTTCCTCACCGAAACAGGTACGCTCGGCAAGCTCTATTCCGAAGGTCTCGAGAACATAGACAACAAGCCGCGCGAGGGCGTGAAATCGACAGGTTCGTCGACGATCCTGGTGCATCGCTACGGCATCATGCCGCAGATCGTGCCCGTCATCGTCAGCCAGACGCTCTACCAGTGGGAATCGAACGTCCGCGGCGCGACCATCATCGGCGCCGTCGGCGCTGGCGGTATCGGCCTGAAGCTTTGGGAAGCGATGCGAACCAATGCCAACTGGGAAAACGTCGCTTACATGGTGCTGCTGATCCTGCTCGTCGTCTTCCTGTTCGACGCCGCATCCAACGCCTTGCGCTCGCGCCTGATGGGTACGCGGGTCAGATAGGAAGCCTTGAGAAAAATCGGCGCGCATCATCATTTTGTCACGGGAATCCGGTAGCGCAGGCGCGGCACGACTGCATCGGCCGAACCGGCTTTAGCCGGATTCGATTCGTTGCCGCCTTGCTGCTCTTGCGGTTTGTCGCAAATCACCCAACAGTGTCCCGCGCAGCCGATTTTTCCAAGGAATACAGCCTTGCGCTATGCTCTCTATTTCACGCCTCCCAAAGATGATCCGTTGACGTCGCTGGCCGCCCGCTGGCTGGGTCGCGATGCGTTTTCCGACGAGATTTTTTCCGACAAGGCCATCGGCCCCGTGCCGGCGGGCCACGCCGAACTGACGGCCGATCCGCGCCGCTACGGCTTTCATGCCACGCTGAAGGCACCTTTCGACCTCGCGTCTTCGGTGACCGAGCGCGACCTTCTCGAGGTCGCCGCCGAATTCGCGTCACAGACCAAGGCTTTCACCATTCCGGAGCTGGTCCTTGGCCAGCTCGGCCATTTCTTCGCGCTCGTGCCAGGCTCGCTTTGCCAGCCGCTGCAGGATTTTGCTTCGCGCGTCGTCAAGACGTTCGAGCCATTGCGCGCGCCGCTATCGGATCATGATATCGCCCGGCGCAAGCCGGAGGGCCTCACCGAGCCGCAGCGTGCCAATCTGCTGCGCTGGGGTTATCCTTACGTCAACGACGAGTTTCGTTTCCATATGACGCTGACCGGGCCTGTCCCGGCCGCACGTCAGCCCGAACTGCAGGAAATCCTGCGCGAGCGCTTCGCGGAGCATACCGGCAAGCCGCTCGATATTTCCAGCCTCGCCATCTTCGCCGAAGAAGAGCGTGGTGCCGCCTTTACCGTCCGTTCCTGGCTGCCGCTTGCCGGCGCCTAATATGAAAGACCTGACATGACCAAAGAAACCGTCCTCTCCAACGCCCGCATCGTCCTCGAAGACAAGATCGTCCAAGGCTCCGTGCTGATCCGCGACGGTCGCATTGCCGGCATTTCCGAAGGCAAATCCGCTGTCGGCGAGGATTTCGAGGGCGACTTTCTGATCCCCGGTCTGGTCGAGCTGCACACCGACCATCTGGAAGCGCATTACTCCCCACGCCCGGGTGTGCGCTGGAACAAGACGGCGGCGATCCAGGCGCATGACGCCCAGATCGTCACCTCGGGTATCACGACTGTATTCGACTGCCTGCGCATGGGTTCGGACGAGGATGGCGGCTTTGAAAAAGGCGAGATGCGCGACATGGCCGACGCCATCCAGGCGGCCCAGCGCGAAGATCGCCTGCGCGCCGATCACCTGATCCATCTGCGCTGCGAAGTTTCCTCCGACAACGTTCTCGATCACTTCCAGGATTTCGAGAAGGACCCCTATGTCCGCCTGGTCTCGCTGATGGACCATGCGCCGGGCCAGCGCCAGTTCCAAACCATGGATCAATATATCTTCTACTATCAGAAGAAGCGCGGCCTGAGCGACGAGGTCTTTGCCCGTTTCGTCGCCAAGCGCCAGGACGAATCGGCCAGATACGCGACGCCGCACCGCGATGCGATCTCCAAGGTCTGCGCCGAGCGCGGCATCACCGTTGCCAGTCATGACGACGCGACGCTCGCCCATGTCGACGAAGCCATCAACTACGGCGTTCGCCTCGCCGAATTCCCGACCAGCATCGACGCCGCCAAGGCGTCGCACGGCGCCGGCATGAGCGTGCTGATGGGCGCGCCGAACATCGTGCGCGGCAAGTCGCATTCGGGCAACATCGCCGCCCGCGATCTCGCAGAGCTCGGCGTGCTCGACGTGCTCTCCTCCGACTACGTGCCGCTCAGCCTGCTGCACGCCCCCTTCATCCTTGCTGACGAAGTCGAGGGCATCTCGCTGCCGCAGGCGATTGCCATGGTGACGGCGACGCCGGCAAAGACGGTCAGCCTGAACGATCGCGGCCGCATCGCCGAAGGCCTGCGCGCCGATTTCGTGCGCGTTCGCCGCGATCATGGCGTACCGGTCACGCGCTCCGTCTGGCGGGAAGGACGCCGGGTCGCATGAGTGCGAACGCCAATATCGAGCCGGCTAATCTCGGTCTGGCGGATGAGACGGCGGGTACGCTCGCTGTCGTCGTCGGGCCGAGCGGTGCCGGCAAGGATACGCTGATGAACCTGGCCGCCCGGCACTTTGCCGGCCGCCCCGACGTGCATTTCGTTCGCCGCGTCATCACGCGGGATGGCGATGCCGGCAATGAGGACCACCGAAGCGTTTCCGAGGCTGACTTCGATGCGATGGAACAGGCCGGCGCCTTTGCCGTTTCCTGGGAAGCGCACGGACTGAAATACGGCATTCCAGCAGACATCTTCGATGAGCTTACGCGGGGAAATCTGGTCATTGCCAATGGCTCGCGCTCGGCGCTGCATCGCTTCCAGAGCGCATTTCCGCGGCTGAAGGTCATCAACATCACGGCGTCACGCGAAGTGCTTGCCGAACGGTTGATGGCACGAGGTCGCGAAAGCCGCGAAGACGTGCTGAGGCGCCTGGAACGCAGCACGCTGACCGTTGAGGGCGACTACGACGTCGCGGATATCGACAATAGCGGTACGCTTGAGGATGCCGAGCACGCAATCATATCTGCACTGGAAGTGCTGATCCGGAAATAAGTTTTACGGACTTGCGATGGTCGAGGATCATCGCGACGATTTTACATTCATGTCGGATCGCGGATCTTTCACCACCTCATGCTGAGGTGCCTTGGCGCGTATGCGTCAGGGCCTCGAAGCGCGAGGTGGCCCCGAGCGACAACCCACCCATCCTCGTGGTTCGAGGCTCCGGCCATTCTGGCCTACGCACCTCACCATGAGGGCTGACCTCCTTGCCATGCCCAGATTACCTCAGTGCGCCTCATCCCAATTGTTGGCGGCGCGCGCATCGACCTTCAGCGGCACGGCCATATCGACCGCCGGCATGGCGGCGTTTTCCATGACGGAGACGATGATCGGCGTCGTGCGCTCGACATCGGCATCCTCGACTTCGAAGATCAGTTCGTCATGCACCTGCAACAGCATGCGGACGCGATCACCGAGGCCAGCCGTCGCCAATGCCGGCTCCATCTTGATCATGGCGCGGCGGATGACGTCGGCGGCAGACCCCTGGATCGGCGCATTGATCGAGGCGCGCTCGTTGAACGCGCGTACGGAAGGATTGGAGGAGCGGATTTCCGGGAAATGGATGCGACGGCCAAAGATCGTCTCTACATAGCCCTTGTCGCGCGCCGTCTGCTTGGTGCCGTCCATGTAGTCACGGATGCCGGGGAAGCGCTCGAAATACTTCTTGATGTAGTCACCCGCTTCCGAACGCTCGATCGAGAGCTGATTGGCAAGGCCGAAGGCGGAGATGCCGTAGATGATGCCGAAGTTGATCGCCTTGGCGCGACGGCGCACCTCGCTCGGCATGCCCTCGACCGGAACGCCGAACATTTCCGATGCCGTCATGGCGTGAATGTCGATGCCGTCTTCGAAGGCCTGCTTCAGCTGCGGGATATTGGCGACGTGCGCCAGCACGCGCAGCTCGATCTGGCTGTAATCGGCCGAAACGAGCTTGTGGCCGGGGGTCGAGATGAAGGCCGTGCGGATCTTGCGGCCTTCCGCGGTGCGCACCGGGATATTCTGCAGGTTCGGCTCGGACGAGGACAGGCGTCCGGTCGTGGTCGATGCGAGCGAATAGGAGGTGTGAACGCGCTTCGTCTCGGGGTGGACGTAGCCCGGCAGCGCATCCGTGTAGGTGGATTTCAGCTTGGTCAGCTGGCGCCAGTCGACGATCTTGCGCGGCAGTTCGAAACCGGCGGCCGCCAGATCTTCCAGCACCTGCGCCGAGGTCGACCATTGGCCGGTCTTCGTCTTGCTGCCGCCGGCCAGTCCCATCTTGCCGAACAGGATATCGCCGAGCTGCTTGGGGGAGCCGATGTTGAAGCGTTCGCCAGCCAGCGTGTAGATTTCGTCCTCCAGCCGGGCCGCGCCCTGCGCCAGCTCGCCGGACAGGCGCGAGAGGATCTGCCGGTCGATGGCAATGCCGCGCTCTTCCATATGGGCAAGCACCGGCACCAGTGGCCGCTCCAGCCGCTCATAGACGGCAGAGAGCTTCTCCGCCGCAAGCCGTGGCTTCAGCACCAGCCAGAGACGCAGGGTCACGTCCGCGTCCTCGGCGGCATAGGCCGTGGCGCGGTCGATATCGACGAGATCGAAGGTGACGTTGGATTTGCCGCTGCCGGCCACGTCCTTGTAGGCGATGGGCTTGTGACCGAGCCAGCGCTCGGACAGGCTATCCATGCCGTGAAGGGCGTTGGAGCCGCCGTCGAGCACATAGGAGAGCAGCATCGTGTCATCGAAGGCCTTGGTCTCGATGCCATAACGCTTCATCAGCAGGTAGTCGTATTTCAGGTTCTGCGCGATCTTGAGGATGGAGGCATCCTCGAGCAGATCCTTCAATCTCGCCAGCGCATCCCGCAGCGGAATCTGGTTGTCCGCCAGGCCGCCGCCGAGCAGATCGCCGACGCCGGTCTTGTGGCTGAGGGGCACGTAAGCGGCGCGAATGGAGGCGCCGGTGGGATCGTTCTTGTTGTCGGCAATCGCCAGCGAAAAGCCGACGATTTCGGCCTGCATGACATCGAGCGACGTCGTCTCGGTGTCGAAGGCGACGATGCCGGTCTCTCGTGCATCGGCAATCCACTGGTCGAGCGTGGCGATGTCGCGAATGGTCACATATTTCGAATGATCGATCGGCGCGGTGGCGAAGCTTGCGGCGCGCGCGGTGGCAAGATCGGCCGGCTCGGTCAGCCCTTCGACGGCAAGGCGCGGCTTTGGCGCCGCCGGAACGGAAGCGCCCTCGGTAGCGACCGTGCTGCCGGCAACGGGCTCGACATTGTCAGCGACATCGAGATCCGGGCCATGAGCGGCGTCAGCAAGTTCGACCTTGACCTCGGACGGCTCGATCGTCGCCGGGTCGCAATCGCAGGCATCGGCGACACGGCGCGTCAGCGAGGTGAACTCCATCGCCTTCAGGAAGCCGATCAGCTTCGGGCCGTTCTGCGGTTCGAGCACCAGCGCGTCGAGTTCGAGCTCCAGCGGCACATCGGTCCTGAGCGTCACCAGCTGCCGGGAAATCCGGGCAAGTTCGGCATTGGCGATAATGTTCTCGCGGCGCTTCTGCTGCTTGATTTCTTCTGCACGGGCGAGCAGCGTGTCGAGATCGCCGAATTCCTCCAGCAGCTGCGCCGCCGTCTTCGGGCCGATGCCGGGAATGCCGGGCACGTTGTCGACCGAATCGCCAGTCATGGCCTGCAGGTCGATCATCTTGTCCGGCGTCACACCCCATTTCTCGATGACGTCGGGAATGCCGATCTGCTTGTCCTTCATGCTGTCATACATGTGGACTGTCGGAGTGACGAGCTGCATCAGGTCCTTGTCGGACGAGATGATCGTGACATCGGCACCGGTCGCTTCGGCCTGGCGAGCATAGGTGGCGATGATGTCGTCGGCCTCGAAACCGTCGGTCTCGATACAAGGCAGGTTAAAGGCGCGCGTTGCCTGGCGGATGAGCCCGAATTGCGGGATCAGCTCTTCCGGCGGGGCCGAGCGGTTTGCCTTGTAATCGGGGAAAATTTCCTTGCGGAAGGTCTTAGAGGAATAGTCGAAAATGACCGCAAAATGGGTCGGCGTCACCCCCACGGATGTATCACGCGCCGAGGTCAGCAGTTTCCACAGCATGTTGCAGAAACCGGAGACGGCACCGACGGGCAATCCATCGGACTTGCGCGTCAGCGGCGGCAGGGCGTGAAAGGCCCGGAAAATGAAACCGGAGCCGTCGACGAGGAAGAGATGATCACCTTTTTTCATGGAAGCATGGATAGCGTGGCGCACCTCCAACGTCCATATAAACTTCCGTTTTGCAGGCTAGCGCCTTTCCGCTTTTCCTCAAAACGCGGAAACGTTCTATCTTTTGTCTTTACGCAATTCCGGACGGAAAACCGCGATACACTTTTCCTGGAATTGCTTTGATGAGAGGGCCAAATCTCTCACCGAAACGTTACTAACTTTTAATCAATCTAATCTGCGCATTCCCTTGAAAAACCACATTCGAAACCTCAAATCATACTCACCGGCGATTGATACGCCGAGGGTCTGACAACCGGCCTGTCCCCCGCCATGTCAGACTTGGACAAAGGCCTATCCCCTCTCCGGGCCTTTGTCCCCCTTTTATGAGCCGCCATGGCGTCCCCTCCAGGCCATGGCGGCTTTTTCATATCAAAAAATGCAACCTATGAACGTGAAAAAATCGATCGAAGTTGCTGATTTCAAGGCGCGTCTACCCAAGAATTGCTGATTGTTTTGATTTTGAATTATCGGCATATTTGCAATCATGGGATTTAATCGGATGGACTCCGCCGCCTACCTTGCCAGTCAGATGGCAAAGGGATTCGCTCGCTCGTTACAGCAACGCGCGGCGAAGCTGGGCTTTTCCCCCGGCCAGTTCCCAATCCTGCTGGAATTATGGTCCGAGGACGGGCTTACCCAGAAGCAATTGCTTGAGAGGGTCGATATCGAGCAAGCGACTATGGCCAACACGCTGTCGCGCATGGAACGGGACGGACTGGTGGAGCGTCGCCCGCACCCGTCGGACAAGCGGGCGCAACTGATCTTCCTGACGAGCAGAGCCGTAGCCATGCAGGCGGAAGCCATAGAGGCCGCCATGGCCGCAGACACGGATCTTCTCAAGGATTTCCGTCAATTCGAACGCGAATTGCTGTTGGAATACATCCGGCGCGTTCTGGAGAATGCCAGGCAGCTCTAGAGCGTTTCCGTTTTTGGACGGAGTGACGGAAATGCTCCATCTCTTCGCTTTCACGCAATTCCGGACGCAAAACCACTGCGCGCTTTTGCAGGCATTGCGCTAGCCCTGCCCGACGGCCTTATCCAGGGTCGGGTGGAATTGGCTGGGGCCGACATCCGGCTTGCCGAAGAATATCCCCTGAAGCTGGGCGCAGCCTTCCTCGATGACGATGCGGCGCTGGGTTTCCGTTTCGACACCTTCCGTGACGACAGGCATGTTCAGGCTGTGGCCGAGGCCGATGATGGCGCGGACGATCGAGCGTGCTGCCGGATCGTGTTCGAGAGCGCCCGTGAAGCTGCGGTCGACCTTGATCTTGTCGAAGGGGAAGGCGCGCAGATTGCTGAGCGAGGAAAAGCCGGTTCCGAAGTCATCCATGACCACACGGACGCCGAGCCGGTGCAGCCGCTGCAACGTCGCGATAACTGACGTGCGCTCGCGCATCAGCGCCGCCTCGGTGATCTCCAGTTCGAGGCGCTGCGGATCGAGGCCGGTTTTGCGCAGGATTCGTTCGATCTGGTCGTAAAGGGTTGGAATCATGAATTGCAGCGGCGAGAGGTTGACGGCGACATTCGCCGGTTCGCTCCAGCGTGCCGCCTCCTGGCATGCCTGCTGCAGCACCCACTCGCCGATCGACGCGATCGATCCGCTTTCCTCGGCAATGGGAATGAAGGTTTCCGGATCGATGACGCCCCGATCCGGATGTGCCCAGCGCAACAGGGCTTCGTAGCCGGTCACGCTTTGGCTGCCGACATCGTAGATCGGCTGATATTCCAGAAAGAGCTGGCGGCGCAGAATGGCCTGGCGCAGATCGTTCTCGAGCTGGCGGCGCATACGCACGGCCTTGTCCATTTCGGCGTCGAAGAAACAGGCATGGCCCCGGCCCTGATGCTTGGCGCGATAAAGCGCCATATCCGCATTGGCGTAGAGCAGTTCGGCGCTCGTGCCGTCGCGCGGGTAGATGGCGATGCCGATGCTGACGCCGACGGCCGTCGGATCTCGCGCCGTGTCCATCTCCATGCCAAATTCCGCAAGAATGCGCTCGGCAAGACGCGTAGCCCCCTCAGGCTGCCGTCGCTTGGGCTGAATAATGGCGAATTCGTCGCCGCCGAGCCTCGCCACCGTATCGCCCTCGTCGATCGCGCGCTGCAGGATGCCGGCAACCTTGCAGAGGATGCGATCGCCTTCGGCATGGCCGAAGACATCGTTGATGGCCTTGAAGCGGTCGAGGTCCAGACAGAAGATGGCGACTTCTCCGCCCCTGCGGTTGACCATCTGCAGCGCCTGACGCATCCGCTGGTCGAACAGCGAGCGATTGGGCAGATCCGTCAGTATGTCGTGGTGCGCCAGATGCTCGATCATCTGCTGCGCCTGGCGCCGCTCGGTCAGGTCGCGCACAACAAGCACGCTGCATTCGTGACCGCGATAGGTGATCGAACGCCGCACGGTTTCGACGGGGATCGCCTTGCCGTCATGACCCGACAGCGTCGTCTCCAGCGGAATGGCGGCTTCGGCATGGACGTCCGTGTCGATCGTCAGGAAAACCTCGGGCGCGACGCCGATCACCTGCTGCGCAGACCATCCGGAAATGGCGAAGAATCGCTCGTTCGCATCGATCACCCGGCCGTCACGGACGATGAGCAACCCCTCCAGCGAGGCATTGGCGAAGCCGCGAAGGTCGGTGAGGTGGCGGTCGATGAAGATGGCGCCGAGAGCGATGAGGATCAGACCCATGGCCGCGGCCGTGACAATGCCGGCAAGGATGCCTCGATCGATGGAAAGGCCGCCGCCGGGCATGCCGACCTCGGGCGTCAGCGTTACCCCGCTCATCGCGGTGAAATGCAGGGAACAAATCGCAAGCAGCAGCAGGAGAGCGCCAGCCATGATGCGCCTGAAGCCATGAAGGCTGCGAAATACCAGGAAGGCCAGCGACGAGAAGATGGCACCGATGATAATGGAAGCGACGACGCGCGGTATATCGAAGGAAAGCTGCGCCGAGGCTTCGATCGCCTGCATGCCGGTGAAGTGCATGGCGGCAATTCCGAGCGCCATCAGCATGCCACCGACCGCAAAGGAGATACGATTGTCCCATTCGAAGGCGATGGCAATGGCAAGCCATGAACCGATGATGGCAAAAACCACCGAAAGCACGGTCAACGAAACGCCGTAGGAGATGGGAAGGCTGCTCTCATAGGCGAGCATCGCGATGAAATGCGTCGCCCAGATGCCGACACCGCTGGCAAAGGCTGCGGCGGTGATCCAGTAGCGACGCTGATGCGACTGGCATTCCTGCGCACGCGAAAACAGAAGCATGGTCGCAAGACTGCCGATGAGGCAGATGACTGCCGCGACGAGAATAAGCCTGAAGTCATGATCGTCACGAATGCATGCAATCACTGAAAACATTATGCGTCCCCAGAATACGCTTCTGGATTGAGGTTATTTCTAATAATCTAAAAAACTTGTAAACTACATGCGCAACTAATCACATAAGAGCCGGCTTCGATCGAAAGACGCAAGCTACGGTAAATTTTCGGTTTTAACGCCTCGAAACCGGCTGGCCTTTGGTCTATCGTCCCTCCAAATCTTATGTAAGGAGTCGGATATGACCGATCTATCGCCCGTTCTCGATCACGCCGATCAAAACCTGCCTTCCAGCCTCGACAACCTCTTCGAACTGCTGCGCATCAAGTCCATCTCGACCGACCCGGACTACAAGGCGGAATGCCGCAAGGCGGCGGAATGGCTGGCCGCCTACCTGAACTCGCTCGGTTTCCAGGCCTCCGTGCGCGACACGCCCGGCCATCCGATGGTGGTCGCCCATCATGATGCCGGCAGCGCCGACGCCCCGCATGTGCTGTTCTACGGTCACTACGACGTGCAGCCGGTCGATCCGATCGAACTGTGGGAGAGCGATCCTTTTACCCCGTCGATCAAGGACATGGGCAACGGCCGCAAGATCCTGACCGGCCGCGGCACATCCGACGACAAGGGTCAGCTGATGACTTTCATCGAGGCGGTGCGCGCCTATAAGGAAACCAGGGGCGCGCTGCCGGTGCGCATCACCATTCTGTTCGAGGGCGAGGAAGAATCCGGTTCGCCGTCGCTCAAGCCCTTCCTCGAAGCCAACGCCGCCGAGTTGAAGGCGGATTTCGCGCTCGTCTGCGATACCGGCATGTGGGACGGCGACACGCCGGCAATCTCGGCTGGCCTGCGCGGACTGGTGGGCGAGGAAATCGTCATCACCGCAGCCGACCGCGACCTGCATTCGGGCCTCTTCGGCGGCGCTGCCGCCAATCCGATCCATATCCTCACCGACATCCTCGCCGGCCTGCACGACGAGACCGGACGCATCACGCTTCCAGGCTTCTATGAGGGCGTCGAGGAAACGCCCGCCAACATCAAGGCCTCCTGGGAAACGCTCGGCATGACGGCCGAAAAATTCCTCGGCGAAGTGGGTCTGTCGATCCCTTCGGGTGAAAAAGGCCGCTCGGTGATGGATCTTACCTGGGCGCGGCCGACGGCAGAGGTCAACGGCATCTGGGGCGGCTATACCGGTGCCGGCTTCAAGACCGTGATCGCGGCGAAGGCATCGGCGAAGGTTTCCTTCCGTCTCGTCGGCCAGCAGAACCCGGCGGCGATCCGCGAGAGCTTCCGCGCCTATGTGCGTTCGAAGATCCCTGGGGATTGCTCGGTGGAATTCCACGAGCATGGCGGCTCGCCGGCCATCCAGCTTTCCTACGATTCGCCGTCGCTCACCAAGGCGAAGACGGCACTTTCCAACGAATGGCCGAAGCCCGCCATCGTCATCGGCATGGGCGGCTCGATCCCGATCGTCGGTGACTTCCAGAAGCTGCTCGGCATGGAATCGCTGCTGATCGGCTTCGGCCTCTCCGACGACCGCATCCACTCGCCGAACGAGAAATATGAGCTGCGCTCCTACCACAAGGGCATCCGCTCCTGGATTCGCATCCTCGACGCGCTTGCCGGCTAAGCGATCTGCGGGACGCGCCTGCCTCTTGCGCGCCCCGCAACCATTCCCGCCTGGACGGCTGGGCATGCCGTCATCCGGACCGGGCTGCCCAAACTGCCGTCACGTCATTTCGCTGCGATCGATGAGTTAGACCATGGGAATCTGGATCGACACCGACATGGGGTTCGATGACATCGCCGCCATTCTGGTGGTTGCGCATTCGCATCTCGTCATCGACGGCGTTTCACTGGTGAGCGGCAATGCGCCGCTTTCCCATGTCCGCGCCAATGCGGCGAGTGCCGCCGCTGTCTTCGGCTGGACGTTTCCCATCCATACCGGCCGCGAACTGCCTGTTCTATGTAAACTGGAAACGGCACAGAACATCCTTGGCCAGAACGGCATCCCCACGACGGGCAGGAGCCTGCCGCCAGCCGATCCGCTTCCATCCAGCGATGCCTTTACCGCGCTATGCAACTGGCTTTCCGACGGCAAGGGGCCGAAGCGCATCCTGGCACTTGGCCCGCTGACCAATATAGCCGCCCTAGCGCTGGCGCGCCCGGACCTTGCCGCCCGCATCGATGAACTGACATGGATGGGTGGCGGCGTCACTTCAGGCAACCATACGGCATCGGCTGAGTTCAACGCCTTTGCCGATCCCGAGGCCCTGGCGATCGTGCTTGCGCATGATCTGCCGTTTCGCATGGTTGATCTCGATATCTGCCGCAAGGTGCTGGCCTGGCCAGACGATGTCGCCCGCATCCGCGAGACAGACGGCGAAAAGGCGCAGCTGCTTGCCGACCTGTTGGAAGGTTACGTCAACATCGCCATCAGCCGCGGCAGATCGGCCATGGCAATCTACGACCCGACGGCGGCGGCCATCTTCGTCGAGCCGACGATTGCAACCCTTCGACATGCCCGGATCGATGCGGAACTGCACGGACAGTATACGCGCGGGCGCACCGTTGTCGAAACGCGCGCCTCGCATGTACAATTCAACGCCTATTTCGCCGCCGAAATCGATGCGGAGAAAGCACGCCGGATCATCCTCGATGCGCTGCTTGAGGAAGCTACCCGCTAAGCGCTTTGCTCCGAAACGGAGATCAACGATCTCCGTCTTTTGTGCATGCTAGGCTCGGCCGAAGCTCTGCTTCACGAACCGCGCGACCTCCTCAGCCAGCTCGCGATCTTCCGGCGCACCCATGAAACCGCCATGCGGCATGGCTTCGAAGACATGAAGCTCGACGGGAATTTTTGCGCGGCGCAGGAGGCGATGCATGCGCACGGCATTGGAGAGGAACAGATCCCGCGTGCCGCTTTGCAGGAATGTCGGCGGGAAACCCTTGGAGAAATCGCCGAAGAGCGGCGATAGATAGGGATGGGCGAGATCCGCTCCCTTCGCATATAGCAGATTGTTCGGCATCAGCGACCCCGGCAGGACGACATCGACAAGCCGATTGACCTGAAAGCTGTCCCCCGACTCCGTGAGATCCAGTTCCGGCGAGAGAAGAACCAGCGCGGCGGGCAAAGCCACGCCTTCATCGCGGGCGCGCAATATCATGGCGGCTGCAAGGTTGCCGCCTGCGGAGCGCCCACCGATGACGATATTCTCGGGCCTGTACTCCCGCAGAAGATTGCGATAGACCGCCATACAATCATCGAGCGCCGCAGGATAAGGATGTTCCGGCGGCATCCGGTAGTCTATGGCGTAACAGCGGATGCCATACTGGTCCGCCTGGCTCTGCGCCCCGGCGCGGCAGGCAGCTCCACCGCCCACGACCAGCGCCCCGCCATGAAGATCGATGTAGACGCGGTCTTCCGGGAACGCCCCGTCCGGCGTCGCGATATGAACGCAGGCCTCCTCGATTTGCACCGTCTGCACACTGGCGCGCACTTGCCCCGCGAGCCTTTCGGCTGCTGCCTGATAATAGACATCGGCAAAAGCCTTCAGCTTCATCCAGCCATCGAAATCGCTTACGTCCGGCATGACATGCTGCGCATTCAACGGGGTGCCGTCTTCACCGACCGCCCGACGCAGCGACGCCCGCGCCTCCTCGCTTATCGAAGCCGGAAACGGCACCGTCCGCTCCGGCAGTTTCACTCCGTTGCACTTATCATCCATGATATCTCTCGGTAGTTTGCCGGCGAATGGACGCCGACGTCTTGATTGTTATGCGATCAGACCGCCAATTCCTGTTCGACCAATGTCGTCCAGAAGGCCACGCCCGAGGCGATCGCATCGTCGTTAAAATCATAGGCGGTGTTGTGGTGCAAGGCGCCATCGACTGCCGGACCGTTGCCGAGCCAGACATAGCAGCCAGGGGCATTCTGGCCAAAAAATGAGAAATCGTCGCCGGCGGTCGACGGCGGAAAGCGGGTGAGCACGTTCTCGCCAAAGACCTCTGTCGCAGCCTTCAGCGCCCGCGCCGTGACATCGGCATCGTTGACGACGGGCGGGATGCGGCGCTCGAACTGGTAGTCGACGGCCATGTTGAACATCGCAGCCGTACCATGCGCCAGGCGCCCGATCTCTTCTTCCAGCTGGTCGCGGACTTCAGGCGTATAGGCGCGTGCCGTGCCGCCGATCTCGACCGTGTCTGGAATGACGTTCAGCGCCTTTGGATCGCCCGCCTGCAGCGAGCAGGCGCTGACGACGGCCGGTTGCAGCGGATCGACCACCCGCCCGACAATCGTCTGCAGCGCGGAAAGGAAGGTCGCCGCCGCCGTGATCGGGTCCTTGCCGAGATGCGGCTTGGCGCCATGGGTCCCCGTGCCCCGGAAGGTAATGCGCCAGCTATCGGACGAGGCAAGCTGTGCTCCCTCGACGACGGCCATCTCATCGACCGCAAGGCCGGGCATATTGTGCAGACCGTAGACAGCATCGCAGGGAAACAGATCGAAAAGGCCCTCTTCCACCATGCGCCTGGCGCCGCCGCGACCTTCCTCGGCCGGCTGGAAGATGAAATGTACCGTGCCTGAAAAACCGCGCGTGGCGGCAAGGTAACGGGCGGCCCCGATCAGCATGGTGGTATGGCCGTCATGCCCGCAGGCGTGCATCTTGCCAGGGATGGTGGATTTGTAGGGCCGACTGCCCTTCTCCGGCATGGCAAGCGCATCCATGTCGGCGCGAAGACCGATGCGGCGCGTGCCGTTGCCTACCTGCAGCGTGCCTACAACGCCGGTCTTGCCGAGGCCGCGATGCACCGTCAGCCCGGCCTCCTCCAGCAAGGTGGCGACGATGCCGCTGGTGCGCTCCTCCTCGAAGCCCAATTCGGGATGGGCATGAAGGTTGTGGCGAAGCGACGTCAGAAAGGGAAGATCCGGCTCGATCTCATCGGGAAGAGACATGTGGGATTCCTTCGGCATGGAGCACGATGATGGCGTTGCCTATCTTCCCTAAAGCCGTGCCTGCTTCAACCCAAATGACGCTCAGGCATCGAGCTTGTTGAAGACGTGTGCCTTTCCGATAACGGTCACCGAAACCATGCTGCCGATCTCGGGCAAACCGACGCCGGAGCTCTTGATATTCAACGTCTCCGAGCCGTTTGCATTGGAGAGCACGACCGTCACCGCACAGACGGCGCCGCCGAACTCGATTTCGGTGACCTTGCCGATGCAGGCAACACCTGCGCCGGCGCCGTCGATGGCGCCGAGACGCAATTGCTCGGGCCGCAGCATGATCTCGGTGCGCCCCTGCCGGCTCTCGGTATCGACCAGGACATGCCCGAGGATACATTTGGCAGATCCACCGTCGAGATCGGCCGGCAGCACGATGGCATCGCCGAGGAAGAGCGCGGTCTCGCGGTCTTTCGGGCTCAGATAAAGGGCTTGCGGCGTTCCTGCCTGGATGAGCCTACCCTCGCGCAGGACAGCGACCTGATCGGCAAAAGACAAGGCTTCCGTCTGGTCATGCGTCACCAGAACCGCGGTGATGCCGGCAATCTGCAGCACGCGGGCAACGGCCTTTCGCATGTTTTCGCGCAGGCCGGTATCAAGGGCGGAAAAAGGCTCGTCGAGCAGCATCAGCCGCGGCTTGCGGCCAAGCGCACGCGCAAGTGCGACGCGCTGCTGCTGGCCGCCGGAAAGCTGATGCGGGCGGCGATCGAGCATACCGCGGTCGAGTTCGACCATGTCGATGAGAGCGTTGATGCGCTGGTCGCGGTCGCGCGCGCCGCGCTCCATGCCGAAACCGATATTCTCCGACACGCTCAGATGCGGGAACAGCGCGCCGTCCTGCGAGACGATGCCGATCCCGCGGCGGTGCGCCGGCACGATGGCCTCGCCATCCGCCAGGGTCTCGCCCTGAAGCATCACCTGCCCGGCATCAGGGATCTCGAAGCCGGCGATGATGCGCAGCAATGTCGTCTTGCCCGAGCCGGAGGGGCCGACTATGGCCGTACGGCTGCCGGCGGCGACCGTGAGGTCGATATTGTCGAGTGCATGCACGGGGCCGTAGCGCTTGCTGATGTTCTTGATCGCCAGAAAGGTCATTGTCCGGCCGTTCTTTTGGATTGCACGTAAAGGAGAAGGGTGAGCGGTAGCGACAGGACGACCATCATGAAGGCGTATGGTGCTGCCGAAACATAGTCGATCTCGCTGGTCAGCGACCAGAATTTCGTCGCCAGCGTTTCCGTGCCGTTCGGAGAGAGCATCAGCGTCGCCGTCAGCTCATTGGTGATGCCGAGCGCGACCAACGCCACGCTGGCGGCAAAGCCGGGGGCGGCGAGCCGCATCGTCACCTGCCGCACGGCCTGCGCCGGGGTGCGGCCAAGCGCCATGGCGGCGCGCTCCAGCTCGACGGGAGCCTGGGCGATGCTGGCGCGCAAGCCGACCATGGCGCGCGGCAGGAACAAGAGGACATAGGCGAGCAGCAGCGTCGCAAAAGTCTGGTAGAGCGGCAGGATCAACCGGACGGTGATCGACACCAGCGCCAGGGCGACGACGACGCCCGGCAGCGAGCCGACATAATAGTGGCAGGCCTCGAGAATGCGCTGCAGCCGGCCCGGCGCGCGCACCGACAGCCATGCCATGGGGGTCGCGGCGATGGTGGCGAGGAGGCCGCCGGCGATCGCGAGAAGGATGGTCTGCAGCAGGGCGGAGCCGACCGTATCGATCCGCCAGACGCCCGCGCCGCCAAGATAAAGCCAGCGCGCCAGGGTGACGAAGGGAATGCCGAGCGTCAATGCGGCCGTGACGACAGGCAGCGCGATGGCGGGGCCGACGAACCAGCCCAGACGGCGGCGATCGGCCGGGCGGGCAGCACCCGAACCGATGCGGGCATAGCGCTCGTTGCCTCGCACCAGCACCTCGATGCCGAGCAGCAGCAGGCAGCAGAAGACGAGCACGCCGCCGAGCATGTTGGCGGCCGGGCTGTTATAGGCCGACTGGAACTGATCGACGATGGCGGTCGAGAAGGTGTCGAAGCGGATCATCACGTAGAGGCCGTATTCCGCCAGGAGATGCAGGCCGATCAGCAGCGAGCCGCCGCAGATGGCGAGACGAAGCTGCGGCAGGACTGCGCGGAAGAAGACACGCCAGGGACCGAGGCCGAGCGAGGCGGCCGCATCCTCGATCGCCGGATCGAGCCGGCGGAGGGCAGCGGCGACAGGCAGATAGAGAAAGGGGAAGTAGGCAAGCACGGATACCAATACGCCGCTCCAGAGCCCGCGCATGCTGGGCACGAGGCTGACCCAGGCATAGCTGTGCACGAAGGCAGGCACGGCAAGCGGCGCCGCGGCGAGCCACGACCAGAGGCGGGCACCGGGGATATCGGTACGCTCCGTCAGCCAGGCGAGCGTCACCGCCAGCAGGATGCACAACGGAATGGTGCAGACTTCCAGCAGGACGGTGTTGACGAGCAGTTCGCCGACGCGATTGCGGAAGATCAAGGCGATTGCTTCGGCCCAGCCGGTGTCGATGGTGATCCAGGCAATGAAACCGAGCGGCACCAGGCTCAAAAGCGCGACGACGGAAGCAAGGGCGACGACGGAACCATGCCGAACGCGGCTGCGGGGAGCAGCCGTCAACTGGGGCATTCGCATGGCGGCAGGCTCGCCGGCATATGTGTTCTTCTGCAGCAAATTCGAGCTGCCTTTCACGCCCTGAAATAGGAAGGCAACCGCCGCTTGCGGCGATTGCCCGATCGATCGGCCTAAGGGCCATCCGTATGCCCCTAGCAGGGCACACGACAATGATGCAAGAGCCAAGCCCGTCCGAGCGCGCTCTAAACGCGCCGCAGGGCGGGCTTTAAGGTTAGATGAGCCCTGCTTCCGTCATCAGGTCGGTAACCTTCTTGCTGTTCAGCTTCGAAGGCTCGACCTTCGGAGCCTGCAGGTCGGAGAGCGGCACCAGCTTCGAATTGGAAGCGTCGCCATTGCCGACTGCATATTCATAGGAATCGCCATCGCGCAGAACGGCCTGGCCACCCTTGCCGGTGATCCACTTCAGGAAAGCCTGCGCTTCCTTCTGATGCTGGCTGGATGCGAGGACGCCACCGCCGGAGATGCTGACGAACGCGCCCGGGTCCTGGTTCTTGAAGTAGTGCAGCGAAACATTCTTGCTGTTCTCGCCGGTCTTGGCCTGATCGCCGAACCAGTAGTAGTGATAGATCAGCGCGCCCTGGATTTCGCCGGCATTGACGGCTTTCATGGCGACGCTGTTGCCCTTGTAGAAGCTGGCATTTTCCTTCATCGCCTTCAGCCAGGCGCGGGTCGCGTCTTCGCCCTTCAGCTCCAGGAACGCGCTGACGATCGCCTGGAAGTCGGCGCCGGCCGGCGAAGCGCCCCAGCGGCCCTTCCACTTCGCGTCGGAAAGGTCCAGCATCGACTTCGGCAGATCGGCTTCCTTCAGCTTGGTCTTGTCATAGGCGAAAACCGTGGAACGGGCGGCAACACCGACCCAGTTGCCATCGGCAGCCTTGAAGGTTTCCGGCACCTGGGCGAGCGTTGCGGCATCGACCGGGGCAAAAAGCTTGTTGGCATCGACCAGCGTCATGCCCGGGGAATTTTCCGTCAGGTAGACATCGGCGGGAGAGGCAGCGCCTTCCTGAATGATCTGGTTGGCGAACTGCATGTCGCTGCCGTTGCGGATCGTGACCTTGATGCCGGTTTCCTTGGTGAAACCATCGGCCCATGCCTGCGTCAGCGCCTCGTGCTGGGCGTTGTAGACGACGATGCCTTCGGAATCAGCGGCATTCGCCATCATCGGAGCAAGGGCAAGGCCTGCAGTCAGCGCCAGCGCACTGGTGAGATGAGTAAAGGAAAAAGTCATTAAGTCCCCTCGCTTGGAAAGCGCCGCCACCGGGCGGCAATGCGATAGCCTATATTTATCCTGACCGTTTTTTTCAAGTTTGCACTCAGGTCGCTTTATCACAAAAGTTTGAAATCAGAGTCAAGATTTCGCCGAGATCTCTGCGGCGAGGTCGAGCCAGGCGCGGCCGGCATGCGATAGATAGCCGCCGCGCCGCCAGATCCAGGCCATATGCCACTCCATTCCCGGCTCGACGACAAGCGCATGGCAGACGCCCGGGCGCTGGCGCTGCTCGGCGATCAGCCGCGGCAGGAAGCCGACCCCGAGGCCTGCGGCAACCAGTTCGACGATGAAATTGATCTGGCTGGAGCGGGCGGCGATATCAGGCGCGAAGCCGGCGCTGCGGCAGGCATCCAGAATGATGCCGTTGAGCGCAAAGCCAGTTTCGAACAGAAGGAAGGAATTGCCCTTGAGCGCCGCGAGCGGCACCGCCTCTTGCCCCGCGAGAGGATGAGACGATGGCAACAGAACATGCATCGGTTCACAGCGCACGCTTTGCCATTCGAAGGCGTCGGCCGTCGGCAAGAGCGAGGCGCCGAGATCGACCTCGTCGGCCAGCACCATTTCCTCAAGCCGTTTCGCCCCCTGCTCCACCAGCCTGATCTCGATGCCGGGATAGCGGTTGCGGAAGACGGCGAAGACCGGCGCGAACAGCGCATCGTTGCCGATCGGCGGCAGGCCGAGGCGCAGGGTGCCGCGCGCAAGCCCTCGCAGCTCGGACAATTCGGACAGCAGGTCATCACGTCCGGCGAGGATCGCGACCGCTCGGCGATAGACCACCTCGCCGGCATCCGTCAGCGTCGTGCGATGACCGATGCGATTGAGCAAGGGCAGGCCGAGCTCGTCCTCGAGCTGACGCACGGCCTTGCTGACGGCCGACTGGGTTGTGAACACCATCTTGGCGGCTTCCGAAAAGCCGCCCTGGCGCACCACCTCGACAAAGGCTTTGAGTGTCCGAAGCTCCATCTCTATTCCATATAGGACTGGACCTTATGAAATCAATTCATTTTGTTCATGCAAGGGTAGCGCTTATCTTCAGGCCATCCGATCTTCCCCGAGTTTCTCCATGCATATCGACCTACAGAACCATCCGAAACTGAGCCGTCTCGCTCAGATCGTCCTCCTGCTTGCCTTCTGGCAGGCGGGCGAGACAATCGTGCGTCTGACACACCTGCCGATACCCGGCGCCATTGCCGGCATGCTGCTGGTGCTTGCGCTGTTTGCCAGTGGCAAGGTCAGCATGACGAGCATGAAGCGCGGCGCGGAATGGTTTCTTGCCGAGATGCTGCTGTTCTTCGTTCCGGCAGTGCTGGCCTTGCTCGACCATGGCGAATTCATCGGCATCGTCGGGCTGAAGGTGCTCGCGGTCATCCTCGCCGGCACGATCATCGTCATGGGCGTTACCGCCATCGCTATCGATGTCGGCTACCGCCTGATGATGCGCCAGGGAGCATCCAGCCATGCCCAGCATTGAAACCTTCGCATCCGGCCTGTTCTGGCCGCTGGCGACGATCGGCCTCTACTACGTGTCGAAGGCGCTCTACCGCCGTTGGCCTTCGCTCTGGCTGTCGCCGCTGGTGGCGGCGCCGGCGGTTCTGATCGCCATCGCGCTCGCGCTGCATACCAGTTATCAGGACTACATGCATGATAGCCGCTGGCTGCTTGCGTTGCTTGGGCCCGCGACCGTCGCCTTTGCCGTGCCAATCTACGAGCAGCGCGACCTCATCAAGCGCTATTGGCCGGTCCTGCTGTTCGGGGTGACGGTCGGCAGCACGACGGCGATGCTCTCGGCCTGGGGGCTCGCCAGCCTCTTCGGCCTCGACGAAAGCCTGTGTCTCAGCCTGATGCCGCGCTCGATCAGCACGCCTTTCGCCATGGTCGTATCGGGCGATATCGGCGGCATCCCCAACCTGACCGCCGTCTTCGTCGTCATCACCGGCCTGTTTGGCGCCGTTGTCGGTCAGATAATGTTGCGGCTGCTGCCGCTGCGATCGGGCATGGCGCGCGGCGCGCTTTACGGCATGGGCGCGCACGGCATCGGCGTTGCCAAGGCGCATGAGATCGGCCGCGAGGAAGGATCGATTGCCGGTCTCGTCATGGTGCTCGTCGGGCTGGCGAACGTGCTGGCGGCGCCGCTGATCGCCTGGATCATGCATTCCGTCTGAACAAAAAAAGCCGCGGCACCTTCATGCCGCGGCCCTTGTCACTTCGAGAATTCCGTCTCAGTTGTCGCGCGTCTCCAGCGTCTTGCTGAAGAAGATCGCGACGAGCGTGCAGACGACGCCCGACAGCAGATAGAGGCTGGTATAGACGAGGCCGAACTGGCTGGAGAGGGCAAGCGCCACGAACGGCGCAAAGCCTGCGCCGATCAGCCAGGACAGATCCGAGGTCAGGGCCGAACCGCTGTAGCGATAGTTCTGGGTGAAGCGCGAGGCGCTGGCGCCGGCGGCCTGGCCAAAGGAAAGGCCGAGCAGCGTGAAGCCGAGAACCACATAGATGTGACGGCCGGTCGTCCCGCCATCGAGCAGCCAGGGCGCTACGAAGGCGAAGCAGGCGATCAGCACGGCGCCGATGGCAAGCTGGTTGCGGCGGCCGATCCGGTCGGCGAGCATCCCGGAACAGATGATGCCGACGATGCCGCAGATGGCACCGAGGAATTCCACCAGCAGAAACGAACCTGAAGACTGCTCGCTATAGAGCGTGACCCAGCCGAGCGGGAAGACCGTGACCAGATGGAAGGTCGCGAAGCTTGCGAGCGGCACGAAGGCGCCGATCAGGACGTCCCGACCATGCACGCGCAACAATTCCGTCATCTTCACGGGCTCGAGTTCGTGGCGTTCCAGCAGCGTGCCGAATTCCTCGGTCGCCACCAGACGCAGGCGAGCAAAGAGCGCAACGACGTTGACGGCGAAAGCGCAGAAGAACGGATAGCGCCAACCCCAATCCAGGAAGTCGGCCGTCGTGAGGCTCGTGACGAAATAGGCGAACAGGGCGCTTGCCAGCATGAAGCCGATCGGGGCGCCGAGCTGCGGGATCATCGCATACCAGCCACGGTGGTTGGTGGGCGCGTTCAATGCCAGCAACGATGCCAGACCGTCCCATGCACCGCCGAGCGCGAGGCCCTGACCGATGCGGAAGACGGCAAGCAGAATGATCGCGTAGACGCCGACTTCCGAATAGCCGGGCAGGAAGCTCATCGCCGCCGTCGAGCCGCCGAGCAGGAACAGCGCGATCGTCAGCTTGACGCCGCGTCCATACCGGCGGTCGACCGCCATGAAGATGAACGAGCCGATCGGGCGGGCGATGAAAGCCAGCGAGAAGACCAGGAAGGACAACAGCGTGCCATGCAACGGATCGGCGAAGGGGAAGATCAGCTTCGGGAAGACCAGCACCGATGCGATGGCATAGACGAAGAAATCGAAGAATTCTGACGTGCGACCAATGATCACGCCGATGGCGATATTGCCGGCAGCCACGGAGCCGCCCGCATGCATACTGCGGGCATCACTTTCGAGAGTTGAAGACGTTGGATTTAGTGTTTCATGCGTAACGCTGACCATGCGCGGGAGCCTCCCTCTCCGATCACGAATTCCTCCACGAATTCGTGCATAATGAAAATGTCGATCAAACGTGCGAACATATCAAGTATCGAGCATGAAATAATTCGTAAATTAGCAATCAAATCTGGCCAGCACGATCTTTGACGCCGCATTCCGGATGAAGCAGGAACCGCGACCCGTAGCCATTTGTTCCGATCCGGGTATATTAGCCGCGGCAAAAGCGAATGGCTTATGGAAAACCTTCTGGATTTCCGACGGTTTTCCCGATACGTGGGACGGCATTTCATACCGCATTGCACCCGCCCTTGCTGCGGTGCGACGAAACACCTCATATCGTTCATGACCTCCGTCCTTTAGTCGCGGTAGGGTCGAAACAAAAAGAGCTTGAAACGTGCCAAGACTATCGAAGATTTTCAGCCGTTTATCCGCCATCCCACTGATTTTGCTGCTATCAGGCTGCAACTTGGTGGTCATGGCTCCTTCCGGCGATATCGCCATGCAGCAGCGAGACCTCATTATCATCTCGGTCGTGCTGATGCTGATCATCATCATCCCGGTGATCTTCCTGACGCTGTATTTCGCCTGGAAATATCGCCAGTCGAACAAAGAAGCGACATACGAGCCGGAATGGCATCATTCGACGCGTCTTGAGCTGGTCATCTGGTCCGCTCCGCTTGCCATCATCATCGCGCTCGGCGCGGTGACCTGGATCAGCACCCACCAGCTCGATCCCTACCGACCGCTCGACCGCATCGCCGCCGACAAGCCGCTCAACGCCGACGTGAAGCCGCTGACGGTGGAAGTTGTCGCGCTCGACTGGAAATGGCTGTTCTTCTATCCGGAATACGGCATCGCCATGGTCAACGAGATGGCCGCTCCGGTCGATCGGCCGATCAATTTCAAGATCACGGCCTCTTCGGTGATGAACTCCTTCTTCATCCCGGCGCTGGCTGGCCAGATCTACGCCATGCCCGGCATGGAGACGAAACTGCACGCCGTCATCAACCATCCCGGCGAATTCCAGGGCCTGTCCGCCAACTATAGCGGCGCCGGCTTCTCGAACATGCGTTTCAAGTTCCATGGCCTCAGCCAGGCTGATTTCGACCAATGGGTCCAGAAGGCGAAGAGCCAGGGCTCGGCACTCGGCCGCCCGGAATATCTGGCGCTTGCCAAGCCCAGCGAACGCAATCCCGTGCAATATTTCAATGCCGTCGACGACGGGCTCTACAACGCCATCCTCAACATGTGCGCCGATCCGAGCAAGATGTGCATGAGCGAAATGATGCACATCGACGCCAAGGGCGGCGCCGGCAAGGAGAGCCACGAAAACCGCGAGCGCCTGATCTACGACAATCGCGACGTCGGCCCCGGCGCAGTTACGCCTGTGAAGGCCGATGGCGCCGCCACCCACACCATGCAGCACGGCGACAGCTCGATGCAGGGCATGGGCTCCATGCAAGGCATGGATATGAGCAATGGCTCTTCTTCCGATTCGTCGACCGGTTCGGCGCAGCACCAGGGCCACTGATCCGGTGCGCTTAGTAACAAGACATTTATAAGGACAGAGGCAATCCATGTTTTCCAACCCGGACCTCTATAAATTCATCTTCGGTCGGCTGACGCTCGACTCCATCCCGTATCACGAGCCGATCCTCGTCGTGACCTTCATCGGCGTGGCGATCGGCGGCATCGCCCTTCTCGGCCTTTTGACCTATTTCCGCCTCTGGGGCTATCTCTGGACAGAATGGTTCACCAGCATCGATCACAAGAAGATCGGCGTGATGTATATCGTGCTGGCCGTGATCATGCTGCTGCGCGGCTTTTCCGACGCGCTGCTCATGCGCTTCCAGCAGGCGATCGCCTTCAACGGCTCCGAAGGTTACCTGCCGCCACATCACTACGACCAGATCTTCACCGCCCACGGCGTGATCATGATCTTCTTCGTGGCGATGCCCTTCGTCACCGGTCTGATGAACCTCGTCGTGCCGCTGCAGATCGGCGCGCGTGACGTGTCCTTCCCGTTCCTCAACAACTTCTCGTTCTGGATGACGACGGCAGGCGCGATCGTCATCATGATCTCGCTCTTCATCGGCGAATTCGCCAAGACCGGCTGGCTCGCCTATCCGCCGCTTTCCGGCATCGCCTACAGTCCAGACGTCGGCGTCGACTATTACATCTGGGGCCTGCAGGTCGCGGGTATCGGAACGACGCTCTCGGGCATCAACCTGGTCGCCACCATCGTCAAGATGCGCGCGCCGGGCATGACCTTCATGAAGATGCCCGTCTTCACCTGGACATCGCTCTGCACCAACATCCTGATCGTCGCCTCCTTCCCGATCCTGACCGCCACGCTGGCGCTGCTGACGCTCGACCGCTACGCCGGCACGAACTTCTTCACGAATGACCTCGGCGGCAATCCGATGATGTATGTCAACCTCATCTGGATCTGGGGCCACCCGGAAGTCTACATCCTGATCCTGCCGGCCTTCGGCGTCTTCTCGGAAGTCGTTGCCACCTTCTCCGGCAAGCGCCTGTTCGGCTACGCCTCGATGGTTTACGCCACCTGCGTGATCATGATCCTCTCCTACCTCGTCTGGCTGCACCACTTCTTCACGATGGGCTCGGGCGCCAGCGTCAATTCCTTCTTCGGCATCACGACGATGATCATCTCGATCCCGACGGGTGCGAAGCTGTTCAACTGGCTGTTCACGATGTACCACGGCCGCATCCGCTACGAAGTGCCGATGCTGTGGACTGTCGGCTTCATGGTGACCTTCACCATCGGCGGCATGACCGGCGTCATGCTGGCAATTCCGCCGGCCGACTTCGTGCTGCACAACTCGCTGTTCCTGATCGCCCACTTCCATAACGTCATCATCGGCGGCGTGCTCTTCGGCATGTTTGCCGGCGTCAACTACTGGTTCCCGAAGGCCTTCGGCTTCAAGCTCGATCCTTTCTGGGGCAAGATGAGCTTCTGGTTCTGGCAGATCGGCTTCTGGTTCGCCTTCATGCCGCTTTACATCCTCGGCCTGATGGGCGTGACCCGCCGCGTCAGCCAGTTCGACGATCCGTCGCTGCAGATCTGGTTCATCATCGCAGCTTTCGGCGCCGTGCTGATCGCCATCGGCATCGCCAGCTTCCTCATCCAGCTCGTCGTCAGCTTCATGAAGCGCGAAGAGCTTCGCGACCACACCGGCGACCCCTGGGGCGGCCGTACGCTGGAATGGTCCACCTCCTCGCCGCCGCCGGCCTACAACTTCGCTTTCACGCCGATCGTCTACGATCACGACGCCTGGTGGGACATGAAGAACCGTGGTTACGTCAGGCCGACCGAAGGCTTCATCCCGATCCACATGCCGAAGAATACCGGCACGGGCATCATCCTCGGCGTTCTCTCGATCGGCTTTGCATTTGGGATGATCTGGTACATGTGGTGGCTCGCCGCCATCACCTTCGTCGCGATGCTCGTCATTACGATCGGCCATACCTTCAATTACAAGCGCGACTACCACATTCCCGCCGACGAGGTCGTCAAGACCGAGAACGAGCGTACGAAGCAGCTCGCAGGACAGGTGTAAGACGATGACGACCCATACCGCACAGGCTCCCATGGATGGCGAAACACCCGCCTTCTACATGACGGAGGAGCATCACCCGGAAGGCAGCACCATGCTGGGCTTCTGGATCTACATCATGAGCGACTGCCTGATCTTCGCAGTCCTCTTCGCGACCTATGCCGTGCTCGGCCACAGCTATGCGGCCGGTCCGTCTCCGGCCGACTTGTTCGAGCTGCCGCTCGTCGCCCTCAACACGGCGATGCTGCTCTTCTCCTCCATCACCTATGGCTTCGCCATGCTGGCGATGGAGAAGAACAATCAGTCGGGCACGATGATGTGGCTGGCGATAACGGGCATCTTCGGCGCCCTCTTCATCTTCTTCGAACTCTATGAGTTCTATCACCTGATCCTCGACGGCGCCGGTCCGCAGCGCAGCGCCTTCCTGTCGGCCTTCTTCACGCTGGTCGGCACGCACGGTCTGCACGTCACCACCGGTATCCTCTGGCTGATCACGCTGATGGTGCAGGTTAGCCGCCACGGCCTGATCGCGGAAAACAAGCGTCGCCTGATGTGCCTTTCGATGTTCTGGCACTTCCTCGACGTCGTCTGGATCGGCGTGTTTTCCCTCGTCTACCTCATGGGAGTTCTCGGATGAGCTCGAACGCAAACCATTCGCATCATTCCGGCGACGCTCACGGCCACGATCACCATGGCGGCCACGAGGCGGCACACGGCACCTTCAAGAGCTACATGACGGGGTTCGTCCTTTCCGTCATCCTGACCGCCATTCCCTTCTGGCTGGTCATGAGCAAGGTTATCCCCGATCCGGCGGTCACCGGGGCGATCGTCATGATCCTCGGTGCGATCCAGATCGTCGTGCACATGATCTACTTCCTGCACATGAACACCCGCTCGGAAGGCGGCTGGAACATGATGGCGCTGATCTTCACCATCGTGATCGTCATCATCGCGCTGTCCGGCTCGCTCTGGGTCATGCATCACCTCAACGCGAACATGATGCCCATGTCGCCCGAGATGATGCGCAACATGCCGTAAGACCGAGCGGCGGGCCTTCCGGCGAAGGCCCGCCCTCTCTTTCCGGCGAGAATTCCGCCGGACGCTGCATGGCGCATGCTTGAAAGCGCCCGAAATAGCAGCCGATTTTTTCTAAGACCGCGCATGATCTTCCGCGAAGAGAGCCGATCCTCTCGAAATCATGCGGTTGCGCGTCCCCGGAGGCCAGCGCCATGACCGATATTTCCCCGACCACGTCCCAGGGCAAGCCGCGCTCGGCGCTCACGCTTGCCATCTGGGTTTTGTCACTTCTGCTTCTAACCGCCCTCCTCATCGGGCTCGGCACCTGGCAGGTGGAGCGGCTGCACTGGAAGCTAGATCTGATCGCCAGGATCGATGCACGCGTACATGCGCCACCGGTTGCGGCGCCCGGCCCGACGCAATGGGCCGATGTCACGGCGGAGAACTCCGAATACAAGCATGTGCAGGCGAGCGGCACCTTTCTCAACGACAAGGAAACGCAGGTCTATGCCTCGACCGCGCTCGGCGCGGGCTATTGGGTGCTGACGCCGCTGAAGCTTGCCGACGGTACGACCGTCATCATCAACCGCGGCTTCGTTCCCACAGAAAAGCGCAATCCGGCGACGCGCACCGAAGGCGAGATCGCCGGCGAGACGACCGTGACCGGCCTGCTCAGGATCAACGAGCCGAAGGGCACGCTGCTGCGCTCAAACGTGCCTGGGGAGGAGCGCTGGTACTCGCGCGACGTCACTGATATCGCCGAGGCGCGCGGGCTGCGGAACGTGGCGCCCTACTTCATCGATGCCGACGATACGAAAAATCCGGGCGGATTGCCGGTCGGAGGGTTGACGCAGATCACCTTCCACAACAGCCATCTCGTCTACGCCATCACCTGGTATGGACTGGCCGCCATGACATTCGGCATGGCCGTCTATCTCGTCTATTTCGAACGGCAACGGGCGAAGGCGGCCCGTTGACCGCCAGAGCATTTCCGCTTTAGGCAGACTTGCGGAACTAGCTATATCATCATCTTCGGGAAGCGAAGCTGCCAACGGAGGCTGTCGCTGGTCATTTCGACAATCCCGAACGGCTCGACATCGATCGCCCAGAATGCCGCCGCCGGTGCCTGCAGCGCCTGCAGAACGGCAGCGCGGATGACGCTCGCATGGGTGATGACGACGATATGGCCGCTATCCTCGATATGATGCCCCATCCATTCGCCGACACGCTTCATGACGGCCGACAGTGCCTCGCCACCATGCGGCGCCACCGACGTATCCGTCATCCATAGCGCCAGGGATTCCGCATCCCTTTCATGCAGTCCGGCAAGCGATTGTCCCCGCCAGTCGCCGTAATCGCATTCGCGCAAGCCGACATCCGGAATGGCTTCGAGGCCGAGGACCGTCGCCGTCTGGCGGGCGCGCAGGGCCGGACTGGTCCAGACCCGATCGATCGGCCCGAGCCCGAAGGACAGCGATTGAGCCTGCTGTGCCGCCTTCGCCTCCAACGGTTCATCATCCGGAAAGCAACCGTTTCGATTGGCTTGCGTCGCGCCATGGCAAATCCAGCTCAAACGCGTTTTCATAAGATCCCCCAACTCCATCCCCTGCCGCGCTCTTGTCGCGATTTCACATCGCAGTGGCGCTTGATTGACAACTATCTTTACAGATAGATATAAACTTGCACTTGCGGGTGTGGAAGCCGGTGGAATCCCGGCGCGGTCGCGCCACTGTAATCGATGACGGAAGCTTCGCCCTCGAAAGCCAGACCCTTCCCGCAAGAACCCTTCCGCAAATGGAACGCGCTTTTCTTAAAAAGGGAAATACAATGTCCGACACCACTTTCGCCCCATCCACGGTTCCGCAGCCAATTCCGCTCGGCCAGATCCTGCCCTGGGCCATTTTCGCCGGCCTGCTGATGCTGCTCGCCATCTATTTCATCGGCGCAGAAGAAGGCGCGACCTCGCTGATCTCGGGCATGTATGTGCATGAATTCGTGCATGACGGCCGCCACCTGCTCGGCTTCCCCTGCCACTAAGGGAGCACGCACATGGTTGGACGTCTTTTGCTCCGCGGCATGATCGTCGGGGCCCTTGCCGGCATTCTCATTTTTGCCTTCGCCCACACTTTCGGCGAACCGCTGGTCGATTGGGCCATCGGCTTTGAAGAAAAGGCCGCGCAGGCCGCCGGCGAAGCGCCGGAGCCGGAAATCGTCAGCCGCGCCACGCAGGCGGGCATTGGCCTCTTCACCGGCATCATGGTCTTTTCGACGGCGATCGGCGGATTGTTCGCGCTGGTCTTCTCCTTCGTCTATGGCCGCGTCAGCCCGCTCGGCGCGCGCAGCACCGCGGCGCTGCTTGCAATCGCCGCCTTCGTGACGATTTCGCTCGTGCCCGACATCAAATATCCGGCAAACCCGCCGGCCGTCGGCAACCCCGACACGATCGGCGCAAGAACAGAACTGTTCTTCATCATGATCGTCGCCTCCATCGTCGCCATGATCGTCGCCGTGGGCTTCGGCCGCCGGCTGGCGGCACGATATGGTTCGTGGAACAGTGCGATCATTGCCGGCATCGGCTACATCGTCTTCATCGCATTGATCCAATACCTGCTTCCCCCAATCAACGAAGTGCCGGAGCAATTCTCGGCTGTCGTGCTCTGGCGCTTCCGCCTCACCTCGATCGGCATGCATGTCATCCTCTGGACGACGCTCGGGCTTGCCTTCGGAGCCTGGGCGGAACGCCAGCTGCCGCAGCCGCGCTACGGCAACGCAGCCACCCCGCGCCGCGCTTAGTATGATAAATAGCTCGCATCCCGCGCATGGCAACATGCGCGGGAGACGCCGGCATTCACGCGGCGTCTTGCTTACAGTCTTCTGCCTCATGTTTTCAGGCTGGCCGATTGCGGTTGCCGCGCATGGCGGCGGCTCCTCTGGAAGCCAGGCCGGCATCCCGATCCCAAGCCTCACCCATGGCGAAATGGCTGTGATCGCGCCCTACTACGGGCGGATCATATCGCTTGCCGAGGGTGCGTCTGATACCGACGAAACCTTCCGCCGCATCTTGAACTTCGCGCAGATCCAGCGTGCCTATTGCCTATGGGGCTTGATGCCGGGCAGCGTCAGCGACGAGGAAAGCCCGTTCAACGAATGCTCGCACGCCTATCTCGCAGCGGCGAAGGCGGTGCTGCTACAGATGCGGGCGATGAAAGAGGAAAAGGCGCCGGTCAACGACCTCGTCTCGGATATCGACGCGACACTGGTACGCAACAATCTCTCGCTGGTTCTGTGCAAGTTCAGCGCAGAGAACTTCAATACGGCCGATCTCATCCGGCCGAAGCTTGCCGATATCGTGCTTCATGCGAAAAGCCTCGCTGCAATTTTATCAGCCAGCCTGCTCGCCCTTGCCGCACTATGGCTCGGGGCACGCGCGTTACGGCCCCAAATCCATCCTTAGAGCATTTCCAGGAAAAGTGCGCAGCGGTTTTCCATCCGGAATGCGTAAGAAAACAAGAGGATAGAGCATTCTCGCGATTCAAAGAAAAGCGGAAATGCTCTAGACAAGACACCGCCGCAAGGTGCGGCGGTGTCTCTGATCTTACCAGTAGCGCGGGCGATCGCGCCAGCGGTCATCACGCCAGCGGTCATCGCGCCAACCGTCACGGTGATGGCGATGGCCGTACCAGCCCCATGGCGGCGGCGGTGGCGGCCTGTAGTAGCCTCGCGGCGGACCCCAGCGGTTCGGGCGGCAATCGCCCCAGCGCGTCAGGTGCCTGCCACGGCCGCAGGCATAGTCAACTTTCACGATCGGCACTGAGGCCGCTGTCCCAACGGCTGGGATAGGCATTGCCTCTGCCGAAGATACAACCAGGCTGCCGAACAAGGCAGCGATGGCAATCACGGACGATCTCATTTTGATGGCCCTCTATCCAAGTCCCTTACATCAGGGATTTAACCCCCCGAGGTATGAACGCTGGCTGAACCGAAAAAGGCCTTTTGGCGGCGAAATTAGGATGGGTCCAGGCTTATGCCGGCGGCCGAAAAAGCTGGCATTGCCAGGTATTTGCAGGCCTCCGCAACCTACTCGCGCGTCACGAGAGTTTCATGAACGAGGCTTACACCAGCAATATCAATTGCCATAAAGGAGTTTGGGATGGTCGACCTCGTTTCAAACAATGCGGAGGGCGGCAATGCCGATCATCCGATTCACGGCGCAGGCGGCTCGGCAAAGTGGTTTCTGCCGATCTTCGGCGTCATTGTTCTGGGCGGCCTCGTCTATGTCGGTTATGCCCTTGGCAGCGATCTTGCTGAAGCCGCTGCTGTTCCGTGGATCTTGCTCGGTCTGGCGCTGCTGATCGCTCTCGGCTTCGAATTCGTCAACGGCTTCCACGACACGGCCAATGCTGTGGCAACCGTCATCTACACCCGCTCGCTACCGGCCGAATTCGCCGTCATCTGGTCCGGCTTCTTCAACTTCCTCGGGGTGCTGACCTCGTCCGGCGCCGTCGCCTTCGGTATCCTGGCGCTGCTGCCGGTGGAGCTGATCCTGCAGGTCGGCTCCGGCTCCGGTCTGGCGATGGTCTTCGCCCTTTTGACCGCCGCCATCATCTGGAACCTCGGAACCTGGTATCTCGGTCTGCCGGCCTCAAGCTCGCACACGCTCGTCGGCTCGATCATCGGCGTCGGCCTTGCCAACCAGTTCCTGGCGCCTGCCGGCTCCGCCACCAGCGGCGTCGACTGGTCGCAGGCAAGCAGTGTCGGCATGTCGCTGCTGTTGTCACCGATCATCGGCTTCGGCGCGGCCGCGTTGCTGCTGCTGGTCGCCAAGGTGCTGATCCGCAACAAGGCGCTTTATGAAGCCCCGAAGGGCAATGCGCCGCCGCCACCCTGGATTCGCGGCCTGCTGATCTTCACCTGCACAGGCGTCAGCTTTGCCCACGGCTCGAATGACGGCCAGAAGGGCATGGGCCTGATCATGCTCATCCTCATCGGTCTTGTCCCGACCGCCTTCGCGCTGAACAAGACGCCCGACATCAACTATCTCGAGGCCTACAAGGCCGCCTCGGCACAGGTCGAGACGGTACTCGGCAAATATGTGAAGCCGGGCGTTGCGACGCCTGCCGATCCCAAGGCTGCCGTCAGCGATGCCGTCAAGACCAAGACCTGGACGGATGCGACGACGCCGGCTCTGCAGGCTTATATCCATGCAACCAGCGCCGAGATCGCCGCCTATCCGAGCGTCGAGAAGCTGCCGAACGGCCTCGTCAGCAACGTTCGCAACGACATCTATCTGATCGGTGAATCGCTGAAGCTGATCGACAAGCAGAAACTGCTGCCGATGAGCGCCGACGACCTGAAGGCCGTCACCAACTATCATGCCGCCGTCGATCATGCGACCAAGTTCATCCCGCTCTGGGTGAAGGTCGCAGTCGCCCTGGCACTCGGCCTCGGCACCATGGTCGGCTGGAAGCGCATCGTCGTCACCGTCGGCGAAAAGATCGGCAAGACGCACCTGACCTATGGTCAGGGTGCAGCCGCCGAAGTGGTCGCCATGCTGACGATCGGTGCGGCCGACCATCTCGGCCTGCCGGTTTCGACCACGCACGTGCTGTCCTCCGGTGTGGCCGGCACCATGGCGGCCAACGGCTCCGGCCTGCAATGGTCGACCGTGCGCAACATGCTGATGGCCTGGATACTGACGCTGCCGGCCTCGATCGCGCTTGCCTTCGTGCTCTTCGTCGTGCTGCGTCAGGTCTTCTGATCGGTCACTGATCGCGACTTTGGAAAGCCCCGAATAAAATGGCGCCCCTTGCAGGGCGCCATTTTATTGGCAGCGCTCCGCCGAGAGACGCAGCCCACGGCAGGCGCCGCGAAACGCGCACGCATCCATTCGCGAATACCCGCTCGAACTCCCGCAGGGCGTCGAAGCCTTGTCCGTCAACAACGCGGAATGCGCCCGTTTCCGAATTGCTTCAGCGGACGCCTTCCCTCTTGTTGCCGTTCGCACCGAGGCCGGAAATCTTGGCGAGCTCCGAGCGACGGTTGGCGTAGTTCTGCGCAACCATCGGATAGTTGGGAGCAAGCCCCCACTTTTGCCTGTATTCCTCGGGCGTCAGGCCATAATGCACACGCAAATGGCGCTTCAGCGTCTTGAAGCGTTTGCCGTCTTCGAGGCAGACGATGTAATCGCTGGTTATCGATTTCTTCAAATCCACCGCCGGCACCAGATTGCTGCGCTCGACGATCGCAGCCGACCCATCCAATGTTTGCAGCGCCTCGTGGATATCCTTGATCAGCCTTGGAAGACTGTGAACGGGCATGGCATTGTGGCTGACATAGGCCGAAACGATCTTCACGCAGCCGTCGAACAAGGAATGCATCTTCGATGGGACGGGGTCTTTTCTCTCGCTGAAAGAATCCATGATCTTTTCCCGGATCTCATTTGGTTCCTCGTGCGCCGCCCCGCTCGAATTACATCATGCGCGATAGCCGTGGCCGGACATCGCGCCGTTTCGATTTGCGCCCTGTTCCAGGAGCGCGATCCCGGTTTTAGTAACCGGGGCATAATGCGTCCGCATAAAATGCGCCCGCAATCACAGCCGGTAGCTTTTCGCTCCGTATCCGGTCTCCGCAGCAGTCTGCGGCAGTTCGCCCGCCGGGTCCGAAAAATAGACCGCCAGCTTGTTGCAAAGGGTGACGAGCGGCATGCCGAGCATGAACGCCGTATGGGTAGGATCTCCGTCGCAATGATGCAGCGTCTGGAGAATGAGCTTGCGCTCGACATCCTGCATCGTCTGGCCGACAAGACTGCCGACGGCGGCATCGACGGCTTCCAACGGCAGGCCACCGTCGCCGAGATGAAGCGCGATCTCCTCAATCAACCTCTTCTCACTCGCGGTGACGATGACGATGTCATCGGCACTGCCGCCCAATTCGCAGAAGACATAAAGACCGGTTTCAGCGTCTATGGTCACTCGGCCGGCCGTTTCGGCTGCCTGATCGCAAATAAGGACATGCGGGTCAGCCCCGCCGACAAATGTGGCGGACAGCTCCAAGGCATCGCCAGAGAAGACGATGCGAAGCCGGCTGACCAAGGCGCGCAGCAACGTCTTCGTCTTGAGTTCGCTCGCCGCCCGGGCCGCCGAAATCTGATAGGCCGATGTGAAAGCCGGTTGCTTCATCATGGCATCACCTGCAAGGCCGGAACGACAAAGCTCGGCGAACGAACAGCCGATATATGCCATGCACTGCGATTGAAGTTTGCAGTCATGCCCGGCAGGAAAACGGCAGGAATGCTCATTCCACCCCCCGCAAGACGGCTTTGTGCTTGTGGCGCCGAAGCTGGGCCAGGGAGACCGGCTTCGACAGCAGGAAACCCTGCATATGCGTCGCACCCGCCTCCCGCGCCGCTTCAAGCTGGGAGTTGGTTTCAATGCCCTCGACGACGACACAGGGAGCAAAACAGGCTGCAAAACCGACGAGATGGGAGAGGCTATCGCTTCCGTCCCGGCCACGCCTGTTATCCCATACAAAGGCTGCATCGATCTTGACGATATCGGTGGCCAGCTGCAACAGCGATGCCGGCGTGGCGAAACCGGAGCCGAAATCGTCAATCGCGATACGGCAGCCGAGAGCACGGATCATCTTCATGCGCTCGATGGATGCCCCGACAACAGGATAGCTTTCGGTGACTTCGATGATAAGCCTTGGAGCAAGCTCCGGCCGACGGCTAATTCGGCCAAACACATCGGCAAATCGATCGGAGCGAGACAGGCTGGTGGCGGAGAGATTGAAACCGAGAACCAGCGTCTCGTCTGCGGCCAGATCGGACAACACCATATCCAGAATCCGCAGATCGAGATCGAACCAGCGATCCTGCCGCTCGAGGAGCGAGACGAAGGTTCCAGCCGTATGCACGGTGCCGTCCGAGTCCGTTACGCGCGCCAGGCTTTCGGCATAAAACACCTTGCCGACATTGCCAGCATCGTGAATCCATTGCGCCGCAAAGCCCAGGCCGCCATCGGCGATCGCCTTCAAGATCAGGGCTTCATGCCCCCCTTCCTCGCGGTTTGCCTTGCCGTTCATCGGACCGCCCTCTCGGGGGCGAAGCGAAGAGCTACAGCCAGGAGCAGCGCGCATCGCTCCGAAGCATCGGATTTGTGGTGTCTATAATCCGCCTCTTCCATCTTCCAGACACCCTCAAACCTCAATCATTGAGGTCCCCTTCATCGAGCTGGAAATATTGCGCCGAAAACCATAGTCAACCCGGCACGACATGCCTACGAGATAGTTATTTATTAATTGCTAATACACTAATTAACGAGCGCTGCAAAAGTCAATCTCCATGCAGCCTTCTTGCATACAACTAGACTAAAATATTCGCGCTCTTCAACAATTATTCACCGCTTGGTGCGCGGCCCCACCAGCCGCTTCGCTGCGCCGCCTGCAAAGCCAAATCCAGCGGTGGCAGATCCTGATGCCACAACCTTTCCCACTCCAGGCTCATGATGCCGGCATAGCCCGCGTCAGTGAGCGCCGAAAGTAGCGCGACCATCGGAAATTCGCCCATGCCTGGCAGCACATAGCTGTAGGGCAGCCTCGGCCCCGGGCTGGAAATGCTGTCCTTGATGTGAAGATGGTGCGTGTTGCCCCGGACCTGCTTCCAGGTTTCGACGGGATCTTGCCCGCCCTTGCGCCAGGTGTGATGGGTATCCCAAAGGAGCGCGCAATCGGGTGCCACCTCAAGAAAGCGGGGAATTGCGTCGGGCAACGCCAGAAAATCATGCGTCTCGACGACCATATCGGCACGAAATCCCTCGCGCTTCGCAGTCTCGCGCCACCATTGCAATGTCGACAGAGCCTCGGCCAGCTCGCCCTCATCGGCGGTTTCGCCGCCATCGAAGACCCTGAGCGAACGAACGCCGGCTGCCTCAGCCCAGGGAAGATAGCGCAGGAACTCTTCCTTCGCCTGCGATGTCGCTCCGACAAGACGCAGCGAAGTATTGAAGGCGCAAACGCCTACCGGAGAGGCTTCCAGCGCTTTGGCCAGGCCAGCGGGAGAGCCGAATCTTTCGGTGAAATAGGCAACCAGATCGATCGTGCCGCCAAGGGCGCGGATTTCAATGGCGTCGAGGCCATGGCGCGCGGCCAATCCGAGGGCTTGATCCAATTCAAGCTCGGCGCATCCCAGCGTGGAAAATGCCGACACTATCCGCCGCCTATCCTTATCAACCGCAATCACCACGGCCTCCTTCAGCCTGGTTTCCAGGTGCCGGCCGATCCACGCGGGCACGGGTACACTCTACCCTGCCAGATGCTCACGGGCGCGACGCAAGTAACCAAACGGATAATTAAGGAGCCGGCTTCGGCCGTCAAGACCCGATCGAATATCCGCCTTGTCGGGCACCTCACCAGCCTTCAATCGTGTGGACGCCTGGATATCCGGTAGCAGGAAGATGGATATCCCTACCAGACGATGGGATGCGTTTCACCCGTCGCGACATTGACGAAACCCTCCGGCGCCCTTTCGGAGGGGGCAACCAGCACCCAGCGCCAGGGCGCACAGGTAAGCGTCGCAAAGGAGAGACGCTCGGGAAAGCCCGGCCACCAGCGCGGCGAGAAGGTCGGCTCATACATCCAGTCGATCTCGGCGCCGGCCTTATACAGCGCCTGCATCTCCGCATCCAGCTCTTCCGCCGACCGTGCGGTCATCAGACCGCCGACTTCATAGCGGACGCGCGCGACGACCTTGCCGCCCGAGACCAGCACCCAGCCGCCTTGCTGCTCCCTAAGCGCATTGGCGACGATGGCCATGGCTTCATCCGAGGAGCCGACGACCCAGATATTGTGCTTGTCGTGGCCAAGCGTGGCGCCAAGGGCAGTATCCGGCGTGCGCGGCCCGGTGCCGAGCCAGAACATGCGGGCGACCTTCGCCTCGCCGGAAAAGCGGTCGACGATGGCAAATTTCGTGACGTTGCGATCGGGATCGCGCTGAACGGCGCCATCGCTGACGGGCAGATCCATGGTGATGAAATCATCGGTCCAGTGGAACGGTCGCAGCAGCGCCGCCTTTGCCGTCACCGCATCCGACGGCGCGGCAATACGAAAATCTTCCGGCGCGACAACCCTGTCGATACGAACCGTCTCAGTCGCCCAATCCGGCCAGTCGATTTCGGGCCGGACGCCGACGAAAGTCTTGCCATCGGATGCCAGCCTGCCGTCAGCCCAGACTTTGGCGATCGATAGCGTTTTCACGTCGTTCAGCAGCACGATATCGGCGAAGCGGCCGGGCGCAATCGAGCCGACCCAAGGCGTCAGCCGCATATGACGCGCCGGATTGATCGTCACGCATTGAATGGCGATTTCGGGCGCCAATCCATTTTCGATAGCGAGGCGGACATTATAGTCCGTCGCGCCGAGCTTCAGCGTATCGGTGGCGCTGCGATCGTCGGTGACGAAGGCGATTTGCGACCAGTCGGACAGACCCTTGTCGATCAGCCCCTTGATGACATCAGGCAGGGAATGCGGCCGAAGCTCGATGAACAGGCCGTGCGTCAGCTTTTCCCAGATCTCGTCGAGGAACCAGCCTTCGTGATCGGAGGCAAGGCCAGCCCCGGCAAAGGCATTGATCGATGGCAGGTCGCGCAAGCCCGCGCCATGGCCTTCGACGACGCCGCGCTGCTCGAACGTCGCCCGGATCATGCCCCAGAGGCGATCGTAAGCCGGATTCTCCGGATTGCTGACAGATGGCCAGTCCATGACCTCGTCGAGGCCGGCCACCATCAGGCTTTCATTGAGAAAGGATTTCTGCTCGTCATAGCCGAAATGACCGCCGCCCCATTCGTATGCGGTCGGCGGCACGGCCGATCCAGGCAGAGGGAATATCTTCATCGGCGATCCCAGGCGGCGGGCTTCCAGCCAGAATTCCAGATTGCGAGCACCGTTCACATTGGAGAATTCATGGCTTGCCTCGCAGGTCCAGGTCACGCCATGCGGCATGACCAGAGCCGCTTCCCATTCCGGCGTCAGATGCGAGCTCTCGATGTGCTTGTGCGCCTCACCAAAGCCGGGAACGGCGGCAAGATGCGGCTCGTGCGCACGCTCGCCTACCTCGCCCTGATAGCTACCGGCCGGGCCGACATAGGCGATGCGCTTGCCCTTGATGACGATTTCCTGATCGTCCAGCCAGGTGCGGCTATGCACATCCAAAAGCTTGCCGACGCGCAGCAGGCGGTCCGCCGGCCGGCGGCCGAGGGCGGTCAGCGTCAGATCCTGACGGATCAGCACTTCGTCGGCCGCATTGATGAGCAGATCGTCGGGAAGGATTGTGTTCGGGGATGCCATGGAAATCATGCCTGCAATGTATTGGATGTACCGAGGGTAGAGATGGCTAACCGCCCTGTAAAGTCGTTCGGCCCTTGCACGGGAAGATGAATGATCCCAGAGGTTTATTGAAATCGGGACGGCGCAACGCAACGACGCAAATATCCAGCTGAAATCGGGAGAAACTGCGACCCTGCCCATTTGTTGGGCTTGTAAAGCCGATGCTCGAAAAATAGTATCCTGCAAGCTTGAAACATATGTCGGATTTTATTGACCAAAAGGATTTCGAGAATGAAAGGCCTCACCCTTGCCCGCGCTGCGGGATTTGCTCTCCTTGCCGCCGCAACAGCCATGCCGGCCTTCGCCCAGGCAAAGACGCTGACCGTTTCCTGGTGGGGCTATAATGGCGAGAAGATGCAAGCCAACATCATCGAGCCGTTCAAGAAGATCTGCGGCTGCGACGTCGTCTTCGAAACCGGCAACAATGCCGACCGCCTCAACAAGCTGAAGCTGCGCGGCGGCAAGGGCGTCGACGTCATCTATCTCACGGACAGCTATTCGCAGCTCGGCATCCAGCAGGGCCTCTTCCAGGAAGTCGATCGCAGCAAGATCCCGAACCTTGCCGATCTCTATGATATCGCCAAGGCGCCGCAGGGCAATTACGGCCCGGCTTACACGATCGGCCGCGTGGGCATCGTCTACGATACGACGAAGGTGAACCCGCCGATTACCTCGTGGAACGATTTGTGGCGCGACGACCTGAAGGGCGCGGTTTCTCTTCCCGGCATCACCACGACAGGCGGGCCGCTGACGGTGCTCGAAGCCGGCAAGCATGCCGGCGTCGATCCCTATGCCAATGCCGACAAGGCCTTCGAAGCCATCGAGGCGCTGAAGCCGAACGTGGTCAAGAACTACAATACCGGCTCCGAGCTGGTGAACCTGATCTCGACGGGCGAGGCCAAGGTGGCGATGACCCAGGACTTTGTTCTGACATCCCTACGCGCCGCCGTTCCGACGATGGCCTGGGCCGATCTGAAGGAGGGCGATATCGCCGTCCTCAATACGGTCAACATTCCGAAGGGCTCGGAAAATGTCGAGCTTGCGCATCAGTTCATCAATTTCGTCCTGTCGAAGGACGTGCAGCAGGCGGAAGCCGAACAGGGCGTCGATGCCCCGGTGTCGACCAAGGTAGTGCTGCCGCCCGAAAAGGCCAAGCTCTGGACCTACGGCGCCGAGATGATCGCCAAACTCAGCCGCGTCGACTATCAAAAGCTGATCGAAGCGCAACCGGACTGGGTCGACCGCTGGAACGAGATCTTCGGCATGTAACAGGGCGTGTCGCAAAATCACGCGGCATTCTCACGGAATTCGGTTGATGAAGCATTTGATGAAATGGGGTTTGGCGACGCCGGCGATAATTGCCGTAACGCTGTTCCTGCTCATTCCCGTGATCATTACGATCGCGGCGACCTTCGGCGAACCCAAGGGGGTATTTTCCCCCTATGTCGCCTTCTTTTCCAGCGGCTTTCGCCGCACGGTGCTTTTCAGAACCATCGAGATTGCTCTCATCACGACGGCGATCTCGCTGGTCATCGGTTTCATCGCCGCCTATGTCATCGCACAGATGCCGGGCCGCGCCAAAAGCGTCATGATCATCGCCGCCGTCTTTCCGCTCTTGACCGGCGTCGTCGTGCGCTCCTTCGCCTGGCTGATCATTCTCGGCAAGAACGGCATTCTCAACACCATTCTCATGTCAATCGGCATCATCAACGAACCGCTCTCGATGCTCTATACCGAGGGTTCGGTGATCGTCGCGATGGTCTATCTTTTCGTGCCGCTGATGATTTTGACCCTCGTTGGCGTCCTTGAAGGCATACCGCAGGATCTCGTTCAGGCGGCGACATCGCTCGGCGCAACGCCGGCTGCAACCTTCCGCCAGGTCATCCTGCCGCTTGCCACGCCCGGCCTCATCGTCGGCGCCGTGCTGGTCTTTACCGGCAGTTTCACCTCCTATGCCACGCCGCAGCTGCTGGGCGGTGAAAAGCAGATGATGATGGGCACCTTTCTCTATCAACGCGCCATGGTCACCTTCGACTGGGTCGGCGCCTCCACCATCGCCGCCATCATGGTCGTGGTGACGATCGGCATTGTCGCGATCATGAGCCGTCTCGCGCGACGTCTGAATCCGATGGCGGTGTGATATGGCAAGATCCGTCCACCCCGCGCTTCTCGCTTTCACGGCTCTTGTCTTCCTGTTTCTGCTGGCGCCGCTCGTCATCATCATCGGCGCCGCCTTCAGCGACACGACCTATCTCACCTTTCCCCCGCAAGGCCTGACGCTGCACTGGTTCTCAAACATTTTCGCGATCGAGGCCTTCCGCACGACGGCGGTCACCAGCCTGCAGCTGGCCTTCCTCGGAACCGCGCTTTCACTGTTGATCGGCATTCCCGCCGCCTATGCGATCAGCCGCTACAGGGTGGAGCTGCCGCGCTGGCTTTCGACGCTCTTCGTGCTGCCGATCCTCGTTCCGGAAATCGTCTTCGGCTTTTCGCTGATGAAATCGATTACCATCGGCCTCGGGCTGCCGATCTTCCCGAGCCTCTTGATCGGCCATGCCCTGCTGGTCCTGCCCTATTCGGTGCGTGTCGTCAGCGCCAGTCTCGCGAGCTTCGATTTCTCGATCGAGGAAGCGGCGATCAGCCTCGGCTGCCCTCCCCTGAAAACGTTCCTGACCGTGGTGCTGCCGAATATCCGCGCCGGCGTCATCGCCGCCTTCATCCTCGCCTTCATTACCTCGATCAACGATGTCTCGGTTTCGGTCTTCCTGACCGGACCCGGCATCTCCACCCTTCCCATCCAGATCCTCGCCCATATGGAACAGTTCTTCGACCCGACCATTGCCTCGGTTTCCGTGCTGCTGATGCTCGTGACCGTCGCCGTCATGGCGATCGTCGAAGCCACCTTGGGCCTCACCTTCCTGACAAAGTAGCCGCCCGTGACCGTATCGCTCTCCATCGATTCCATCAGCGCCCATTACGGCAAGACGGCCGTCCTGCAGGATCTCTCGCTTTCCGTCGCCGCCGGGGAACTGGTCTCGCTGCTCGGCTCCAGCGGCTGCGGCAAGACGACGACCTTGCGGCTCGTCGCAGGCTTCCTGCAGCCCACAAGCGGCACGATCAAGCTCGGCGACCGCGATCTGACGACGCTGCCGGCGCACGCCAGGGATATCGGCCTGGTGTTCCAGAACTACGCGCTGTTTCCACATCTGACGGTGCTCGACAACGTCGCCTTCGGCCTCAAGCAGCGCCGGATCGCAACACAGGTACGTCGGAAGAAGGCAGCCGCCATGCTGGAACGCGTCGGACTTTCCGGCCTCAGTGACCGGCTACCCTCGGCACTCTCCGGCGGCCAGAAGCAGCGCGTCGCGCTTGCCCGCGCCCTCGTCATCGAGCCGCCGCTCCTGATGTTCGACGAGCCATTGTCCAATCTCGATGCCAAGCTGCGTGTCGATATGCGCGTCGAAATCCGCCAACTGCAGCGCGCCAACGGCACGACGTCGCTTTACGTGACCCACGATCAGGAAGAGGCCTTCTCGATCTCCGACCGCGTCGCCATCATGAACGCCGGCCGCATCATGCAGCTCGATACGCCCGAGGTCCTCTACCGTAAGCCGGCCAATAGCTTCGTGGCCCGCTTCGTCGGCTTCGAAAATCTGTTGCCGTTGCGGGTTGTTGGGCGGGAAGGCGCCTTCGTCACGGCCGAGGCCACGGGTGGCGCCAGGATCGTGCTATCACAGGATGTTTTCGGGCCTATTCCGGATAGTTTCATCCTTGGCTGCCGCGCGGATGGTCTTGTGGTTCATCGCGAAGGCAATGGCCTGCCGGCGGTTTTGGGTATGCGAACCTATCTCGGCCGAACCTATCAGTATCGGTGCGAAACGGCGGTTGGCGATATCGTCGCCAATGGCGCCCTGTCGGAGCCGATGGCCGTCGGCGATAGCGCCGTGCTTTTGCCCGCACCGGAGCAATGCTGCATTCTGGCGCCGGAACGATAATAAAGACGGGTAGCCCGCATAATTTGTCGTCGCCGATCTGCTATGATGTGTCGTTCGGTTGATGATGACGATCTTTGAGGAGACTCGAAATGAGCGCAGATATCCGGAAAGACCTGCCCATTCCCGCCGATGACCCCAATCGTTCACTGACCATTGCCGATCCGGATGGACCCGGCATACGCCATGTCTTCCTTGCCGGCGGCATCTATACGATTCTGGTCTCCGGCGCCGAGACGAACGGCCGCTATTGCCTGATCGAAATGCTCGTGCCGGATGGAGGCGGACCACCGCAGCACCGGCACGATTTCGAGGAAATGTTCTCGCTGCTGGAAGGCGAGCTGGAATTTACCTTTCGAGGGGAAACCCGGGTCGTGCGGGCGGGATCGACGGTCAACGTCCCGGCCAATGCGCCGCATGCTTTCAAGAACATATCCGGCGGAATGGCTCGCATGCTCTGCATGTGTACGCCGGCGGGGCAGGAAGAGTTCTTCGCGACAGTCGGATTTTCCGTCGAAAGCCGCAGAGCCCAACCACCAAAGCCTACCCAGGAAGAACTCGCCGAAAGGGGCAAATTGGTCGCATCGCTTCTGCCGAAATATCGCACGGAGATGGTGAAGGTGTAATCGAGCGCTGCGTCGGCTTTGGCAGCTTGCGGAGCCGTTGAGGGGGCGTTCTCTCCTTGAGACGTTCGATAAGTCTAACGAGAAGGGGAAGAGAATTGGTTGCGGGGGCAGGATTTGAACCTGCGGCCTTCAGGTTATGAGCCTGACGAGCTACCGGGCTGCTCCACCCCGCGTCACCAGCG